>CAUJDS010000059.1 GCA_963169695.1 Bdellovibrionota bacterium
AGAAGCCTTCAACAACAAAGCTTCCCTTGTAAGAAGAAGGGCTTACGGCTATCACAACCTCAATAACTATCGGCTCCAATTGCTAAATGCTTGTTCCTAATGTGCTTTGTGACGGTGACCCACCATCAACTGAGAAGAGCCTATAAAAAAAGGGGCAAGAGCCCCTTTTTTTATACAATGGTTGGGCTGACTGGGATTGAACCAGCGACCCTTCGCGTGTGAAGCGAATGCTCTCCCGCTGAGCTACAGCCCACCATGAATGTGAAGGTCTTTTAACTCGACAGCATCTCTTTAGAAAGGGTAAATCCTGCGCTGGAGGATCTATGGATTCATTTTATGAACTCTCGGCCAATTCACTCAATGGGAAGCCATTCGATTTCAACGCCTTAAAGGGCCAAGTGGTCTTGGTTGTCAATGTAGCAAGCAAGTGTGGATTCACTCCTCAGTACACGGGTCTTGAAAAGCTGTATCGAGAATTGAAGGGACAGGGTCTGAATATACTCGGATTTCCATGCAATCAATTTGGCGCTCAAGAACCCGGCGATGCTCAAGAGATTCAGAATTTTTGTAGTCTCACCTATGAAGTGAGCTTTCCGATCATGGAGAAGGTGGACGTCAACGGACCTCAGACGCATCCCGTTTATCAATTTCTCAAAAATGAAAAGAAGGGGATTCTTGGAACGGAAGCCATCAAGTGGAATTTCACTAAATTCCTGGTGGGCCGAAACGGAGAGGTCATTCGTCGCTATCCTCCGACAGCCAAGCCCGAAGATCTTTTGGATGACATCAAAAAGGCCCTTTAGGTTCTAACCACTGCTCGTTAGCACTGGTAACAATCCAATGGCCCAAAAGAGTGATAGAAAACTGAATAGCCAATTCCCCGAGACGATCCGTAAGGTCGCGATCTTTTTGCGAGGGGCGCAAAATTCCGGAGGGATGGTTGTGTATAACAATGAATCCCCTTGGACGAATCGTAAGCAGGGTCTGGAAAAAATTGGCCACATCAAAATTGACGTGCGTGCGAACGCCTTTTTCAATGATGATCAGCTCTCCGGCATTTTGCTCTGAAAAAAACGGAACATACCCTAGCCATTCGTGAGTAGAGGATCGCAATTCCTGGGAGACTTTGGTCAGTGCGATCCTAGGGAGCGAGGATCGAGAGTGATTTGTTTCCAAGTTGGTTACGCGTTCCTTTTGATCGAGGTGCATAGCGTAGCGGCGACAGATTTCGAAACAAGCGAGCAACCTAGCACGACTTGCGCTTCCCATTCCCTTAAGCCCAGCGAGTAAGACCGTGTCTTGCTCGATCGACCAAAAAAAGGTGCGGTCGTCCGAATTCTGTACTCTTAGCCGATCCAGAAATTCCTCGGCCAATCCGAGGCATCCCTTTCTTCGAGGGCCTGAACCCAAGAGTATGGCTAGCAGCTCTCTTAAGCTTAATGAAGCCGGTCCATGCATCAAGCAACGCTCCCTTGGTCGCTCTTCGGGTAATAATTGATGAATCATGGTTGAGCTTACTTCAAGAGATGTGCCGTATTGTCGCCTAACCGCAAAAATTAACGCGATGCGGCCTGCTTGCCGGTGATTTGAAAAGAATTCGTTTGGCACCCTGAGAAGGCCTCTGATACCTCGTTGGCATGGTTCAATCGCGCCCCAAACTCCTTGTTACTGGTGGAGCCGGATTTATTGGAAGTCATTTTGTCGATCTTGCCGTTCAGCAAGGCTACGACGTCACCGTGCTTGATGCGCTCACCTACGCCGGAAGCCGCACCAATATCGCTTCCACACCCCATCAGTTCGTCGAAGGCGACATTTGTGATGCCGGACTAGTGAAGGGCCTGTTTGAAAAAGACAGCTTCCATGCCGTGATTCATTTTGCAGCCGAGAGCCATGTCGATCGGTCGATCCTTGGTCCGGGTGAATTCATTCGCACCAATGTTCAAGGCACCCAGACTTTGCTCGAGCAGTCTTTGATTGCTTGGAGAAAGTCTTCACCAGTCTTGCGCGAGTCTTTTCGCTTTATTCAGATTTCTACGGATGAAGTTTTTGGATCGCTTGGACCGGAAGGTTCTTTTACTGAGACCCATCCTTACCAACCTAATTCACCCTATGCTGCCTCCAAAGCTGCAGCGGATTTGATTGTGCGTGCCTATTGCAAAACTTACGGCCTACCTTGCATTATTACTCATTGCTCCAATAACTACGGACCAAGGCAATTTCCTGAAAAATTGATTCCCCATATGATTCAGTCGGCGCTCCTCAATCGCCCCCTTGGAGTCTACGGCAAAGGTACTAACGTCAGAGATTGGTTGCATGTCACTGACCATTGCCAAGGGGTTCTGCTCGCGCTCGAAAAAGGAAAACCCGGCGCACACTATTGTTTTGGCGGTGGAAAGGAAATGAACAACCTAGAAATTGTGCAGCTCCTTTGCCACTTGCTCGATGAGAGTCGCCCACGATCAGACGGACAGAAACATGAATCCAAAATCCAATTCGTCGAAGATCGCCTCGGTCATGATTTTCGGTACAGCATCGATTCAAGCTTTGCCCAAAAAGAATTAGGCTACCGTGCAAAAGTACGGTTCGACTCGGGACTAAAAGAAACCGTTCAGTGGTACCTTCAATCAAAACAAACCCAAGAGGCGGAAATCAAATGAAAGGGATCTTATTAGCCGGAGGATCCGGCACAAGGCTCTATCCCCTCACCAAGTCGATCAGCAAGCAATTGCTTCCTATCTACAATAAGCCTGCCCTCTACTACCCACTTTCTGTACTGATGCTTACAGGAATTCGCGAAATCTTGACTATTAGTACGCCAAGAGATTTACCTTTTATTCAAGGATTGCTGGGTGACGGAAAAGCACTCGGACTTCGACTCCAGTACGCTCAGCAGCTAGAACCCAAAGGAATTGCTGAAGCGCTGGTTATCGGCGAAAGCTTTCTTGACGGCAGCCCCTGCGCACTCATTTTGGGAGACAATCTTTTCTATAGCAATGACCTGCAACGCTCACTTGTAGAAGCCTCGAAGATCACCCATGGCGCCAAAATCTTTGGCTATCACGTCCAAGATCCAGAGCGTTATGGCGTTGTAGAACTCGACGCAAAGGACCGAGCCATTTCTCTCGAAGAAAAACCTACCAATCCGAAGAGCCATTGGGCTGTTACGGGACTATATTTTTATGACGGTAACGCTTCTCGATACGCCAAGGCACTGAAACCCTCAGCCCGAGGCGAGCTTGAAATTACGTCACTCAACCGTGTCTATTTGGAACGCGGAGAATTGTCGGTAGAACGACTGGGTCGCGGTGTGGCGTGGCTTGATACTGGTACCTTTGATTCCCTGCTGGAATCCAGTCAGTTTGTTCAGACCTTAGAAAAGCGCCAAGGCCTTCTTATCTCTTGCGTTGAAGAAATCGCCTACCGCAGGGGATTTATTGACCGCGCACAACTTACTCAACTGGTAGAAAGCTATGGCCCAACACCGTACGGAAAGTACTTGGCGCAGGTCCTTTCAGAAAAAGGCAATTCGTTTACTTGAGTTCTGCAAGTTTGGGATTATTGCAAAGGATCGCTAACGCCTGCAAGCCTGCTTTTGCTCCTTCTGAAAATTGACCCTCGCCCACTTCTTCCCGTGTGGGATCCACTGATGTGCGCATTCTGGTGCGCGCTGCTTCGCAGGAAGCGGGCTTACCATTCGTTTCCTGCAGAATTTCTAGATAATAGCGAAAATCCTCGACCATGAGTGAGAGTGCCTCCATCCCTGGTTTTTCAATATTCAAAGGTGTAATGCCCCGAGTGACTTCGTTGGCAGAAGCATACCAAGCCTTGAGAAAAGACTTTTTGGCTTTGAAGGATTTTATTTTTTTTAAGGCAACCACGCGGCTCGCATAGTCCTTTCGCACTTCTTCTAG
>CAUJDS010000060.1 GCA_963169695.1 Bdellovibrionota bacterium
ACTCAGCGAGGGGGGTGACAAAACTGAAAGAGTATTCTCAGTAAGTGTGCATGAATACTTGTTACGATGAGTCCCTTTCTGCGCGCGAAATGGAAAGACATTTTTCATCATCCTATTTGTAATTTAGAATTCTTTCTCAAATCTTCGGTCATTTCTGCTTGACCGAGTTTTTTTATAAAAATGTAATTTGCGTTTTGCAAATCCAAGCAATGCGTAACACCCCATTACACGCGCAAGACGTCTCGTTGCCGCGTCGACTCCCTAGCAATCCTCCGGGTTCATTTGGATGCTTGTATCGTGTCTCTTATCGAAGACTAATGCCTAAATATTCGCCCAAAAATTCCGTGATATGCAGTCCGAAGAAAAAGAAACGGAGAAATGTAATGCGGCAAAATGAATCCACTCAAGCTTCAAAGATTAAAAACATTAGCACAGGGCAATTGCCTTCTAGCCTCAAGGCATTGTCTGATTCCCAGTTGCAGCTTCGAATCCGAGAGCTTGCCAGAGCTGAGCAGAGACTGACTTTGCAAGTGCTGCTTCACCTCAAAGAAATCTCCGATCGCAAGCTCCATGCAAAACTTGGATACGCTTCCTTGTGGGAATATGCGGTGAAGGAACTTGGCTATTGCGAAGCATCTGCTTCTTCCCGTATCGCCGCTATGCGATTGATGGTGAGTGTCCCAGAAGCTAGGACTCAGATCGAAAACGGGAAACTCACGCTCTCTCAGGCAGCAAAGATTCAGCAGTTTATCCGCAAGGAGAATCAAGCTTCTTCGGAGCCCATTACGAAAAAAGAAACCAAAGCAATCATTCAGGCCTCTTTAGGTTCTACCATCCGCGAGACCCAGAGGATGCTAGAAGCCAAAGCCCAAGAACGAAGGCCCAGTTTGATTGCTGAAAATCCGAATCAACCTACCATCTCCTTCCAAGCGGATGAAGAAACTCTGCAGATGCTAGAAAGACTAAGAGAGCTGCGTGGCAACTTAGGAGCCTTGGAGTTATTTAAGCTCAGCCTGAAAACCACTTTGGATAAACTCGATCCACTCCGAAAGAAGCAGAAGGTAATAAGTAGCAAACCAGATCTGTCTCTTTTTGCGCAGAAACTCAAGGATGATTGCCTCGATTTTGATAGGTATTTATGTCCAACGCCTCCAAAGTCTTCACGCTTTATTCCGCAATGGATTCGAATCGAAGTAGCCAAGCGTAGCAAAGGCCAGTGCGAGTACCACAGTCCTTTAAGTGGCAAACGATGCGAGAGTCGGTACCGAGTTCAATATGATCACATTATTCCAATTGCTCGTGGAGGAGTAGGAACTCTAGAAAATATTCAGCATCTATGTGGACTACACAATCGCACCAAGGGAGTACAGCTCGAGCCGGCTTACTTAGGGACAGGTCTTGCGGCTAACCATTCAGAAGGAAGAGCTCCTAATTTAAGTACTCAATCCGATAGGTAATGAATCCCTTGCATCCACCAAGGAGACCTCCCGTGTTGTTTAGAATCAGGTTACAAAGTGCTTCACCACGAATTCGAGCGCTTCTTCTTTCGTTTGCAGGCGCTTTTCCAATACTAGGTCCTCAACGGTTCTTAGGATTTGAGTAAAATGGGGTCCTGGTTCAAAGCCGAGTTGAATGAGATCCTCGCCGTCCAAAAGACGCTGGGAGGGCGCACTTTGACGAAATTCCTCTAACTTACTAAAGCAAAAATCATAATAGGAGAGATTCCCGTCCTGGCTGAGTGTCGATATGCGATGCAGCTCCAATAATTCAGGAAAGCCGGGGTGCTGAATCCATCTCTGGAGGGTTGCGTTTCGCATTTGAAATACTTCTTTGAACTTAAAAAGCTCTGAGGAAAGGTAAAGAACCTTGGTAGTAATTTCATTGGGCAATTTCAGTCGGCGACAGATTTGTTCGATATAGAAAAGAAAATCTCGCTCAGGCGTTTTCTCCGGGGTGATGTTCTTGGTTGGTTGAGGCTTTTTGATTTCGTGGAGGAGTACGGCCCAGGCAAGAGTTAGGGTTCGGTGGGAACTTTTGGAAAAAAGTTTAAGGCAATGGAGGGTTGTATTCCAAGCGGTGGACTCAGTTTGATCCAAGTGAGGTTGCTTGATGCTTTTTAGCCACTCCGCTTCCGGAATAATTTCTAATATCAGGTTGGTTTGAGAAAGGAGTTGCAGTGCTTGATCGGGGTGTGGACCCATAAGAATGGGTGACAGCTCGGATTGTACACGCTCTCGACTTACTTTTCCCAAGAGTCGAAACCGCTTTTTCAGAGCCTTTAAGGTGTCAGGATCGATTTCGAAGTGAAGGGTCGTTGCAAATCGGACGGCTCGGAGCAGCCGAAGCGCATCTTCTTGAAACCGATCATCTGGGTCCCCAATGGCTCGAAGGCTCCGTTTTGCAAGATCCCCGAGTCCTCCCACCAAGTCGAGAATGCGTTGAGTCTTGGGATCGTAATAAATTCCATTGATCGTAAAGTCTCTTCGAAAGGCATCCTCTACAGGTCCCTTAAATTGGACGGATTGTGGGCGTCTGTGGTCTTCATAATCTGAGTCCTGCCTAAAAGTGGCAACCTCAACTTCATGATCTCCATCAATAATTCGGATGACTCCAAATGCCTTTCCCACTGGATAGGCGTTCGGGAATAGTTCCATTAATTTCTCTGGTCGCGCGCTGGTGGCTATATCGTGATCCTTCGTGGGGCGACCCATCAAGTAATCCCGCACACTTCCTCCGACGAGGTAAGCGACGTGATCAGCGTCATTGATTTTCTGGACAACATTTCGAACGATCTGTGGCAACGGAAATTTCTGGTCAGTCCGGATCCACGTCAAGTCTTCGACCGTCCGTTCGATACTGGCTTTTGATCGTTGACGGCTTGATGTCAGTTTTTTTTGCTTTGGTGCCTTCCGCTTTTTTTTCACTGCTACCCCTAAATTTTTTTGTTGGAACGGGAGTTTCCGATTCTTCTCCCAGCTCAATGGCTCCGTCTGCCTCTGAGTCAGATTCAATGACGGTTTCACCAGCCACGCCTGAATCGGGCTCTTGAGTAGGTTGCAATGCCCAACTGTTGGAGCAACTGAGAAGGACTCCCAAGATAAAAAAGCGATTCATCATTTTTCCTGCGATCTATCTTATGAGGACTTCCCGGGGTCTGGATCCATCGGCGGGTCCCACGATTCCCCTGGCTTCCATGGTTTCAATCATGCGAGCTGCTCGGTTATAGCCGACTTTGAGGTGTCTTTGAAGAAAACTTGCAGATGCGTGGCCCGTTCTTTGGACCAGCTCGGTCGCCTCTCGGAAGAGTTCATCGTGCTCCACGGCTTCCTCTTCATTGCCTTCAGTGCCTTCCTCGTCGTCGATGAGAATTTCATCGCGATAGACGGGTTTACCTTGGGACTTAAGAAAAGCTGTAATTTTGTGAATCTCGTCGTCGTCAACAAAGGCTCCATGGAGGCGAATGGACTGAGAGCTTGCCGGAGGGACGAAAAGCATATCGCCCTGCCCAAGGAGTCTCTCGGCGCCTCCGCGATCAATGATGGTTTTGGAGTCTATATGGCTGGCCAACTGAAAAGACACTCGAGTAGGTAGGTTGGCCTTAATAAGCCCAGTAATGACGTCGGTTGATGGTCTCTGCGTTGCAATGACCAAGTGGATGCCCGCCGCTCGTGCTTTTTGAGCAATGCGGGCTACGCTTACTTCAACTTCCTTTCGCGCTACCATCATTAGGTCTGCCAATTCGTCGATGACTAAGACGATGAATGGCAGCCTTCCAACACGAGGTGTGCCGTCCTCATTGGTTTCGAAAGAATTGATCCAGTCATTGCCGAAGGAAGAACGAGTTTGGTGTTCTTGATTTTCTTCTGCAAGGAGGAGGTCATGAACCACGTCGGCGCCCATTTCTTCGACCTTTTGGTTGTAGGAAGAAAGATTTCGGACTCCCATAAGAGCCAATATTCGATAGCGTCTTTCCATTTCTCGAACGGCCCATTTCAGAGCAATTGCAGCAGCTTTAGGATCATCTACTACGGGTAGCATGAGGTGAGGCGTATCTTGATAAGCGCGAAACTCAATAAACTTAGGATCAACTAGAATCATCCTAAGCTCTTCTGGTGTGAATCGGTACAGAAGTGAGCAAATCAAGTTGTTCATGAATACGGATTTTCCAGATCCTGTCTGACCGGCGCAAAGGAGGTGAGGCATCTTAGACAAATCAGAGAGCATGGGCTGTCCACTGATGTCCTTACCCATTACCACAGGAATGGAGTAACGATCTCCGTAGTAGTCGGGATGCTGAAGAAGCTCGCGAAGGAAAACGGTTTCTCTGTTTTCACTTGGGATTTCGATTCCGATGACGTTCTTTCCACGAATTGGGCCGAGGATTCGGACGTTTTCTGCTGCGAGCGCCATTGCTAAGTCGTCTGCCAATGCAACGATCCGAGAAACTTTCACTCCGGGGCCAGGCTTGAATTCATAAAGGGTAATAACGGGTCCGGGTCGTACGGCGGTAATTTCTCCTTCGATTCCGAAGTCCGTCAACTTTTGAACAAGGATCTTGGAATTCTCAATCAGCTTTTCTTTGCTAAATTCGGTTTTGACATTGGGTTGGGGTCGAAGAAATTCAAGTGGAGGTAATTTCCAAGCCCCCTTTTTGGTTGGAATTTTATGGGGTGGCTTGGGTTTGGTGGGTGGCTGAGTTTCAAGTGGTAATGCATAAGCGCCAGAGGGCTGAGTGGGCAAGGCTGTCTCGGGCTCTTCAATGGCAAGATCAAACTCGGGTTCCCCAGCATCTGTATCCTCAAGCAATTCCAGCGCCTCATTTTTCGCTGGGAGCGTCGCTTCTGCTTTTTGGCGTTGAGAAAACGCAGTCCATTGCTCACGAGCCCTTTCGAAGGCTCCAATTCTCCATTGATGCAACTTGGCTGTCGTAATAGAAAATCCGTTGTGCACGATAATTTCTAAAAAACTCCAAGTATAGGTAGCAACTACGGTAAGAATTTTTGCAGTAGATTGCGCCACCCAACTCAATGTTCGTCCAATCATCAGCGCAAATGAAAGCGGGGTAGAAAATGCGACAGCGAGAGAGAATACGAGGAGCGATACAATGGATGCGCCAAGGTGATTGAGAGAGCGCAGTAAGCTTCCTGCGATCCATGCACCTAAGGCTCCTCCAGTAAGGAGGATTTGACCCGAATAGGGAAGGTACTTCCATTGAAGCGTGACAAACACCGTGAAAGCCGTAACAGCGACGAACATTCCTGCCAAGCTGCTCGCTACCTTCGAGAATGAGTCGCGTTCGTATAGTGTTCCAGCAAGGAAGAGCAAAGCTGCCGGAATCAGAAAGGATCCAAGTCCAATCGTTTGAAGCAAGATTGCAGACAACCCTGCTCCCAACCAACCACAGGCATTGAGTGCCGGTTTCGTGGAATTACTGAAGAGTGATGGGTCTGCTGGGTGATGCGTGATCAATGCTGCAAGTGAAAATACCGCAAGTGCGAGGAGCGTCAGTGTTGCTGCATCTAAAACTAGGCTTTTGGACTTCCGTGTCTGTTTCATGTTCTCTCTATTTTACATGAGCAAGCCCGCTTTTGTTGTGGATGTGAGAATTTCTCTTTTCAAGATTACGCGGAGCAGTGCGAGCGAAAAAAAATTGACACCCTAGAAAGTTCGGCACAACCTGTAGCAAGTCAGAACTAAAGAAGGTGGGAGGCCTGCATCATGAATTTTAATCGAAATCGTATTTACTTCGCTGCAACTGTTATTCTTGGCGCCGCTTTATCGATGCCGCAGGGAGCATGGGCATCGCGCGCGCGAACCATGGTCTTGGGAGATGGTACTGGCGGACAGGTGCTGGGCGGAATGGCTGGTAGCGGAAACTCTGGAAGTTTGATGTACGATACCTATTACAATCACTTCTATAATCCTGCTTTAATTGTTAGCCAGCCGGATTGGGCCATCATTGAAAAATCCAATAGTCAAAATACTGCCGAAGCTGGATTTACGACGAGTCTCTTGAGCTTCAAGCTAGGTGGATTCTTCAATCGACCCCTATCTGGAAGTTATGGAGCCTCCATGGCGCCGGTAGATATAGTCTTCGGTGCGGATATGTTGGTGAAATGGGGATTGGGTTTTACCTATGCCCAAGGCGATGCGGCCAATAAATATGCTGGAATTCGTTTGGGATTTTCGTACCTAGGTATTGAGCCCTTTTTTGGAACTTCGCTGATGGGTAATTCTTCGACCGTCACAAAAAATTCGGACCTCCTTACTGGGGTTCGATATCGCTTCGGAGAGTGGACCCCTCATTTTACCTATCGAAAAAATAAGATCGGTACTGCAGACACCAATTCCACGAAGACTTGGGGGTTTGGAATCGGTCGTCACTTTGATCTCGCTCAAGGTGCCAAGATGAATTGGGGCTTTAGCTATTGGAATAGAAGCCTAGGTACTAGTTCCGCGACCCATCTCTTTCCAATTGAAATTTCAGTGGAAGCTGAAGCAACGAGCTGGCTCACCTTGCGAGGCGGATTTACGTTTTCAAAGAGCAATTCTGCCGCTCGTGTAGGTTCAGGCATCATGATTGGCAAAGCTTCTTTTGACTGGGTATTCGGACTCAACAACGTGGTCCTCGGATCTACTGAGTCGGGAGAAAAGGTAGACACTACCAATCTAGGATTTGGGCCAGGGTTTTTCTCTGCGGCTAGCTTGTCTTACGAATGGTGAGCGCTTTGGCTAAAACGGAACCGAAATTCCGGCGGTCATCCATTCGTGGCTGATGTCGGCTCGGATCCATAGGTAGTCAAGAGCGCGATAAAAGGCACCGATTCCCAATCGTGGGAATAGTTCGAAGCTTCGAGTCATGATGGCACCACCTAATCCGCCAACGGCAAAGAAAGTCCAATTGCTGTTATAGAGAAAGTCCCAACGAAGGTGCAGGCCGTATTGAAAGGGAGTTGTTCCCGCTAGGCCAAGGAGGGGTCCTGCACTTGCTTCAATGCTGAGTTGGTTGGTCATATCAGGAAAAAATCCGCGATCTTGAATGACCGCAGATACCTGTCCAGTTAGTGCAAAGCCAGCTCGACCGTCAACTACGCCAAGTCCAGATGAGGCCCCAAAGGCACCATGATGGTCAAAGTGAGGGCCTTTCCATAATTCAGCAGAATAACCCGTAGACGGAACAAGCACGGCGAATCCTAGGATAAGGGCAATAAGACTTAGTTTTTGAATCATGGAGCCTCCTTTATTGAGTCGAGGAAACAAGATCTACCTCAAAGCAACTTACAACTCCAGACGCGAAAGGAGGTTGTGAATCATGGCTGCTGTGGCGCCCCATATGCGGTGCGTCTCAATTGTGTAAACATGAGTAGCAAATGTCTGACCGTTGGACTCAAAGCGATCAAGACGATAGTGAAGGGGGTTTTGAAAAGAAGAGAGCGGAATCCAGCCAGCCCACTCCATCTCTCCTGGATCCAAATCAATTTTCTGCTTTGACACTGCTTCTTTCAGAACTCCGACCCATGGTCTGACCCAGTATCCAGAACTAAGCGTTGGAAGGATCGGGAGATGACCAATGATTTCGAAAGACTCAGGATCCAAGCCCGTTTCTTCGTGAGTCTCGCGCAGGGCTGTGGCTTTGGAGGTTTCGAGAGGGTCTGATTCTTCGTCCTCATCATGGCGCTTTCCTCCTGGAAACGCATAATGACCTTTATGGGTGGGTACATTTTGCGATCGACGTGTCAAAAGGAGCTGTGGTTCTTCGGTCCCATCTTCAAAGCCCCAAAGGGCCAAGACACTGGCTTCCACGATTTCTTTTGAAGACTTGGCAAATTGGGCATTTTGAAAGTAGGGGAGGTTTTTCTGAAGTCCATTTTGGAGCAAATCGATCCATTTTTTTCGATCCATGGCCTTTTTCCGATGCATTTTTTGAGGGTTGTCATTACAAGGGGACACTATACGAGGTGGAACTTTGAATAGTCCAATCCAAACCTTTCGCAGCCAAATCCAAGATCCCGCGCGCCAACATGCCGTTCGTGTACGAGGCAAAGTGGAAGGAGGGATTCGGTCCTATTTTCAATCTCACGATTTTTTGGAAGTAAGAACACCGCTTCTTGCGCCTTGTCCTGGAATGGAAGTACACATCCGCCCGTTTGCAGTCACGGATTGGAAAAAGAATCGACGCTACGCTTTGCCAACCTCTCCCGAGTTTGGAATGAAGAAGCTTCTTGCCGGTGGAATGGAACGAATCTTCCAGATCTGTCCTGCTTTTCGCGATGAACCTGTTTCGACAACTCACCTTCCAGAATTTACGATGTTGGAGTGGTATCAAGTAAGTCAGGGTCCACATTCTGGATTCGAATGGGTGATGAAGCAGACAGAAGAGCTTGTACAGTCTATTGCGCTTGCCTTTGACGGGCAGCTCGTACGAAATTATCAAGGCAAGCAAGTAGACCTTCGCGGTCCTTGGCCTAAGTATCGAATCAACGACCTCTTCAAAAAATGGATTGGCATTGATTTGCTCTCGCATCAAAGCAGCTCGTCGCTTGCTGCGGTTTGTGAATCGCGAGGGCTTCCGATTTCTCCCGAAGACACTTGGGATGATCTCTACTTCAAGCTTTGGTTGAATTTTATTGAGCCCGAGCTGGATGATGGTCGCCCGTGTTTTGTGACAGACTATCCTC
Source organism: Bdellovibrionota bacterium (assembly GCA_963169695.1). Classification (GTDB taxonomy): domain Bacteria; phylum Bdellovibrionota; class UBA1018; order UBA1018; family CAUJDS01; genus CAUJDS01. The sequence goes on from CAUJDS010000060.1 coordinate 8,679, forward strand.
CTAGTCAGTCAGCTTTGGCCCGAGTCGAAACAAGTCCAATCGATGGCGCGCCATGGGCGCTTCGTTTTGAGGTTTATATGGCGGGATTTGAATTGGCAAATGCCTTCAATGAACTCCTCGATCCCTATGCGCAAGAAAAGCGTTTTGAGAAAGACATGGAATTGCGAACCGAATTGTATTCTGACGACTTTCCGAAGACTCCCGTGGATCAAGCCTTTCTGCGTGCCTTGCGCGAAGGAATGCCGGAATGCGGTGGAATCGCTTTAGGTGTGGATCGACTGGTCATGTTTTTTGCAGATGTTGCTGATATCCGGCTCACTCAGTGGCTGCCGGTCACTTCTGAAGATTCTTAAACTCAAATTCCTTTGGAAGTGGGGCTTCAATTTTCAATTTCTCGCCAGTGAGTGGGTGCTTGAGTTCCAAAGTCTTTGCGTGCAAGAGGAGTCGTCCCCTTGCATTCGAAATCCCGTAAAGTGGGTCACCCACAATAGGTAAGTCATTTTCTGAAAGGTGCACTCGAATTTGATGGGTCCTTCCCGTTAGTGGCTGGGCTTCAATGAGTGCGAAATCCTTTTGAACTTCGAGCGTCCGAAACGCCGTTTCTGCCATTTTTCCACCCGAGCGAACGGAGGCATAAGTCTTCATCTTACCGAGGCGCTTGCCTTCGCCCAAAAAATTGCGAACATTCCATCGCGGTGCTGGCGGATTCTCTGGCCTGAAATGCACCCAGGCCCAATAGGTTTTGGTGATGGTGTGATCCTGAAATTGACTTCCTAGTGCGGCATTGCAGGACGGGTCTTTGACAAAGACCAATACTCCTGAGGTATCTTTATCAAGTCGATGATGGAGACCTAAGTAGGCACTGGGATCTTTCTTCTGCACATAAGCCTTGGTCAGCGCAAAGGCATTGTCTCGGGCTTCGTCCACCGTGGGTTGTGTCGGAATTCCGGAGGGCTTATTGATAGCGAGCAGGCTTGCATCCTCATAGAGCACCCAGCTGTCACTCCAAATGATCGTGGGACCCGTGGCCTTCAATTTCGAAGAATCATAAAGCACCTTCACGTGAGCAAAAGGCAAAAGGTTCTTCGAAGCAATGCGGCAACGCTTTTGATTGAGGTAGACGGCACCCGCAACGATGAGCTTTCTGACCGTCGATTTAGATAGCTCCTTTTCAGCCAATTTCTGAGCGAGGAAATGATCGAGCCGAAGGCCCGCCTCTTCTTTTTGTACTTTCCACTGAAATGTTTGAATCGCCATAGTTTAGTTTGTCAAATGAGGTATACTTGACGGTTGCATGAGTCCAGTATTTTCGCAGAGACCCTTTAAGCTTCATACTCCTTTTCAACCGACGGGTGATCAACCTGAGGCTATTCGACTCCTCACTGAGGGTTTTCGATCGGGTGCCAAACAAGAAGTGCTCTTGGGTGTAACGGGATCCGGAAAGACCTTTACGATGGCAAATGTCATCGCAGCTTTGGGACGCCCTACGCTGATTCTCAGCCACAATAAGACACTGGCAGCTCAGCTCTTTTCTGAAATGAGAGAGTTTTTTCCAGAAAACGCGGTGGAGTACTTCGTTAGTTATTACGACTACTATCAGCCAGAAGCCTACATTCCTTCAACGGACACCTTTATTGAGAAGGATTCGCAAATCAATGACGAGATTGACAAACTTCGGCATTCGGCCACCCGCTCACTCTTAGAGCGCAACGATGTCATTCTTGTTTCATCTGTTTCGTGTATTTATGGTTTGGGATCGCCTGAAGCCTATGAAGGGATGATCCTTTACCTTCAAGAGGGGCAGACGATTTCTCGACAAGATATTCTTAAGAAACTCGTCGAAATACAATACCAACGGAATGACATCGATTTTCACCGTGGGGTTTTTCGAGTTCGAGGGGATGTTATTGAAGTTTTTCCTAGTTATGAGGAAGAGCGTGCAATACGGATTGAACTCTTTGGCGATCAGGTGGAGCGCATCGTTGAATTTGATCCGCTGCGCGGAACTAAGATTCAAAAAATTCCTCGCGTCACTGTTTTTCCGGGGAGTCACTATGTGACAACGCTTGAGAATCGCAGAAGGGCCATGGATTCTATTCGGGAAGAATTGCGAGAACGTCTGACGCAATTTGATGAAGCAGGAAAGCTTGTTGAGGTGCAGCGACTCACTCAGCGAACTCTCTTCGACCTAGAAATGATGGATGAGTTGGGATTTTGTCCCGGGATCGAAAATTACTCCCGTCACTTAACGGGTAGAAAGTCGGGCGACGCTCCTCCGACCCTCCTTGAATATTTTCCAAAGGATTGGCTTCTGATTGTAGACGAAAGCCACGTCACGGTACCACAAATCGGAGGTATGTATCGCGGGGATCGAGCCAGAAAATCAACTTTGGTGGAACATGGATTTCGACTTCCATCCGCTTTAGATAATCGCCCGCTTAGCTTTGAAGAGTGGGAGCGTTCTATCCATCAAGTTTTATTTGTTTCTGCAACGCCTGGTGATTACGAATTGAATCTTACTCACGGTGCCGTTGTTGAACAGGTCATTCGACCGACGGGCCTATTGGATCCAGAGGTAGAAGTGCGTCCCGCTACTGAACAGGTAGAGAATCTGTTTCAGGAGATTGCAATTCATGTCAACAAAGGTTTTCGGGTATTGATCACTACGTTAACCAAGAAATTAGCCGAAGAACTTGCGCAGTTTTATACCAAAAAAGGAGTGCGGGTGAAGTACCTGCATTCGGATATCGATACATTGGAGCGCATAGAAATCCTTCGAGATTTGCGCATGGGAAAGTTCGATGTGCTTGTCGGAATCAATCTTCTTCGAGAGGGATTGGACCTTCCAGAAGTCTCTCTTGTTGCGATCCTTGATGCGGATAAAGAAGGATTTCTGAGAAGCTATCGGTCTCTGATTCAGACCATGGGTCGTGCGGCAAGAAATGTTGAAGGCAAGGTCATTCTATATGCCGATCGCATGACAGGAAGCATGAGTAAGGCTATTGAAGAAACAAGAAGGCGTCGGGTGATTCAAGAAGCCTACAATGCCGAACATGGAATTGAGCCCAAGAGTATCGTCAAGGCAATCCATGCCCGCTTGTCGCCTTTGGGAGAAGAAGACGAAAACGAATCGTATGCGAGCGAAAAGGACTATCGTATTGCTCAGACCCAAAAGGCGCTTCGTACGGGCAGAGGGCAGCGATCGCAGGAAAGCCTTTGGGCAGCTGCTGAACCCGATTGGGCAGAAGGCGTCGATCCCACCAACAAGATTCAGGAATTGGCCGGAGAGTACTTTAGCTCCATGCAGGATCTCAAGACAGTTGTCTCGAAGATGGAGGAGGCCATGAAGAAAGCCGCCCAGTCCACCGACTTTGAGAAGGCGGCAGATCTTAGAGATCGAGTTCGATCCGTTAAGCGGCTTATGCTTCGATTATAGCTTCGAAACGGTTCTTTACCTAGATTTGGCCATGAGATACTGACGTCGTGTGGCTATCAAAGATCGGGAATTGTTTTTCGGAAACCTCTACGCAGTCATTGCTTTTTTCTTATGGGGATCGTTGCCCATTTATTGGAAAGCCATGCATGATTGTTCTCCTTTAGAGATTTTGTCTCATCGAATCTTGTGGGCGTCAGTTACTATGACGTTTGTTATTCTTTGGATTCGTCGAAATAAACGGCCTATCTTTTTGATACCCAATCGTAAAACGTTTTTTGTTTTGTTATCGACGGCGCTACTTTTGATTTCAAACTGGGGAGTCTACATCTGGGCAGTCCAACATGATTTGGTGCTCGAAACCAGCCTGGGCTATTACGCTTGTCCGTTGGTTACGATATTTCTTGGTTTTGCGGTGCTAGGGGAGCGTTTCAGCTCGCTACAGTGGATCGCGATTGTTTTGGCGGGAATTGCTGTGCTGATTCCGTTGGTGGCCTATGGTCAGTTTCCGTGGGTGGCGATGACCATCGCCTGCAGCTTTAGCGTGTACGCTTTACTGCGCAAACAAGTAAAATTGGATGCCTTGAATGCGCTCTGGGTTGAAACAACCCTGCTCGTTCCCTTTTCGATTTATTATCTTATGGGCCATCGGGCAGAGTCGATTGTTTGGGGCGAGAGGGTTAAGCCTTGGATTGCGCTACTCTTGGTTATGACGGGTCTCGTGACTTCGGTGCCATTGATCCTCTATGCGGTTGCAGTAAAGCGCATGAAACTTTCTGCACTTGGATTTTTGCAGTTTCTTACCCCTACCATCAGCTTCGGTGTGGCGGTCTTGATTTATCACGAGGCTTTCACGGTGAGTCGCGCCTTTACCTTTGGCTTGATTTGGTTAGCGATTGTTCTTTTCCTTTGGGATGGGTTTCGAACCCGAAGAAGACGGGTGGCCTAAGCTGGAAGGGCTCTTCGTGAATTCATGGCTCTGAGGGTGAGGGCCAGTACCATCCAAAGGATGCTGAAGGTTGCAGCCATCCATAGGAAGATTCGGCGCCACGCCATCCACTGGTAGGCTTCTTCGTTTTGATACGGCTCTTGAATCATCACGGTGGACTGGGTGAGGGGCTCTTTGTTGTAGCCAGCAAGTTTGAGCGGTTCTCCCGGAAATTCTCGATAGCGAATCCATCCGGCAGGTTCGCGCTGATTCATGGTGTGCCGGATAGCGGGTAAGTAGGAGAGATCTTCGCCCAGGACAAAATGATCGGTCTCCGTTTGAAGGACTAAGAGTCCCCGCTCATTGGTCACCAGGATATGGGATTCGAGGGCGCTGGATTTCAAGTAGTCTTGGACCCATTCTTGGTCTAGCTCCACCCCCAGCACGGATCCATCAGGTAGTGACCTTGCCACTCTTAGGACCGGCGTTTCGTCTTGGAGCTTGGCAAACTGAGTGAGGATCCCCTTAGGCTGAGACTTGAGGACATCGAGATCCATCAATGCCGTTTGATGCAGGGACTTCAGTGTTTCAAAGTCGATACGCTTGGGGTCATCATGGGGTCGACTCAGGTGAAAGGCTAGCCTCCAACCTTGTGCTTCCTTTTGGTAAATTCCAAAGGCCAATAGTGAGGCATCGGATTGAATCAACCCTTCAATAAATCGGATCTGCTCGCTTCGACTCTTAAATCGCTGCATGGCAATTTGGTAATAGGCTTCCGCGTTGGCAAGGCGTTGCTCATAGAACTGGGCCAGCTGCTCAGAAAGTTTTTTGGCGAGGAGGGTGCGGGTTTCTGCAAAAGCACTTCGCTGACTTTGAAGACTGCTTTGCATGCCGAGGTAGCACGCAGCGCCCACTGCAAGAGCACTGACGGATATCCAGAAAAAGAGTATTCTTTTGAATAGATAAACCTTCATCACCTTAACTTTTCGGCTAATTTGGCTTATGGATGAGTCTCAAGCCCCAAAAAGGGGCGAAAAAGTTGAAATAGGAGTCCGAAATTCATGAGAACCCATACTTGTGGTGAATTAGACACCACTAACCTGAACGATACAGTCAAGATTTGTGGTTGGGTCTCTATCCGTCGGGATCACGGTGGTCTGATTTTTGTGGATCTACGAGATCGCTATGGAATGACGCAGGTTGTTTTTGATCCGGGAAATGCGGAAATCGGAAAAGCTGCCCACGATCTTGCTCAAAAATTGAGGAATGAATTCGTCATTGAGTGTGTTGGCACCGTCCGCAATCGTCCCGAGGGGATGACCAATGCCAAAATGCCTACCGGCGAAATCGAAGTCCTTTGCCGTGAGCTAAAGATTCTTTCAGAAGCGCGAACGCCTCCCTTTTCTATTTTGGATGAAGAGGTCTCCGAATTACTACGATTGAAATATCGCTACCTCGATTTGCGTCGACCTTCCCTTCAAAAGAATTTCATTGTTCGACACCACACAGTGCAAGCGATTCGGCAGGTTCTTAACCGTCATGATTTCTTGGAAGTTGAAACACCGATTCTCTACAAATCCACCCCCGAAGGTGCACGAGATTTCATTGTCCCGAGTCGTCTGAATCCTGGGCAGTTCTATGCGTTGCCTCAGTCTCCCCAAACACTGAAGCAGCTCCTCATGGTGGCTGGATTTGACCGCTACTACCAAGTCGCTCGATGTTTTCGAGATGAGGATTTGAGAGCTGAGCGCCAACCGGAATTCTCCCAAATCGATATTGAAGCATCGTTTATTAATGAAGAGGTGCTTTTTCCGATCATGGAAGAAATGATGGTAGAAGTTTGGCAATTGATTCACCAAAAGAAAATTAGCACGCCATTTCCACGAATGACTTATCACGAAGCGATGACCCGCTACGGATCAGACAAGCCTGATACTCGATTTGGTTTGGAGTTGAGAGACCTCTCATCGCTCTTTGCTAAAAGTACGTTTCAAGTTTTTCAAAAAGCGTTGGCTTCCGGTCCTCATGGGCAAGCTGGCTCGATTCGAGCAATCAAGGTTGACCGAGAGGCTGCACGTTTTTCAAGAAAAGACCTGGACGATCTTGCCAAAGTTGCATCAGACTACGGCGCGAAGGGCTTGTTATGGATCAAGGTCCAGGAAGATGGAACGCTTCAGTCGCCCGCTGCAAAATTTTTCTCCGAGACCGAGGTGCAGGGGCTGCGTAACCTTTTGACCCTTGCTCCAGGTGATTTGGTGCTTGTCGTGGCTGACGCACGTGACAAGGTAGTTTGTAATTCACTAGGATCCGTGCGCCTGCAACTAGCAGCTAGCTTGAAACTTCTGCCTCCTCTTGGAGAGGGTCCGATGAACTTTCATTGGATCGTGGGGTTTCCGCTTCTAGAATTCGATGAACGCGACGGAAGGTACTATGCCGCGCATCACCCCTTCACTTCGCCCAAGGAAGAACATAAGGAATGGTTGCTTCAGCAAAGAGACCTTCATAAGATTGAAGCTGCAGCCTATGACTTGGTACTCAACGGAACTGAAATTGGCGGAGGTTCCTTGAGGATCTATGATTCGAGACTTCAGGACGCTATGTTCCAGTCACTTGGAATTTCTCCCGAGGATGCTAAAGAAAAATTCGGATTCTTTGTAGAAGCGCTCCAGTACGGTACGCCACCTCACGGCGGTATTGCGATTGGATTGGATCGGCTCACTGCCATTCTATGTGGGGTTCCGGCGATTCGTGATGTCATGGCTTTCCCAAAGACGCAGCGTGGGCAGTGCCTGATGTCCGGGTCACCATCGACGGTAACGCCCGAGCAACTTGCGGAACTTGGAATTTCGGTGACAAAGCGATCTACCGTGTAGAAGGGCTATTAATTGGGGGACGGCAATGAGTTTTTCGTTTCAGGGGCGTGAGAAGAGTCTTCGTACGCTGGGATCAGATACCTTTGATCTACTCATCATTGGTGGGGGAATCACCGGAGCAGCAGTCGCTAGGGATGCTGCAACTCGAGGACTAAAGGTCGCATTGATAGAAAAAGGAGACTTTTCTCAAGGTACCTCCTCTCACAGCTCCAAGCTTATTCACGGTGGCTTGAGGTATTTAGAGAAACTTGAGTTTCATTTGGTCTTTGAAGCGCTCTCAGAAAGAGCCTTTCTACTGAAGAATGCTCCACACCTTGTTCAGCCCCTTCCATTCTATTTTCCCGTGTATCGAGGTATGCGACCGGGTAAATTTATTTTAGGGCTGGGGCTTTGGCTCTATGATTTGCTTTCATTGTTTCGTACTCCTGGTTTTCACAAACGATTTTCCGCCCGTGCTTTGAGTTCTGAAATTCCTAGCCTCAATCCAAAAAATCTATTAGGTGGCTTTCGGTATTTTGATGCGACGATGTGGGATGATGTCCTGGTCGTGGATACGATGCGTTCCGCTTTTGATTCGGGCGCTCATGTCGTCAACTACGTGGAAGCCATCAATCCCTTATGGAAGGAAGATCAGATTCAGGGTTTCACCGCTCGAAATGTTGATCCCTATGGAAAGGGTGAGGAGATCGAGATTCGGGCCCATCGGACGATTCTCTGTGCCGGCCCTTGGACCGATCTTTTGGGATCGAAGCTCTCAGTCAATTGGGAACCCTGGCTTCGGCCAAGCACGGGAATTCATCTTGTGTTTGACTATGAAAAGCTTCCGGTTCCCGGCGCCGTGGTGATGCATCACGACGATGGTAGGATTGCCTTTGTCATTCCGCGAAAGGACTTTGGCAAGGGTGTTGTCATTGTTGGAACGACGGATGGTCCCTCACCGAAGCAGCCTGAGGATGCAGTCGTAACTCTGTCGGACTTGGACTATTTGATGAAGTTGCTTACGAAGTACTTTCCTTCCGCCAATCTGCAACGCAGAGATATTGTTTCAGTTTATTTGGGTATTAGGCCGCTCTATTCTGATTTTGGAAAAGCTAAGGCGTCACTGAAGAGTGTCAGTCGAGAGCATCATATTGATCGAGGGCCTGGCGGTGTGACGTTAGTTGCAGGGGGAAAATACACCACCCATCGACCAATGGCTCGCGAGATTGTCGATTTTACGCTCAAACAATGGGAGCGAGATACCAAGCGAGGTAAATCGGTTCGTATTCCATTTGGGTTGACTTCAGGTTCAACGAAAGCTCCGGTACACACGCGTGTGGGTGAGAAGTGGATGGTGGAAGGAATGAAAGAAGCTGAAGGCAGGGGTTGGAAGATTCCGCGCGAGCTTTTTGAGCACTATGGAATGGATGCGCTTGAACTCTATGAGTCTGAATCTCTCTTAGGATCTTCGGTGGGTAAGGGAGGATCGTTGGAAGATCCTGAGGGGTTTCCCTTCCTGATTGCACGATTGCGCTACGCACTTCGAAAGCAAATGGTGATGAGGCTTGAGGATTTTTATTTTCGTCGGACCGCATTGTTTTTGGCTCGTGCAGATCATGGTGCATCCTGGATTCCGGTTCTTACCAAAGTATGGGCTGAGGAAAGAGGATTGTCTTCAGAGCAAGCTAAGATGGAGGCCGATGCACTGATTCAGAAAATTCGAGAAAGAGAAGATGCGTTGAAAGCACTAAAGGAATGCACCTAGAAAGTACTGAGCCAGAAGTTTTTTATTACAAGGGGTTTCAAGTTGAAACCTCGTATCTTGAATAAGTTGAAACTGCATAAAGCGTTTGTCTACTGCCTCTTGAGAATGGAGTGCGCGCTCCAATTCACTAAGGAACGCATTGAAGTCTTCCATGTTTTTGGAAATGCACTCAAAACTGGATTCCCACTCTTTTTGGGGATTCTGTAGAAAACGCTGGGCTTTTTGATAAACCTCCATGCCCTGCCCTTCCTTCAATTGGAGCGCTTTCTGAAGGCTGCCTTGAGCTAAGCGTGCAACGGTGGTGTCTTGAGTAATCGTCAGTAGCTCGGCTTCTGAAAAAGGCAGTAGACGCAAACGTTGACAGCGAGAAAGCAGTGTCGGCAAAAGATTCGATTCGTGCCGTGCCGTCAAAATGAAAACCCAATCGGCAGGAGGTTCTTCGAGCGTCTTAAGCAGTGCATTGGCGGCTTGCGGTGTCATTGCGTCCGAGGGGTCTAGGATCACGGTTTTATATGCGGCTTCCATGGGTCCATGACCCAGGTCTTTGAGAAGGCTTTGCAATTGGTCGATTTTTATCTTTCCCGTTTTCTCTTCGGATACTTCAGGTTGAAGACGATAAAGATCTACGAGCGCATTTTTTTCAGCCTTTTTGCACATGACACATTTTTGGCAAACCAAAGGCGAAAAAACTTTGGATTTCGATTGATCGGCTACCTCACAATTCAACCATTGGGCTAAGTAGTTGGCTATCCAAGATTTTCCAATTCCATCCAATCCGGTTAAGAGAAGTGCAGGTGCTACTTTCTTGGTTTCGTACCATTGTTTGAGCAAAGGTTGAATACGTGGAAGGTGGTGCTGAAGGTAAGGATTCACGATGCTTTTTTCTTTTTGAGTGAAAAGGATAGAATGCGCCGATGGAGTTCTTGCGCAGCGATGCATTCAACTTCTTGCGCGGTACGGTCTTTGACGTCGATCGAAAACCAGCGCCGTCCTGAAGTTTTCATGATTCTACGGTAGGCCTGGTAGACTTTTTTCTGAAAAGCGAGGCCTTCTTTTTCCATCCGCGTCCTCTCTCGGACACGTTTCATGCTTTTGCCCGGATCTTGATCGAGGAAGAAGGTAAGGTCTGGTTGAAGTCCTTCGGTAGATTCCTTGTTGAGTTGTGCCAGTCGCTTGAGATTTAATCCACGCCCGCCACCTTGATAAGCCAAAGTCGAGTCGGTGTAGCGATCACATAAAATGATGGCCCCTTCCTTCAATTTGGGAAGTAGGACCTTCTTGACGTGTTCATGTCGAGCAGCTTGCAGGAGATAAAGCTCTGTAAGGTCTTCGATGGGCTGACTTACTATAATAGCTCTTAGCGCATCAGCGACTTGGGTGCCTCCCGGCTCCTTCGTGCAATAGACGTCATAGCCTGCGGCAGTGAGATTGGCTTGTAGGCGATGGAGCAGCGTAGATTTTCCTACGCCGTCGGTTCCTTCTAGGCTTATGAACATTCCTCTACGCTTCATCTCACTAAGCGTTAAGGTCTGAACAGATTTCGGTCAAGTGGAATGAAACCTAGTCCTCAAAGAAGCTGCCTGAGTCTTCTCGTACGCTTTCGGGAGGTTCTACCTCGTCATTGTTGGGGTAGTCGTCCGAATTGATCGGTGGACTATCTACATCGCTCTGTGTCGCGTCATTCTTGGGTTCTGCTGTTGGGCTTGGATTGGCGGGCTTTATTGGATCCTCATCAATCAATCGATCCTGGTAGTCTTGCCGTATCTCTTCGTCCGTAGGTTCATCACTTGCTGGCTGGCGAGGTTCCCAACGCTTAACTTTGCCCTGAGATTCCGTAGCCGGGGACTTAGTCTCTCGGGCACCGCTAGGAAAGGGTTTAGGTCCACCGAGTGGTGGCGCAATGTTCATACCTTTGGAGTGGTCGTGCGCTATTCCATCGTGTTTCTCTTCCCAGATCTCTCGTGGCGCTTTTTTTTCGCCTGCTGGAGACCGAGTGGCTTCGCTATTTGAAGAGGAGTTGGTTTCTTTTTCGGCATATCGAAAAATAGCCCATGAATAAATTCCTAAGAAAAGAACCGTTACACTTGCCCAAATGGCTGAGCGGCTTCTCCATCCGCGCTGAGGAGCGCGTTGTGTGAATTTGGTAATCTCTTCTTCGATGCGATCCTTCTCCGATTTCTGAAGATTGAATTGAGATTCCACTTCCTTCAGTGCAGTTGAAGCTTTAGCGGATTTCTTCTGGCGTACGTTTTGAAGAGCATCAAAGAGGTCGACGATGGGATCCGTGGGGGTTTTCGTCGTATCGATGAATCCCGTAGGTTCTTCAAGACCGTCGGGCCTATCTGGCAGATGGAGTCCTTGCTTTTTACTTTTCGGGGACTTCTTTGAATCGTCAGCCAAGATCGGCACCTTCCTATGCTTCATGTAGGATAGCACGCGTAGACTGGACCCACCTGATAGGCAAAATCGGCCTTGTTCGGTAGGCGGACGGCAGTTTTTTGGCAAAAAAAAACCGATGATTCAAATCCATTTTGAATCATCGGTTTTTTCCTTAGCAACTTGGCACATCCTAGTGCCTAGCTGCTTAGGAAAGTTGTTCAGCAGTCCTACTAAAACACCGTTCCGGAAATTTCCATTCCGATAGACGTTGAATTAATATTGAAGGCTTGCTTTGGTCGAAGCTGAATATAAGGGTTAAAGCTTAGCTTCTTGGTAACGTTCCAAACAACCCCTGGCTGGAGCAACATCAAAACGCCGCCAGCTGAGCCGCGGTCAATTTCGTCTGCAAGCGCAAAGCTAGCAGAGCCAGAAGGATAGTACTCAAAGCGTGCCAAGAATCGGAAATTAACGTTCTCAGAAAGCTGGTAGTCCATTTCTGGGTAGAACTCAATTCCTAGGATGGTTTGTGGTTCGTTTGGACGTCGGCCGTAGAAATATGCGCGAAGTGTAGACCACTGTCCGTAAGACCAACGGCTTCCTTGAAAAGTATGATTCAAGAAATTGCTGAAACCTGGAGCGATTGCCAACGAGTTATTGGATCCATCACCCAATGGAAGTTCAGCGTGAATTTCGCCATAGAGGGTCGTGTTGCCAGATTGTGAAGTGTACATCGCATTGTCTTTGAAGCCGATGCGAGGATTCTTCCATCGTGTCTGTCCAAGTTGGGTGCCGTTTCCGCCAACTAACTGGGTATTGAGGCGCGGATTAAAAAAAGCAGCTTGATCTGCATTGAATTTATAGCCCAATCGAGGAGAGCTATAAAGATTCAGGGTGTCTCCGTCTGGATTGGTGCGAGAAGGATCCTTAATGCCTGGACCAGTAACTTCTCCCCAGTAAGTGAGAAGCAGGCTGTCTTTGAGACTCTTGGATGTTGCAACAGATTGGCTATCTGAAGCTGCAAATGCTGATGCTGATGCCAGCATCGCAATCGCTGTCAAATAACCTGTAACAGTCGAGTGATTTTTTTTCATGGAAATGGTTCTCATACCTTTCTTAAATGTTAAATACGTCTTCCTATTCAGGGAGGACGTCTTTTACCTTATTCGTCCACGCATCGCACGGTTTATCTATCAACCGATTTACGACGACTGCGCGGTACGTCAAAAGTTTGCATATATAAACAGATGTGTCGGGTATCCGTCAATGAAAAAGATGCATTGCATGATATTTTTACACGGATAAACTAAATTAAATCAACTTACTTAATTTAATAAGTTCAATCTTGTGGAGGACGGGATCCGACGGGACGGGGTCCACGGCCACCGCCGCTGCCACCACGTGGAGGAAAGCCTCCGCGACGTCCGCCGCCACCACCGCTGTCTCGTCCGCCACCAGGTCTTCCGCCACCGCCAGAGGAGGACGGAGGGGTCCAGCCTTCCGGAGGAGTGAGAAGCGCCTTGCGGGACAAACGGATTCGTCCTGTGGGGTCTACTTCAATACACTTTACTTCCAGCTTATCGCCTTCTTTGAGGTAATCCCCTACTTGGTTGACCCGTTCATAGGCGATTTCGGAAACGTGAAGCAATCCTTCCTGACTTGGAAGGATCTCAACAAATGCTCCAAAATCTACTACGCGTTTCACGGTGCCTTGGTACACGCGACCTTCTTCAGGCTCAGAAGTAAGTCCCACGATGATCTCTTGGGCGCGTTTCATCGCTTCAGAATCCGTGGAAGCGATTCGAACCATTCCGTCGTCATTGATATCGACTTTGCAACCTGTCTCAGCAACGATTGCTTTGATCTGCTTGCCTCCGGGTCCAATAACCAATGCGATTTTATCTTTTGGAACCATGACCGTCTGAATGCGTGGTGCAAATTCGGACATCTCAGTGCTGGCACTTTGAATAGTTTCGGCCATTCGTCCGAGAATGTGCAATCGACCTTCGCGGGCCTGAGAAAGAGCCTTTTCCAGAATCTCTTTGTTCACGCCTTCAATTTTGATGTCCATCTGAATGGCGGTGACGCCATCTTTTGTACCGGCAACCTTGAAATCCATATCACCAAGGTGGTCTTCGTCGCCTAAGATGTCAGAAAGGATGGCGACTCGCTCACCCTCTTTGATCAATCCCATGGCGATACCTGCAACAGGCTTTGGAATGGGCACGCCTGCAGCCATCAAGGCCATAGAAGAACTACAAACAGATCCCATAGACGAAGAGCCGTTGCTCTCGAGGGTCTCGCATACCACTCGAATGGTGTAAGGGAATTCCTCAAAGCTTGGCAACACGCCTTGGATCGCGCGCTGAGCGAGGGCGCCGTGACCAATTTCGCGTCGACTCTGTCCGCCCATACGACCCACTTCACCTACGCTGAAAGGAGGGAAGTTGTAGTGGAACAAAAATTTACGCATGGAGTTTTCGAATAGGCTGTCGACGATTTGCTCGTCATCGGCTGTTCCGAGCGTGACAGCTGCAAGGACTTGGGTTTCGCCGCGAGTGAAAAGAGCACTACCGTGGGCACGTGGCAATAGTCCAGTCTCAGTGTCGATTTGTCGAATCAGTTTGGTGTCTCGTCCATCGATGCGCTTTCCATCCGTCAGGATCATTTCACGCATCATTTGGTACTGAAGATCTTCGAGCGCATGAGCGGCTTCTTTTTTCTTAGCTTTTGCTGCTTCAGGATCTGATTTAATCAGCGATTCTGGAACCAAGGTTTCCATCACCTTTTTCTTGGTCTCTTTGACGTGATCGTATCGTAATTTCTTTTCCCGAGTGGCGAGGGATTTTGCAATTCCTTCTTTGGCTTGCGCATGAACGGCCTTTACTACTTCCGCGTCTTTGGGTTTTGGCACGAAGGCTCGCTTTGGAACTCCTGCGAGGTCGCGAAGTTCTTGGATCACTTTGATGACGTTCTTGATTTCGTCGTGTGCTTTGAGAATGGCTTCAAGGAGCGCTTCCTCAGTTGCTTCTCGTGCACCACCTTCGACCATCATGATGGCCTTCTCAGTTCCAGATACCAAAATTTCGAGATCAGGCTTTACTTCAGGATTGCTCAAAAGGGTCCAGCCTGGATTAACAAAAAGCTCTCCATCGATGCGTCCAATTCGGCAAGCTGCGACGGGACCGTTGAACGGGATGTCCGAAAGGTGCAACGCTGCAGAAGCTGCGATAGCGGCTGGAGAATCAAGGTCTAATGTTGGATCGAGAGACAAGATCGTAACGACCACTTGTGTTTCGTTGTAGAAGCCCTCTGGAAAAAGAGGACGCATAGGTCGGTCAATCATTCGTGCCGACAATGTGGCTTCTGAAGAAGGTCGACCTTCTCTTCGAAAAAAGCTGCCAGGAATTTTTCCGGCTGCGTAGAATTTTTCTGAAAATTCTACGGTAAGAGGAAAGAAATCAATTCCTTCTTTGGGTTCACTGGATGCAACGGCCGTTGCGAGGATTCGCGTATCGCCGTAGCTGACAAGTACTGAGCTAGCTTGTTTGGCAAGCTTGCCTGTTTCGATAGTGAGTGTTTGACCACCAAGTTCACATTTTACACGTTGGGTAGACATAGAGGACCTCCTGTTGTGCGAATCGGAGCCCTCTTAGGATCCCAAGTTCGCTGGTAATAATTTATTGCGTGCGGAAAATAAGGAGTGATGTCTTACTTTCGCAAATTCAATGTTTGAAGAATCGTGGCGTAACGCGCCTGACTTTCGTTCCTCAAATAATTGAGGAGGCGGCGTCGCTGCCCAACGAGTTTCAGAAGACCTCGGCGGGTAGAGAAATCTTTCTTATGCTCTTTGAGGTGGCCGGTGAGGTCATTGATTCGGCGAGTGAGAAGTCCAACTTGAACTTCTGTCTTGCCGGTATTGGTAGCTCCGCCACTCAACTGGGCGACGATTTCTGCTTTCTTATCCTTGAGTTCTGACTTACTGATCATTGCTTCTACTTCTTCTTTCTTTTTCTTTATATAGGTGCTGAATCTCATACCTCCGATCAGGCATAATGAAAAGAGCCTATTGAGAAGTTGATTTTTTTGGTTTAATTTTAGGTTTTGCCGGTGGGTCAGGAGATTCCAATTCGAGAGAACCTCGAAGGTAGTCTCTTAGCTTTTCGAGCACGCGGGTTTCTATTTGGCGTACCCTTTCTCGAGTAAGACCATATTCGTCGGCTACTTCTTGGAGGGTCTTGGGTTGTTCAGCAAGGAGTCGCTCTCGGAAAACTTTGAGTTCTCGCTCGGCCAGGGTTTCGGCAAATGCTGGCAGCTTGTCCTTAAGAATGTCTAGCTGTTCATGATGCAGAAGGGCCTGGTCAGCACCTTCTGTGGGATCTTGGAGGAACCCAAGAAACCGAGAGCCGGAATCAGAATCCGAATCGACCGGTGCATCCAGAGAAACTTCTGATCCGGTCGAACCCAGGCGCTGTTGCATTTCTACGACGTCTTTTTCGCGAACGTCTAACCGCTGGGCAAGGAGCTTGGGGGCGGCCACAATACCTTGGGCTTCCAGGCGCTGTTTTTCGCGGACGAGCTGATAAAAAAGCTTCTTTTGGGCCTGAGTTGTACCAATTTTGACCAGTCGAAAATTATCTAAAATGTACTTAAGAATGTAGGAGCGTATCCACCAGGAAGCGTAATAGCTCAGTCGAGCGCCCTTGGTGGGGTCGTATTTTGAGACCGCTTTCATCAAGCCGATATTACCTTCTTGAATCAAATCCATGGTATTGGCGTAAACAGAACGATACTCAAATGCGATTTTGACTACGAGACGGAGATTGGCCGTAACGAGACTTTTTGCAGCGTCGAGATCTCCTTCCTCGTGGAGCTTCTTTGCGAGGGCGAGTTCCTCGTCCGGCTCAAGAAGGGCATAACGCGAAAGCTCCTTCATGTAGCGTTGCAGGGGATCCGATGGAGAATAGGGGACTATTCCAGTCTTTTGGGTCACCAACGGGGATTTGATGTCCTCGTCCAACCCGTCCGGCTGCTCACTTAGCTCCGTTTGGTCTTTGGGTTTGATTGTCATGAGAGATCTATTTACCCTAATTGGATGGGGTGATCTATGGAAAGGCGTTGCGTTATGATCGCAATCTGGTTGATAGTACCTATCATTTTTGCTCAAGCTACAACGTCTCAGGACTGGTGTAGCCGAGCGCTCTTAGGGGATTTAAAGACAGCGTCTTCTTCTGGTCAGTCGCAGCGGAGGTGGATGGCGATCGTAGATCCTGAAGTGTCTTTAGCGGTTGCCCTCGATTCGGGAGCTCATTCTGACGTGGATTCTCAACGAGCGGCTAGTGCCATTGCTGCAATGAGAGGGCTTGCTCGGACCCTGCTTGGTCAATCGATGGGCGAGGGGGTTGACTCAACGAAGCGCCTTCTGGCGATTCGCGGTTTGACAGCCTTGGGCGAGTCGAGTGACCTTGTGGAACTTCGCAAGCTGGAGGGCAGGTACAGTGAAGGATTGGATCATGCGGTCTGGCGTGCCCGGCTTGTCATCGAAAATAGAGTCCATTCACCGGGCGAGGTCTTTCGCTATGGGCGAGTTTTGGAGTCCTCACTCGGCAATCGAGTTCAGGCGCAGCTTCGTCAGGTTATGGTTGAGCGGCAGATCTATTCATCAGCGCTCCTGGGTCTTTTAAATGAAGTTGAAAGAAACCTCCGGTACTTTTCAGAAGTAGAGCTGAGAGTTCTTTTGGATCAATTTCTTTTGGTTCAAAATCCGTGGCCAGAAGGCGCTGTGCGACTCTTGGGCAAGGTCATCGAGATTTCTTCTGATCAAAAAAAATCCAAGCCCACGCTTTTGCCAGCCCACGCAGAGGTGCTTCAGGATTTTGCAGATCGTGCAAAGAGGTCCGCCAACTTTGGCTATGATGCCAAATTTGCAGCATCGGTCCGCGACGTACTACGTCTCGATCGACGTTAGTCTTGTTTCTTCCTTCGTCGAAGAAGAATGATGACTAGGATCGCGCCACCAAGAATGAGGAGTAGATTTGACATCCCGCCTTCTTTCTTGGGCTTCTCTGGTTTGTCAGACGCGCCTTCAATATCGACACTTGGAAAGACCGTGCCTTGAGAGACGGTGTCCGGAATTTTGGAAGAATCAAAGAGATTGGTATCGGCTTGCTTGACATTAAGTCCCCCCGACTTGCGGAAGACCTTCAGGGTCTTTACGAGGTTGTCCATGTCTTGGAGGTAGTTCTGGTACTTGGCTTTGTTGACAGAAAAAGTGACGAGTACGCCAATGTCTTTTTTCACAGTGGCAATGTATCGGGTGTAGAAGCCAGGTAGCTCGGACTCTAAGTGAAGGGAGTCTACCCACGCATGGTCGTTGATGTTGATGGTCTTGGCATACTTAGGTTCTGACTTTACGGATTTGCCGTTGAGTCCTTGGTAGGTCTTGGCTTGTTTCAAATGCGTCAGGTATTGATCGAGGCTGTCTTGATCTCCGCGCAGTTTGGCGGCGAGGATCACAATGGCATCTTTTTTCTTGGCTGCGTCTGAGCTTTGGCAAACCCACTCGGCACCCTCAAGGTTGCAATTCCACTGTGGCGGATATTCAAACTCTACAAACTGGTTAGCAAAGCGAGAAGCGTGCGCATTTGCAGAAATAACTAAAACTACCCCAAGACCCAGCCAGCGCATTTTGAATCCACTCATACTCCCATTATGCTCGATTTCTCAAAGGGTTCTAGTGGAAAAGGTTCCTCTTTTAGCGAGTTCACCCGGGCAAATGAATCGTCATCTATGCTTTGACATGTCTTGTTGCGTCAAAGTCTCGAATTTACTTCAGCACTACTTCACGGGGCGCTTCACGAGGAAGCCCTCCTCAATCCAGACTTCTTTAAGGTATTTGACGATGGTGAGTGCTGCTTCCTTTTCTTTGAGGCTGCTGACTCGGGCATGGGCAATCATTTCGACCGGTTTTCCGTCGGTGGTGACCGTAAAGACGTCTAGGCTTTCACCCAGGGTGACGCCGTCGTCTTTGCCTTTATCGATCTTGATCATCTGAAAGCGATCATTGACTCGTTGCACGCGCGCTTCGAGAGGGTAGTATTCGACGAATTCCTTTTTGTCGTCAGCTTTGGGGTCTTTGGAAAAGCGGTTTTTCTTATCCTTGCCCCAAAGTTGAAGGCTGACTCCGCCGCCAACTTGCCACCCATTGGGAGCGTTGGTTCCCCAGAGTCCTTTGGCATAGTGAGCACTGAATCGAAAGGTCTCAGAAATATCGTAGGCCGCTTCTACTCGTAGCGTGATGAGAGATGGGTCGCGTACGCCTACGGCACAGCTGTCGTTTCCGAGATTGCCGAAGCACGGATTCTGAGTCGAAAGTGCGCTCGTCTTCGTGGTCAAGGAATGAAAGCCGTAGACCATGGCATTCAAATTGAGGCCGGAGACAAGTCCATTTAACTGAAGGCCCGTCGACCAAGGAATGCCGTGAGAGTAGTCGTCCGTACGATAACGAAATCCCGATCCGCCCGAGAGCCGCAAACTTCTCACGGAGTCCTCAATAATAGGGATGGCGAGAAAGGCGCCCGCTGTTCCTTCGTGAATGCCTTCTCCTAGGGCTGGGGCTGCACCAGTAATGGAATAAGCCGGAAACTCCCACTGAAATTGCAGATTGGCTTCGATTCCACTTTTGGATTTCAGCAAAAACCAATTCAAGCCTACCGTTTGATCTGCGAGTCCCGTTTTGTCGCCGGTTTTGGCAGCTGTTGTGTTCTCAGTAGAAACGCGTGCAAAGGATAGCCGCCCATAGATCGTCCAATCGGTCCAAAGCACAAACTTGGCGTCCACATCCAGCATCGAGCGCGTGTAATTCTGAAACCCGGTGCTTGTCACCAAATTTCCGGTGGATCCATAGTTGGAGGTGGATCGGTAGTAAGAAAAGCTCGGAGCCAATTCTACTCCTTCGAGCGTGTGCCTTTCGTCTTTCCAGGGATGGAAGAGAGAATCCGCTTGAGCATAGGATCCCACCAGTCCAAGGACCAATCCCAAGAGCACTAACTGATTTGCTTTTTTTAACGCGTTCAACCTCACACCTCAGCCAAGATTCTAGCACGATTTTTTTGGGATGCTATTGCGAGGAGCGTGCCATTTCTTAGGTTTGGTGCAATGGGCCATGATCGACGTGTGGTATGACCGAAGATTACATAGAGAAAAGGAAATAAAGCCCATGGATTTACATGATGACGCGCTCGAATACCATTCAATGGGTCGTAAAGGCAAAATCGAAGTAATCTCTTCCAAGCCAGTGCTCACTTCTCGCGACTTGTCTCTGGCCTATTCGCCTGGAGTCGCCGAGCCCTGTCGCATGATTGCAGAAAAAGATGAGCTTGTTTACGAATACACGACGAAGGGCAACCTTGTGGCCGTGGTCTCCAACGGAACAGCCGTCCTAGGTCTTGGAGACATTGGTCCCCATGCCGCCAAGCCAGTGATGGAAGGAAAAGGAATCCTTTTCAAGAAATTTGCGGACATAGATGTCTTTGATATTGAGCTCAATGCCAAAGACCCGGAAGATGTTATTCGCGCTTGTGTCTATATGGAGCCGACGTTTGGCGGGATCAACCTTGAAGACATCAAGGCTCCCGAGTGTTTCTACATTGAAGAAGAACTGAAGAAGCGACTCAAGATTCCTGTATTTCATGATGACCAACACGGTACAGCCGTCATCAGCGCTGCTGCTTTTTTGAACGCGCTTGAGCTTGTTGGCAAAAAAATGGATGAAGTCAAAGTCGTATTTTCTGGTGGCGGCGCGGCCGCTATTGCTTGCGCGCAACTCTACTGCGATTTGGGCGTAAAGAAAGAAAACGTGCTTATGGCCGATTCTAAGGGCGTCATCTATCACGGCAGAAAAGAAGGAATGAATCCCTACAAAGAGCGTTTTGCTACCAACGGCCCGCAGAGAACCTTAGCCGAAGCAATGCAAGGTGCGGATGCATTTATTGGAGTTTCGGTCAAAGGTTTGGTCACGCAAGCCATGGTCAAGTCCATGAATCGAGATCCGATTATTTTTGCGATGGCCAATCCCGATCCAGAAATTCTGCCAGAACAAGTCAAAGAAGTTCGTGACGACGCCATCATGGCGACGGGGCGATCGGATTATCCCAATCAGGTCAATAATGTGCTGGGGTTTCCTTTTATTTTTCGAGGCGCACTCGACACAAGGGCTACCTCCATCAATCAAGAGATGAAGTTGGCTGCAGTCAAGGCGCTTGCTCAGCTCGCCAAAGAACCGGCGCACGAAAGTGTGGCACGCGCCTATGGAGGAAAGCGGTTTTATTTTGGGAGAGAGTACCTTATTCCGACCCCCTTTGATCAGCGTGCTTTGATTTGGGTGGCGAGTGCTGTTGCCGAAGCTGCAATGAAATCCGGCGTCGCACGTCGTAAGATTGATTTGGATCGCTACAAAGAAAAACTCGAGAGCCTATTGGGATCTGCCTATACGGTGATGCGCGAGATCAAGAATCGTGTCAAAGAATACGGCGAACTCAATAAGAAGCTGGCGAAATTGGTGTTTCCAGAAGGTGAGAATCTCAAGATCCTTCGGGCCGCTCAGGTTTTGCGTGAAGAGGGATTTGCAGAGCCCATTTTACTCGGAGATGCCCAGATCATTGCAGAACGGATTGAGCGCAATGGCCTCAGCCAGGTACTCAAGGATGTGGTCATCATCGATCCTCATAAGAGTACGCACCGTGAGGAATTTGCGCAGCGCTTTTATGAAAAGCGTCAACGCAAAGGCGCTACCTTGCGATCCGCTAAGACCTTGATGGGTGATCCCAATTTCTTCGGATCGATGCTGGTAGAGCAAGGGCTGGCCGACGGATTGGTGGGTGGCGTGGCACAGTCATATCCCGAAACCATTCGTCCAGCGCTTCAAGTCGTAGGGCATCGAGAAGGATCCTTGTTGGTGGGGATTTATCTCATCATTGCTAAGAAGAAGGTTTATCTTTTTGCGGACACGACGGTGAATATCGATCCGAGTGCTGAGGTGCTTGCCGACATTGCGCTTCAAACGGCGGAAGTTGCCAAGACCCATTTCAATATGGATCCGCGTGTGGCGCTTCTCTCCTTTTCTAACTTTGGATCGGTCAATCACCCCACAGCTCAGAAAGTTCGAGACGCATTGGATATTATTCGGGAAAAAAATCCACAACTCATGGTCGACGGAGAAATGCATGCGGATACTGCAGTGGTGCCAGAGATTTCGGAAGAGAACTTTCCATTCAACAAGGTACCAGGCAATGCCAATATTCTGATCTTTCCTGATTTGCAGTCCGGCAATATTGCTTACAAGTTGATCTCAAGGATGGGTGAAGCAGAAGCGATTGGGCCAATCCTTTCGGGAATGAAGAAGCCCGTGTATGTCTTGCAACGCGGGTCTGGAATCAACGATATCGCCAATATGGCCGCCCTCTGCGCCTTACGAGTTCAGCAGCGTGCGCTGCGAGATCGCTCGACCTGAGAAGAGCTCGTCAATCAGCCACAACGAAGGCTTTTATTTTTTTTGATTGAGCTCGATCAACTCAGCCTTTTTTGCTTCGTGCAACTGAAGGGCGTGGAGTCCCTGCAGGCGTTGCTTTGCTCGTGCAATCCTAGGGAGAAGCCAAGCTTGGTCAGGCGTCGACTGGACGGTGCTTTCGAGTGGTTCAAAGAAGGATTTTAGAATGTTTAGGTAGTTGAGCGAAGGATGAAGGCTCTGCTCGCTAGTGAGTCGATCCAATGAAACTTCCAAAGCGGTAATAAGATTGGCGTTGGTAGGAGCCTTTGGAGCCCAAGAGGTGTGGATCTGTTCGCATCCCTCTATGCTGAATTCAGTAAGCAGGTTCAAAACGCCAGATGAAGCTCGACCACTAGAAGAGAATCGGGTGTTTTGGAGGATTTTCTCCATCTCGGCTCGTGTCCATTCCCTGCTCCGCCAGGCATAAGATTGGACAGTCCAAGGCGAAAGCCGGCTGAATCGATGGGACTCATAGTGTGGGTCGGCCTCATTTTGATCATGATACTTCGCTACAGCCTCCCAAAATTTCGGATGGTCAATAAGTCGATAGTCATAGACAAATTCATCTGCAAGTTTCAGGAATGTCAATGCAGTACTCACAAAGCTATTTGGATACCAAGGTGCCGTTGGAGTCGTTCCTGAGCGCAGGGTGCTATCCAACATCCAGTCAATGGGTAGATCTCTTGGAGAAAGCCTGGGCAAAGCCCTTGTCAAAACCCTTGTCAAAACTCTAAAGACATCATGTTCTCTGAAGCCTTCTTGTTCATTGACCAAAAACATCAGCGCATAGAACTCACCCGCTGTCTTGAGTGGCAAGCTTTGAAATCTCTGAAGGCGGATCTCACAATCTTTCTCAGTCTTTGCTCTCCAAAGCACCGATGGGTCGGACTTAAACAGCTGGGCCTCCCAGGGTTCGATTTTTACCCGCGCTTTTTTTGGCTCCCTATTGGGGCGATCATAAAGTGCTAAGAGGGATACCCCGGATTGAAGGATCCTATCGATCCATTGATTCTTTTGGTCCGAGTTTAATTCAGCAAAGCCCATTTTGAAGGTTTGGCCGATTGCTTCAGCGGTGTTTTGCTTTCCGAGATTCTGGGTGCGCCCTTCTACTAGCTGATCAGCCCATTCGGCGAGCGAGTTGAGGTACCTTGTATCATTGGCTACTTGTTCGCGATTTAAGCGGCCATTGTTGGCAGCGCCTTTTGAAGTGATCAATTGCTTTATTGCATCAATGATCGGTACACGCACTGGAAGCGGAAGCACTGGCTTGCCACTTTTGTCATCGGCAAACTCTATCTCTAAGAATTCCTGGCTTCGCTCCCAATCTTCGGCAGTTAGTGTGAGACCGCTTCGAGAATAGTTCTTCAAGGATTTGGATCCAAAGCGAATCAAGAGAGCGTAGGAGGCAGAACTCGATGGATTCTTTTCATTCCAATCTGCGACCTGATCCCAGAGCGCGCTATTCCTATCATCATTAACCCAAATCAGTGTCTCAACCAGGGGTGAAAGGGGCCAAACATTTCCGGCTGAATCAAGATCCAATAGTTCGAGATAGGCCTGTAGCATTTTCCAGGTCCATCGGTTCGAGGCTCTATTGGTTTTTGCAATAGAGTGAATAACTTCTCTCATTGCAGTTCTAGCAGCCTTAACATTTGAGTTTTCGTACGATCCAATATCAAATTTAGAAATAATTTCCGGTAGCGTTGCTAGTGTGTCCAAAATATATTTCTCAGCTCTTTCAGGGTCACGATGGAATTTCAGCATTTCTATAAGCAAGGATAGTTCCTTCTCTTCCGAAGCTACCGATTCAAAGATTGGGTCCGTATCGGAGGCCTTAGCATTTGCAAGGTGGCTAGCCAGTCTTGAGAGTTCGTCCAATTGAGATGAGGTTTCTGATTCGAGCTTTTCCACCCAAGAAGTGTTCTCTAGTGCCAAGATTACTGCACCAACTTTTTTGCCGCTGAATAAATCCAGTAATATCGATCTAGAACTCTCAGGTCCTTTGGCAAATTCGGACTTAGGATTTGCTTTCTCAAACTCATAGGCCGACTGAAACTCATGCGCAAGTACCTCTAAGGCAGAGGGCTCTACCTCTTCTCTGGCAAGGTAGGACCTTCTCAAGTAGCGGCGGAATCGTGGATTCTTGCTTGTAAGAAGGATGGGGTCCTTGAGCGATTGGTAGTGTGCAAAGATCTCTCGGGTTGAAAGGGCCGGAAATTCCTTGGCTGTCTTTGTTGTGTTCCCTTTCGAGCTCCACAGGACGTGTTTGTTGTCCATGGAAAGTTGACAAACAAGAGGGTGATCTGTTTGATCAAAGCAGTGCTGCTCTCCTTGATTCATCCTTCCTATTTCAGTGACACCGCGAAGCACGGTCCATGCGTCATTGCCTAGAGCAAGAGTGTCGGAGGTGGAAGCGCCAAAGATCTCGATGTCGAGCGAGCTCTCGTACTTTAATGCGGATTCCATCGCATGAATGGCGGAACCTGCGTGGCAGGCATTAAGATAGAGCCGAATCTTAATTCCGTCTCGGGCTGCTTGGACAATGGGAGTTACGAAGGCTTCATAATCTACTCTCTGCTGGTAGTCGGGGAAAAAATTGTTTCCTATCGATAGGCAATTGTTGTCCCCGTGAGCGTCAATTGCGATAACGAGGGTGGGATTTTCAGCTTTAAGTAACTTCTGGCTGGTTTCCCATATGGCTTGATCAAAGGTAGGACGCTTCGTTGCAACCATGGAAGCTCGCGTCTCTTCAGGGCGTTCAGGATCGAGGAAGGGGTCATCTTTGGATTGGATGTAAGCAAGGAGACTTAATTTTGCTCTATAATCCACCGCGCTCCATGTACCGAGGTCGATCCAGTTTTCTTTCGGGATCTTAAATATTCCGTTCTCACCACAAAAAGTGAGCTCCTGATAGCCCAGGGCTGCTTCACGAAAATCCTTTCGGTCAAAGTGTGTCACCCAGCCAATGCCCGCAATATTGCTCTGGTCGCTAGGTTGCTGCGCAAAAGCAGATAGACCCATTCCGAGTGCTAAAAGGCTCAGATAACACGGTCGAATCAGTAAACGGGTGATCATAGCGGCCAAGTCTCCAAAAAAACTTCTCTCTCATATATAGGGATGGCAAAGGGTGGACCATAGAAATCGTTTTTAAATTTAATGCCTTAGGAGATTCTAAGTGTTGAGTAAATGCGTTTTACGGACAGCTGTCTAATCTTTAGACAGGTAAAAGGGCATCTGCATAAAATGGACAATAGTCCGCTTTACACACGCCTAAAATGGACTATACTCTACTTTATGCATGATCGTTCAAAGACGTTCCGCCGAGCTGTTTTAGAAGCACTGGAGAAGAAGATTGTGTTCGTAGCCGGGCCAAGGCAGGTGGGTAAAACGACGTTCTCGCTCTCTCTATTAGGTTCCTCAGCTACCGAGCAGCATCCGGCCTATCGCAATTGGGATCGGCCTCAGGTGGCCAAGGAATTGCGAGATGGAAAATTGCCGTCCAATCAAAAGCTCATTGTTCTTGATGAAATTCACAAATACGCGCGATGGAGAAATCTCATTAAGGGTTTCTATGACACTGAGAAATCTCGGCATCAGTTTTTAGTAACAGGATCTGCGCGCCTGGACTATTATCGAAAGGGTGGAGACTCTTTAGTCAATCGCTATCGGCTCTTTCGGCTGCATCCTTTTAGTCTGATGGAGATGAGCAAGGATCCGTCAGATCAAGACCTACAAGACCTATTGAAGTTTAGCGGCTTCCCCGAGCCGCTCTTTAGTCGGAGTGAATCGGATTGGAGAATTTGGCAACGTGATCGGGTCTCGAGAGTGGTACGCGAAGACCTTAGAGATCTAGAGCAGGTTAGAGAAATATCCTTGATCGAGGCATTGGTGGAGCTTCTTCCGAGTAAAGTGGGATCGCCGCTTTCGATCAAGAGCCTTCGTGAAGATCTAAATGTCGATCACAAGACCGTCGAACGATGGGTCCATGCTTTAGAGAATCTCTACCTCTGTTTCCGAATAGCGCCCTTTGGGGCTCCTAAGGTTCGCGCTGTTAAGAAGGAGAAAAAGCTCTATCTTTGGGATTGGTCGATGGTGCCTGATGCCGGTCCAAGGTTCGAGAATTTGGTCGCTTCCCAGCTTTTAAAGTACTGCCATTGGATCGAGGACACTGAGGGCCGTGTCATGGAGCTTAGGTTCCTGAGAGACTCGATGAAGCGGGAAGTGGATTTTGTTGTCATCCAGGACAAAAAGCCCATTTTTGCTGTCGAATGTAAGACAGGCGACGTCGCTGTGAGTCCTGCTTTGCGGTACTTCTCAGAAAGAACCCCTATTCCAAAGTACTTTCAGGTCCATCAAAGAACTGCGGACTTCTCAACCGGAAAGATCCGCGTTCTTCCGTTCATTCAATTCTGTAAGGAAATGGATATGCCTTAGTGTTGATGTAGTTATTTTTGCTGGGCAGCGATTTTGAGCTTTTTAGCCTTATGAGGCAGAAAAAAAGCAAGGAGTTCGTCGTACTGTGCGACATCGGAAGTCGAGCTTGGCTTGCCAAAAATGCCTGTATATATTGTGTCAAAAATGACGGCAAATTTTGAGGTGATCTATACAAGAAGCTTCAGGCCTTCAGAGCAGTCATTTTTTTGTTTGGCCCACGGGCTACTGGTAAGACCACTTTTTTGCAAAAGAACTTCGAGAATACTGTCAAGCGGGTCCATGGAGTTTACCTCGGAGATCGCTCTTTGAACCACGATGGAGTTCAGATACTCCCGTGGAGGACCTTTTCCAAGCAACTCGCCGCTGGGAAGATCTTAGAAGAGTAGATTTCGTTATTCTAGGGGGTTCCCCGTTGCTGCATCAGTGAAATAAGACCAGACTTTGTTGTGAGTCTTCAGGCGATCAATGATCCAATGGTGATGGATGTAATCGCCTTCGGGGCCATCTTCGTCTGAAAGCGTGGTCTTGTATGAAAATCCCGCCAGAACACAAACGGTGTCTGAGTTCTGAAGAATGGCCTTCCACTCCTCCTGCTGGTCAAAACAGATATTTCGAGGAAAGGATCGTCTGGTTGAGAAGTGGTGGACGTCACCGCCGTTCGCGATCCAGAAAACTGGTCGAAACATTTGTCCCTCTTCCTGTCCGTCCTCAGGAGCCCGACAATCCATGTACAAGTGGGTAGTGGGTAGGCACTGCCAGTAAGTCGCACACCGTGCCCGGGCTGCGGCGGGTATTGATGAATGGTTCTCTGTTGTTGTATGGCAAGTCCCGACGTCTTCTGCCTCTAGGTCGAATTTCTTTATGATTCCGTAACTTTCGGTGAGTAGAGCGGGATGCCGCATTTCTGCATAGGGTCCGAAAGAAAGCAACTCGAAGGAAAGTAGAACAAGAAGGGTGCGCTTCATTGTAACCACCGAGATTCGCTCTTGGTCATTTAAAAAAAGTATACCAGCTCCACGCCTCAAGCAATAGCTTGGTGCGACGGGAGAGCGAGAGGGCGGACTAGCAACGGTCGGTATAGGTTTCGTCGTACTGTGCGACAATTATCGCATTTACGTGATTGGTTTTAATTTTGTTCATTCACTATTTCCTTGAACCGATCACAAATCGCTTTTTGATTTCATGAATGTCTTTTTAAACTCCGCTTTTAATGGCTCTATAGGTCTCTTCCTTGCCGTTCTGCGAGTTGTTCCAATGGAAAATAGCCGCTTTCGTGGTGTTTGTGTTTTGACGAGCTAGCGTGGCAATCAGAGGCCTGAAATGGCTTCAGAAATCTCGTGATAAGTAGAGTCTGTTGAAAGGAACTTTGCCATGACCGATCTCAAAACAACTTTGCACGAACAAGCGGTTGCGCTCTCAAAGAAGTACCTCGCGTGTGAGAAGGAACTTTTTGAAGTCCTTTCTCAGATCGATGCCAAGAAGGTTTATCTCCACCAAGGTTATGGAAGTCTTACGGAGTACGCGCAGAAGGCGCTTGGACTTTCTCGTGATGTGACTTGGAATCTGGTGACGATTGTTCATCGGTCCAAGGAAGTGCCGGAGATCAAGCAAGCCGTGCAAACTGGAAGCTTGCCGCTCAGCAAAGCCCGCCAGATCGCGACGCATATCACAAGGGAGAATTCTCAGAAGTTCATTGCGATGGCTCAAGAGCTTCCTAGGGAGAAGCCAGTCTTTTGACAGGTAGTAGGGTCTCTATCAGATTTTTTATTACCAAGGGAAAGTACCCAAATAACTGCAGAGAAAAACATGAAGTCGTGAGGACCGTTAAAGCAGCGAATAAGACTTGGATGTCGGCAAAGCAGTGACCAGCAAACCTTTTACTCTTTAAGAAGCTTCAATACGGCGTCGGCACCTTCAGCGACCAATCTCTCATCGATCCTGCCGTCTTGAAGGAATTCAACGAGGCGTTGAATGCCGGAAAATCCTTCTTTGAGAATGATCCTCTTGGTTACGCTTGCGACAAGGTCAGCCAAAGGATCTCTTTGGCGATGGTAATTCGCCGCGTCCTTAACCGCTTCTTTTATGGCCGTTGTTGCGGAAGAGTATCGAAGAAATTCCTCTGTACCGATGCTAGTAATGAATGCCGATTCAATCGTGGACAATTTCTGTTCTGTGCTCTTGGTTCTATATCGCTTCGACGCCAGGTAGAGTTGCTGATGTGCGCGAATTGAAATATTTAAATGGATGGACTCAGCATTCATGGGGTCCAGATACAGGTCGGATACACTTATTACGAATGAAGGTCTTTGCGAATCAGATTGCGCTTTTCGAGCGCCTTCAGCCTGACTTGGCATGCTCTCAAAAAAAATATGGATCTGCTCGTCTAGAGGGTAGAGCTTTGCACCATTGAGTATTCGCGCGACGGCATCCGGCAGAATTGAATTGAAAACTCGTCTAGTTTCTGCGTTTTTTGACGCGTCAAATAGGTTAATTGGCCATTGAAATCCTTCGTTTTTTTCATGCTCTAAAAGGTCTTTCATCGCTGCTATGGCGGCAGGAGCTTTCACTGCGTTTCCAAGCATTTTCGTAAGATCGATGTCTTGAGGAAGCGCTCCTTTTTCCTGGAAATACATAAAAGTCACTAGCATTTCGGCCATCAGCGTTTGCATTCGCCAGGTTTTAAAGTTGCTATCATGTCGAAGAATGATGCTCGCATCTTCTTTCGTTAGAGAAATTTCTTTCTCTGTTGAAACATGGCGAGCCAAGGATGTCAGGTAGCAATTGATATCGTCGGCGTGGGTTTGACAGAAATTAATTGTTTGCTTGAGCTGCAATTCGGTCGAGCGAGCTGTAATCCATTCAAGCGCGGCCGCGACGTCTTCCGGCTTAACTTCTGTGTCCAATCCTCTTGCGTAGGTTTGCAAGGTGGACTCACTAATAACAGACTTAAAAAATGACTTTGGTGGAAAGAAGATGAGAGACCATAAGCTTGTGCTCATGGTCTCTTTGTCAAATTTCAAAGGATCTGCCGCTTCTGCCGAAGGCTGGGGCGTATCCTGCGCCATTAGAGTGAAAAGCGGCATTGCAATACCTAGCGCGAGTACGAACCAAAAATTTTTGAGCATTTTCATGAGCGATAGATCTCCTAGATTCTTTAACTGAGCTAGCAGTTTGTCGCGCATCTCGTCAACGACCCTTTTTGCCTTAAAAGAAATTCGAATTAAACTTTGCCAAGACGGCTAGTCTACCCGGCGAAGGCTTAGCCAAATGAAACCTAAAAACTACTCGAAGAGCTTCAATACGGCGTCGGCACCTTCAGCTACTAATTTCTCATCGATCCTGCCGTCTTGAAGGAATTCAACGAGGCGTTGAAGGCCGGGAAAACCACTTTGGAGAAAGACCTGCTTGGAAACTCTCATGGCGACTTTAAACAGAGGGTCATTCTTGTGAGCTAATGCTATCCAGTTCTCGGCATACTGAAGTGTAGATTCCTCCAGAGAATGGGAAGCACGATAGTCTTGAACCGCAATCGCAGCTACAAAAGATTTTTCTAGTGCGGAAGCCAGAGCTTTTGGGTCATGGGTTCGAATTTTCTTTGAGACCAGGTAGAGCTTGTCGTGGACTAAATCAGCGACTTTCAATCGAAGCAGCTGGAATTCAGCAGGCTGCATGAAAATCGCTGACGCATCGATAATGAAGGAGCCTTCAGGTGAACGAGCAAGTTCATCTTGCATCTCTTCTTCTTGGCTCGGCCAATTCTTCATTATGATGTTAGATTCCTCTGGTAGATTTCCGTAAAGCTTAGATTCATTGAGGATACGATACAGGGCGCTAGGCACTTCCTTTGTGAAGTTAGTCCGAGCTTTTATGATATTGGCGCTGTCGAAAATGGTAACGGGCCACATCAGCAAATTGGCTTTCTTGGATGTCTTGACGTCAGCAAGGATCATTGCTGTAATGGTTGTTTGAACGTTAGCTTCAGCAAAAACCTTTGCCACGAGTTCGGCAATATCACTATCCTTCGCTAGGTGTCCGAGGTCCCTTAGGCGGCTTACAAGAGTAATTATTTCGTCGTAAGCAATTCGGACGCGCCATTCGACATAGTTTCTCAAATGCTGGCTGCTAATAGCATTCTGCTCAGTGGCCTGCTGGCCCTTTTCTTTTGAAAACATTAAGTGGGCCAGGTTCTCAAGATGTTTATTGAGTTCATCCGCGTGATCCTGGCAAAATTTTACGGTGGTATAGGTCTGTTGATCTACTGATTTTTTAAGGGTCCACTGAAGGACGTCTTCAAGTTGCTTTGGGCCGAGCTCAACGCCGAGAATCTTTAGATAGTCCTTCAATCGAGATTCATTGAGTACGGAGGGGGCCAAGGACTTAGGTGGGAAATACAAAAGGCACCACATATTGGTGCTTATGTCTTCTTTGTTTAACTTGATATTTGCAAATAGCTCTTGATTGGGAACGGGATCCTGTTGTGCCATGGTTGATTGAGATGGCATTGCGAGGGCAAATAAAAGCAATAGGCCTAAGCTTTTTCGAATCATCATGGTTTTAGCTCTCCGTTTTCTTGAAGTGAAGTAACAGACATCCTTGTCCTTCGTCAATCAGACAACCAAGTGTGAATCGGCCATGCTACTTACCTGTCGACTTGCACCTCGCGGCTTCCTCGGTTATCTCTCAACAAAGAGGACAAACCAATGGAAGCCATTTTGACAGAGAACGCCCCTAAGCCAATCGGACCTTACAGTCAGGCCATCCGAGTCGGAAGGACTCTTTACTGCTCGGGTCAGATTCCGTTAGATGCCAAGAGTGGCGAAATTGTTTCTGGCGATGTCAGTGCGCAAACTCTGAAGGTCATGGAAAATCTTGGTGAGGTCCTGAAAGCAGCAGGTGCCGGATTCGGGCAGATCGTGAAGACCACGATATTTTTGAAGAACATGGGAGACTTCCCTAAGGTCAACGAGGTCTACGGAAAGTATTTTCAATCCACGCCACCCGCTCGAGCAACGGTTGAAGTCGCTCGATTGCCTAAGGACGTCCTCGTAGAAATCGACTGCATTGCAGAGCTTTCCTAACAGGTCCTCTTTTTTGTCTATCAGGCACTAGAAATTCAAGACCAAATAATGCATAAGGTCATGCTATGGCGAAACGTCGTTGGTGCATGGTCTTGGGCATGTTTTGGGTTTTCGCTTCAACGGCTTGGGGGCAATTGCCTAGACGCATCGAGGAGTTGGGCCTTAGCTCTCATCAACGCGCCTTTCGGGTTGGGGGCGAGGTCGTTTGGATGGATGGAGCGGCATTGCGCCGAGACTTTCCTGAGCTGGTAGGGTTGTCAGACGAAGCCTTGCGCGCGTGGATTTTGCGCGGTTTTTGTTACGTTACTGAGGCGCAGCTAGCCTTGCGAGGCAATCTGCTGCCGGAGTTTAATTTTGATTCAAAGAACTTTCGAACGATTTTTCATCCCGACAGCTATCATCGCTCCAGTGTGGCAGCGGCGGAAGACCCCAATCAGCTAGGACAAACGATTGGTCTAGTAGACCTCAAGGGTACAGGATGGGGATCCGCGCCTCTGTCAGATGGAAGGAGAATACCGACGCTTCTGCGTCTTGTTCATCAAAGTGCTCCGTATGATGACACGGATTGGTATTGGCTTGAAAGAGGCCGGGAATCTTTGAAGTCCGAAATTGGCTTGCTGGAAAGGGACCTTCTGAAGCCCTCTATGTCGGATCGAGGGAGGACTTTGTTTCAAAGATCACTGCGTATTAGGCGACAGGATCTTGCCTTATTGAACCTTGCTGCCCAGCAGATGAAGGTTGGCAATCATGACCTCTCTCCGTTGGTGAGTCATATGAAAAAAGGCGATTACTACACAGGCTCGGCTGAGCTTCCGAGACTTCTCAAAGAAGTGATCGCGCAAAAGACCTTGCAATATATCTTAGACAGAACACCAGAAATCAAATTGCCGGGTGGCTCGATGGTTTCGACCGTGGACAATTATTTTGTTATCGCACTTCCGTGGTCAGTGACGTCCATGAGTGAAAAAGCCAGAGCTGGAATCCTTGGGCGGAGAGCACACTGGGGGCGAATGCCGGTGGGCGAGCCTCTTCACTCTGATACCAGCAGCTTTCCTGCAATGGACCGATTGGCAGATCTTCAACACAGCAGACTCAGGGAAGTCGTCGACTTTGAAAATGTCGGGATGACTTCGCCAGAGTTTCCACTTTTGTACTCGGGGGAAGATGGAAGCCTGATTCCGCCGATTGATGACGCTGCCAAAAGGCGTGTCCGACTTTGGGAGGATATTGGCTCCGAAGCGGATTTGCAGGGCTGGGTAGATCAGCAGCTTCAATTTCAAGGGCACCGATTCAGGGATGGACTGGCGATGGCGCTGGATCGTCCTGAACTTCGGGCGGTGGATGCGGAGATTCAGGCGTTGCTACGTCACCCAGATGTCGGCCCCAATATCGAGATACTCGGAATGGAAGAAGGCGCTTACAAAATGGCGAATCAGGGCATTGCTCTCTTAAGAATCTTCCATACTCGTCCGGGAGATGTCCTAGAATATTTTAGAATCATGATGGAGCCTTTGCAGCATTTTCTCAAAGAGAAGAAGCACAATCCATCTCTTTCAAAAAGCAGGGCCCAAATTGCTTTCGCAGAAAGCCTATCGGACCAATTGATTCTGCTCTACGGGGCCGGGTTCATGGCACGCTCCGCGGATACGGCTGAGGTGGTGAAGCGTTTTCTCGTACCCCTGGAAGAATTTTGGAAAATTCCAGCGGATGGTAAGTGGTCTCACGCGGATGCTAAGTTAGCTCTAGCTTGGGTGGCGCGGTTGAGCCCCTTTTTTCAGGAGGCTGCGCGTATGTTGCTTTCAATAAAAAGGGGCCCCCCCGAAATGCTGGATGTGACGCTTATGCCTTCTTTTTGGTGGGGCGTTCATATGAGTTTGGTGATGTTTCCAGAGTATTCAGTGGACGATACTACCCTTTCTCTTAGGTCACGATATTGGTCAAAGAGTTCTGATAGTTTTCATAGCGCGTTTGATCATATTGCCAATAGGATCATTCCTCCCACAAAATATCAAAGGCACTTCGAAATCGGAATGAGGTCTATACTATTCGGGGATCCTATTACCCGTCCTGAAAATGATCCCTGTCAAAACTTGTTTTGGGTCCCATTACTGGATTCAACATCACAGGATTGATCTCTGTTCTTCATTGCCGGATCCGGTTATGATCAATGGGTGAGTAAGTCAGGACAGTTTCTGAAGTTTTTGTTTCACTCTTTGCGCCGTCCTGGGCGAGTGGGCGCGATCGCTCCTAGTTCTGCACAGCTTGTTGAAGTGATGATCTCCAATATACCTCGAGGTTATACGGGGCGAGTTTTGGAAGTAGGCTTGGGGTCAGGCACATTGACTGATGCAATTCTACGTCGACTTCCATCCGAGACACAGTATTGCGGGGTCGAATTGGATCCCAGGATAGCCTCATCTCTGCAAAATCGCTTTTCTCAGGCAAGGATTCTCCTTGGATCTGCGGCTGATTTGTCTCAGCTATTGCAGGGACAAAAATACGATCGAATTGTCTGCAGTTTGCCGTGGGGATTGTTTTCTTCGGCGTTGCAGGATCAGATTCTGCGCGAGCTGGTCAAATCTTTGACGGAGAAGGGAGAGCTTTCTAGCTACCTTTATTTGCAAACAGTTTGGCTGCCGGGAGGCGCTACTTTTTTGAGGAAGGTACTCGGATATTTCGATTCTCTCAGTATTTCTCCTATTATTTGGTCTAATTTGCCCCCTGCTCGTGTCTATCGGTTCCAGCCTAAGTCTGTGGTAAAATTGAAGGCGTGAGGCACCCAGGCTTGAGAAAATTTTTATTTCGTATGGGCTTAGTACTCTTCGGCTTTTTTGGGGGAGTCGGTGTGCTTGCCTTCTTTGCAGCCAATTCCGTCTACGAATTTGATGATACAGGAAGTGTCAAGGACCTCCCTCCAGTCGATACAATTGTTGTACTTGCCGGCGGTCGCGGAAGAATTCGAGCTGCATCGGACCTCTGGTATCGCTACGCACAAAAGTCTATGGCAAATCAGCCGGTTCCGATCGAGCCGCCCAAGACAAAAAGGCTGAAAAAGAAAAAGTTCCAGGAAAAGAAACAGCCAGCTCGTTCGTTGGTGGGTGTTCCTGTGCTCTATGTTTCGGGAATGGATGCCCACGCAGATTGGGAGACCTTTGCTAGGCAAGTACGCCCAGAGGTACTGAAGCACCTGGATAAAAAATGGGTGGTGCTTGAGACCGTGAGCGTGAGTACGCAGGAAAATGCGATTTGGTTTAAGCGACAAGCGAGTAAATTGGGATGGCGTACCATTGTGTTGGTGACCTCGGGTTACCACATGAGGCGCGCACGTTATATTTTTGAGGAAGTGGTAGGTAAAAATGAAATTCGCGCCACCTACTCGGTTTTGTTTGATCCTCACATGGCCGGTAAATGGCGAAATTCTTTTGCGGGCGTTCGACTTACGCTGAACGAATTCTTCAAGCTGATTTTTTATCGCTCAATTGAAAAAGGTTTTTGGTAGGAGAGCATTTGTTGACTTTGCGCCAATACAAGAAGCTTTTTGAAATCAGAAGCATCGCTCGAGGCACTCAGGTCCATGAGTCATCGCGGGCCATCCCTGGCCCGCTCTTTTAGCTCGCGATTCCTCTGATTTCAAAAAGCTTCTTTTTTTTGCGGCCAATTCAATCTACGGCACTTCGAAAAAGGTGCCCGCTAATTTTTTTTCAGGCGGAGCGACTTACCCCGAAGTGAGGGCAAGGAGGCCCGAACCGGGGCTGGGGCAGAACCATGGATGGTGGATGAGCTTCGATTGAAAAAAAGATTAGCGGGCACTCTCAAATCGAAGGACGTCTTTATCTGCTTTTGGAGTCAGGTATCTTTAACCTACAAACCCTACGGTTTCGCTAATCGTAGGCCATGCGTCTGCACTTGCTTCATCAATTCATGGACGGCTCTTGCGCGGTGAGAAACTTCATTTTTTTCGTCCGCGGTCAATTCAGCAAGGGTTCTTTGAAATCCTTCTGGAATAAAAATAGGATCGTACCCAAAGCCACTTCTTCCCTGGGGAGCTTCGGCGATCGTACCATTCAAAATACCCTTGGTTTGAAGGGTCATTCCCTCCATGACCAGCGCAAGTGAGCAAACAAAAGTGGCACTTCGCTTGCTCATAGGGTGCCCCTTGAGTGCATCCAAAAGTTTTTGCATATTGGCCTGGTCCTGGGATTGACCTGCCTTGGGGATAGCATACCGTCTCGTGTGAACACCCGGTTGGCCGTTCAATGCTTCCACCATCAAACCCGAGTCATCGCCCAAGCTAGGGTAGTGTGCAGCGTGATTGGCAAGTCGCGCTTTGGCGAGCGCGTTTTCTTCAAACGTTGCAAAGTTTTCGACATGCGCAAGTTTGTCTGAGTTTCGAATGATTTTGTGGGCCGGCAAAATGGTGATCTGTCCATAGGCCGAAAAAATTTGTTGAAACTCCGCAAGCTTGTCTAAGTTGGTAGAAGCCAAAACGATTTCGTGTGTCTCTCGCATGAGCAGGAGCTTAGCACTAAGTTTTGTCAGGGTCTATTCGTAGGAGACATCAAATCCAAATCCGCGAAGTCGTGGAAATTCCTCGAAGGTAAGGAGGTGCGCGTCCAGAAAAGGTTGGTACCTCAATCGTTGGACTTCTTGCACTTGCTGGCGTTCGTCTGCGGACTCTCCTAGGCAAGCATTCACGTTTTGAAGGCACTGTGCCATTGCAGTAAGCGAAGCATCGCAGCTCGTGGCTCCCTCTTGAGGAGTGATTGTGTAATAGAAATTAAGGTCCATCTGAATCCTTCCCCGAGTGGTTATGCTCGAGAATGTCGTATGGATGGATGGATCGATACTTCCCGTCCCAGAGAAAAAATACTGTCGAGTGCAAGCGGGGTCATTCCAGGCTAGTAGCAGGTTGCTTTGCCCATCAGTGACGAGGCGCGTATTATTTTGAACCGCAATCGGCAATCCGTCGGTAGGGTTAGAAACCAAGGCGCTGATTAAGAGTCCGTAGCCTTGCTTGAGATCCTGCATGTAGAGAATGACTGGGTTGGTAGTAATGGCGCCAATGGGGTAGGGAATTTGGCTGGGAGGGTGTTGACCTTCGCGCGCTCCAGTCTCTCCATCCAACTGTAAGAAGAGGCGGACGCTTTGGGGTCTCATTTCGTAATAGCCGGTTAGTTGATCGGGAGATTCGGCGTATTGAACCGAATTTCCAAACTTACAGCCTGCCACCATCCAGGACATCAGAACTGCCAGAACAGCGGTAACAAAATACGAAGGTAAATCGAGTGCTCTCATAACGGGTCATCCCTTTCCCTCGTTTCCTATCGGAAGTGGGCGACCCGTTATGAAGAGGCATTTTTTGCCTAAAGCGTGGCAAAGAGACCGGACTATTGAATCTTACAAACACCAGAAACTTCTTGGCCTTTTAAGAAACCGTCGGACTGAAGTAGCGCTTTGGCTTCTGTCATGCCGCCCGCTTCAGAATCACTTCGATTCGAAAGAACGTGGATCTTGGCATCCTTGGCGCTGTAAGTTTGAACAATGTCGTCTGCCTTCGCGCCGGTGACATAAACTTTGACAAACATTTCATTGATGACGATTTTTCGGGTCGTATCCGCTTTGTCAGTTTCAGAAATCGTTTCAACCGCGTCAAAGTTAATCTTCTTGCGCTCGTCGGCATCGGGTTCGCCAGCAAGCTTGTAAAGTTCTTCAAGTGGAATATTGATTGCTAATTTTTGTTTGGTGGCGCCTTGTGCTTCGGATTCACAATGAAGGCCCGCGCCGACCATTGACCACTGAAGTGTCTTGGCTTGCGAAGTTCCTGCAAGAGCAAGCGAAAATACAGCTAAGAAATACACGGAACGTTTTTTCATAATTCCCCCCGGAATCATCTGGTTGAAGTTCAGAGGGATCGTAACATGAGAGGCTATTTTTTCAACTGATGCTTTGTAGAAAATAGCAGCGTGCCGCCCAC
Organism: Bdellovibrionota bacterium; assembly: GCA_963169695.1. GTDB lineage: Bacteria > Bdellovibrionota > UBA1018 > UBA1018 > CAUJDS01 > CAUJDS01. Next base: position 46,065 of record CAUJDS010000060.1, read on the forward strand.
TACGGCAATGGGAAGTCCCAGGATAGAGATGAAGGGAATTAAATAAATAAAAGAAATCGCCGCACCGAATCCTAAACAGGCCCAGAAGTGTTGAAAAAGAAAACGGCTTCCGACTATCATTCCGATCCCGCGTCGCGTCTGAGGATAACTCAAGTACTGAAACGAAATGAGCAAGAGCGAAAGGATCAGGGCCAAGACATTGAGCACCGGAATCCATGAAAGCGCAAAGGCGAAGATCGCGACAATGGCAGTCGCGAGGGTCTTGATGAGATCGATAAGGATATTACGGATCATTGCACGCCATCCACTTGCTAGTGCCGGTGGGAGAGGTGGGGTAGCATAGCGTTCGGATCGTTCGGCCAAGAAATCATTGAAGGGCGTCGCAAGGATGGTGCTCGTGAAAGTGAATGTGAGGATTCCTGCGGTCAGAATGACGATTTCTGAAAGGATTCGGATAAACCAACTGATCCATCCTTCATGGTTCCATCCCCATGCTGCTAGCATTGTCCGAATCTCTTGAGACGCCCAGCTCTGAGCTCCAGCCAAAACGTAGACATAGAGAAAGGTGGTGAGCAGCAAAGGGAGGAGGCTCAAAAAGAACAAGCTTCGATGGCGCAGAATCAATCGCCCCGCTACCAAGGGAAGTTTGAGTCCGAAGAGAAAGTCGTCTTTGATTCGTTGTATCCAGCTCATGGTTCTTAAAGTTGGATTGGGGTTCCAGGCAGAAAGCCGCGTTTGGGATCCTTGATGACCATCGTTGCCGCATGGGTAGGGCAGTGTTCATAGAAAATAGCCGTGTTTTCTTGCACGCATCGCTCAAGGAGCCGTTTTTTTTCCGCGAGGATAAACATCGGGTAGCAATCATAGCCCATGATGTATGGAATTCGGACGTGGCTTGCCGTAGGTATCAAGTCTGCACAATAGATCAGGCTTCCACCTGGTTTGCCGCTGCCATCCGATACTCGTACGAGTTGCATGCCCAAGGTATGACCATGGCTTACTTCGACCGAAATACCTGGAAGGAGCGTGGTCTCGTCCGAGTCAGGACCCGTAAAGGCGGTTCTCCCACTAGGGTCCGTGGCACGGGTTTCGATGAACTCAATCTTGCTTTTGTAGTGAGAGTCGTCGCGATAAGGAAGGTAGTTCTCGGTGAGGTAGCTAGCCTGGTCCTTTTCCGAAGGGCTCCATGCTAGGTCCCAGTTCTGGCGTTGGATCCACACTTTTGCATTGGGGAATGCGGGCCGGACGGGCGAATGGGGGTCCGAAGGGTCGTCTCGAACAGTGAGCCCCCCAGCATGGTCAAAATGGAGGTGAGTGAGAATAACGTCCGTAATATCCTCCATTTTAAGACCGACCTTGCCAAGTTCTGACACAAGGGACCATCGTGCGTGGTCTATTTTGTACATCTGAATATACTTGTCGGCCCACTTCAAGCCCATCCCGCAATCGATGAGGATGTTTCGGGCGGGCCCACTCTGGTCCTTGGCCTTTTGGATCAAAAGGCAGCGCAAATTCATCTCTATTCGATTGGCGTCGTCTGCGGGATTGCTTTTCTCCCAGAGCGGCTTTGGAACCACGCCAAACATGGCGCCACCATCGAGAGCAAACTGGCCACTTTCAATCGACGTAAGTTGGTAGGGTCCAATCTTCATCATCACTACAACCTCTTGACACTGCAGGTCCGCTTCGGTAATTCAATAGCCGATGACCCAATTTAGCCTAAATCAGCCGGTAAGTCTCGGCTTCAAACCCACCCAAGAAAATTGATGATGGTTTTTACTCCTTCAAATAATTCAGCGCCCCCTGCTCGTCGTCCCTCAATCATTAAGGCCAAGCGCCCCATAGGACCTTCCTCTGAAGAGCATCGTCTCAACGAGCGAATCCGGGTGCCTCAGGTCCGGCTCATTGACGAAAAGGGCAATCAGGTCGGCATCGTGGCCACGCAAGAAGCACTCAGCATGGCTCGAAGCCGTGGACTAGACCTGATGGAAGTGGCTCCAAACTCCAGACCCCCCGTCTGTAAGATTTTGGACTACGGCAAGTTTAAGTACGAAAAAAAGAAAAAAGACCACGCTGCCAAGAAGAAGCAGACTGTTGTAAAGATTAAGGAAGTTCAGATTCGTCCCAATACTGAGACCCACGATCTGGAATACAAATCTCGGAATATTCGAGCCTTTTTGGAAGAAGGCGATAAGGCCAAAATCAGCATGCTCTTTCGAGGTCGAGAAATCACTCACTCGGACCTGGGCTTTAAGCTGATGAACGAGCTTGCTCAGAAGATGGTGGACGTGAGTATTGTGGAGTCTCGACCGGCGATGGAAGGCCGAAAGCTCATCATGATTCTGGCTCCCGTGAAGAAGAAGTCTGATGTAAAGGCGTCCAAGACCAAGCCAGACGAGAAGGCTCCAGCTACGGACAAGGATAAGGAATAAAATCCTTGAAATAAGGGGGTTACCCCTCGAAAAGATTCGTTGTTTTTCTTGACGGCAGAAATGGCTCTGGGTAAGGTTCACAGCTTATGAAAACGAATAAAGCAGCATCAAAGAGATTCCGCTTCACAGCTTCTGGCAAGGTTAAGTTTAAGCGAGCCGGCAAGAGGCACAACTTGGGCGGAAAAAGCTCTAAAAAGATGTTGGGCAAGCGCAAGGCTGGATATGTGAATGACTCTGATGTAGGTCATATTCACCGTTTATTGCCCTTTGGCTAAATCGTTATTTTAGATTTCATTTAAGAGGAGTTCGGTTCGATGGCACGTGCAAAAAGAGGCTTTAAACGCCGCAAGAGAGTAAAAAAAGTTTATGACGCAGCCGAAGGTTTTGTCCTCGGTAGGCGAAAAATATTTCGACGTGCCGATGAAGCTGTTCGTCGCGCAGGTAAGTATGCTTATAAAGATCGTAAGCGAAGAAAGCGTACCTTTCGTGAGCTTTGGATTACTCGATTATCCGCAGCTACTTCTGAAAATCAAATGAGCTATAGCCGGTTTATTTCTGCCTTGGGCAAGAGTGGTATTGGACTTGATCGAAAGGTCCTTTCAGATATTGCGATTGCAGATCCCCGCGCATTTGCAGCTATTGTTGATCAAGTACGCGCAGCTGCACCTGCTCATTAAAAGATCAAAAAAATCAAAAAAGAATGATCGATCAACTTGATTCCTTGGGTGAAGCATCCTTAAAACAGATCCAGTCCGCCGGTTCTGTGGATGCTATTGAACAAATCCGTGTTTCCGTTCTTGGAAAAAAAGGCTCCTTGAGCCAGGTCCTTCGAGGACTAGCTCAGGTTTCGGCCGAGGAGCGACCTAAGATTGGCTCAGTCGCCAATCAATGGAAAGCGCGGCTAGAGACCGCAATAGAGGAGCAAAAGGCGACTCTCGAAGCTGGGCAATTGGAAGCTCGGATCAAAAATGAAAAAATCGATGTTACCGCCCCGGGCCTCCTGCCTCATCAAGGGCGATTGCACCCCCTCACTGCAACGACTCGAAAAATTGTGAAGGCGCTTGAGCGTTTAGGATTTGATACTGCGCTAGGTCCAGAAGCGGAAACAGAGATCCTCAATTTTGATGCTATCAATATCTCCGCAGATCATCCTGCTCGAGACATGCACGATACTTTTTTTGTGAATCCCGGTGTGGTTCTAAGAACGCACACTTCTCCTGTCCAGATGCGTACGATGCAGAGCCAGCCTTGGCCGGTTCGGGTACTTTGTGCTGGAGCAGTTTATCGCTGCGATCACGATGCGACTCATTCGCCCATGTTTCATCAGATCGAAGGATTATGGGTCGATCAAAAGGTTTCGATGAGCGACTTGAAGGGAGTTCTTTCCTATCTATTGAAAGAACTTTTTGGGCCAGATGCTGAAATCAGAATGAGACCGAGTTATTTTCCTTTTGTTGAACCGGGAGTTGAAGTGGACGTCCGAGCCAAAGGATTATTTAAGGGTGATGGCTGGATCGAAATTTTAGGTGCAGGATTGGTTCATCCAGAGTTGTTTAAGTTTGCGGGTTACGACATTAAAAAGGCGCAAGGCTTTGCTTTTGGAATTGGCGTTGAACGGGTGGCGATGCTCCTTCACAAAATTTCTGATATTCGACATTTTTATCAATCCGATTCTCGGTTTCTCTCCCAGTTTTAAAAAGGGGCAAAAATGAAAATTTCTTGGAAATGGCTCAACGAATGGGTGGACCTCAAGGGCATTGAAGATGCCAAACAATTGGGAGACCTCTTGACGTCGCGGGGACTTGAAGTTGAATCCATTCAGACGCAGGGGCTAGGGCTTGAGCGAGTCGAAGTTGCGCTCGTAAAATCAAAAGAAAAACATCCTGATGCCGATCGCTTGAGCCTTTGCCAGGTAGAAACAGCACGCGATGGAATCTTGTCCATCGTCTGTGGCGCACAGAATTTTAAGGCGGGCGACTATGTTGCTTTGGCCCGAGTAGGAGCCGAGCTGCCCAATGGAATCAAAATTCAAGAAGGAAAAATTCGGGGACAGCTTTCTCAAGGCATGCTCTGCTCTTTGGATGAATTGGGGTTGGCCAAAGGCTCTGAGGGGATTTGGGTACTTCCAGAATCGTCTAAGCTTGGCACACCTGTAGCAGAAATCCTTGGCTTCGATGACACGATCTTAGATCTGTCCATTACACCCAATCGTGGTGATTGCATGAGCCACCTAGGCATTGCTCGAGAAGTGGCGGCAGCGACTAAGAAGAGTTTGAAATTTCCGAAAATTTCGAAACTTCCCGTTAAGAAAAGTTCGATTGCAACAGGGATTACTTCAGGGGCTCCCTGCAGTCAGTTCTTTGGAATTCAAATCAATGGGATCCAAGTCGGTCCTTCGCCCGACTGGTTGATCCAAAGGTTGGAAGCGGTAGGTGCAAGGTCGATAAACAATGTCGTAGATGTTACCAACTGGGTTTTATTCGAAGCCGGCCAGCCACTCCATGCCTATGATTTTGATCGACTGAGCGGCAAAAAACTTTTGGCTCGCCAAGCAGAGTCTGGCGAGAAAATTCAGCTCCTCGATGACTCCACGGTAGCATTGACCACCAAAGACCTGGTAATTGCCGATAATGAAGGTCCTGTTGCATTGGCGGGAGTCATGGGTGGAAAAGCTTCTCAGGTGACGAACGGGACTACCGCTATTTATTTGGAAGCAGCTTGTTTTGCTTCGGCCACAGTTAGGGGAACGGCGAGGACTTTCTCTAAGGTGACGGAAGCTTCGCAGCGATTCGAAAGAGGTGTTGATCCAGACCGAGTGAGTTGGGCCTTGCAGCGCGCATGCGATTTGATTCTCAAGGTTGCTGGCGGACAAATAGTGGGAATCAGTTCTTCCGTTTCCGCAGCTGAAAAGAAAGAAAAGGCAAATGCAAAGGCCCGATTGATTCAAGTCCCGCGTAACTTTTTCTCGGAGCGATTGGGTTTGCTACTCTCAGACAGCGAAATCGAGCGATCCCTGAAAAGCCTCGAATTCGAAGTAAAGAAAGTTGCCAAGCAGTGGATGGTGCTGCCGCCGCGTTTTCGAAGCGACGTGAAAATTCCTGAAGATTTGCTCGATGAAGTCGCACGTTCAATTGGCTATGAAAAGATTCCTACAAGCTTACCTGCATTGACCTCGATTCAGACTCGCTATGGAGATGCGATGTCTCGAAAGGTGAGTCTGCGCGAAACTGCTAAGGATCACCTTGTTGCTTTGGAGTTAAGTGAGGCGTTGCACTACGGATTCTCTTCTCGTAAGTCGCAGGAAGCTTTTGGATTTCAGCCTACGGTCGCATTGAAGAATCCAATGCACGAGGATCAAGAGGTCATGGTTGCTTCGTTGCTGCCTGGTCTTGTTGAGGCCTATGCGTTGAATGAGCGCTTTCATTTCTCGTCCGAAAAAATGAATATTCGCCTCTTTGAGCTGCGTCCCACTTTTTGGTTGGGAGAGTCCGATTCTGGAACGGGGATTCAAGAACGATGGCGGCTAAGCATGATTCTTTCGGGGCAAACCTCTGCCGAAGGACTGCATGCGTCAAACAATTCTTTGGATTTTCTGAAGGTCAAAGGGCTCCTTCAATCTTTTTTTGAGCGATCTCGAGTACGCGGTGTTCGGTGGGAGTCGGCGTCGAATGAAGCGCCATCCTTCCTCCATTCTGGTCTGAGTTCAAAACTAACCATTGGTCGCGATCTGGTGGGGTGGGTCGGGGTATTGCACCCTAGCATCGCATCAAAGCGAAAGTTGCGGCAGACGGTCTTCTTGGTGGATTTGGACTGGGATTTTCTGGAGAAGAAAATGCGTAGCCCTTGGGAAGCCAATACTTATAAAGAATGGTCGGACTTTCCACCGATGGAACGGGATTTCGCCGTGCTTATCAAAAAAGGCACCCCTGTTGAAAAATTGACGCAAATAGCGATGAAGGTAGGACGCCCTCTGGCGAAAGACGCAAAGGTTTTCGATATTTACGATGGTCAGCAGGTCGCTGAGGGGATGACAAGTGCCGCAGTACGAGTTATCTTTTTTGAAGAGGGACGCAGCCTGCGAGACGAAGAAGTCGACGAAAGGTCTGCTCTCATTCGGACGCAGTGGAAGCAAGAACTAGGAGCGGAGCTCCGTGGAGGGTAGGGATCCCGTGGCAATGACCAAGGCAGATCTAGTTGAGGCGATTTATCAGAAAATTGGGTTTTCCAAAAAAGAAGCATCGGACCTAGTCGAGATGCTTTTTGACGCGATAAAGGGGACACTTTCTCGCGGCGAAAAAATTAAGGTATCTGGATTTGGAAACTTCCTCGTTCGCGAAAAGCGATCGCGGACAGGTCGAAACCCGCAGACAGGCGAGGCTATTGAGATTTCAGCACGTCGAGTGCTGACGTTTCGCCCATCGCAAGTCTTGCGTTCTGAAGTCAATGCAAGTCTTCAGGACAAGCCGGTGGTGCCGACGGCGGGCCGTCCAAAGCAGGATGAGGAAGATGACGATGAGTAAGGACGCGCCGTCGAAAAAATCAGTCACTCCCGTCATACCGGATAAGGTTTATTTTAGGATTGGTGACGTTTCGGACATCGTAGGAGTCAAACCCTATGTGCTTCGGTATTGGGAGTCAGAATTTTCTTTTGTCGCACCCGAAAAATCCAATACCGGACAACGTGTCTATCGAAGGTCAGATGTTGAAAAGCTCCTCCTGATCAAGCACCTACTCTACTCTGAGCGTTACTCGATTGAGGGTGCTCAAAAGAGAATGAGTGAACTGCGAAGAGATGGCCAACTTGCTGAATACCAACAGGATAAGGTTTTTGGCGGCGGCGAAACTGAAAAGCGCAATATCAGACGCCAGAAAATGGTTGAGTTGTCTGAGACTCTTGTGCAACTTGCACAGCGATCCGTTCAGGATTTTTTTCCAAAAGGCATCTGAAGCTGTCGCACGATAGGCTCCGCAAAGTCTTGCTGGAGAAGCGCCTCCATCTGAACAACCAAGCCTGGGCTAGTAAAATTAAAATCGATAATTTTCTCTGCAACTAAGTCCACAGCAGCGAGTCGGATTTTGAGTTCCTTCAAACGTGTGGCAATTTTGTCTGCTACCGCCAATTCACCTTTGGTGAGATCGGTAGCTTCAATTCGTGAGCCTCCCGATACATTCACCCTAAAGTCATCTCCCAACGGAAATTTTCTGAATTGGGCCAAGCGAGTTCCATCCAGATACCACAATCGAATTTCGCCTTTTTCGATCTGGGGAAGAAAAACCTGAAGGAGTACTGGTGTGGAAAATCCACTGGTTAATTTTTCAAGTGTGGCACGTGATTCATCACGTTCGGACGAGGTTTTTCCTTTGAGGATTTGCGTTCCTCTTCCTCGGGCGTCATCTAACGGTTTCAAAACCGCATTCTCATAACGCTTCAAAAAGGACATCAAGTTATCAGGGTCTGCAGAAATGCAGCTCGTCGGAAAGTGAGGTGCCAGAAATGCGCCTTCCCATTTTTCGTTTTGTGAAAAAAGTACTTCAGCGGGATTGATGATTTCCGTTCCAGACGTCGAGCTGGCTCTTGCCAGAAACTGTAGGGGATGCAAAAAGTGGGCATTAACCGGTGGGTCTAGGCGAAAATGAATTTGTTGAAATTGAGAAGGATCCTTCCATTCCCAAGGACCGAGGTTGAAGTCCTCTGCTCGTCGAGCTTTCGATACGGACAAAACCCTTCGAACTCCCACTTGAATGGTGCCATCCAGTAGCGCAACTTTTCGGGCTTCACCCCAATAAGTCTCGATTCCATTTTGGAGAGAGGCTTCAATGAGCCGTAGCGAGGTGTCTTTTGGATGAAGTAATTGATCCCAGGGGTCGGTGATCCAAAGCACCTGCTTGTGCTTCACTTCATTCGATCCAAGATTTCCTGGGCCACATTTGCAAGTTCCGTCGTACTGTCTTTTCCGAAGAGAAGTCGAACACGCTCGGTTGCAAGGCGTAGTCGCTCATAAGCAGGTTCTACGTTTTTTTGACCATCTACCGAAGTAAGGAGATTGATAGCGTCGGCCCCGCGATTCTGGTCTTGCGCCAAATCCTCTCGGTCGTCTGCAAGTTGAAACGCCAAGCCCAATCCTTCTGCATAGTGAGTTAATGCTTGGTACTCTTCGGACTCAGGCGCAATGCCGTGCAGGTCTAACGGCAAAAGAAGAGCCGCTTCAAAAAGTATTCCTGTTTTTTTTCTGTGCATTTGCACAATGGCAGAAAGCGGAGATTCTCTACTAAGGATCATTTCTTCGGCCTGGCCACCCATGACACCACGAAGTCCTGTGGCCGTAAGTAGTCGTCGCAATCCTCGGTAGAATGCTTGTGGAGCGCAGGATTTCCCATTTTCTGAAAAGGACTCGTAGGTCAAAGTGAGGAGTGCATCCCCTGCTACGAGGGCCAAACCCTCCCCGAATACTTTGTGATTTGAAGGGCGACCTCTGCGAAAGTCATCATTGTCTAAGCAAGGTAGGTCATCATGAATCAGTGTGGAGCAGTGATACATTTCGAGGGCGGTGGCTGTATGGACAGCTGCTTCAGCCGAAAGGCCAATGAGCCTACTAGAAGCGAGGCAAAGCCGAGGCCGAATCCGCTTTCCAGAACCCAGCAGGCTGTAAAGCATGCATTCCTTGAGATTAGAAGGGGCACCCAATCTGGAGTCAGAAGATTCGCTGCAGTAGGCTTCTACGCGGTCGCGAAGCTCCCGGTCGAAAGCCTCGGAGGACCAGTTTGTTAACAGAGCACTACTATCTGCCATGGCGACATCCTAATCGGAGGCAGGGGAGTGGTAAAGTCCAAATTTCAGGAACCCAGCGAGATGTCACCCATCCGTCATCGGAGTGGCCTCTGGGTAGGAAGCTGGGCCTTTGACTGTAAATCCAAAGCTTCCGTCTTTTCTTTTGGCCGTTTTCAAGAGCGTGTCCAGAAGTGCGAAGGACTTTTTGACGTCCCCAAAGAGATTGAAAAAAACCTGTAGATCTACTTTGCTGGTGTCCCACGTATTTTGAAGGATGATTTCGCCAGTGGCGCTCAGATAGAGGTCTGCGTCCTTTCCTTGAGGGTCTCCCAATTTGACATTCTTGAAACTGACGCGCCCATCTCTAATTTTGAATAGAGCAGAGCCTTCTTTAACCCTAAGGGTCGAGGGTATTTCAGGCGAAAAAAACAATCCAGGAATCACGAGTTTCTGAGCGGGTATCTCAAGTTTTTGAACCTTCATCGAAGCATCGCCTTTGAAGGTGCTGAGGTTCATGGGGTTTCCTGACAGGGAGGCTGAAACATCTGCAATGAAGGAGCCTTTTACGGGAGAAAGAGCCTCTAGGATTTTGACTTTTCCAAAATCAACTCGGTTCATGTCGAAGGTCAAGTCCACTTGCTTCTGATCTTTCGACATCGAGAAGGAAAGATCGACATCTCCTCCACCCAACTCGAGGGAGGCGCTTCCCCCTAGGGATCCTGAGATTAATCCAAGGAGAGATGGAGAGAATGAAACGCGTTCAAGACGGACGGGATCGGAAGATCCATGAAAATACAAACGGACATCCTTCATGACGTATCGAACACCGAAAAGAAGTGAGAGATCGCTTTCGCCTGCGTTCATACGGATTCCCATGGCTGCGAGCTGGCTTGAGAGTTCACTGTGGAGTGTACTCTTCAGCTTGGATGTAGGAAATTTAGCCAAGGTAAAAACTAAGATGCAGGCCAAGCCGAAAAAAATCCATCCCAACCTCTTCAAGTAGGGCTTAGGAAGAGGAGCTTCTATTACGTCATTCATGGCTCGTCCTTTCCTTCGGTTTTCATCGCATAGGATGTCACCCAAAGCGTAGCCTTGAGGTACCCATCCGAACCTTCGGTATCTACTGAGAGGGTTCGAACCTTTACTGGCTCACTTGAATTCTCAAGGGCAAATGCAAATCGTACAAGTTGCTTGATGTTGACTTGCTGAACCGCAATTTGAAAATTAGATTGCGTGATAGTGGCTTCTTGAGATTCTTTTTTCTTTTTGTCGGTTTCCTTAGGTTCTTCGTTTGCTACCACGGGTGTCACTTTCATCCGAGTGCTATCAATCCCAGCCTGGATCGCTTTATCCTGAATGAACGAGTCCCATGAGGGAGGTGCGGCGGAACTTGCACCACGATAGTCCCCTTTCAAAGCGCCCAATTCTTGGCTGGCGGATTGAATTTTTCCGAGAAGGTCGAGCTTGAGTTCCATATCGTGCTTGGTTTGGTAGACCGACAGTACCGAACTTAACGTGAACCACGCCAGAGACAAGGCAAAGAATCCTATGGTCACCAGCTTAACCGTATTACGCTTTTGGTGGTCGAGGTTATTCCATTTTTCGATGAGTTCTCGGTACCACTCCTGCTCTTCAAGCCATTGGACGGTGGTCTCAATCTTTTCTTTCAAAAATGCTAGGACGCGTTCTTTAGCGTTCATAGGCTGCCTCTTTTGGTACTCCTGAAAAAGATACTTGCCACCGGGACTCTTGAGTTCCCGGAAGCGTAGTAGCGGTGACTTCTCCTTTTTGCAGGGATTCGATTACTTCCTTGAGTCGTGATTCCACTGCATCAATGTCGTCCTTGCTTTTAAAAAGAAAAACAAGGTTCATCTGGTCTTTCTTTTCGGGAGCAGCACCAATCTCAAAGTGAACCAAGTCAACGACTACTCGGCTGGGTATCTTGGTCGAAATATTCTTAAGAAACTGAATGGGAGATTGAGCATTGCCACTGAAGAGCGAGGCAATTTCTCTTTGCTTGGTCAACTCATTATTGACATCCTTTTGGAGTTCTTCAGGTTTGACGAGGTAATTGGCTAACGCTTTGACCGAAACCAATGGAAAAAGAAGCTTCACGGTTCTTTTGAGTTGAGTGTCGAGGTCCTCTATCTTGGAGCGATAGATTCCTGATTGAAGGCTTAAGCTGATGAGTAGGCAAGTGCTGATCGTCGCTATCGAAATGAGAGGCCCCTTCAGCTGCTGTATCTCAATTTGCGAAGTTCCTCGAGATCGCTGAAATTCTCCTTTGCGAAAATTGAGCCAGGTGCCTTTTTCTTGATCCAATCCGCTTAATGCCAAGCCTGCTGCAAAAGAAAAGTGCGCTTCTGTTTGTTCACTATAGGTGACGCCGCCAGGGGGATGGACTTGGCTGAGTCCTTGAAGCAATACGGTGGGGAGCTTGAATTCATCTTCTAGGGATTGCCGCAACCCGGGCAAAAGGCCACCTCCTCCAGTAAGGTAAATGCGCGCTATTCGCTGGCCGGTGGCGTTCTTGCTCGCAAGATTTGCCTTTCGAATTTCGGTGAAAAAGGGGCTAAGTGCTTCAAGTAGAATGTCCGAGAATTCAATTTGCTCAGCGGTTGCCTGTGCTTGAAAAGCTTTCGACAAGACAAAACCGCTATCGATCTTGGCCTTTTCTGCCTGATCGGTGGGAACATTGTATTTCCTGCTCAGGGCTTCCGTCAGGTCATTTCCACCCCAGGAGAGATCTTTGATCATAACGGGTTCTTCGGATGTCTGGATATAGAGGCAGGTATGAGAACTACCAATATCAATCACCAAGAAGGGCTGCTGTTTGTCTTCTGTTTTTATGGAACGGTCACAGATTTTTTTTAACGCCCATGCCCTTGAAGTCACTAAGTCGGGATCCACTTGAGCACTGCTCAGCAATTCGAGGTGAGACTCCACATATTTTTTTAAGGTAAGTTCAACGTGGACTAAGGAACTCTGTTTGCTCTGGTTAAGGATTCGGTAGGAGGTAATACAGTCCTCGAGGTTAAAAGGGAGGTCGTCTTCCAGCTCGAAATGAACCGCTGCCAGAATTGCTTTTCGGTCTCGCGTTGGGAGATTCATGCTTCGAAAGGTTACTTGTTGCGTATCCAAGGAGGTTACGACTCGATCGGGCTTTCTCGGCAAGCGGCTCATCAACCGTCCCAGGGCCTGAGTAGCATTTTCACCTAACTCGATGGGTTCCTCATAATATTCGAGCACCTCCGTGCGGCGAAAAGCGTTTTCTACCTCAACCGCCTTTACTCGACTGCTTCCAAGATCTACGCCAAGAATTCTCATAGTTTCCTACCTATCCATCATACCATTCTAAAATAAGTTATCTTCAAGCCGGGATCTTTTCCTCGCTTACTATCAGGCTGCCCGCCAGGTGCAGGCTGACCACCGGGAGTTGGGGCTTGCTGCGGGGGGTCGGAGGTGTGAACCTTTGCTCGAATAAGGACTACTGCGGTATTGACCGTTGCCCGAACCTCTACCAAGAAAACTTTTTCGTCGGTGACGAGCGCAATATTGCGATCCGCAAGTTCGGTCTTGAGGTCAGCTACTTGCTGGTCTGCTTGATACGCAGAAACATTGCTCTGTAGGTACTTGTAGAAATCGTCGATAGTCTTGAAGGTATTGTCTTCGGCTTTGCTATCTCGGAATTCAAAGAAAGCTTTCACGTCATCCTCAGTCATTAGGGGAAGAAGGGCTTTGAGGACATATTTATTGATGGTGTTGACGTTGACTCCGGAAGTAGGTTCTGTCGTTAGGTTGGGTTCAAAGAGGTCGTAGAGTGTGTCATCCATTCCAGGGATCATGTGAAGTTCATCAAGAGAATAAAAGGCGGCACCCTTTCGAGCTGGATTGTCCTGATCTCGGTAATTCAGGGCATCGGTGTATTTCGAGTCAACCCAACCATAGATATGTTTCACTAGCTCACTAACTTGAAAATCGCGATACTCCGCTGCAAAGGCTTCGTCGTGGAGGCTTTTGGTGCTGAGGATATTGGTGAGGAAGTCTTGAAGTCCCTTTCTGGCCTTCTCCGGATCGAATTCAGTGGGAGCTGGTGTCGGTTGAGGAGGAGCGGGGTTACCAGCTCCAGTATTACCGGGAGTTCCATTGGCTGCAGGAGCTGCGGGCTGAGCAGCATAGGCCGGCAGAAGGAGGTTTAGATTGTATCGAGAAGATTCAGAGGTGATGGTTGCCGTAGCATCGCCTTCTAGGTTGGATTCGAGTTGAAACTTCTTGATGGCATCCCTTTGACCGGCATCAATGCCTGGAAGTTCGGACGGAATCGGGTAAACAAATGGAAATTGCCAAATCTGATCCAAAACCTTTTGCGGAATAGTGACGGAATTTTTTCCGCCCGAAATTCCTTTAAGTGTCTTGTAAGCTTTGAGGCGCAAGAGAGAGAGCTTAAATATAGTTTTGCCTAGGTACTCAGCTTTGACTCGGTCGAGGCGATCGTAGGCGAGCTTTTGATTGATCTGAGACAGGTAAGTAAACTCTGTAACAAGAATAGAAAGGACGCTGATCGCCGCTAAGACCATAAAGAGCGCGATGCCGCTTTGATTGAGTTTCGGCTTAGAAGCTTCCATAGAGTCCCTCGATAGGTGCTTCTGAGCGAAAAAGGTAAGTTCCGTCAAAATGCAGGTTTTGAGGGCCTTTGATAGAAACTTCCACCTTAAACAAATCAGGCAGGCGATTGAGGTAGTCCGCCTTTGCATTGTCCCACTCTGCTTGCCAACGGTCCTTTGATTTATCAAAGAAAGTCCACTTCCAACTCTCAATTCCGCGAAGCAGTACTGTTTTGCGATACCTCTTTGAATCATCGCGCTCTAAATCAAAGACATCCGTATCTACGGTCTTGTATAAGACTTGGGTATTCTTATAGGCGTCATCCTCACCGTCATACTTTTCGAGAAAGTAACTGACCTTTGCATACTCCGACTCCTTGGATTCTCGATAGATGCGAAGGTTCGAGGTTGCAATAAAGCTGACAAAAGTTTCCTTTCCCAAAAAACGCGTGTTTCGAATTCCCGAAGCAGGGTCCAGCAACTTTCCCCAGTAGGCGCTCGTCACGCCATCATCCGGATTGGGATTACCGGGGGCCGGTGGTTGGGTGCCGCCCGGTGGCTGGCTTCCGTTGGAGGGAGTACTGCTGGGAGCAGGTACTAGGTTTTTAGGGCTGAAAATCATGGAAATATCTTGTCCCAAAATCCCCATGGAGAGACGGACTTCGGTATAGAAATCTCCTTCTGTGGTCAGGGTGGTTCGGAGTTTAAAAGTATTGGTCATCAATTGGTAAACCGAAAAAGAGATCAGTACCAACATCACGGTGGAGATAAGTACTTCGACTAATGTGAAGCCCTTATTATTGGGAGATTCTAAAATCACTATTCAAGTCCACCCAGTACGTTGAAATTTGATAAGACTGCCTGCCATTGCCTCGTTCCCAAGAGATCGACACTGTAATTTCTCGAATGGCTTGATTGAGAAAGGTCGTAAACATTTTTCCGAACATTTCGGTCGCTTCTGCATTTTGAGAGTCATCACCCGTTTTTCCTGCGGCCGCTGAGAAATTCGGAAATTCCAACTCCTTTACTTTTCTTGTCCATGTATAAGCGTCGAAGGGCTTATCGAACTGAAATGTCTCTTCTTCTTTGATTTCAGAGAATCGCTTGCCTTCCATGTCAAGCTCCGTGAGAGACATCGCATTTTTTGCTAACATTGCAGCCACGGTAATCTCTCTTGCTTTGAGTGTGGATTGAATGCTTCCGGATTGAACCATAAGAATCGCACTGAATGCGATTGCCATGATGGAGACAGCAATCATCACTTCCAGAAGCGTGAAGCCCTTATTTGACATTGTAGGCCTCCTCCTCATCTACGTGCCGATTGAAGACGTAGGTCTTTCCGACCAAGGCAGAAATGACGAGGGAAACTTCATTGCCGGAAGAGTCTTCAATGTAAATAATGGCTTGTTCCGTAAATCCATTGGGAAAGAAATGAACAGAAGCTTCTCCTTGCGTGATGGGTTGCTCGGTTCCTTGGGCTTTGATTTCAGTAAATTTCAAATCACCGGGAAGAGACCGCTTTTTGGCGGTAATGCTTGTATCGATTTGAAACTCAGGTGCGGCTTTTCCTTTTTTGGAGGCTGTCCATTTTTTCCTATATTCTTCTTTTTCGAGAGTTTCCTTGGTGTGGAGTAAGAACCCGGGGGATCCGCCTTCAATCCAGTATTTGCTATGATCAAGGTCAATGACCAGCCGATGAATTCTGCCGCTTACTAAGGTAGCGTTATAGGTTTCGCGCACCAAAGTCGCCATCTCTCGAGTAATGGAGTTCATCGAGACGCGGAAATAACGAGAAATTCCTGGTAGAGCCAAAGCAGTGATCAAACCAATAATGGCGACCACAATCAATAGCTCTACCAGGGTAAATCCTGATGAATTATTCCGTTTCCTTGGAAGAAAGGTCTTTATCAAGTCCTTCTCCGCCTTCTTTGCCGTCTTGGCCAAGGGATCGTATCTCATATGACTTTCCATCCGATGAATACTGAAAAGCGTTATCAAAGCCGTCTTTAGGTACCTTGTGGTCCTTGATGTACCCTTCGGGATCGTAGCTTTTGCACTTTGGACCAGAGGTTGGCGGCTCAATAAGTGCTTCCAGACCTTGATCTGAATTTGGATAAAATCCACAGTCTAATCGGTATTGATCCAGGATCGTGCCGATTTGTCGAATTTGAACCTTCGTCGCTTCTGATCGAGCCTTGTTGTAGCGATTGAAGACTTGCCCCGTAACGAGCGTGCCGATCAATGCAATGATCGCAATGACGATCAGCATTTCGGTCAAAGTGAAGCCCTTTTCGGAGCGGAGGTATTTTTTGATGAGGTCAGTGTGGTTCATGTGGTTTTCTCCTTTTAGAATGGTTTATTGAATATTACTGATTTCCAAGAGCGGTACAAAGATAGAAATAACAATAAAAGTTACAAATCCACCCATCATGATGATCATCAAAGGTTCCATGAGTGCTGTCATCCCGTCGATTCGTGTATTTACCTGGTCTTCGTAAGTGTCAGCGACGGTCTGTAGCATATTGGCGAGTTCCCCAGTTTTTTCGCCAATCGCGATCATATGAATGACAAGGGGTGGAAATTCTCCACTTCGACGAAGCGGATCAGCGATGGATTGACCTTCCGTGATGTTCTCTCGCGCATTGTCGATGGCTCGTGCGATCAATACATTGCCCATCAGGTTGCGAGCAATCGTCATGGCATGAAGGATGGGGACTCCGCTGCCCAGGAGCGTGGACATGGTGCTCGCGAAGCGAGTGACAGCCACCATTCGCATCAGATCCCCAAAGAGTGGCAGCTTGAGTTTGAAAGCGTCCCAGCGTGGCCTACCGTGAGGCGAGCGGATGTAACTTTGAAAAAAGGTAAAGCCTAGAAATCCGGCGATCCCAAATAAATACCAGTAGCTCAAAATAGCATCGCTTAAAAAAATCAAAATCTTCGTACTGACGGGGACTGGCTTTTTTAAAGAATCAAATATCTTCGTCAATTTCGGTATCACAAAGGCAAAGATAACCACGACCAATACCAGAGAGATAAGCATCATAAGGGCCGGATACGTCATTCCACTGATGACTTTGGAGCGCAAACGCATTTGGGCTTCTTTGAGGTCGGCAAGCTTCAGGAGTACCAATCCTAGGGTTCCTGAGCTTTCGCCTGCCTCCACCATATTGATGAAAATATGATCAAAGACTTTTGGATGCGCCGCTAGAGCTTTGGCAAGACTTGTTCCTTCGTTGACCTCTTGGCGAACTTGATCCAAGACAACCTTGAGCCGCTCTTGTTCTGTCTGATCGACCAGCGCGTGAAGGGCTTCCACGAGTGGAATATTCGCCTTGACCAAGCTGGCCAGCTGACGAGTCATAAGTGAAATATCTTTAACGCCTACTCGCCCACCGATAAAGGGCATCTGAAAAGACTTGGATGGTTTATTTGCATTGCGCTCATGAATGTCAGTGACGAAAAAACCTTGCTTCTTAAGTTTTTGGCGTGCGCTTTTTGCAGATTCCGACTCCACAATGCCCCGCTGAGTTTTTCCCGAGGGAGTCAATGCCTGGTATTCAAAAATCGGTGGCATGAGTTCTTCAATCCTCCGAGTGAGTGACGCGCATCAGCTCGTCAATGGTAGTGGCACCCGTTAATACTTTTCTTATACCATCTTCTCGCAGAGAGCCCATCCCCATCTGAGTCGCGGCCTTACGAAGTTGAGAGGAGTCGGCTCGTTTGACGATGAGTTCTCTGACTTTTTCGTCCATTTGGAGAAGCTCGTGAATGACTGTTCTGCCCGAATAGCCACTATTCGAGCAGTGCGGACATCCCACGGCTTTGTATATTTCGGCTGACATTGGAATGCTTTTGAGACCCAATTCCTCAAGTTCGAATTTTGTAGGGACATAAGGTTGTCTGCAGTGCATGCATACTTTTCGAATCAATCGCTGAGCAATGACACCCACCAAAGAACTCGCGACAAGAAATGGCTCGACACCCATATCGATGAGTCGAGTAGGAGCCCCTGCGGCATCATTCGTGTGAAGGGTAGAAAGCACAAGGTGACCTGTCAGTGAAGCATTGATCGCAATTTCAGCGGTTTCTTTATCTCGAATTTCTCCCACCATAATGACATCTGGATTTTGTCGCAAAAAAGCGCGAAGCGCTCGAGCAAAGGTAAGTTCTATCTTGGTATTAACCTGAACCTGATTGATTCCATGAATCTGATACTCGATGGGATCTTCGACGGTCAGGATGTTTCTCTCTGGACTATTGAGTTTGACTAGACAAGCAGATAGCGTCGTAGATTTTCCACTGCCGGTAGGTCCAGTAACAAGAATAATACCGTGCTTCTTAAATATAAGCTTTTCGATGAGGCCCCGATTTTTCTCGTGAAATCCCAATTCATTGAGACCCAGGACCGTACCTGTTTGCTCGAGGATACGAAGTACTGCACGCTCTCCGTGAATAGTTGGAACCGTTGAAAGTCGAATATCGACATCCTTACCGGCGATCTTAATTTTGATTCTTCCATCTTGAGGGAGACGCTTTTCGGCGATATCTAAGACCCCCATTACCTTGATTCTCGACACGATAGCAGCGTGTGCACGCTTCGGCTGTCGAATTATGTCGTACAAAACACCGTCGATTCTAAATCGAACGACAAAGTCCTTTTCGAAAGGCTCAATATGAATATCGGAAGCTTTTTCTTTTACGGCCCGAAACAGGAGTGAATTGACGAATCGAATAACAGGCGCATCATCTTCTGTCGCTTCAAGAATATCGATCGGGCCTTCGAGATCCATCGTGTCGTCAAAATCACCTTCAATATTGTCTACCAATTTTGATGTGTTTTTCTCGTAGACACGGTTGATGGCATCTTGAATTTTTAGACTCGAACTCACTGCGATCAAAATTGGGAGTCCTGTCAAAACGCGAAGATCTTCCACCATTTTCTCATTGAATGGATCCGCCGTGGCGATTTTGAGTACTTCACTTCCTCCGATGGTCTCCTTGCTTAGTGGAATCAGCTCTTTGGACTTGGCGTAATTGATTGGTATATTATCTACAATCGCGGGATCAATTTGATCGGGCTTTAGGTCGTCGACATAGTCAAGTCCTACTTGCCTGCAAAGCGCTTGCATAAGCTCAGCGGGAAGGATGATCTTTCGATCTACCAAGATATCTCCAAGAAGACCGCCTTCTTTGCGCTGAATTTCGAGCGCTTCTTGAAGTTGTGCCTTCTGAAGAGAGGTGTGCTCAAGGAGCAACTGTCCTAAAAGGAGACCTTCGCGCGTTGTTGGTAATACCGCTTTGGACATTAGAAGTTCTCCTCAACTTCATCTTGCTCCAGGTCTTCGGCATTCTCGTCTTCTGCCTGAGGATTAGAAGGTGTCGCTGAGAGAGTCGAGGTAGACATCGACTTTCCTTTGGCTGTCTCTTCTAAAATCTTCTCAGTATCGGGCAAGCGACGAATGATTTTATTTCGGTAGTGTTGATGAGGATCTTCGCCCGACGCTTCTTCTCGTATAAATTCATCGCGTTCCTGGAATTTTTCATCCAAGATAGCGCGGGCCTTTTCGTATTTGCGAATGATCTTTGGCGTGATGAAGAGAAGAAGATTCGTTTTGGAAATCTGCTGCTCTTTAGACTTAAACAGCCATCCCAAGACTGGAATATCCCCCAGTAGCGGAATCTTCTTGTGGTTGTCCGTAATTTTATCTCGAATCAATCCGCCTAGTACAACCGTGTCACCGTCTGCAACAACAACCGTGGTTTCGATTTGACGATTGAGCGTAGCAAAAGCCTTGGTTGCCACTTCTTGTGGAAGTTCCTTATTGGCGATGTCTTCCATCTTGGCTTTGAGAGTCATTTTCACAAAGTTGGAGATTTTATTGATCTGAGGTTTGATTTTGAGCGAAAGACCTACGTCTTCCTTGGTAACCGAAGAAACCACTGAGGTATTGCTCGCCGTAGTGGTCGGAACAGGAATCCGTTCCGTAATTTCAAAGTTGGCCTCTTGATTATCCAAAGTCAGGATCTGAGGATTTGCCAAAATATTGGTATTGCTCTGTGTTTGGATGGCTTTGATCAATCCAATGACGTTGCTGACAGGATAGGTTGTGCCGTTGACCGTAAAGTTGGTTTTCTTGCCCGCGCTCAGTCCCAGTACCATTCCGGAAGAAGCCAAAGGAGTGGTGATGAAGTCCAAGATATCCTTTCCTGCAGGTGCCAATGAGATCCCATTGGTAGGAGATGCTATATTCGAAGAAAAATTGAAGTCATTTCCTAGCGTCATTTCCATGATGTAGGCTTCGATGTAGACTTCGTCTCTCGGAATATCGAGCTTGTTGATCACTCGCTGAACGGTGACAAAGTCCGCTGGTGCCGCCGTTATTACGAGCGAATTGGTGGCTTTGTCAGCAGCCACTTTGATGTCGCCTTTAAAGAGAGTGGCCGCAGTAGGATTGCCGCGGGTCCGGCCACCGGCTGATGAAGGCGCGGCGGTAGATTTATTCTGACTTTCAATATTGGTAAGCGTTTTTGCGATTTCTTCTGCATCAGCAAATTGAAGGTAAACGACATGGAGTTTTCCGCCACCTACGGTCGCGGGCTGCTTCTTGTCCAATGTTGCTATCAGCTCTCGCACTTGCTCGATACCTTTTTGGTTGGCGTTGACGATGAGAGAATTGGTGCGTTCGTCCGCTATGATGTTATTGACGACTCCACCTTCTTTAGTTTTGCGTGCTGTAAAGTTGCCGCCTCCAAAGGGCTTTGGTCCCGACTTTGGTAGGGCATTGGACTGTCCAGGCAAGAGTGCATCGATTAGTTTGGAAATTTCTACCGCAGAAGCGAATTTAACAGGAATGACTTCTATACCCGAATCATAACCTTCAATATCCATGATACTAAGCATGGCCTCGAGCTTTTTGATATTGGATCCCGTGTCCGTGACGATGACAGTATTGGTTTGAGCGTGAGGTATGACGCGAGAATTGGGTGGCAAGAAGCTTCTAAAGACGCGCGCAACTTCATCTGCTTCAATATATTTCAGCGGGAAGACGCGAATAATCATGGCGTCGGTATCGGGGCTGTAGTCGCCGGTGAAGGTCTTTAGCTGCTTGTCACGAGCGTCGCGTTGCCGAGCAATGCGGACATACTTCCCAGATTCAAATACGGTAAAACCATTGATGTCCAGTGCGGTCAGAAAAGCCTTCCAAGCATCCGATACGGTAATGGGAGAATTAGAAATAATCGTAATTCTTCCCTTCACGCCTTTTTCGAGGATGAAGTTTTTTCCTGTGAGTTTTCCAAGGGTTTTGGCGATGTCTACGATTTCAGCGTCGGGATAGTTGAAGTCGGTAACAATCTGATTGCCCCCAATAGCCGACTGAGTGTCGACTGGGATAAAAGGTATACCTTGAGAGGAGGCCGTGACGCCTGATCCCGCTTCTCCTCCAACAGAAACTTTGCCTGCCTGAAATTTGGGTTCCGGAACATCTGCGCGATTTGTTTCGGTACCACGAGGATTGATGCTGATGGTTTTACTAGGTGGAGGCGTTTTCTTTGCATTGGCTTCGATGGCATTGAGGAAAGGATTGGTTGCTGGGGCACCGCCCGACTGAAATCCAGGCTTGCCAGTTGCTCCATGAGCCTCACTCCAGTTGAGAAGGATAAGTCCAGCCGCAGCTGCCACAAATAGAATCACCGCATAGACCCTGAGCCATTTCAGCATTGGATCTGTTTTTGGATGGTTCATAGGTTCCCCTTTTTCCTTATTGTGTAATGTCATACACCATCGTCGAAGCTTGATTGTCGCGTTTAATTTTTAGTTCTACGGAATTCATCGTTTTAAAATCGTTCAGCATTTCAAAAGCTCTCTGCGGATTATTGATGGATTCGCCGTTGACCTCCCGAAGGATGTCGCCATTTCGCAGTCCGAGCCGATCATAAATACTTCCAGGTACAATCTGGATGAGCTTGTAACCCGACGGCGCTCCGTTTTCGAAGTGAGGGATCGCGCGGGCCTGGGTCAGTATTTGATTCAGGTTGGAAAGGTTTTTCTCGAGCTCTCCCCGCGGAATATTGAAGCGTTGGGAAGATCCCGTGGATTCGGTTGGAGCAAAGGCAGGCGCATTGCTTTGAGTGACAATCGACGGCTCAGGAGAATCGGGATCTTGCGGAAGGTCCGCGTACTCGCGGCGGCGGTTTTTGAGATTGATGAAAATCACCTTACGAGGCTCAACGCGTTCGACTCGAAGCAAGTTCGGCAATTCATCTCCCATTCGGACAGGATAGACTTTGTCGTCCGAGTCATTGTGAAGCGTGGCAATCGAGTACGCTTCGTCCTGTAGCAGAAGCGTTCCGATGAGTTTGATGGGCAATGTCGTTGGTAAGGCGGGCCCAGAAACTTCTCCGTCGTTGTCTTCTCCGGGGATCAATCCTTTGCTGTTGAAAAGGTTTCGAGTAAAAATTCCCTCAAAACTGTCCAGGGTTGGTCGGGTGCTGCCGCTAGCCTGCATGCCCATGGTTCCTCGCATTGTGCGAGGTTCGGGTATCCAGCTATTGATCCAGAGTCCCAAAAGATCCGAAAGAAAATAAGTGCAAAGAATGATGGTCAGAGCAGTTGTGTAGAACGAAAGGTTGCGTTGCTTGAGGAGCTTTTTTAGCCGATGGACGACTACTACGAACGTACTGCTGGCGCGCTCCGAAAATTTGCCGCCCCCCCGCTCACGAACTTTCTGCGAGACCTGATAGGCTAGGCTCGTGAGTTTGCTCTTCCATGCGTTAAAATCCGGACGTTTCATTGCAGGGAGTTACTAAGGCAAGGAAGATGCCAAACGTTTTTTTGTAGGAATTGGCTCACGTAGTTATAAATAAAAAAATAGCTACAATATCAAAGAGCTGTAGCGGTCCTTCAACCAAAAAAATTCGAGCAATTACTCTCACTTTGATTCATTGACAGTTTGTCCACACAAGCCTCGTCAAAAAGGGTATTTTGCCAAATTGTCATACTTGGATTCATTCATAGAGAAGGAGCACCCACCATGGCAACCCCCGTCGTAACCGAAAACAGCTTTATGAAGTCCCTTTTTCTCGGAGATATTCGAGAGGACTTGATTTTTCCGTACCCTCAGATGGACAAGGACACGGCTAGTACGGTCCAAATGGTCTTGGATTCCATTCATCGCTTTGCACAGGACAAAGTGCATTCAACGGAATGGGACCTCAAAGGCGAAATGCCGATTGAAGTGATTCGCCAAGTGGCTGAGTTGGGTCTGATGGGTATTGCGGTTGAAGAAGCGTACGGTGGCTTGGGTCTTCCTCAGTCTGGATACTCCCGCGTCATGCAAGAAATTGCGCGAGTGGATGGGTCTCTGGTTACGACACTGATGGCGCATCAGAGCATCGGATACAAAGCGGTCGTTCTGTTCGGAACCGACGAACAAAAAAAGCGCTACCTTCCGCACCTTGCCTCGGGAGAGTGGATTGCGTCCTACTGCCTAACCGAACCTGGTAGTGGCTCGGATGCTGCTTCGATCAAGACACGAGCCATGCTTTCGCCAGATGGAAAAACCTACACCATCAATGGCAGCAAAATTTGGATCACCAATGGTGCGATCGCCAGATTTATGACGATCTTTGCTCAGACGGAAGTTGTTGAAGGCGGAAAGAAGAAGGACAAGATTTCATGCTTCGTTGTCGAGATTCCCGAGGGTGGACTCCCAAGCATTCAGGTAGGACCGTCGGAACATAAGCTAGGCATTCGGGCATCTTGGACCAACGCGATTCACTTTGATGGATTGCAAATTCCCGCGGAAAATCTCGTGGGAGGATTAGGCAAGGGCTTCAAGGTCGCGATGGGAGTCCTCAATCATGG
Organism: Bdellovibrionota bacterium; assembly: GCA_963169695.1. Taxonomy (GTDB): domain Bacteria; phylum Bdellovibrionota; class UBA1018; order UBA1018; family CAUJDS01; genus CAUJDS01. The sequence continues at coordinate 69,735 of CAUJDS010000060.1, forward strand.
CCGATTGGGATTGGCTTCGGGCTGCATTGGGGGAATCAAGAGCTGCCTGAAAGCCTCTATCGCACACGCCAATGAGCGGGTTCAGTTTCAACGCAAGCTTGGCGCATACGGAATGATTCGTGAAAAAATTTCTCGCATGGCAATGAATCTCTACGCCATCGAAAGCATGGTCGGGATGACCACGCACTACATCGATCGCGGAGATGTCGATTATTCGATCGAAAGCGCTATCTGCAAAGTTTTTGCATCTGAGGCCCTTTGGGATTCCGTGGACGAAAATCTTCAGATCTATGCAGGCTCTGGCTATATGAAGGAATATCCGTATGAGCGTTGGTTGCGAGATGCGCGGATCAATCGCATTTTTGAAGGATCGAATGAAATCCTTCGAGCCTTCATCGCGCTCTCCGGTATGCAAGGTCCTGGACAGGAGTTGGCAGGCCTGGCTGAGGCTATTAAGTATCCCCTTAAGGGGCTTGGCCAAGTTAGTAACTTTGCGTTTCGAAAGTTGAAGCGCAATTTCTTTGGAGAGCCCATCACCAAGGCCCATCCAACGCTGAAGGCGCTGGCAAAGAAGATCGAGAAAAGCACCCTGGACTTCTCTGCCAAAATTGAAGTGCTTCTGCGACGGCATGGCAAAGAAATCTACCTTAAGCAGCTAGCACAAAAGCGAGTCGCCGAAATCGCAATCGACCTCTACGCGATGAGTTGTGTTTTGGCTCGACTGTCGAGTGAGATTCAACAGGCCAAGGATCCTAAGGCTATTGCACTGGAACAATCCCTTGCAGAAGCCTTCTTTATGCGAGGCAATCGTCGCATTCGGGCCAACTTACGCGCCATGGACCGCAACGAAGATGATCAGGTGCATTTTATTGCCGAGCGACTTTTGGAAAATGGGGAGTATCCCTTTGATCTGGCAAAGTTGAACTAGTCCTAAGGGCAGGTAGCTGCCCAGGCTGGATCATCTTCCCGCACAATTAACATGCTCTCATTTCGTTCGCTATCAAACGATGGTGATCTAAGGCTGGGATCAGGCGGCGAAATAGAGACCACGGTGAATTCATCTCCGCCATCGTAGCAACTGTCGGCTCGTATATTGACCGTTTGATTGGTGAAAGTAGTACCCACCGCAATGCTGGGTTGAAAAAGTACAGTTGTGCTGTAATCACTGTTGTCCAATCGTCGAGCGGGAGCATTTCCCGTGTAGTTTGCGGGGACAGGCAGATTCGAAATTCTGCTGAAGTTGTAATAATAAGGTTGATCTGCTGTCATCGGTTGTCCATTTGTGGAATCGGTCATTCGGACGGTGAAGACAAATGGCGTGGATCCCCCGCCGTTTCCTTCCGATTGATCAGCGTAACGGTTTTCTATCTTAAGAACCGGATAGGGATCATTGTCCACGATGAAGAATCGGTGGATATGAATTCCTCCGTTTACCAATACCGCATTGTTGCTGACTGAGTTGATGCCGAGATTGAATTGTTCCAAATTGCTTCCACTAGCGCGCTCATAGATGTGGTCATCCGGAAGTTCGACTGAAGCATAGCCAGAGGTTTGCCCTGCCGCTATAGTAACAATGAGATTTGCTGGGCTGAGTATAAAGTCTGAATTGGAGGTTGCTGTTTGAGGGAATCCCGGGGCCACAAGCAGTGTTAAATTTACCGATACAGGGCCTTCTTGTGTAGTTGGGGCCCGAGAGAGATTGACATAAATTTTTCTATCGAGGCTGGGATCGCGGTTGTTAGCAGGGTGATTCCAACCTTCGGTTTCTTGCGTAGTGCTGCTGGCAAAGGCTACTTGGATTCGATTCTGGTTGTCATTGATGCTGACGGTTTGATCATTTTCACTCGCGACCGGGTTGAGCTGTGCGTTGGCAGAGGGAGATTCTAGGTGAAATCGAAAACGATCAGTTGGCTCGATCACCGGATTATAAAAGACCTGAAAATTAAATTGCGCTGCCAAAGTCCCTGCGGGAATAGTGAGAGAGACGATGCCAGTGGAATTGCCGGGTATATAAAAGTCGCTGGGAGGGCTTCCAGTTGGGGTATTGCCGTAGATGGCCTGAGAGCAAGAACCAGCAGGCAAGCACGGCAGAACCCTAACGGCCACCGTGACATCCTCTTGAGCTCTTCCTGTGAGTTCGACGACTACTGGGTAAGTGGTAGTGTTCAATGCTTCATCGACGGACATGGTAGAACTAGCAAATCGCACGGAAGGCTTGGCGTCATCATCATGAATGGTAATGATGAGTGTGTTGTCGCCTTGCCAATTTCCAACACTCGGAGTCCCGAGTCGGATCTCAATGGTTTCGTCTGGTTCGAATGAGACATCCTGAAAAATCGTCATCGTCAAATTGCCCGACGCTGCGCTTGGACTGATGGTGATAGTCCCGCTAGAGGGTAGACTTTGATCCGTGTAGGTCGTAGTGGTCTGTAAGACTTCATAGGGAATCGTGATGGTTCCTGTGTAGCGATGATCCATCGCTATCGTGACAGCACTTACCGTCCCGTCCGCTTCACTGAAAACCGGAGCAAGATTGGCAATGCTTAACGTGGGAGGATCGCTAGATACCAATAGCGCGTTACTTGATACGGCACTGGTAAGTTTTTCTTTGCACCCACTAGCAAGTAAGAGGAGTGCAAAGCTGCCATAGGCATAGGGAATCGCTTTGAGCTTGCTCCAAAAGGAGGCAGAGCATGTCGATCTTATTGCTTTTTTCATTCCCCTGTTTTGAACCCCTATAGAAGGAGGAAGCAAGTTCCTGGCCAGTTTCTGGTATATGCGGGTGACTTAAAGCTTTGAAACAATGACGGATTTTTTTGCTCTCAGCCATCTGTCTTGCGAAAGCCGTCAATCCTGTTGTCGTTACGCCCTAAATAAGTCACCCGGGTGTGTCCCGAAAGACCTATCCCAATAGGTACTGTCGAGCAGCTGCAAGCGAGCGATCGCGCCCCGGCGGCTCTCGATCACGAATTTCATTTGCGGTGAGGATCTCGCGTGCATCACTTGCGTTGCCGTCGGCAAAGAAAGTAAAATTGATTTGTTGCTGTCGAATGGAATTTTTGACGGATGCGATACTGCGGTCTCCATAGAAAACGGTTTTCCATGAGCGCATTTGTCGTGGGTGATGTAGGTCGCTGCTAGCCACCATCGGCAATCCTGAATTTAGCACGTCTGGAAAAAGATGCGGACCGCTGGCGACTTCCCAGGCGTCAAAGGCTTTGGCAAGTTTCTCGCGTTGGTCCCATAAGAAGTAGGTCTGTTTTTCAAGCTTGCGAGTATTTACAGGATGGGCCGCGATCGCCAAGCCGCCCTGCTGATGAATGGCAGCAGCCAAATCCAGCGGTTCTTGCGAAGCCGAAATGTAATTTTCCACATCCAGTGCCAAAACATGAGCCGATCGGTAATTGGATAAAAAATTCTTGGTAAGCTCGAACCCTGGAATAACCACCATGGAGTATTTGTCCCAGGCCCTACGTGATTCTCGATGAAGTATGGTCAGGTATTCCTCGAGGTTGGTGCGAGTAAGCGTGCGTTTCAAGAGGTGCGCGCTTTTTCCTAAGAAAGTTGATTCTTCGCAGAGGTGATCGGTAACCGCCAAAACTCCGAAGCCCCGCTTTCCGTACATATCGATAAGATCTGGGATCTCTAAGACTCCGTCACTGAAGGTTGAGTGTGCGTGTAGATCTCCTAGGAACATACTCAGAGAATAAAGGACTCATGCTAAGCCTCGATGTAGACTTGATGAAACCTCGGTTAGGCGCGCACAAACAACCTAAATATCCATTAAAAATAGTCAGAAATAAGCAGCTCGAATTAAATTTAAAATTCTATCATTTCAAGCACTTACCATCTTCACTCAAACCAGTTGATTGACACGGGCCGCTCACTTTGTTATATTGCCCGCGCGCGTAGGTTAACTATATCGGAGTTACTTAGGTACTAGGACTGCTAAACCACCCGAAATTTGGAGGGACACCGTAGATGTTCAAAGTTGGCGATAATGCCGTATATCCAGCCCATGGAGTGGCCATTGTAAAGCGAATCGAAGAGAAGACGGTGGGGGGCCGAAAGAAGAAATTCTATGTGCTTCAAGTAGTGGATAATCAGATGACCATCATGGTCCCGACTGATAACGCGACATCCGTAGGGCTTCGCGAAATTATTTCAGATGGTGAAGTAAGAAAAGTTTACAGTATTCTCAAAGAGCGAGACATCAAGATCGACAATACGACTTGGAATCGCCGCTATCGCGAGTACATGGAAAAGATTAAGACGGGTTCGGTTTATGAAATCGCTGAGGTCCTCCGAAACCTCTTCTTACTCCGACACAATAAAGACCTTTCTTTTGGTGAGCGCAAGATGCTCGATCACGCCAAGCACCTTTTGGTGAAGGAAATTTCCCTCGCGCGCAAGGCTCGAGAGGAAGAGATCGAATTAGAGATTCAGACGATTTTTACTTCCTAATTCGCGTTTTTAGGTTAACCAAAGATTCATGAGTGCGGCATCAGATGTTCGTGTGCGGTTTGCCCCGAGTCCTACGGGATACCTGCATGTTGGTGGATTGAGAACCCTGTTTTTGAATTGGCTCTATGCCAAAAAAACGGGCGGCAAAATCATCCTCCGTATTGAAGATACAGACCAAGAGCGAAGCACGCCAGAAGCGGAGAGACTTCTCCGAGAAGACATTCGCGCACTTCATCTATTTTTTGATGAAGGGCCGGATGAAGGTGGTGCCTTTGGTCCTTATCGACAGTCCGAGCGAAACTCCATTTATCACGATATTGCTACCAAGCTTTTGGAAGCTGGCCACGCCTACTATTGTTTTCATACTCCTGAACAAATTACCGAAATGCGCGAGGCGGCCATCAAAATGGGGCAACCGCCTCATATGTTAGACGAGAAGATCAAGCCACTACCGCCGGCTGAAGTGGAAGAGCGATTTAAACGCGGAGAAAAAGCGGGAATCCGCTTTCGAGTTCCCAAGAAGGACATGATTCTTAAGGACCTGGTGCGTGGCGAAATTGACTTCAAAGTGGGCGCAGTGGGGGATTTCTTTATTACACGGTCCCCTCGTGGCAATGAAAAAGATGCAGGCCGCTTAGGGTACCCAGTCTATAATTTTGCTTGTGCAGTGGATGATCATCTCATGAACATCACCCATGTCTTTCGTGGTGAAGACCATTTGTCCAATACCTTGAAACAACTTTTTATCTACGACGTGATGGGATGGAAAGTGCCAGAATTTGGGCACATATCTATGGTGTTGGGCGCAGATCGTCAGAAGCTCTCCAAAAGGAATGGTGATGTTTCCGTTCGTGACTATACGGATCGCGGGTACCTCTCCGATGCATTGTTGAACTTTCTTTCTCTTTTAGGGTGGTGGCCATCCGCTGGTACAAAAACCAAGTCCGGGCATCCCGAATTGATTTCTCGAGAAGAATTGGTTCAGGCTTTTGACACGTCCGGATTGCAGAAGTCGGCCGCAGTATTCGACGTTCAGAAACTCAATTGGATGAACTCGCAGTACATCAAGGCTGAACCGATCGAAAATTTGGCAAAATTAGCGCGCCCGTTTTTTGATCAGTCCGATGTTTCATTGAAGGGGCGATCGGATGCTTGGTTTCATCAATTGTTGCAAGTCATTCGAGGTGAGGTCGACTTATTGAGCGACCTTCCCAAGGCTGCAGAGCTTTTTTTTCGTGCGGATGCTCAGCCTGAGGCGGAAGCAGTTGCCGTCTTGAAGGAAGGAGAGGCTGCAAAGGTGGTCTCTAACTTCAGAGCCAAAATTGAAGCCCTTCAGGGGGATATTCAAGAAGAGCAAGTTCAAGCTCTGCAGAAACAGACCGGACTGGAGACTGGCGCAAAAGGTAAAGGCCTGTTTATGTCGATTCGCGCTGCCATCACAGGACGCACTCATGGACCCGAACTGAAGTGGGTCCTTCCTTTGCTAGGGCGTGAAGAAATTCTTAAGAGAATTGATAAAAACCTAAAGCAAGCAGGACTATGAGTTCGGCAAACCTACCTGAAATTAAGTTCACTAATACGCAGACGCAGAAAAAAGAAGTTTTCAAGACTCAGGTTCCGGGTGTCGTTCGATTCTATTCTTGTGGTCCAACGGTCTATGACAAAATTCATATCGGAAATCTGCGCAGCGCTTTGGTTGCGGATTTGATTTATCGTTACCTCACCCACGTGGGTTACGATGTTCAATATGTTCGGAACTACACGGACGTAGATGATCGGATCATCAAGAAAGCAGGTGATCAAAAACGCACTTCCGATCAGGTATCCAGCGAATTCATCCAAGAAGTTGAGAAGGACTACGCTGTATCGGGGGTCCTTGATCCGAAATTTAAGCCCAAGGCGACAGAATACGTTTCTAAGATGGTAGCTTTTATTGAAGGTCTGGTAAGTAAGGGCAGCGCTTACGAAGTAAAAGGCGAAGTTTTTTATTCCGTAGACACCTTTGAAGACTATGGGAAGTTGTCTCGCCAGAAGTTTGATGACCTTGAGGCGGGACATCGCGTGGAAGTGAAGAGTCAGAAAAAAAATCCACTCGATTTCTCACTATGGAAGCCCGCCAAGCCAGGCGAACCTTCTTGGGACAGTCCTTGGGGAAAAGGTCGGCCAGGTTGGCATATTGAATGTTCTGTCATGGCTCAAGAGATCTTAGGAGATCAAATTGACCTCCATCATGGTGGGGAAGATTTGATTTTTCCGCACCATGAAAATGAAATCGCGCAGTCCGAGGCAGCTACAGGAAAAAAGCCCTTTGCGCGAATGTGGCTCCATCACGCATTTTTGACGTTGTCCAAGGAGAAGATGTCCAAAAGCTTGGGCAATGTTTTTACGGCAAGGGATTTCCTTACCAAATTTGGTGGTGAGGTTGCTCGCTACTTGCTTCTTTCTGTGCACTATCGCTCACGCTTGGATTTCAGCGTGGATAGCCTCAATCAAACGCTTCAGTCTTTGGAACGGATCTATGAAGCCAAGAAAAAGGCGCTCGAAATTACTCAGTTGAAAACTCGATTTCCAGATACACGTGCGGAGTCCCTTTGGGCTTCTTTTGTGATGCAGGTGGATGGAGCGTCCAAGGATATTGCGGCTCATTTTGCATACGACCTCAATACGCCTGGGGCCTTGGCGTCTGTTTTTGTTGTGATTCGGGAATTTAATCGCATCCTTTCTGAACCAAAAACACAAGGAACACCAGCGGCCATCCTAGCGTCTCAGGCACTGATCCGATTGATCGAGGAAGATGTGGGTTCCGTTTTGGGTATTGGGCGGCTTTTGCCGGAAAAAGCTTTGGAGCAGTTCAATGGCATCCGGTCTCAGCTTTCTGCTAGCGATAAAGTAAAGCTGGATGGATCTGAAATCGAAAAGCGCATTGCGGAACGAAATCAAGCTCGTAGAGATAAAGATTTCAAGCGGAGCGATGAAATTCGTGACGAACTCTTGGCAGAAGGTGTCGATTTACTCGACGGACCAAGTGGTACTAGCTGGAAGTATCGATAGTACTTCTTGAAGCTATTGTTCGTTCTAAAGAACTCAAAATTTGACAACCCCCTGGGTTGGGAATACTAAATTCGAAACGGGGAGCTGCCCGTGATTTTTCAAAAGGCGGCTGAGAGGCTCGATAAAGGTCGAGCGACCCAAATAACTTGATCCAGGTAATGCTGGCGAAAGGAAATCAATATGACTACGCCTAGAAGTGCAGCTTCGCTGCTCGAAGTCCTTCGAAGAGAAAAGCCGCTGATTCATCATCTCACCAATTATGTGACTATGGAGTTTTCGGCTAATGCGCTACTTGCCGTAGGCGCGTCTCCGCTTATGGCTCATGCGCCAGAAGAAATTTCAGAAATCATATCCATTGCTAGTGCTTTGGTGCTCAATATTGGGACCTTAGACAATGATTGGGTTGCAAGCATGAAGCTGGCAATTATCGAAGCAAAGCGTAAGGACCTCCCCGTTGTTTTAGATCCGGTAGGTGCCGGAGCTACGAGGTATCGAACTCGGGTGGCCCTGGAGCTTTTGAGCGAAGGTGGAATCTCGGTTCTCCGTGGCAACGCCTCAGAGGTCCTAGCTTTGGCTGGGCAGGGAGGGGGAGGTAAAGGTGTTGATTCACTCCATGCTTGGTCTGATGCAGCGGGAGCTGCGCGATTCCTATCGCAAGAGTTTTCTTGCACCGTATGTGTAAGTGGAGAAACTGATTTCATAACGGATGGCAGCCGTGAGGCAAAAGTTTACAATGGCCACTCGATGATGACTCAAGTGACTGGTATGGGCTGTGTAGCTACTTCGCTTATTGGAGGCTTTCATGGAATCAGCAACGATGCTTTCCTAGCCACTGTCAATGCCATGGCCCTTGGTGGGGTTTGTGGTGAGTTGGCGGCTGAGTCAGCGACGGGGCCGGCAAGTTTCCGAATGGCGTGGCTAGATTGGCTAAGTCGTATTGAGGTTCAACAATTTGAGAATAAAGCTAGTTATGAGCAATTAAGGTTGCTTTCGTGAGTCTTGATCTCAAGCTGTATTTGGTTGCCGATGAATTGCATTTTAGAAAGGGAGCCATTGAGGATGAAGTACTTCAAGCCGTGCGTGGCGGAGTTCGTTTGGTTCAGTTGCGCGAGAAGACCTGCTCGGATGAAGACTTTGTACAACTTGCTCGTCGAGTGATGCGCGCACTAAAAGACTACTCCGTGCCCTTGTTGATCAATGATCGAATCGAGGTAGCTAAGAAAGTTGGTGCGAGCGGCGTACACCTCGGTCAAAGTGATGCCTGCCCCAAATTGGCGCGCGCACTTTTAGGTAAAGAGGCCATCGTGGGTTGGTCAGTAGAAAGTCTCGGGCAAGTGGCTCGAGCAAAAGGTCTTGGTGTGGACTACTTAGGTGTGAGTGCCATCTATCCAACAAGCTCCAAAAATAATGTTCAAAAAATCTGGGGCCTAGAGGGCCTACGGGATATTCGATCGAAGACTGACCTACCGTTGGTTGGTATCGGTGGAATTGGTGTCGAGCAGGTAAAAGAAGTGATCCATGCAGGTGCGAATGGTGTGGCGGTTATTTCTGTCTTTCAGGCCGAAGAGGATTGGGAAGCCAAGGCTCTTCAGCTTCTAGCACAGGTGCCAGAATGAAAAACCCTTCGCGCGTCCTCAGTATTGCGGGATCAGATAGCGGTGGTGGTGCTGGGATTCAAGCTGATTTGAAGACATTTTCTTCCTTGGGAGTCTACGGATCGACAGCGATTACGGCGATTACAGCTCAAAATACGCAAGGAGTCTCAGATTGCTTAATCCTCGATCCTTCCTTGGTAGAGGCCCAGATACGCGCAGTCCTCGATGATATTGGCGCAGATGTAATTAAAATAGGGATGTTGGGCAACGCCGACGTCGTAGCTGCTGTAGCTCAAGTACTGACAGAATATCCTACGATTCCCGTAGTGCTCGATCCCGTGATGATTGCTAAGTCTGGAGCAGCCCTCCTTCATCCGTCGGCGGTTGACTTGGTATTGGATCGGCTCTTTCCTCGCGCCATGTTGGTAACCCCTAATTTATTGGAAGCGCAGAGCCTACTAAACCGTACCGTGCTCACCCCAGAGGAAATGGAGCAAGCTGGGAGAGACTTGCTCCGCTTCGGCCCGCGTGCTGTGCTTGTCAAAGGCGGCCACCGAGAATCTGAGCAATGTTCGGATTGCCTTGTAGTAAAACACAAGGACGGTAGTATCGCGTGTCGCTGGTTTGAATCGCCACGTATTGCCACCTGCAATGATCATGGAACCGGATGCACCTTATCTGCGGCCATTGCAGGACTCTTGGCGCAAGGAAGGATGCTGGAGGATGCCGTCGGCAAGGCCAAGGAGTTTCTAACGGAAGTTTTGAAAAGGAGCCAGCGCTATTCACTCGGCAAGGGACATGGGGCGGCTTGTATTGTTACAGCCCCTAGTTAGGTGAAAATAAAAAAAGGAGGACTTCTTTCAGACTAACGAAGGGAGAATTTTTGAAAGAGGATCTCGAGGTAGGATCTTCTTCCCAATAGGATTCGTAGGTACTTTTTCTGGAGTGCAGTACTATTTTTAATTTCAGGTTCGCCTTCGATGAGGGTGTCTCTGTCCATTTCGGATTCAGCTACAGGCTTGCCCTCAATTTCCTCTTTTACGATTGCCTGAAGGTGCTCTCTTACGAGGCGTAGCATGTCTTGATCCTCTTTGGCATCGAGGTCTAGCAAGTCATCCCCGGATTCAAAAGACTCTTGAAATTGCTTTCCGAGGTCTCTTAAGTCTTTTTTGAGTTCATCCAGTTTCTGAGCATCGCTTGGATCTGGCGTCTCGGTCGTTTCCATTTCTTTGATCGCTTGCAGGAGTTTTCGGATTTGGCTTTCAAGGTTAAACAAGTCAATGGCTCTTTTTGATCCGTATTGGTCGAAAATTTTATTGTAGAAAGTGAAGCCTCTATTGAGAGAGGAATCTGATTGCCACATTTTTGGGTGCAGTTCGCTCTTGTTCATTTTCAATTCAAAATAGCTAAGCTTCATAGGGCGTTTATTTAAATTGAGAGGTCGGCTTCTTATCAGGATTTTGATGTCTTTGGGGTCGCAATGGCAGACTTCAGAGGTATCTCGAATCCTAAATTCATAGGACTCATCACCATAGTGAGGAATGTGAGTCAAAGTCACGTTAGGAAACTCTCTCTTCATCTCTTCGTCTGAAGGGGATACTTGGTCGGAGTTTCTAGGAGCGATGTCTGACTTTGCGTCCAATTCTTCAGGGTCCGCGTATCGGATAAACTTAGGCTTAAGGGTGCTGAGGTCAAAACGAAACAGAGCCATTCCACTCGGACGGGTTTCATCCATCCAAAAAAGCACGTCTTTTTCCCCGTTGGACTCTATTTCCTTCTTCGTGATTCGCAGCTGGTGAATGGGCTTATTGCCAATAACGTCGTGGCTTCTATCTTCATGGTACTTGGTGGGCCAGACCTCTAGGAGGTACGCTGGCTCGTCTGACTGAGCCCCCTTTTCGCTTTTTTGAGAGGGGTCTTGCCCGAATGCCGAAAGGGCTACGAATAGGGCCAGGAACTGGGTTGCAACTGATTGAATTGAGAAATGTCTTGGCATTTTGAATCTCCGTAATAGAATAAAGTTCGACTTATTTAATACACTAAAGAAGTAAATTCAAGCCTTCGTATGGCGCGGTGGCTTTAGGCTTTAAACTTTACCTTCAGGTCCTTCCAGCAATCCAAGTAGTCGTCCTGGAGAAATCCTTTACGAGTGGCGAAGGACGACATTTGGAATGGGTAGCGCGTCTCAAACATAAAGGACATCGTGTCATTGAGCTTCTGGGGCTGAAGCTCCATCTCGCTCGCGCGCTCAAAAGCCGCAGCATCCGGTCCATGGCCGCCGAAAGAATTGTGCAAACTTCCTCCGCCCGGCACGAAGCCTCCACCCTTGATCTTGGCGTCGTACTGTCCTTGAATCAGTCCCATATACTCGCTCATGATATTTCGATGAAACCATGGCGGGCGAAAGGTGTTTTCTTGAACCAGCCATCGTGGGGCAAAAATCACAAAGTCCAAGTTGGCGACTCCCGGATCTGAGGAAGGAGAAGTCAGGACCGTGTAGATCGATGGATCTGGATGATCGAAGCTGATGGAGCCGATGACGTTGAATTTGCGAAGGTCGTATTGGTAGGGATAGTAGTTGCCATGCCAGCCGACGACATCAAAGGGCGAGCGATCAAGCTCAGTGCGCCAGAATTTTCCTTGCGCCTTGGTGATCACTTCGAAGGGCTTGGCTAGATCTTCGTACCAGGCATGTGGAGCCAAGAAGTCACGGGCATTGGCAAGGCCATTGGATCCGATGGGGCCGAGTTCGGGCAGTTGCAAAGGAGCGCCGTAGTTCTCGGCAATATAGCCACGGGCGGGTTCATTCGTAAGGATTTGGAATTTGATTCCCTTGGGGATGACTGCCATTTCGAGTTGCCCTACCTGAAGGCGACCCATTTCTGTGCGGATTTCTAATTTTCCTTTTTCGGGAAGGATCAGCATTTCTCCGTCGAAATTGCAGAAGCATTGATGATTCATGGATTGATTGAATGCATAGAGGTGCACGGCCATTCCTTCTTGTCTCATCCAGTTGCCAGTGGCGATGAGGGTGTGTAATCCCTGAAGAAACAGTGTGGGCTGCATGGGAAGTTCAAGTGGGTTCCAGCGCAAGGGATTGGGAGACAGCGCGATTCCTTCAAAGGGAGCTGTTAGGACAGCAGACGACCGAATTTCTTGAAAAGCCGGATGCACGATCGAAGGTCGAATGCGATAGAGCCAACTTCGTTTATTCAATGCTCGCGGTGTCGTAAACGATGTTCCACTCAATAGTTCCGCATAGAGACCCTTCGACACTTTCTGTGGAGAATTGCGTCCTTCCGGTAGCACTCCCGGTAGGCACTCTGTTGCGACGTGATTTCCGAAGCCGGAAAAAAATTTCATATCTTTCATAGTTTGGGTCTCCCAAGTTCAAAATACTCTTTTACGCCGGAATACATCGGCCCACCCAGTCTGGCTAGTGGATGAAGCTGTGCAAAATCGATGTGTTCATCCTTACTGAGAAACCCGTCTGCGACATGCATCACTAGGATTTCACCAAGAAATAACGTGACCGAACCCGCCTTGCCTTCACCCAATTCAATGGCGCGATAGAGTTTGCACTCCATTTGGATAGCCGATTCGGCAACACGCGATGGTTGAATCCGGGTTGAAGCCACTGCCGTGAGGCCCACCTTTTTCATTTCATCCACTCCGCGTGGGTAATTGGCGGAGCACTGGTGCAGGGGCTCTGCCATCCATTCATGAGCAGAATTGACGACAAACTCTCCGGTTTCTTCGATGTTTCTGCAGGTGTCCTTCTTAGACCCATTTGGCATTCGAGCCACCGAGATCATGACGAGGGGAGGGCTGCTCGATACGGCATTGAAGAAACTAAATGGAGCAAGGTTGCCATTTCCATTTTTGTCGCAGGTACTAACAAAGGCGATGGGCCTCGGTACGACAGAACCCACCAAGAGGCCGTAGACTCGATCCACCGGCATCGCAGATAGATCAAAGTCCTTCCACGTTTGGTAGGGAACGACGAGGGTATCTCCTGGTTTCCAGTTGGGATTGGGGTTTTGAATTTTTTTGGCAGGAGTCAGTGGGACCATTCCATCATTCTTTCTAATGGCCGCAAGGCGCGCAATCGCAAGTCTTCGGTCATGGTGATTTCGGGAGATTCATCGCGGAGAGTTGTGTAAACTTTTTCGAGCGTGTTGAGCCGCATAAAGGGACATTCATTGCATGCACAGGCGTGATTGGGCGGAGCTGGGATAAAAAATTTCTCGGGGTGATTCTTGCGCATTTGGTGCAGGATCCCTTCCTCCGTTGCCACGATGAAGGCTGCTTTTGCACTTTTTCCGACGTAGCCTAGAAGCGCAGAAGTGCTTCCAATAAAATGTGCTAGCTGAAGGAGTTCGGGCTCGCACTCGGGATGCGCAATAAGTTCGGCATCAGGGTGGCGAACTTGAAGATCAATGAGTTTTCGTTGAGAAAAAGTTTCGTGAACGATGCAGGCGCCCTGCCATTTGAGTAGCTTCCGGCCAGTTTGTTTTTCTACCCAAGCACCAAGGTTGCGATCGGGAGCAAATAGAATGGGGCGATCCTTAGGAACGCGATTGACGATTTGCACAGCATTGCTGCTCGTGCAAATGACATCACTTTGCGCTTTGATCTCGGCGGAACAGTTGATGTAGCTCACTACAAAGTGGTCGGGATGCTGGTTGCGGTAAGCCCGAAACTGCTCGGGAGGGCAGGAGTCAGAGAGGGAGCATCCCGCGCGAAGGTCCGGCATCAGGACCTTCGATTGGGGGTTGAGGATCTTGGCCCCTTCCGCCATAAAGTGGACTCCACAGAAAAGGATGATTTTGGCTTGAGTCTTCTGGGCCGCTCTAGCGAGAGCCAGGCTGTCGCCGATCTCGTCCGCCAGGTCCTGAATATCAGGCTCCTGGTAGTAATGAGCGAGAATGATTGCGTTTTTTTCTTTCTTGAGGCGGGCAATCTCTGCAAAAAGGTCGTGCTTTTGATTCGTCATTTCTGTTACTGTGTAGAGGTCTCATATCCTAGTTTGACCTCAACTTGCAATCGGACCGCCATTAGGCTAACTCAACAACTCGGTTATTAAAGGAGCTTCTGTTGCTTAAGTCTATTCAATTGATGTTACGAGGCCTTAAGGGTGTTGTTCGTGAAGGAACAGCAGATCGTGTGGTCTTCCTTTATCCTGGAGAAGAAGGGACCTACATCGAGAATTGCCATGTCCGGGTCTATTCGAGCGGAATCGTCCACGTCAACAACCGCTACGAGGACACCATGTGCCACATCAGTAATTGCGAAATCCTTTGGAGCTTTACTAAGGATGGCGATGATCGCCCACCTGCTGTGCGCCTATTGAGAGCAAAGTCGGATACTCAGCCCAGCCCTCCCTAGTATTTTCAATTCTCAAAAGCGTCATTCAAACTCGGATAAGCTGAAAGCAAGGTCCGTTTCATTGCTCGTAGGGCAGGCGCGTCTTGTAACGCAAGAGCAGTCTCCGATTCGAGACTCGTGGGCAGACGAAGGTCATTGAGTATAGGAGTGAGCGTCTGAAATGCAGAAGAGCTGTTCCATAGATTGACGGTCCTATTGTTCAGAATCTTCTGGCTGTTTAGCACCCGAATCAAAAGGCCAAGGACATGGACAGTTCGTAGTTGGGGCATGGGCCCAAAAAGGGGCACTATTTGACCATCGTAGGGACTGGGCTTTTGATACTCCTTGGGACCCTTACTCGCTTTGCCCGTTTTATTCTGGGAGAGGTAGTTCCACCAATCTGACGCATCCTGGAGAGCTAAGAACAAATGCCGAAGCCTATAGGCTTCGCCTTGATTCCAAAATTGGAGAACTTCTCCTAATGGTTGGTCACTGATCATTTGATTGAGGGCAAAAATTCCATCTAAACTAAGGGAACGAATCATTGCCACCAAGTGCTTTACAGGGATTTTTCCCAGTTTTTCATTCCAATTCTCTCTCTGCACGCTCAAGAGCAGTTCAGCGGACCGGGTATCCACAAATCCTCTAGCGCAGAGGCGCTCCAGTCCCTTGGGAAGCTCTCGATTCGTTGCATCGCTTGGATGAATGGAAAAAATTCCAAGTATAATAGGCAACGCACTAAGTGTAAGAAATCGGCGAAGTTTCATGGTTGAATTCATTGCCTTGGTTCACGCTCATTTGCAAATAGAACTAAGCGAAAAAAGGAAGCTGTTTGGATTTAAACTTCCCGAGGCTTGCCTAGTAAGGCGTTTTGTTTTTGGTTCCCTTGCCGACTTCGGAAGGAAAGGAGCCAAGCTTCTCAAAGAACTTCTGCACATCTTTTCCGGTTTTTTTGAGTTTGTTCTCGACCCGGTTTGGAAGCTTTTGCCCTGTTTCAATGAAATGCTCAGTACCGGGATCCTTCCAGTCTGCAACCAGGGGACGAGGAAGTCCGTCGTCATTTATGCGCAGTGGCTGTGGAAGAAGTCCTTGCCGTTCGATGGGTTGTCCGGGGGGAATAAATTCTAGGATCTTGAGTACTTTGCCAATATCGACGCCGACCGTAAAAATATGATTTTTGAAATCCGAGGCAAAATCGGTAGTCCATCCCAAATCCAATAGCCAAGGCTTGGCGTGAAGTCCCATCGTAAAATGCGATCGGTCAGGAGAGCTGGCAACTCGAGAGACCTCGTAGTAGGTGCCCAAGGTTAGGTCGGAGCGAAGATTTTCGAAGTCGAGCCAGCGGTAGCTAGCCCCCAGTCGTGGTTGTAGTGTGATGTGAGAAGTGAGTGTCGCGTTTTCGTCTTTGAGCAATGCCACGCCTGGACTTGGTCCGATGAAGTAGAGGCTAACTCCGAGTTGAAAGTTGCGATTGGGAATCCAGCCTGTGCCGATACCTAGCCTCCAAGGAGTTTGCGCGGGTTGAAGAAAAGAAGAAATCCCCGCGGTGCTGAGTGATTGGTCTGTCGTAGCAGTAAACGGAAAATGATAGCTCATTCCTACCAGCCATCGGCGAGGAAGTTGGACCGTTGCTCCTAGGCTCATGCTCCATGTGGTGTAAGTCAGATTGTAGGATTGAAAAGTGGCGGGGAGGGTAAGCGATTCGACCGTTCGAGCGTGGAGAAGGCTCACCCCTAATGAGAGTCGGTTCTTCATTAAAACCCGCGCTGCAGAAAAACGATACTCAATGGATTCGACCTTGGGTTGGACTTCGGTTCCGTCGGCAAGGAGGTAAGTTTGGCTTTCGATGAGTGGTGTCCAAGAAGCATAGCCAAATCCCCACGGATAGGTCGTAAGGGCTGCTGTAAAATCCGTGAACTCCACCGAACTTCTAGAAGGTTGAAGGGCTCGGTCCCGCACTAAGTTTCGACTGAATTCAATTCCGTCATCATCCATCGCCATCGCAAGTCCCGCAGGATTATCGATGGCAGAAAGTTTGGTATCACCAAGTCCCACAAGTGCTCCACCCATCCCAACCATGCGGCGGTCACCTTTCACGGTGGAGGTCCATCCGGGATAAGCCTTGGTGCGTTGTGTGTAGGGAAGGGTGTCTTGCGCGAGGGAAACGTGCCCGATGGCAATTGTTAGAAGGGTGAGACCCGCTATTTTATAGTGGTTGTCGCTATTCAATATTTTCATCAGTCTAGGATGATTTGGCCGAATCAGTTTCAACCGTGACGGTAAGTTTTAAGCTGCATGCCATTGTTTTCGGAATGGTTGTGAAACGCTTCATGCCATCCATGATTGGTGAGCTTAGTAGCGAGGTCAAGACAATCCTAGTCCGCGTTGTCATGGGCTGAACGCATGATTTAATTTTTTATTCAAAGCAATAACGCAAAGTATCAATGTGCGAATAGGGAGGTATTTTGAAAGCGCATAGTTTAAGGTAGTTCCATAGCGAATGTTTTATTCATAACGCGGGAGAAGATTCATGACGCGGCCTGCACTCAGCGTACCCAAAGACGGCGAAAAAATTTCAATTCAAAATGGCAAACTTCACGTGCCAAAAAAACCGATCATACCTTTTATAGAGGGGGATGGGACAGGGCGTGATATTTGGCGCGCTTCTCAGCGAGTACTCGATGCTGCGGTTGAGAAGGCCTATCGCGGAGAGCGCAAAATTGCTTGGATGGAAGTTTTTGCGGGTGAGAAGGCGTTCAAGCAATTCAATGACTGGCTGCCGGAAGAGACCTTGCAAGCTTTCAAGGATTATTTGGTTTCGATCAAAGGTCCGCTCACGACGCCAATTGGTGGCGGAATTCGATCCCTCAATGTGACGATCAGGCAGGACTTGGATCTTTACGTCTGTCTGCGTCCCGTGCGTTGGTTTAAGGGCGTGCCCTCGCCCGTCAAAGATCCTTCACAAGTCGAGATGGTGATTTTTCGGGAAAATACGGAAGATATTTATGCCGGAATTGAATTTGAAGAGGGAAGCGCCGATGTTGAGAAGGTCAAAGCCTTCTTGAAGGAACAGTTTCCGAAGGCGTATAAGAAAATTCGATTTCCTGACAGTGTCGCGATCGGCATCAAGCCCGTTTCTCGCGAAGGAACGGAGCGATTGGTTCGTGCGGCGCTTGACTACACCATTGCAAACAAGCGCAACTCACTGACTCTTGTTCACAAAGGGAATATTATGAAATTCACCGA
Source organism: Bdellovibrionota bacterium (assembly GCA_963169695.1). Lineage (GTDB taxonomy): Bacteria > Bdellovibrionota > UBA1018 > UBA1018 > CAUJDS01 > CAUJDS01. The sequence goes on from CAUJDS010000060.1 coordinate 87,458, forward strand.
AGGTGGATTTCGTACGTGGGGCTATCAAGTGGCAGAGCGCGAATACGGCAGTAAAGTCTACACCTGGGAGCGTTGGGAAAAGACCAAGAAGGAAAAGGGCGAAGAAGCGGCGAATGCAGAACAGAAGGCCGCGCTCGAGTCTGGCAAGATCCTAGTCAAGGATTCCATTGCGGATATTGCGCTTCAGCAGGTCTTGACTCGACCAAAGGACTTTGACGTCATTGCAACGTTGAACCTCAATGGCGATTACCTCTCGGATGCGCTCGCGGCGCAAGTTGGGGGAATTGGAATCGCACCGGGCGGCAATATCAATTACCTCACTGGGCACGCAGTTTTTGAAGCAACTCACGGTACCGCTCCAAAATATGCAGACCAAGATAAGGTCAATCCGGGTTCGGTGATTTTGTCAGGTGAGATGATGTTTCGGCACCTAGGATGGAATGAAGCTGCAGACTTGATCATCAAGGGTCTTGATGGCGCGATTGCGGCGAAGACGGTGACCTACGACTTTGCAAGATTAATGAAGCAAGATGGTGTGAGCGTAACAGAACTCAAGTGTTCTGAGTTCGGCGATGCCATCATCAAGAAAATGAATTAACGAGAAATAAGGAGCAAAAAATGGCGATTCGTCGTGCAAAAATTTCGGTAATTGGAGCAGGTTTTGTGGGTTCGACGGCAGCGCATTGGGCTGCCACCAAGGAATTAGGCGATGTGGTCTTGATTGATATCAATGACGGAACAGCCAAGGGCAAAGCTTTAGACCTTTTTGAAGCATCACCGGTTGAAGGTTTTGACTCCACCGTGGTGGGAGGAAGCGACTATGCGCTGACGGCCAACTCCGATGTCGTGATCCTTACGGCTGGACTTCCGCGCAAGCCTGGAATGAGCCGAGATGACCTTCTCGCCAAGAACGCCGCAATCGTCAAAGAGTGTTCCATGCAAGTTGCGAAGCATTCACCTAATTGTGTTTTGATTGTCGTGAGTAATCCACTCGATGCCATGTGCCACGTTGCACAAGATGCGACTGGGTTTCCTCGAGAGCGCGTTCTAGGAATGGCAGGCGTATTGGATGGTGCGCGGTTTCGTTCGTTTATCGCAATGGAAACCGGAACGAGCGTTGAAGATATTCAGGCCTTCGTCTTTGGAGGCCACGGCGATACGATGGTGCCTATGCCCCGCTATGTAACGGTAGGCGGAATTCCGTTGGAGCAAATGGTTGCAAAGGATCGTGTTCAGGCATTAGTCGATCGCACTCGCAAGGGTGGCGGTGAAATTGTAGAGCTTCTCAAGACCGGATCGGCCTATTACGCGCCTTCCTCCAGCGCAGTCCAAATGGCGGAAGCCATTGTTCGCGACAAGAAGCGCATTCTTCCCATGGCGATTCGTCTCGAAGGTGAGTACGGCGTCAAGGGCTTGTTCTGTGGAGTGCTAGGCAAGCTTGGAGCCAAGGGATTGGAAAGCATTCCAATGCTTGAGCTGAATGCGGATGAAAAAGCAATGTTCCAAAAATCGGCGGATTCCGTCAAGGAATTGGTCGAAGCCCTCAAGAAGCTGACTTACTAATAAAGGAAGTGCCGCAATGAATATTCATGAGCATCAGGCCAAATCCCTCTTAAAGAAATATGGCGTGTCCGTGCCCGAAGGGCGAGTCGTCGATGAAAAAGACGGCGATGTTGCGGCCAAAGCAGTAGTCGCAGCACAGGAGATTCAAAAATCCACGGGATGTTCTATTTGGGTAGTCAAAGCTCAGATCCATGCCGGCGGACGAGGGAAAGCGGGCGGAGTCAAAGTCTGTAAGACCTTGGACGACGTCAAAGCAGCTGCCAAGGAAATCATGGGTAAGAAACTCGTGACGCCTCAGACGGGTGCTCAGGGTAAAATAGTGCATCGCCTTTGGATCGAACAAGGTTCTTCGATCGAAAAAGAATTCTATTTTGGTGTGGTCATTGACCGTGCGCTTTCGCAAGTAATGATGATTGCTTCGACCGAGGGCGGAATGGAAATAGAGGAAGTAGCTCATAAACATCCGGAAAAAATCGTAAAAGTTCCGATTGATGTCACGTTAGGTTATATGCCGTTTCATGGCCGTAAAATTGCCAAGGCCCTTAAGCTAAATGCGGACCAAACCAAAGATGCCGTAAAATTATTTGGTGCGTTTTATCAGACGTTTATGGATACGGATGCTTCTCAGGTCGAAATCAATCCCTTGATTCTCACCAAGGAAGGGAAGCTCTCCGCCCTTGATGCAAAAATGAATTTTGATGACAACGCACTCTATAGGCACCCCGAAATTGTAGAAATGCGCGACTTGCGTGAAGAAAATGCGCAAGATGTCGAAGCCTCCAAGTATGAGTTGGCCTATATTGCCCTGGATGGAAACATCGGGTGCTTGGTCAATGGCGCAGGACTTGCGATGGCGACCATGGACATTATCAAGTTGGAAGGCGGTGAGCCCGCCAATTTCTTGGATGTCGGTGGCGGGGCCAATAAGGAAAAGGTTACTGCGGCGTTTAAGATCATTTTGCAAGACACCAAGGTCAAAGCCATTTTGGTTAATATCTTTGGTGGAATCATGAAGTGTGACGTGATTGCTGAGGGAGTGATAGCGGCAGCACGTGAATTGGAATTGAAGGTGCCACTGGTCGTACGATTGGAAGGCACCAACGTGGCTCGCGGAAAAGAGCTGCTTTCTCAGTCAGGGCTTCAGATTACGCCAGCGGATGATTTGGGAGATGCGGCTCGCAAAGTAGTTGCGTCCCTGAAGTAAGAATCGAAAGAGGAAAAGACAATGGCCATTTGGGTAGATAAGAACACGCGTTTGTTGGTTCAAGGGATTACCGGAGCTCAGGGTACCTTCCATGCCAAGGGATGTAAGGAATACGGTACTCAGGTTGTGGGTGGAGTCACTCCAGGAAAAGGTGGGACTCAACATGAAGGATTTCCGGTTTTTGACACCGTTGCGGAAGCCGTGGAAAAAACCAAAGCCAACGCGACGATGATTTTTGTGCCACCTGCAGGAGCAGCGGATGCCATCTGTGAAGCGGTGGACGCCGAGTTACCTGTTGTTGTCTGCATTACTGAAGGAATTCCAGTGCGGGATATGCTTCGTGTGAAGAAGTATATCTCTGGCAAGTCCTCACGTGTGATTGGCCCTAACTGCCCAGGCATCATAACGCCAGGACAGTGCAAGATCGGGATTATGCCTGGTCAGATTCATAAAGTGGGCAAAATCGGTGTGGTCTCTCGATCGGGCACACTCACTTATGAAGCTGTCTTTCAGCTCACGCAATTGGGAATTGGGCAAAGCACTTGCGTTGGCATTGGTGGCGACCCACTCAATGGAACCAACTTTATTGACGTGCTAGAAGCCTTCAATCGAGATGCGGACACTCAGGGTGTGATCATGATTGGTGAAATCGGCGGAACGGCGGAAGAAGAAGCGGCGGACTATATCAAACGAGAGATGAAGAAAGTCCCAGTCGCTGGATTTATTGGCGGCGCAACCGCTCCTCCCGGAAAGCGCATGGGTCACGCCGGTGCAATTATTTCCGGTGGAAAAGGCACCGCGGCAGAGAAGGTAGCGGCTTTGGAAGCAGCAGGAGTCAAAGTTTCCCGAAGTCCTGCTGAAATTGGCGCAACCCTTAAATCCCTATTGAAGTAGGCCAGTTTTAGGCTTATCTATGGGCCTAATTGAGGAGACGAAGAACCATGGCTCTAGAAACCACCTTTTCTATTATTAAACCCAACGCAGTTGCTAAGAACGCAGTGGGGGAAATTATTACTCGTTTTGAAAAGCGAGGCCTTCGAGTATCGGCCGCTAAGTTTACCAAGCTTAGCCGTGAGAAGGCAGAAGGGTTCTATATTGAGCATAAGAGTAAGCCATTCTTTGAGAGTTTGGTTCATTTTATGACCAGCGGACCTGTACTTTTGATGGCGCTAGAAGGCGAAAACGCTGTTCTTCTCAATCGAGAGATTATGGGTGCGACGAACCCTGAGAAAGCGGCCGAAGGAACGATTCGTAAGGATTTTGCAGACAGCATTGAAGCCAATGCGGTTCATGGTTCGGACAGTGTAGCTTCCGCGCAACGAGAAATTGCTTATTTCTTCGACAACGCGGAGTTGTTTAAGCGATTCTAAAGCAATAGAGTAGGCTGCATGAAGATTGCGGTCGCACAATTGGCTCCTATTATTGGGGCGTTTGATAAAAATAAAAATTGGATCGAGGCAGCCTACCTACGCGCAGAAGCAGAAGGTGCCGACCTCCTTCTTACTCCAGAATTGGGTCTTTGTGGTTATTTGCCGCTGGACCTACTTTTACGTCCAGAGATGATTGCGCGGACTCAGTCTGCGTTGCAGTGGTGCCTCGAGAAGACGCGAGGCAAGCATTGTGCCCTCGTCGTGGGTCATGTTGCCGAGAATCCTCGAGCCTCTGGTAGGCCACTACTGAATCAAGTCTCTGTTCTGCATGACGGCAAAGTCGTCTTTGAACAAGCAAAGACCTTGTTGCCCACCTATGATGTCTTTGATGAAGCGAGGTACTTTGAGCCCGCTGAGTCCATTCAGCTGTGGACATTTCAGGGTCAGAAAATCGCGCTCGGAATTTGCGAGGACCTTTGGGCCAAGGACGCAAGCAATAAGCGTCCGCGCTATTCCCTGCCAGATCCTACGGAGATCTATCAGAAGCTCGGTGCAAAACTCGTATTATCTTGCTCCGCAAGTCCCTACCATTTTGGAAAATTCCCAATACGTCGCGAGATTCATCAAGAGGTGGCAAAGCGCCTGGCTTGCCCATTGATCTACGTCAATCAGGTGGGTGCCAATGACGAAATTCTTTTTGATGGCAGGTCCTTTGCGGTGAATGCCCAAGGAGAGACCCGGTTTCAACTCGAGGCATTCCAGGAAGATTTTGGCATTTGCGAATGGCACCCAGGGTCTGGATCATTGACAGGGAATCGACTGGTAGAAGGGGTTTCACCCTTGGCCGAATTGGCTGAAGCACTCGTGGTCGGAATTCGGGATTACTTTAAACGGTCCGGGTTCAAAAAAGCCCTGCTTGGCCTCAGTGGTGGAATCGATTCAGCCATTGTAGCGACGCTGGCCACGAAGGCCTTGGGAGCTGATAACGTCATTGGATTGGCGATGGCATCTCAGGTCTCTTCGGGAGAGAGCTTGGCAGATGCGGAGGCCCTAGCCAAAAACTTACGCATTCAGTTTGAAGTAAAACCAATCAAATTTCTTTTCTCAAATTTTAAGCGGGAACTGTCGGAAGGAAGGGATCCTCTTGCTGACTTGGCGCTGGAGAACTTGCAGTCGCGTATTCGCGGTATGACCCTGATGACTTTGGCCAATCACGAAAATGCACTTGTTCTGTGTACTTCTAATAAATCAGAGATCGCTACGGGTTATGGAACCTTATACGGGGATATGATTGGCGCACTTGCCCCGATTGGCGATCTCTTTAAAACTCGTGTCTACGAACTAGCCAACTGGATCAATCAGAATTGGGACCATCCGATTCCGGATCGTAGCATTAGCAAGGACCCTACTGCTGAACTCCGCCCTAACCAAAAGGACACGGATTCCTTACCGCCTTATGCGCAATTGGATCCTTTCTTGGAGGATTATTTGGAAAAAAATAAAACACAGGCAACCGAGCCCTGGATGAAAGATGTCCTGAATCGAGTTGAGAGAAATGAATACAAACGTCGTCAGTGTCCTATGGTATTGCGCGTGAGCGGTCGAGCCTTTGGACTTGGGAGGAGAATACCCATTGCGAAAGCCTGGGATGCATACTAACCTCTAAGTCTCTCAGGAGGTTCCCTTCATGACGATTGGTGATGAACTCAAGCGAGTAGTAAATCGAGCAAAAGATCTTCAAAAGAAATATCAAGACCGGCTATTGGATTTTGGTTGGATTGAAGACGCGCGGAAAGTTGCTGAGAAGCAAGCGCGCGAAGTAAAAAAACTCGTGAAGGGCGACCTTCATAAAGTAAAATCCTACTTGGAAAAAGAACGCCGTGAGATCGAGAAGCTTCAAAAGCGTGTGCCGAGTGAGATTAAGAAAATTCGAAAAGATCTCATGACTCGAAAAAAGGATCTCGAGAAGCTTCTCAAGGCAGCCAAGGATGCCGCCGTCAAGGAGGCACGTTCTCAGCGCAAAGCTAGAGAAGGAAAAGCGAAGGCTGCAAGTACATCTTCCAGCGCATCTTGATTTGAGGGCATGCAGTTTCTACTGATTGCAGCGTTGATTTTTTGGAGCGATCCATCTCAGGCTTCGCTGCGAGATTGTCTCTTTGGTGCAATTCAGTCAGACGGATTTGATATTGTAGCCTGGCAGCGCGAGAAGGCAACATCCAGAACCAACGATCAGACTAAGCTCATTGAACTCATTTCTAGAAATACTGAAAAGCGATCACGTGAAGATATCGTCAAGACCGTCTCGGCCTATATCAAGGTAGATTTCAATGAGCCCATTTGGATTAGTCGTTGGTCCAAGGAGCCTACTCACAGCAAATACCTTTTTACCAGTGACAAGGGTTATACAAGCGAAGGCGCCTATGTGGAGGCTTCGGATGCGATGGCAGGCTTCTTTTATGCCTACCAGCGACATCCGAGTTTAGTCGATAGCTCCCATGGCGCGCTTCATTTTCATGGGTCCAGTGCTTCCTCTCTTTTGACCTTTATGGACGCGACTCCTGATCGTGGAAAAATCTGGGCCTTGAATCATCTCAAGAAGGCTAAGGGCCAGGTGCCTTTTGGCGGCGAAGTCCTATTCGGTTGGAGTCAGATGACAGGAGAGTTTGTATCCGTCGTGGACCTTCGTTTTTTGGATTCGGCTTTATCGTATGCTTACAATGGGTCAAGAAAACCATGGACTCCGCTTGCTTCCTTTCGAAAGCGAGCAGAGGTTGCCTTTCAGCAATTGACGACTCGAAAGTTGAGCCGACTAGGAAAGCAGTGGATTGAATCAACTTCAGAAGTAGAAAAAATCCGTTATGCACAGTGGAAGAAGCTATCGAAGGAAGAGAAGGCACTGGTCAAGCGAGCGTTTCCTGTCGTCTATGGGTTTCGTCTTTCGCCGCATAGACCTGCTATTACTATGGGTCCCATTTATTCTGATATTTCGGGAGAAATAGGAGTCTTACGTTCCATCTATCCGGAAGAAATGAGGGTCATCTATGTACCTCATGCCGAAGTGGATTATGTAAGGTCACTTCTTGGAGACCTGAAAGACAGCATTGCGGTAGAGCCGATTGAGGTATTGGGTTATCCGCGGAAAAATTAGGAATCAGTTTGATGCGGTGGTGATTCGGTATCCTACGCCACGAACCGTCTCGACCAGGTTGGAGCATTCGCCCATTTTTTTTCTTAGCCAGAAGATATGGTTGTCTACGGCGCGGTCAATGACCTTAACACCAGTGCCGACCACCATTTCTAAAATCTTTTCTCGCGTTAGGATGCGGCCTTGATTTTCGACGAGAGCGAGAAGGAGTTTAAATTCATAGAGAGTGAGATTCAACTTCTCAGAACAGCAGATGGCCTCGTGAGTATCGGGTCGTATCGTCAACCCTCCCAAAACAATTTCAGCAACTCGGTTGGCATCGCGAGTACTTTGTGATGCATTTCTCCTCATGAGAGCCTTGACGCGCGCAAGGAGAACATTGGAGTCAAAAGGCTTGGTGACGTAATCATCAGCGCCAGCTTCGAGACCCATGACGATCGATTCGGCATCGATGCGGGCAGTGACCATAAGAATGGGTGCCCGTTTGCTTCGAGTGTCAGAACGAAGCCATTGCACAAGATCGATTCCATTTCCGTCTGGCAGCATCCAATCCAATACAAAAAGGTCGTAGTTACTTTTCTCAGCGGCTTCACGCGCGCTTTGAGTGGTTCCAAAGGCATCCGTCTGAAAGCCGAGTTCTTGTATGAGCCCTGATAGGAGGTCCTGGATATCTGGCTCGTCCTCTAAAATCAGTATTCTTGGCTGTTCTGGAATCATGAGGCCCCCATCTAAGAATGCGATTCCAGCATAAATTTGGCAACGCCAATTTCTTCATTGAAAATAAATGAAATAATAACAAGATTTGACAAAACTTGCGAGATCACTGTTTCTTGGTTAACAAGCCAAGTACAGAAGGTGGGTCGAATGAATCGTAGTGAATACCTGAGTGAACTTCATGCATCATGGAAAGATCCTGATTCTTATTGGGAGCTTCAAGCTAAGCGACTTGAGTGGAAAAAGCCGTGGAATCGAGTCAAAAACACAAGATTTGCACCAGATGTCGCTATCAATTGGTTTGAAGGCGGTAAGCTCAATCTTGCCGAAAATTGTATTGACCGGCACCTTGCAACGCGTTCCACGCAAACGGCTATTCTTTTTGAGCCGGATGATCCTTCGAAACCTGCGAGAGAGATTTCTTATCAGGAGCTATCGGAAGAAGTTGGTCGCCTAGCAAATGGCTTGAAATCCATGGGTGTAAAAAAGGGGGATCGCGTATCGATTTACCTTCCTATGATTCCCGAAGCAGCGTTTGCCATGTTGGCCTGTGCCAGAATCGGAGCTGTCCATTCCGTGGTTTTTGGTGGTTTTTCGCCAGACTCTCTCGCGGACCGCATCGTAGATTGCGGAAGCACCTTTGTAGTGACGGCGGATGAAGGATTGCGTGGTGGAAAAAGAATAGCCTTAAAGAAGAATGTGGACGAAGCCCTGGCAAAGGTGGGTCATGCCTGTCGTGTGTTGGTAGTTAAGCATACGGGAGCCGAAATAGGCTGGAAAACGGGGAGAGATTTCTGGTGGCACGAACTTCGCGATTCGATGAACCTTCATTGCGAGGCCGAGGTGATGGATGCCGAAGATCCTTTGTTTATTTTGTACACGTCAGGTTCGACCAATAAGCCCAAGGGTGTGTTGCACACAACAGCAGGATACTTGCTCTATGCTTCTATGACGCATGAGAAGGTTTTTGATTACAGGGCTCCTGAGGTCTATTGGTGCACGGCGGATGTCGGTTGGGTGACCGGACATAGCTACGTTGTCTATGGTCCGCTTTGCAATGGGGCAACGACGTTGATGTTTGAAGGGGTGCCACATTATCCAACAGCGTCCCGATTTTGGGAGGTGATTGATCGCCATCAAGTTTCGATCTTTTATACGGCTCCTACCGCCATACGCGCATTGATGCGAGAGGGCGAGGCACCTGTGAAGAGAACTTCGCGGAGTTCTTTGCGAATATTAGGCTCGGTGGGCGAGCCACTGAATCCAGAAGCCTGGGAGTGGTACCGGCGCGTGGTGGGCGATGAAAGATGTCCCGTGGTCGATACGTGGTGGCAGACGGAGACGGGTGGAATAATGATTTCGCCACTGCCTGGAGTCAACGGAGAGAAAGCTGGATCGGTAGCGATGCCATTTTTTGGAGTGCAACCGGTCATCGTCGATGATCAAGGCAAGGAGTTGCTTGGTGCTGCTCAAGGCAACCTTTGCATCAAGGACTCTTGGCCAGGGCAAGCTCGGTCGCTCTACTCCGATCACTCGCGTTTTGAGCTGACTTACTTCAAAACCTTTCCGGGTATGTACTTTACTGGCGATGGATGTCGTCGCGATGCGGATGGTGATTATTGGATCACTGGTCGCGTGGATGATGTACTCAACGTTTCGGGGCATCGGCTCGGAACCGCAGAAATCGAGAGCGCCCTAGTGGCCCACTCCAAGGTAGCTGAAGCGGGAGTGGTGGGAGTGCCCCATTCCATCAAAGGACAGGGAATATATTGCTACGTGACACTCAAAACTGGAATAGAGCCTTCTGAGGAGCTTCATTCTGAATTGCGCCAGTGGGTCGCAAAAGAAATTGGCGCTTTGGCACGCCCTGACTATTTGCAGTGGGCTCCTAGTTTGCCCAAGACTCGGTCAGGAAAAATTATGAGACGCATCCTCCGAAAAATTGCGAATCACGAAGAAGAGCAACTGGGAGACATTTCTACTTTGGCAGATCCATCGGTTGTAGATGATTTGATTGCTAACCGAGAGAAAACCGCAGGATGAAGACGTCGCTTAACTTAAAAAGAATTTTTCATCCTTCGGGCGGTTTGGTCTATCACTTCACAGCAATGCGATATGGCCGATCTGCGTGGAAACCTTTTCGAGATCAGGTAGCCGTGTGGCTGAATTCATGGAGGACTCCTCCCTCTCAATTGGTCATTGTTGGCCCCAGTGGTGGGTATTGCTTGAATAAGGAATTTCTTAAGCGATTTGAATCGATTGTTCTTGTCGAGACAGATCCGATAGCTCCTTGGATGTTTCGGATGCGCCATTCGCTGAGGAAGGGTTGCTTGACGGACCGCTGTAATTATTTCCTGCCTAAGGATTCAGAGACTTCCCAGGGTGGGCTGGATTTGTTTTTTGATCGGTACAAAAATTCAGCGATTTTATTTTCGAATGTCATTGGTCAACTCAGTTATGAAGAACCCTATGTCAAGGATCCGGATTTTTTCTTAGATCTTTTGGAAGAGCTGAAGGGATTTTTAGATCAGCATCCATGCTGGTTGAGCTTTCATGATTCTCTATCATCGAAGACAAGATTTCAGTTGGCTTCGGATTCTGTTTCTTTAGAGCCCGGTGAATCTCCCGAAAGCCTGCTCCAGCAAATCCGCTTTGATGCGACTCCCACTGGGACAGAAGTAGAAATTATGGATCACGACACGAGTCAGATGTTTGAAAATTTTGTAAGGCACTATGGAGTGTGGCATCTCACCCCATTGCAGCATCACTTGATAGAATGCGTCATACGCTAGCGCTTTTTTCCTTGATGGGCGACGGCTTCTTGCGCTTTTCTGATTGCTTCTGGGTCTCCAAGGTAACGGTGACTCAAGGGTTTCAAGTCGGAATCCAACTCATAGACCAAAGGCACGCCCGTCGGGATATTCATTTCTGTGATATCGGCATCCGATACTTGGTCCAAGTGTTTCACAAGGGCTCGCAAGCTATTGCCATGTGCAACGATGAGGGTCTTCTTGCCACTTTGAATGGTTGGAACGAGCGTATTCTCCCAGTAGGGTAGGAAGCGCTCTACGGTAAGCTTGAGAGATTCCGCTAAGGGAATTTCTTGCGGCTTGAGACTAGCGTAGCGAGGGTCTTTGGAGGGGGACCTTGCGTCGCTAAGCTCCATGGGAGGTGGGGGGATGTCATAGCTCCGGCGCCAGATTTGAACCTGTTTTTCGCCGAATTTTTCGGCCATTTCCGATTTATTCAGTCCCTGAAGATTGCCATAATGCCGCTCATTGAGCCGCCAAGAGCGATGGACTGGGATCCACATGAGGTCCATCGTATCGAGCACCGTCCAGAGTGTACGAATGGCCCGCTTTAAGACTGACGTGTGAGCCAGGTCGAACGTGAGGCCTTCTTTTTTTAGGATTTCACCTGCGCTTTTGGCTTCAAGCTGACCCTGTGGGCTGAGGTCAATGTCCATCCATCCGGTGAATCGATTTTCTTGATTCCAAAGGCTTTGACCATGCCGAACTAGGACAAGTGTATGAGCGGAATTTTTCATGACCAGTACTTTCCATAGAGGAGCGAGAGGTTCTTCTTCGTTGTAGCAGGAAATGTTTTGGGATCCGTCATGATGGCATTTTTGGCAGCATGGTGGGCTTCACTCCTAAAATCGTTTGGAATATTTTCGAAAATTTTTGGCAATGCCTTCTTAATAACAGCCACATTCTGTTTCATGGTAGCAATCACGGTTTCGACCGTTACGGCTTCTTCTTCCACTTTCCAGCAATCGTAGTCGGTGACCATAGCAATGGTGGCGTAGGCCATTTCAGCTTCGCGAGCAAGTTTGGCTTCAGGGATAGCGGTCATGCCAATAATGCTGCATCCCCACGAACGATAAAGGTGGCTTTCTGCTCGGGTAGAGAAGGGAGTTCCTTCCATGCAAAGGTAAGTGCCGCCTTGGTGGACGCGATTGAGTCGCAGTCCTTGGAGAGTAGTGAAAACACTCTGCGATAAGGCGGCGCAAAACGGATCTGCAAATCCTACATGCCCTACAATTCCTTCTCCAAAAAAAGTATCGATGCGATGTCGCGTTCGGTCGATGATCTGATCAGGGATCACAAAATCCTGCGGGTGGAATTGCTCTTGGAGGCTTCCTACTGCTGAAATAGACAAAACGTTTCGGACTCCTAGTGACTTCAATGCATAAATATTGGCGCGCGAATTGACTTCGGTAGGCGTTAGTCGATGCCCCACGCCGTGTCGAGGGAGGAAGGCGACTCGTTTACCCGATACCTCTGCGACGATGATCTTATCGGAAGGCTTTCCAAAGGGAGTTTCGATTGCTTCCTCCGAAAGGACCTTCACACCATCCAACTGATAAACGCCGCTGCCGCCGATTACGCCAAATTCTGCTTTATTATTCATAGGCCACCGACGCTAACATAGGACGCGGGGGTCAGTCACCTCCCTAGAAAACTGACTGGCAACTACCTGGAAAACCGGGGTAGGCTTCTTCCAAGAGGTAGCTAGCGTGAATCTAAGAGTTGGAATCGCAGTATTTGTTGCGGGGCTTCTTATGCATACGTCGATTCACTTTGCCATTGCATCAAGCCCGATGGCCGTTTGGATAATGACTTATAATGTCGAAAATCTCTTCGACACCGTCAAAGACCCTGTGAAGAAAGACGCTGATTTTTTGCCGCTGAGTCTCAAGGCTGACCCAAAGATTCAAGCGGAGTGTCGTGCCATGCAGAAATCGGAATGGCGACAACGCTGTCTGACGTTGGACTATAGCGAAGCGGTCCTTGCAGAGAAGATCAAGCGTTTGGGAGAAGTCATTTTGAGCCTTCAGGGGCATAAGGGACCTGATGTGATCATCCTTCAGGAAGTTGAAAACCTGGGAGTGCTCAAACAATTGGCTGATCAAGGGCTGCCGCATTCGGACTACCGAGCGATTCTCTTGGAAGGAAGTGACTATCGCGGAATTGATGTAGCCATTCTCACACGACTCCAGCCGCTGGGCGATGCTCACCTTGAGAAGATTCCCTTTGAAGAGAAAGCGATGAAGCGGGAGAAGCTCGCCAATGATTTCCGGGAAGTCCTTGTCCAGGATTTGGCACTGCCTGGAGGAGACGTGCTGACCGTGATGGGAGTGCATTTACCGGCACCTTTTCATGATGCTTCTCTTCGACAACAAGCTTTGGCCTTTTTAAAAAAACTTCGTGATCAGAGGGGTAGCAATCGCTACACCTTGGTTGCTGGCGACTTCAATATCACTCGAGACGAAAATCATGACCTTGGTGTTTTGAATCAAGCAGAAAAAGATGGATGGGTCGTCGCTCATCGATTGGGGTGCTATCAATGCAAGGGTACTTCCTACTATCCACCCAAAAAGCAGTGGTCTTTTTTGGACATGGTTTGGCTCTCAGAGCGAATGTCACCCCAATCTAAAGAAACCGGTTGGAAGCTGATTCCTGATGCGACTCGCGTAGTGGACAATGGGTCCAAACACCAGCGCAATAAGCAGAAGACTCCAGAGCCTTTTTCGGTTCATTACAGTAAGATTAAAGGCGTATCGGATCATTTTCCGTTATTGGTGGGGTTGACGCGAAAGTAAAAGTGAGTCGATCGACGTTTCTTTCATTTGATGCGAAACGCTTCGGCTTTGTGCTCGGTGATAGAGTGGATCGTAGTATTCTTCGAGCAAGTAACGAATCCAGTGCTTATTAGAATCAAGACTCTGTGATCGTTGAAAATCGAGTTTTGACTTTTCGAGAAGTGCCAGAGCAATCTGAGTACGTGCGCCTCCCAGCTTTTGGGATATTGCGACGATAGCGCGCTCAAATTCATCAAATCGAGATGGGTCCTTGTCTCGCCACAACTTAGAATCTACCAAGTAGTCTTGAAGGATGTTCTGACAGCGTTCTTCCAGGCTGACATGAAGCATGATCCTTTGGCTTTTTTGAATCGCCTCAAAAATCAGAGCCGGAAGCGAGCATCGGCCAATCATTCGACTTTCATCCTCTATGAGTACGGGATTTCTCTGCTGTGCGAGGTGAAGGAGTCGAACCGCAAGTGCATTTTCAAAATCAACTTGAGTGGGTTGCGAAATTTCAAGGGATCCAAAGGCAGATCCCCGGTGCCGGGCTAGTCCTTCAAGGTCTAGGTGTGGTCGTCCGCTTTGAAGGATCTTTTGAGTCTTGCGTGAGCCTGTCGGCCCACAAACAACAATCCAGTTGATCAGTTTGGCGTAATCATGGATCCACTCCAGAAATTTGTGACGAAGGGTCTTGTACCCACCTTCGACGATTGGGATAGTGGCGCCGTGATCGCGTGCCCACGCTTGGGCGGTCCGTGATCGGAGACCGCCCCGAAAGCAATAAATCACACTGTTTGGGTGAAGTCGCCATTCATCCACCCATGTGATCGTACGACTTTCTCGCACGGGACCGTTGACTAATGCTTGTCCGAGTTGAACCGCGCTTTCGGGTCCCTTTTCTTTGTAGCAAATGCCGACCTCGTGGCGCTCAGAATCAGTAAGTAGTGGTAAGTTGATGGCGTCCGGGACGGAGCCTTCCTTGAATTCTATCGGTGCCCGTACATCAATCCAATGGGTCGGGCGAAGAAAGTGGCTTTCAAGTTGATCAGAAGGAATCAAGTCCTTCATTGAAACCGCAATTCCGCACGCTCGGATGGAATGACTTTTCCGATGATCTGACTTGCAGGGAAATTAATGCGGAGTTCTTCAAGGATAGCTGCGGCCTCTTCTGCTTGAACCGAAAGAAGTATTCCTCCGCTCGTCTGCGGGTCTAGGCATAGCAGTTGCGAGAGGGAGTCAGCGACTGTCCAGTCGGTAGCCTCATGAATGAACTCGCGATTGGTGCGGTGAGCTTTGGTGAGCATTCCTTTTTCAAGAAATTCATAGGCGCGTGCGAATCGTGGGATTGCTTTGGTTTCGATCGAAAGACTCACGCGACTAGCGCGCGCAAGATTCAGCGCATGGCCCGCCAATCCAAATCCCGTGATGTCGGTTGCAGCATGGACAAACGGCTTCTTGCTGCCAGAGAGAATCTGAGGGACGTTGTTGAGTAGGCACATGCTATCGAGCGCATCTTGGATTCCGGTCTCGGTGGTTTCTCCACGTTTCAATGCAGCCGTAAGTGTGCCGGTGCCAAGCGGCTTGGTGAGGATGAGGCTGTCTCCCACGCGGGCTCCTGAGTTGGACCAAATTTGCGACGGATTGACGTAGCCGGTGACTGAAAGGCCCAATTTGATGGTGTCATCGTCAATCGTATGTCCGCCAACGAGTGCAGCCCCCGCCTCGGTGAGTATCGAAGCAACGCCACGCAAGAGTTCAACGGCGACTTGCGTGTCGAGGGTTGCGAGTGGAAAGGCAAAGATAGCCATAGCGGTCTTCGGAATGCCGCCCATGGCATAAACGTCACTGAGTGCATTGGCCGCCGCGATTTTTCCAAAAAGCTCCGGCGTGTCCACAATGGGCGTAAAAAAATCTAGCGTTTGAACCAGCGCCAAATCGGGTTGAACCAGAAAAATGGCGGCATCGTCAAAGGTATCGCTGCCAATTAGCAACTCTGGTGGACGCGGGGGGAAAGTGACTTGATGAAGGATCTTCTTGAGCTCGGTCGCTGCCACTTTGGCGGCGCAACCTCCTTTTTGAACGGTCTGAGTGAGCCGAATGGTGGAGTTTTCTTGCATGGAACACCTTTATCAGGCTTCGTAGCACCTTGGCAAAGATCTGACATTCCGCTATCCTACCCCCCATGTCAGATCAAAAGAGTCAGCAAAAAGACCCCTACCGTGACACCCTTCACCTTCCCAAAACCGATTTTCCCATGAAAGCGGGACTTTTGGAGGCTGAGCCTAAGTTTCAAAAGAAGTGGCTGGATATGGGGCTCTACACTTCGCTCCGTTCTCAAAACCACGCAAAAGGCCGGTTTCTTTTTCACGATGGACCACCTTATGCCAATGGATCTATTCACCTCGGTCATCTTCTCAACAAGGTACTAAAGGACCTCGTGGTGAGGACCAAGACCATGGATGGTTACGACGTTGATTACATTCCCGGATGGGACTGCCATGGCCTACCTATTGAACACAAAGTATTGAAAGAACTCGGACCCAAAGCGCGAGAGCTTACGAAGAGTCAAGTTCGAGAAAAATGCCATGACTACGCGGCCGGGTTTGTGAAGCTTCAGGCAGATCAGATGATTCGGCTTGGAACACTAGCCAATTATTCCAAGCCTTACCTCACGATGAATCCAGCTTATGAGGGCGCAGTCTTGGAAGTGTTTTCGGATTTGGTAGCTGCGGGTTTGGTTAAGCGAGCCCTTAAGCCTGTGCACTGGTCTATTGCCAATCGAACAGCGTTGGCAGAGGCCGAATTGGAATATGAAGAACGCGAAGACCAGAGTGTCTACACGCTCTTTGAAGTAGATACCTCTTCTTCTCAGATTCCTGCAGAACTTCATTCAGCAAAGGGTGAGCCGCTTTACCTTATGATTTGGACAACCACGCCTTGGACACTTCCAGCCAATCGGGCCATCGCGGTTGCCCCCAAAGGCAAGTACGGTTTGTATCGCGTCACTAAGGAAGGGCGTAGCATTCAGGTCGTCGTTGTCGAAGCGCTAGCCGAGAAAGTATTCGATGCTAAGCGTGGAGTTGAAAAGCACGAGCTGTTGGGCGTTTGCCTTGGAGAAGAACTCACTCAGGTGAAGTACCGTCATCCCTTCGTTTCTTACGCAGGGCCAGTGGTCACGGCAGAATATGTAACCTTCGAAGATGGTACCGGATTGGTCCATACGGCGCCTGGACATGGAACCGAAGACTACGAAACCGGCAAACGCGAGAATCTCGAAATTTACTGTCCGGTCTTAGAGGATGGAAAATACGATGATACAGCTCCCGAATGGCTGAAAGGAAAGTCCGTATGGGATGGCAATCAACTGGTTATTGATCGCCTCAAAGAATCAGGGGATCTGTTTTTTCATCACAAATTTAAGCACTCCTATCCGCACGACTGGAGGAGTAAAACGCCGACTATCTACCGCGCAACTCATCAATGGTTTGTTTTGGTGGATCACGCCTATGGTCCTGGCAAAAAGACCCTTCGACAAGCGGCGCTTCAGGCTGCTCAGAAGGACATCGCCTTCTACCCGGATTGGGGACGGAATCGATTGACCGGCATGCTTGAGTCGCGGCCAGATTGGTGTATCAGTCGGCAAAGGGCTTGGGGACTTCCCATTCCTGCCTTCACCCACACCAATGGGGAGTCGCTCCTTACGCCAGAGAGTGTGAAGGCGGTAGCAAAAGTTATTCGTGCAAAGGGTTCTTCCTTTTGGTTTGATGCTACTCCGCAGGATCTCTTGAGCGGCTATGACCCTTCGAAAGATACTTTGGCACCTGCATGGTCCAAGCAGGATTGGAAGAAAGTCCTCAGTCAATTGGAGAAGTCCCACGATATTTTTGATGTTTGGTTTGAGTCGGGTTCTTCTTGGAATGCTGTATTGAGAGAGCGAGGCATGGGTTATCCGGCTGATCTTTATCTTGAAGGATCTGACCAGCATCGAGGTTGGTTTCAGCTTTCGTTATTGCCCGCACTGGGTGCGACCGGGGTTGCTCCTTTCAAGGCCCTTCTTACGCACGGATTTATGGTGGATGGCAAGGGCAAGAAGATGGGTAAGTCCCTGGGCAATTCGGTCGAAGTCGATGACCTGCTCAAGCAGTACGGCGCAGATATTTGCAGGTGGTGGGTTGCCTCGCTGAATTACGCCAATGACATCAAAGTAGACTGGAATTACTTCAAAGTGGCTGGCGAGGAATATCGAAAAATTCGGAACACGATGCGCTTCTTGCTTGGCAATATTTTTGATTTCGATCCCGCCAAAAATACCCATGTGTGGAAAGACGAAGACCGTACGAGTATTGATGCCTGGGCGCTATCCGAATTTCAAAAAATGCAGAGCGCCGTGCTGGAAGCCTATCGTGAATTTGACTTCAAGCGAGCGCAAGAATCCCTATTTCACTTTTGCAATGAGACGTTAAGTGCCATCTACCTTGCTACTTGCAAGGATCGTCTCTATTGCGAAGCCACCAACAGTGTCAAAAGACGACGCACTCAGACCGTACTCCACGAGATGGCCAACGGTATGATTCGACTTTTGGCTCCAATCTTGGTCCATACCGCGGATGAAGCCTTTGGCTACTTGCATGGCAAACCTCCGGAGGGATTTCCTTCCAGTATCCATTTGGAGAAATTTCGAGAATCCAAAGAAGGACTGGCCCATCCCGATTGGAGCCGCGTATTTGAGCTGCGAAATCTTGCCTTGAAACAAATGGAGCTGACGAAGGAGAAGGGCCTGACCAATCAAATGGATATGGGCGTCTTAGCTAAAATGGGCAAAGAGGATTTTGATCGTATTCAGCCCTTCAAAGACGATTTGGCGGATCTTTGCGGTGTGAGCCGATTTCGTTCTGAGAAAGCTACGCAACCTGGAATCGAAATAGAAATTGAAGACCTACGCGAGCAGCCCCGCTGTCAGCGATCGTGGAAGCGCGACGGTACCGTACGTCAGCGATCCGATGGCGGAATGCTTACCGATCGAGACGCTGGTGCATTGGGCGTCTAATGAAAAGCTGTTTGGAGCTATCCAGGTGGCCACTTGAGCTGGCGCCCTGCCAGGAGGTGAATGTGAAGGTGGGCTACCTCTTGACCACCATGTTGTCGGCAATTGATGACTACGCGATAGCCTTGCTCTTCGATTCCAAGTTGTCGGGCAATTTCGGTCGTCTTGATCATGAGGTGCCCTAAGAGCGCCTGGTCTTCCGGCTTAGCATCTGCAAGGGTAGGGATTTCTTTTCTTGGAATTATGAGGATATGGACAGGAGCCTGTGGGTGAATGTCTTTGAAGGCTATGCAGTGGTCATCTTCGTAGATCTTTTGAGTAGGAATGGCTCCGTCCAGAATTTTCTTAAATATCGTCATAGGGTCTCCTCGCTATTTCTTAGCAGATAGAAGAATTCAGCATTCAAGAGGAGGTGCAAGACTGCAAGTCCAAAAAACAAAGATGGAATAGAAAAATGTCCTAGGATGGCGGCTAACAGAACCGAAGCTCCAACCATCCAAATTGCATTCCAAATGTTATTGGCTGCGACGATTCTCGACAAATCACCCGAAGGCGAAATGACCTGCATCGCCGTATAGAGAGGGACGATGTACATCCCCGCACCAATGGCTAAGAAAGCAAAGATCTCCCAAATACGCCAACCTTTGAAGGAATAGAAAAAAGCAGCAAAAGCTTGTACTTCGTTACCAAGAGGATGGGTGGGAAGGAATGCCCATGCTTGGAAGAGTGCCAGCAAGAGTACTGCCGCGCCGAGGGTTGCTGCGTTTTTGGGTCCCATTCGATCGGTAGCCCTTCCTCCTAAGAAAGAACCGATACCAATGCCAATCGAAAAGACTGCGAGAAAGCTGCTGACAACTCCTTCACTCACTTGAAGGAGGTTCTTTCCAATCAAGGGGAGGAGTGTCGTTATGGTCACTCCGATGGCCCAGAACCAAGAAATAGCCTGAAGCAAGACGATGCGCCGACGGTTTTGAACACTGAGCTTGAGAAGCTCCAAGGTGTGTACCAGAATATTCCAATGAAATAGGGTCGACGTCGATTCCACCGGAACGGCAGGAATCCTAGTACAAAACACCCAACCCATGAGTGCGGCAGAAAGCATTCCTGCATAAGTCCATAAGAGGCCTGAAGATTGCCCTACGAGTGCGCTCCCTAAGGTGGTTCCAAGCAATACAGCAAGAAAAGTGCCCGCTTCTACCCAGGCATTGGCTTTGCCAAGTTTTTCGGGTGGCACCAATGCAGGCAGGATGCTGTACTTGATGGGGCCAAAAAAGGTGGAGTGAGTCCCCATCAAAAAAAGCGTCAATAAAAGCAAGGGTAGTGCTTGAAGGAGAAATCCAAGCATGCCTAAGGTCACGATTCCAACTTCTGCGATCTTGACCCAGCGAATGACTTGGTTCTTTGAAAGTCTGGTAGCCGCTTCGCCAGCGAGTCCCGAAAATAAAAAAAACGGCAGAATAAAAATCCCACCGCTCAAGGCCACGATTTTTTCGGTCATGCCTGGGCTGAGAGAAAGGGCGCTATAAGTGAGCCATACGAGGAGTGCGGACTTAAAAATATTGTCGTTGAGAGCACCGAGAAACTGGGTCCAAAAGAAAGCCCAGAATCGTTTCACTTCAGCGAGGTCTCGCCGTTAGGAAGTGAATGAGTTGCTGGTCTGCGCGGAGAAAGGTGTTTTCAATTTCGTTTCGGCGCGTCCATGACACTCCTGGTATTCCAGCGTGGGTGACAGTGTCCACAAAACTTGGCTGAAGTTGATAGAAGCGATAACTTGTCACCCGGGTATGCGTATCGTCTACGCGATCAAGGACAATCATACCGTTGCCACCTAGGATGGTGTCTTGTTGCACAGTGCCGAGCTGAGTGGGAGTGCTCGCAGTCACATGCCACGTTATCCAAGTGTCATTGGAATTTTGCTGCGTATTCAACACCTCCCAATGGCGGGATTCGCTCAAGCCCCAATCACGATACAGTACCTGAGTGTCAAACTGCTGTGGCGTCCCTCCAAGGTAATTCGATTCTGCATAAGAGTTGCCCGATTCAGCCATAGCGTTGATTGAATCACCACTTCGAAGCTTTTCCAAGACGCCTTGCGTAGGAAGCGGGACGACCTGTGAAACTCGAGTCCCAAAAAAGGTGGAAGGATCGTAGGTGCTCAGCAAAGGTTGAGATTGAAGCGTTGTTGAGTCGATTCGAAACGACTCGGATACTATTGTAGAGACAGCACTGACATTAGCTTTTTCCACAAAAGATGCATGGTCCGCGATGGAAGAGGCCATCCAATTAGTGACCGGGGGAGTAGCTTGGTCTGGAATGTCTGCTTTGACTTGAGCAATGAGGGCTCGTGCCTCGGCGGTTGCCGATGCCAATTCTTCATCCGAAAAGAAAATCGCTGAACCGTTTTCGGGCTCCGAAGTCGCCTTTCGCAATTCTATGGCAAGGTGTCGTAGGAGCTTGCCCTCGTCTTCGACGTTGAGGCTTCCAATAGTATACTCTCGACTCGTAAAGAAAAGAGACGCTAGGACCGTTGCGAAGAGAGCGCCTTTTACGTATCGCGCGGTTCCTCGCAGCCCGCGACTGAGGAGAGATGCCGAATTTCCATCAGGAGTCATTCCGAGGGTAATATTGAGGTTAGGTAGTGAAGTTCGATTGTGCCTAGATTCAGCAACGAGATCTTGTAGGGCAAGTACACGCCCATCACGCGCTGTTCTCTTCTCAATGCTCAGACCTTCCGTGCTGCCTATAAGAGCAAAGGGGATAGAGGTCGTTTGATTTTTCTCAGAACGATGAATGGACTTCATCTCCTTTTTTGAAAAAACAATGATGTCATTCATCAGTCCTCGTATTTCTTGGAGGACTGCATCGAGATCCTTTTTGGACTGAATTGCCGAGGTGCTTAAGGGACCATCTGTGGATTGATTGGCTTGGAGATTTCCGACTTCATACTGTAGGCGATGTCTTTTTTCGATTAGGGTAGCAAAAAGTCGATCGAGGTGACTGTGGCCAATAGCCGGATTTCTTCCTGTGTTTCTTACATGTTTCTCAAAGAGCTTTTCAAAAATAAGGATGGCCTCTGCCTTCTTCTCGTTGAGTTGATCTCTCAATTCGCCCAAATCCTTTGTTGAGCTCTCTTGCATCGCGAGTACAAGAATCTCTTGATGCTTTTTGGCTAGATCATTGAGAATGTTCTGAATGGATTGTGCACGGTCATTCTCTTCTTTATGGGTTTTTTCTTGATTTTCAAGTGCCGCTAAGTAGGTTTCGGCCTGGTGCTTTAGTTTTTCAATTTCGGATCTCTTTTGGGGATTTGTAATTCCTTGTAGGGCATTTTCGTATTCGGTAATGTCGGTACGGTATTTTTCCTCAGCAACTTGATTGGCCTCAAAAATTGCTAAATTATTTCCAGGAGTTGTTACCGAAAACAGCATCATCTGAAGGCGATGAAGTTCTACTTCAAACATCAAGTCACGCGAAAGGACTTTGCTTCGAAGGTAGAAGGCTTCCAAAGGGCGAACCCCGGGAGAACCAAGGACCGGGCTGATCCACTTACGAGTAAGGTAGTAAGCAAATCCCGCTGGCGCAGCATAAAACAGTGAAGCAATTCCATAGGTGGTAGCGGCTTCTGAGCCAGCGACTTGTCCATAGATGAGTGGCGCTCCACCAGATAACGCCGCAAACATCATAGTAGGCCAGAAATAAGATAGTGACGTCTTGTTGCCCGGGTGCTGTTTGCGAAATTCCGACAACTCATTCCGAGCAACGAGATCGATATTCATCGGTACGAGGAATTCAAAGATCAAGGAATTCCAGTACTCAAATTGCCCAAAGGTCTCTAGACCAAAAGCCGAAGCACCTGTGTCGACAAATTTGGCAACTGCTTTGCCAACATAGGTTGCGATCGCGTATTGCGATCCGCGCGTGAACAACGGTTCTGTCAGCAGTCGATGGACCCGAAAATGGGGATCACTTTTGATGCGTCGGAGTGAATCAATAATCGGTGTGGTGTAAGCCAGAAACGATCCAAGGATAGGTCGAATAAGGGTGTAATCGCCAGCCGCCTTGGCTGCCTTGCCGATTTGGTAGGACCAGTAGGCGCGTTGAAAGTGGCGCCCGCGCCAGGACCAAAGCTGCTTTTGGGCCAGAGCTTTGGCTGCATTGCTCTGAGGCGACTGCGCCTTGGGGGGCTCCGAAGGTTTATTGGGATCACTGAAAGCACCTGAGCATTCGTCTGATGGTCCATCCCCAGTCGGTGATGCGTAAGCCAGTACCGGCAGACTCAAAGTCTGAATGATAAAAAGCCCTAAAAATAGGAGGTAAGAAAGTGCCTTCAATGGATACTTGACTAACAACTCTAGACATCTGAAGCAATTGAACTTTCTGTTAGATGTTGGTGAACGCAGCCTTGTGATTAAATCAAATGAGTTGCGGTCACGTTTCGTGGCCCTATCCTATAAGCAGACTTCCTCACAGCTTTGTGCTTTTGTCATTGATCGACACGGTTGAATCCCGTAAACAAGCCGTCCATGAATCATTTTAAATTTCTACTTTTGCTGGCGGTCTTTGGCCTGGGGTCCTCTGTTGCAAATGCTCAGTGGGAGCTTCCCGCCGAAACCGCTAGGTATTTGGGTGCCGCTGATGGCCGGCTCCCCATTGAAATCCGGGATATTCAAAGAATTATCGAACCCATTCGAATCGAGCCTAAGCTTCTAGCTTGGGGATACTCTGGCGCGGTTTTTGGACCCTATGCTGGGCAGGTATTCAAGATCTCCAATGAAGTCTTCGCGGCGCTTGATCAGCTTCCCCTTGAGAAGCCTTCTCACGACCAAACAAAGGTTGCGAGAGACTGGGCTCAGTTTGCACAGATACTGCAAAGGTTGAAGCGAGAGCAAGTTCAACTATACCAAAGAATTGATGTTCAAAGTCCTCATGATGACGTTGTCGTAGCTCAGCTCCTTGCAAAATTTACGGGCCAGACTTTTCCAGCTGCGCCAAAATGGATGACGCCAGATGGTTTGGCGAGCGCGGCTCCGTACTTGGTTGGCCAGACACTCGGTCAGACGCTTCAGCAATTCAATTACGGTGGCGTGAATCGAAATGAACTTTTTGCGGAGCTGGCAAAATGGCTTCGACTCTCCAACAAGCTCGTCACTGAGTGGGGCGTTGCTCTTGATCTTCAATCTCCCGATAATTTCATTGTGGCAGGTAGTGCTCGTAAGCCAAGGCTGGAATTGGTCGACTTTTCGTTTGTAGAACCCGACGCGAGCGTGAAAGCATTTTACAAAAAGGCCAATGGTAAAGCTGTTCCAAAATTTCCTTTCAAAGGTGAGATCTACACCTTCCCAGCAACCACGGTACCTTACTTCCCGGTCATTGGAAGACTTTGGGATCTCCAGGCTGGCCAAAGGGACGATCTTATGAAATCACTCTACGGAAAGTTATCGCCAGATGAATTGGAAGCATACTATCGTGCAATCCCCATTCTTCAAAACACCAGAAACCCCGCTTTGAACGAAAATGCATGGTTGGTAGGTTTGTCGTGTTCAGCGGCTTTCCGTGGATCGGCTGCAAAAAAATCTCGAGAAGTTCAAGGTAGACTCTGGAATCCCTGAAGATTCAAAAGGTGCCAAAAAACGTGTCTCACACGTTTTCCCTTTTTGGCCCGAGGCGCGTCATAGTTACGCCCAACCCAGCAAGGCGCGTTTGAAACTGAAAAGTCCGTGCGGGGATAGGGAAAGCGCGGCTGTGAAGCGGCGCAACCGAAGACAGTTGAGCGATAGCTAGCTACGTGATAAGTCACAAAATTATGCCAAGGGACACTTACAAATTTCAAAAACTTGAGCCGTCCTTTCGTAGAAAGGCGCAATTGGTTGTTTCAGAAATGGAGCGGCGTGGTTGGCTGATTCGTTTGGTTTGGGGACTGAGGACTCAGGAAGAGAATGATAAATTGTACCAGCTAAAGCTGGCATCAAAAAATAGCCAGCATCTTTCCGGCAAGGCGCTTGACCTAGTTGATGTGAGAGTTGGATATACGACTAACCGAAATCACCCATTTTACATGGATCTAAAGGAAATCTCAGAAAAGGAAGGACTCGTATGGGGTGGATCTTTTCGATCAAAATGGGACCCATGTCATATTGAGGCCAGGTGAGCGTGAGTATTTTTCGAGCGTCTTGGAATTTATTGATTCTTACTTATCTTGTTTCATTTTTCGGTAGCTGTACCAGTCCTCAAATAAATACTGATCAGCTATGTCACGTTGAAGAAGGTTGGTACCTAGTAAAGGCTGATATGTCCTATAGCTGGGAAAAAGGGGAGCAGCACGGCTACTATAGGGCACTTCACTTTAGAGCCTTAGGGGACCACGCGGCCGATAACGTTCAAGTTCAAAAACTTGAAGCTATGGAGCAAAAAGACGCCGTTACTTCTGAGGTCGAAACTCGTCTCAAGCCGATAGAGTGTAGGCAAGTTGCCGAACCGGGGTATGCAGGAATAGTAACAGATCTAAAGTTTGACCAAATCCTTAGTCCAAAAAAAAATGAGCCTCATGTGAGGGCGCTGGTTGTGCATTATTTGGACAAGCTGACGCAACAGCAAAAGCAATATCGTTTCGAAATTCAATAGGCGAGTTCTATTGAGATTTGGCTTGGTTTTAATTACCTCTCGCGCGGAGTGTTATTGCTAGCTACCTCCCATCTACGAAAGTGAAATGTTCTGAGTTAGTCCTACTCGGATAGAGAGTCATCCTAGTGGTAAGGAAGTGGATATGTTGGAAACCAATTTATCAATCGGAGCAGGACTTCGTTGGCTTCACCGAAAAAAAGAACTCTTGGAGAGCCGCCTCAGGCGCGAGGTTACCTGGGACGAGACTATACGTGACTACAAGGGTCTAAGAGGAAAGAGCCAACTGCAGCAGAAAAGAGTCCTGGAGACATTTGAGAAATATCGCACGGAGCTCCTCGATGAAGCATCGACTCGTTAGTGTATTTATCTTGGCTTTTCTTTCTCTTTCTCTTCGGAGACCTTATTCCATTGGTATGCTGAGCGACGACTTCGGGATTGTTACACGTGAGGACGTGGAGGAAATTAATTTTGGTATCTACAAAAAAATGAACTGGATGCCAGCCGAAGCGGACTACAATGGCCCCCCTGTTTGGCAATGCCTACAGCCGGATGAAGTTTCGATAGGCTGTGACTCCTCCGATCTTGATGCGAGTGACCAACCTACTGCCGCCCCTGATTTTACTATTCGAGAAGGGCACTGGACGCATCGCTTATACACGCGCCGTTTCTTTGGTCTGGAGACGTGTGAGGAGTGGGTACGCGAATGGAGAGCCGTTGTGGAGAATGAACCGGTCGTTTGCATTCTAGGAGACCCAAGCTTCGCGTCTGAGGAAGAGGTTCGGACACCCTCTGATCCTCGCACTTATTGGATTCTTCACCGAATCAAGACTTATCACGGACAATGGTCGTATTTTCTGAGAGGTGGGGACTCTCGACTTTATAGCGGGCCAAAAACACGAGGATATGTGGTACCTCCATCTGATGAGCAGTCCTTCAGCCTGGGGCAATGAAACCCAATTCTTCTTTGAGATTACGCCAGAAAAAGTCCTGCAAAGTGTGGAGGACGCCGGCTACCTTTGTACAGGGCGATGTACCGCAATGGGTAGTTTTGAGAATCGAGTCTACGATGTGGAAATTGATCTGGAAGGATTGCCGCCTGCGCAGACCATGAGCGATCGGTTTCGTATCGTG
Organism: Bdellovibrionota bacterium; assembly: GCA_963169695.1. Lineage (GTDB taxonomy): Bacteria > Bdellovibrionota > UBA1018 > UBA1018 > CAUJDS01 > CAUJDS01. Next base: position 113,837 of record CAUJDS010000060.1, read on the forward strand.
AAGTTCTACCGTCCGGGCCGATGGACGGAGGCTCAGATCCTTGAGGAGCATGGGTTTCTGAAAGATTTGGTGGAACAGGAAATTCCCGTTGTCGCGCCACTTCCTTTTAAGGATGGGTCGACGCTGCGAAAGGACGCGAGCAGCGGAATTTATTACACGCTCTTTCCACGAGTGGGGGGGCGATCTCCTGATGAACTCGACAAAGAACAACTGACTCGAATTGGTCGACTCCTTGCGCGGATTCATCAGGTCGGTGCAATGAGTCCAGCGCTACATCGAATAGAATTGAACGAAAAAACCTATGGCTCCGATCACATCAATTACCTCCGTACTGCAAAGGTGATGTCGCCTGGACTTTGGCCGCGCTATGAGGCTGCCGCTCAACGGGTGATTGATACCTTTAAGAACGGGTATGCCGAGCTACCCAAACAACGGATCCACGGAGACTGTCATTTCGGCAATTTGCTTTGGGGACCTCAAGGGCCGTTCTTCTTAGATTTTGATGATTTTGTAATGGGTCCGGCTGTTCAGGACTTTTGGTTGATGATTCCAGGTCATGATGAAGAAGCGCGAGGCAAATTGCGAATCCTGTTAGACGGGTACCAAGAGCTTCGTGATTTGCCGATGGGATCCCTGCGCTGGATTGAGCCCCTTCGTGGACTTCGGTTGATTCATTTTGCCGCGTGGATCTCCCATCGTTGGAATGATCCGGCTTTTCCCAAGGCCTTTCCTCAGTATGGCGGTGATCGCTACTGGGAAGATCAAATTCACAACCTTGAGGAGCTTCCTCTCGAAGAAGGATACTGGCGAGCCTAAGCGGCGTTGGTCTCAATCGCCTGCCAGAGGTAGGGAAGTCCCCTGATTTCGATCCCTTTTCTTTCGTTCCATTTGCCTTGGTCGTCTTGAAAAAATTCAATCACAGGAATGAAGCCTAGCTTCTTAGGGTCTCGCACCCAAATAGCCACTCCACGGGTATGCCGCAGGCTTTTGAGTAGATCTCCTTTGAAGTCGAGGAGGCGCTTCAGTTGTTCTTTGAGGCGGGTCAGGGATTCTGGGCTGGCCCATTTCTCGTAATCCTTCATGGCATCGTTGTAGTCCGATAGGCTTGCAACGTATTCCGCATGTTTTTCTTCGCCGAGTCTTTGAACCACGTCCTCAGGCAGGAACTTAAATCTTGGCATATCGCCTAAGACTAGGACCGCGAATCCAACTTCCTCTCCCGATAGATGATGATGCTCAAAAGAGCGATCTGACTTGCGCAAGAAATTCTTGATGGGAATGGCGTGATCCGGATCCAAGAGTCCGTCGGAATTGATGGTGCGGAGCGATCTTGCGATCAAGAGCGCATGAGGAGAGTCCTCCGAGTGATCGCCTTCACGCCAAATAACTAAGTCCGGTTTGGTGACTCCAAATTTGTGAGAGCCTGGTTTGATGGATTTGACGTCGACGTAGTGGCCTTTTTCAACCCAGGCCAGCACGTCACTCGCATTTGAGAAAGCATCTAACTTCTTTCCGCGAACTTTATTCGATGCTCTTGGGTGGTCCCCTTGTTCTTCCATTTGGTCTTGCATCGCTTCGTATTCGTCTCGGTCGCTTTCCCAGCTGCCGACACACGAAGCCAAGCTATTCAGTGGAGCCTGCGAGGTAAGAACCACGCCGAAAAAAAATACTCCCGTCAACCAGTCCAAACGCAGTTGTTTATGAAACAATGCAGCTTCCCCCAAACTAAGTTGAAACCATCCAAATCCACGACCTTGTTTTTGGTAACGAGAAGAAGGGTCGAGGTCAACTTTTTTTACCCGATGGGAAGAGATTTCGATAAGATGCCGCGATGGGCGAACCAAACGGCAATGAGCATTTAGCGACTGGCAATGAGATTCGACCACGGCGACGTGCCGCGATCCTTTCTTTGGTGGTCAGTGTCTTGCTATTTGGAATCAAGTTTGCGGCCTACAAGCGCACGGGATCTCATGCCATCCTTTCGGACGCGCTTGAGAGCATCGTCAACATCCTCACTGCGTTTCTGGCACTGACCGTCATCGGCTGGGCCAATCAACCGGCTGACGAGGACCACCCCTATGGTCACGGAAAGGCCGAGTATTTTTCGGCCGCATTTGAAGGGGGCTTGATTAGCTTTGCAGGTCTAATGATCTTGGTGCAGGCGGGAGAGGCCCTTTTTGACGGACCTGAGATTCGTCGGTTGGATCAAGGCCTTTGGTTGATAGCGGCTGCGGGGGTCATCAATTATTTTCTGGGTCGGTATTTGCTTAGGGTCGGTCACAAGGGCGGATCCGCGGCACTCATTGCTAGTGGACATCATGTTTTGTCGGATGTGTGGACCAGCTGCGGCGTGATTTTGGGGCTTTTGCTGGTTTATTGGACCGGTTGGTTGCTTCTGGACCCTCTGATTGCGCTGGCAGTTGGAGTTCAACTTAGTTGGACTGGGATTCACCTCGTCAGAAAAGCGGCTGGCGGACTTCTCGACCAGGAGGATCCCGGCGTGATCGAACGGCTGAGCGAGCTTTTTACGAAGCACGCTTTCCCCGGCATTATCCGCATTCACTACACGCGCGTGATTCGATCGGGAGATCGGCATCATGTCGACGCCCATGTGGTGCTGCCAGAGTTTTGGTCGGTACAAGAGGCCCACGGGCAGACCAATCGATTTGAGGAGCGGGTTTTGGATGAGTATGGCCGCAGCGGGGAGATCATGTTTCACTTTGATCCCTGTCGACAGGCCTACTGCAAAATCTGCGATCTCCCTGAGTGCCCCATCCGAAGGGTCCCTTTTGAAAAGAGGGTGCCTTTTTCGCCCGACGAACTTCGCTCCACCGTCGAAGCCGACGAAATTCAAAAATAATCACATATTTGTGCTTTATTTCGAGCTTAGGGCGGGATAAAGGCTGGAGGGAACTGCTTCATTGGAGATCCATTTCGAATGCGATTGCCTAAGATTCACGGTGTTGTATCTGTCATCCTCATTCTTGCCCAACTCGTTTTGCCGCTTTCCGCGCAGGCAGGAGACCCCATTGATTGGAATAGCGCTCCAACCATTCGGGATAGAATGCAGGAATGCGCGCTCTTCCTTTCACTTACTCAGAAAGACCCTGACGGAAAATGGCGCCTCAATGACTCGATTGGAGTGAGGCTTTCATCCAGGTTAGAACGGCAGAGCATCAGAGAATCCTTGCAGGCTGCAATTGCTGAAAAAGGAATCGAAGAGGTACAAAAAGGGAAGATCTACGCAACCGGGGTCGAAATGCGAGATCACAGGTCTAAGCGCAACGAAGTCTTTGAAATAGCTTCAGAACTTGGACTGAAGCTGCGTCGCAATCAAGTCGTCGTCATGTCCGTCCCTAGCAAAGTAGTAGAGTTGCTTTCTTTTCGGGCTTTGGTTAGCGTCTGGGAGAAACTAAGGTATTGGGCCCCGAGCCTTTCTCGTCATTTTCAGAAGCCTCGTTGGGATGAAGCCTTTCATAAAATATTTTCTACAATACCGGTAGAGATTCCTACCCTAATTATGGTGTATCGTGACCTTGCACCCGCAGACGCTCATGTCGTTGCAGCCATTCACACAACCATTCTTTTTTCCTATTATCTATATACGAAGACTGTCAACAATTGGATGCAGCAACCGGGCATGAAGAACGCCGTGCCTATGCTGCTCAAGCAATTGGCGATGTCTACGCCTTTTGTTGTCAATTTCAATGTCATGTACAATATGGACAAGATACGGGCATTTGCTGGAGCAAACGGAATTCAGGCAACCTTAGCTGAGTTTCCTGAGCAGGTTGCTACGTTTGGCGCCACTCAGGGATTGACGGTAGCGCTTCAAACCATCTTTTATACTGTCCTTATGGGAAAGCGTATTGGACCTTGGATTGATTCCAAATCCGATCCTCGACAAAGTGTTTCCGTACGATCAGCGCAAGCATGGGTCACGGCGCCTTTTTTGGCCGCTGATTCTTTCTTTATTGCTATGGCTTCCTCAGGGAAGGATCCGCTCTGGTCCTTAGACCTCCCTTACGGGACCTTCAGTATTAATCCAGGTCACCTCTTGCTTGCCGGTTTGACCGCAGGAAGTGCCGTGATCGCAAAGCCCTATATTCTTGATCCATTTTTGAGATTTTGGATGTGGGGAGAAGATCATGTTGGGCCAAAATGGCGAAGGGTGAAGGCTGGTGCCTTGGACTTTACAAAAAACTCAGTTCGATTTTTTTCTAACTTGGTTGGGATTGATGTTTCACGATTGTTTAAAGAAACCGTCGAATCCAACGCAAAGGACGATGCGAAAGAATCGGATGAAGAGGGTGGCCAGACGCCTCCTACCTCAGGAATCTAAACCTGCCCGCACTTCAGGTTGGCGGGGACGGCTCTTTCGATTTGCTTTGGTGCATCGAGCTTAAGTTCGTTCATGATGATCTGAAACGCTTCTAAATCAATTTCGTCCTTGAGCCTCGTATTGTGAACACGCTCTTCCCCGATGGAAGAACTCAAGGCGCCATCATAGTTATGGCCCGGAAAAACCAAGGTAGATGCAGGCATTCTGAAGAGTTTGTTTTTGACGCTATGAAAGAGCTTCGCGGAGTCTCCCTGTTGAAAGTCGGTTCTGCCACAGGCTCGGACCAAGAGCGCATCACCACTGAAGACCATTCCATAGCCGCTTGGATTGTAGAAGCTCAAGCAGGAGTCGGTGTGGCCAGGGGTCTCTACCACATGCAAGCTGTGATTGCCGAAGCGGACTTCTTCGCCTTCTCGCAAGAAGCGATCAGCGCAATCCACCCCGCTATTGCGACTCAATCCTACCTTAGAATCAGAGAAGCGTTCTCGAAGTGCGCTCGCTCCCGTTATGTGATCGGCATGTACATGGGTATCTAGGATCCAAAGCAACTTCAAATTCAATTCACGGATGATGCGAGCATCTCGATCCACCATTTCTAGTACGGGATCTATGATAACGGCTTCTTTGCAGCGTGAGTCAGCAAGGAGGTAAGTGCAGGTACCGGTTTCGATTTCGTAGAGTTGACGAAAGATCATAATTTCTTCCAAACTTCTTTCAAGGCGCCCATCAGAGTTGGATGCTGAAGGATTTCGATGGCCAAATGATTTTGCGGGGTCTCAATTTTCTTTGGGAGGGTTCCGTCAGGATTTTCTTCAGCAAACGCATAGAGAAAAGTTCCAGGCTTCTTGGCGTAAACGATTATTTTTCGGGTGTAAATGCCATCACCTGCTTTTTTGTCTCCCATCACTCCATCGTCGGTAGCAATGCCCATGAGTTGGAGGACCTGGCCAGATTCATCAATTCGGACAACCGACAAACGAGCCTTCGGAAGGTTGGAAGGATGAACTCTCGCTGAGACGATAAGGTTGGTGCTTTCTTTGACAAAGACGCTCTTCTGATCCGCATGGATTTCTTCAATCGGAACTGAAGCATGGGACGTGAGTGTCAAGCTAGTCGCTAGGGCCAAGCATGGAAGCAGGATCCATCCATTCATCGAACTGTTTCTCCGTTAGGTGCCCAAGAGCAACAGCGGCAGCCTTGAGCGTGATTCCGTCTTTATACGCTTTCTTCGCAATTTCTGCAGATTTATCGTAGCCAATATGAGGATTGAGAGCGGTCACTAGTGTCAAAGACGCATAAAGCAACTCTTCGATGCGCTTTTCATCCACAGCCAATCCAACGATGCAATGGTCGGCAAAACTGCGGCAGGAGTCCTTGAGGAGTCGGACAGACTGGAGCAGGTTGTGAATCATCACAGGCTTAAATACATTGAGCTCAAAGGTGCCTTGACTAGCCGCAAAAGCGATTGCCGAATCATTGCCGTAGACCTGGCAAGCGACCATCGTCAAAGCTTCGGACTGAGTGGGATTGACCTTGCCGGGCATAATAGAGCTACCGGGTTCGTTGGCTGGCAAGATCAACTCACCGATTCCGCATCGTGGGCCAGAGGCTAGCCAGCGCACGTCATTGGCTATTTTCATCAAGCTTCCCGCTAAAGTTCGGAGTGCACCCGATGCAAAGGCAATGGCATCGTGAGAGGCGAGGGCTTCGAATTTATTGCGAGCAGGCCGAAAGGATACACCCGTCATGGTTGATATTTTTTCGCAAATCTTCTGGTCATAGCCTTTTTTGGAATTCAGCCCTGTGCCAACGGCGGTACCACCGATGGCAAGGTCGTGAAGGTTCGGAAGTGTGCTTTGGATCCGAGCCATTCCATTTTCGAGTTGCGCAATCCACCCGGACATCTCTTGACCAAGCGTGAGAGGGACAGCATCTTGAAGGTGCGTGCGTCCTATTTTGATGATTTCAGAAAACTCATTGGACTTCTTCTGAAGGGCAGCGACCAGGTGTTTTACTGCAGGAAGGAGCTCTTGTTCTAATTCCACCGCCGCTGCGATGTGCATGGCAGTAGGAAAAGAATCATTAGAGGACTGCGAAAGATTGACGTGATCATTAGGGTGAATTGGCTCTTTGGATCCAAGTTTGCCGCCCGCCATCTCAATAGCACGATTGGCAATCACCTCATTGACGTTCATGTTGAATTGAGTCCCGCTACCGGTTTGAAATATCGAAACCGGAAAATGCTCATCCAGTTTTCCATCAATCACTTCTTGTGCCGCCCGAAAAATCAAATCAGCTTGGCTCTTCTCGAGGTCTTTCATCTCCAGATTGACTTGCGCCGCGGCGTACTTGATTACGCCAAAGGCTCGAATCATCGACCGAGAAAATTTTGCATCACCGATATCAAAATATTTGCGGGAGCGCTGCGTCTGAGCACCCCAATAGCAGTCCACAGGTACGTCGATCGGGCCCATCGAGTCTTTTTCGGTACGCATATTGGTCGTCATGGCTAGCTCCTGAGTCTTTGAAGCTAGGCGAGGAGGGTGAGCATTTCAAGGGGTTTCGACGGGTAGAATTCCGGCACTTTCAAGCCTGGTTCTCAGATGCTCTCGAGCTCGAAGGAGTCGCGACCGATGAGCAGGAAGGCTTAGTCCTCTCTCCCTAGCTACTTGACCTAGCGTGTTGCTTGAGTTCAGGTGGATGTCTAGTGTTGCACTATCTACTTCAGAGAGCGCTTTCAGTAGTTCTTGAAGGTTGCTCAGAGCTTCCTCTTCGCCAATAGTAGTTAGCGGTGTGGCATCGGGACCTGAGAACAATGCCAGGTCCAACTCCGTAGAGGACATTGGTCGGGACTTACGAAAGTGGCTAGACTTGAGACGGTCCTTTACCATATTTGCAACAATAGAATAAACGTAGGTTGTGAACTTTGATTTGGATGAATCATAGTTATCGAATCCTTTGCGCAACAACCGGACCATGACATCTTGTATGATGTCTTCCTTTTCTTCTTGGGTCATCCTTGGATTGCCGGCGGTTAGCGTCGACACATATTTTGTAACGGTTTCGTAAATGTTACCGAGGTCAAAGACGCTGCTGCAATCGGGTTGAGACATTGTAAGTGTAGCAATAGACGCCTGTGAAGGACAAAGGTACAGTGGTACGCATAAAAAAGCAGCGACAAAGCTTCGAATGTTTAGAATCATTTTCTTGACTCGACTTTATCTAAGATTGAGAATTGCACCTAACTTCAATCGCCCCCGTCTTAGCACCATTTTGAAATTATTTATTTTCAAACCTAATAGCTGAGCAGATTCGATATAGGATTTGTCTTCAAAGTCTACCAGGCGAATAGCGTCCTGCTGAACCTGGGGGAGACTCTGGTAGGCACCCCATATCAAACTGAGCATGGAGAAGTAGACATCCTTTAAGATGAGCTCCTCTTCTTGCGAAATCAAAATGTTCAAGACCGGGCTAGTGTCTCTGCTCGGACTTCGCTCCAGAGGGTCGTGGTTGCCGTCAGGATCGTTCGGATTCCTTAGATCGCCTGAGGATTGGAAAAATTTGAGGATTTTTATCCGCTTATCTAGGATTTTCTTAGCAGCATTTTCAAAAATCCTTCCAACATAAGCCTCAAGGGTCGATCCAAAGTCTTCTCGATACTTGTGGCCCGAATATTTAAGTATATTCTCTAGGGTCAGGCTGACAATGTCCTCAACATCCTGGGGATTCAAGGTGCGTGAATACCTGCGCGCGATTTTTCTTCTGAGGATTTCAATTTCCGGAAGCGCATTCTGGATAAAGGCCTCCGCGGATGCTGTATCCTGAAAACTTGTGCGGCATGCTTCTGGATCTAATTTATCCGCTCCACCACTGGAGCCATTTCCATATGCCAAGGGAGAAAATTCCAATGCCAAGAAAAGACTCAGGCTGAAACAATTTGTAAGAGCTTTTTGACAAGAAGTACTCACTATGGTTGCTTTACTTTCTCTTTTCTCGTTGTTCTTCTAACCAACGAGTAGGATTGATGCGAGTTCCGCGGTCGATCTTCCAGTCCACGGACTCTAGCACTTTGCCGTCTTTGTCGAGAAGTTCAAAATGATCCAGGAACCATCGTCGTGTCAAAATATAAGAAAAATCCAAGTTCTTTGTGCCATTTGCAGGAGATTCGATTGGCAGAATCCTGCGGACCACTTTGATTTTTGCAACATCCTGATAAATTGGATTTCCTGGATCTTCCTGAATACCTACAATCACCGAATGCAGAAAGGCACCTAGGCTAGTATGAGGGTCAAAATCCAAGGCTGTCGGCTCCGATGGCTGGGGCAGGGGAGGCGTCCATAGGCCAAAGTAGCTTCCCGCTTTTTTGGCCAGTGCAGTCCAAGTGCCATCAAGCGCGTTTCTTTCTTCCGCTAGATTATGGAGCAATTCATCCTCCGATAGAGGCTTGCCTTCTTTTTTTCTTTTCTCTGCTTCGACCTTCTTGGGATCTAGCCAAAGCGAGGGAATGGCTTTCAGGGGGTCCGGCAAATCGGACTCTACCGTCGGCGTCATCACAAAACCGTCTTCGATCACTAAGTCAGTGCCGTCCTTCTTTTTGGCTGGGAGCCGAATGGCAAATATTTTGGGTTCGATCTGTTGAAATCCATCAGGACCTAGAATGAAGAGCACATTCTGGTGCCTTCCAATCACAACGACGCTCTTAAGCAAAGGTTCGTTGGGATTCATGGGATTGCGCAGGTACTGTTTGTAAACCCAACCCGTGTTTTCGAGCAGCCAATCAAAGCCCCAGCCGCTCTCGGTCATCTCTCCAAGGACCTTCTGCCATAGGGGTTCTAGGTTGAAAGGATCGTGATCATCTTCCTGATCTTCAGGAGGTAAGTCGGCCGTCTCGGTTCTTTGCGTAAAGACGATGCCTGAAGGAATCGTCTCGCCGCCAAGATTCACTCCGCGGTCGAGGATGCCTTTCTCACGATCGCGCTCCTTGCTTAGTGCTACGAGCTTCTTTTCAAGTGGAGTGAGGGATTCTTCCAACATGGGCTTGAGGTACGCACGAGGGTCGTCGGAGCGCATTATTTTGCTCTCAAATGCTCGGTGGCTTGCTTCGTGCGGAGCAAGGCTAGGTTGGGTGTCGGAAACAAACCAGCTCTTGATCCAATGAGTCCATGTCTTGTCCTCGGGTTGGGAGGCTCCCTTTTGCTGCGCGAGTCGCACAAGGCCTCTGCGTATATCGTCAGTTTCAAGTCGAAGATTTTTGTACTGTTGGTCAAAGATCTTACCTTCACCTTGAGTGAGCTCTTCCTGGCTCATGCCCAGAGCTTCGACTAGGTCTTCGAGGGTCATTTTATTTTCTGGATCGACGAGTTGTATTTCGTCAAATTTCAGACCATCCAAGAAGTCACCTGCATAACGTGCTTCGTCCGGAAAGCCACTAGCCATCATGGTGATTTCGCGTACGCCGTTTTTCTCAGCTATAGCTAATTGCTCCATGATCTTGTCGACCTGGGGTTGTCCGATGAATTGCGCTCGCGGGAATCCGGCGGCCGCATCTTGCACGCCTTTGTTGATCAGGCCGTCTTTTTCGGTCAGTTCATTAAATAGCGCAGCTGAAGTGAATCGATCCACGCCCGCAACAAGAAGCTGTCCTGCGGCTCCGGGTATTCCGCCGAGTTTGCCAAGGCTAAGTTGGAGAGGCGCAGTCGCCATGGCAAAAGGAAGTTCGAAAACATTGCCATAGAGTATAGAAGTCTTGGCATAGTTGCTGGCACTCATCGCACCATTGACCGAAAAGTCTCTCTGACCACTGACCATGATTTGATGTGCGGTCGCGAGCGATCCTGACCAAAGCAAGGTGAAGGCCGATTGCGTAGCCATCGCCCCTTTCATTGAGCGAGATTGAAGGGCAAAGGGCATAAGAAATACAAGCATTCCCGAATTGCTCATTCGGTGAAGGAGGATTTCATTGAAGTCTTTATTGTCTAGGTTGAAATCGACCTTACCGTCACGGGTGAGCAGATCTCCGGCCATTCCTGCGGTCCACTCAGCAAGCAATCCCCAACGGGCATACTGCCAGTATTGTGGTCCACGAGAGCCCAGAGCTGCACGATAGGTTGCTGATCCCACTCCATTGACTAATTTGGAGGCGCCTTTGACAAAAGTCTTCACCGTAGCGATGGGCATTCGTAGGACTTTGACTGTGCGAAGCCCACGTAGCGGATCCATACCTGATCGGAGTTGGTAGCGGACAAGCCACTGTGCCAAAGATTCGCCTTGATTGAAGGTGGGGATTTTTTCTGCTGCGTTTCGGCCTGCCTTGATAAGGGTCATAGAAGCGGGACCATTATTCTCACGTTGAATGGAGCGTAAAAGTTCGAGACGGTTCCCGTCGGCGTGGATGCTGGCCATCCGCATCACCTCAGGATGTCGACCGAGGACGGCATTCTGCCTTGCGAGTTGGAGGAGTTGTGTCTCGGAGTGCAGGCTACGAATAACGCCTTCTGCGAGCTTTCTGCTTCTGCCGATTTTCAGTAGGTCCATGTAGCTCGCATCTCGCAGGTTGCGGTAGTTGCGAATCAATCGTATCAGCGCCCGTCCGCGAACTGAAAACGCCTGAAAAAACTGGCGGAAGGGATTTTGGGTAAGCTTGATATCTGCTGCATACTGGAAGAAAATACGAAATCGGTTTCCAACCTCCAGCCAATAGTCGACTTCACTCTGTGTCGCCCCTGGGATTGAAAAACGCGCCAACTCAGCATTTTCCAGAAAAGCAGTGTGACCTAGCCTGCTGGTTTCGATGTGATTGAAGGCTCGTTGGTTAATGGCATTAGGTGTCGCCAATTTCCGAGCCCCCTCGTCGATGCTGCGACTCACATAGCTTGCGTAGGTATCGGCCTGTGTGCGGCCTAAGCTTTGCTCATAGCGCCGAGTCAGCTCTTGATGCAGATAGGGATGTTCGTGGCGCAGACGGTTCAAGAATTGGTATTCGGCTTCCTTTTTTGCAGCAAGCGAGGTTGTCCGCGGTGCAACCTGCTTTAGGTAGCCCTGATTTAAGTCCGTCAAGGCCTGATAGCGTTTTTGAAGCTGAGCTTCCACGCCAGGATTTCGAGCGAAGAGCTTTTCTAAGCTGCGAGCACTCGCAAGGTCTACACGGTACTTCTTGAGTGCGGTAATCAAGCCCGGATCCAAGGAGCCGCTGAGGTCTAGGTCTGCCAAGGTCTGGCCAGAAGCATTTCCGCTCTTAGAGAAAAGCTCCATAAACTCTTCAAAATCCTTCGTGGTCATTCCCTTCCAGGTATTGCCAGTGGCACGAGTGGTTTCGGCGACGTCGAGCATTTCTTCCACGCCATTTTGTCGCATAAAGTGGAGAAAGTCCTCAAACTCGGGATGGGCTTGAACCGCTGCTCGAATTTGTTGTACCCGGGATTGGGAGAGTTGAAGGGTGCTGTATGAAACAGCGGTTTCTACATTGACGGTTCGAACCGGCCATCGAAATGGCCAAAGCGGACGATCCCACCGTAGTGGAAACTGCAAAGCATACCTTTTTCGTTTTACGGTTTCGGTGACGTTGAAGCCATCCGTCCCATAGAAGTCATTTAGTGTGAATCGGGGTTCGACGGTGGTCGGTGTTGTGGTTATTTTGACCGATGAGACAGGAGCGTTGGGATCTCCGGGGAGTCCTGCCGGCGTTTCGATTGGCATAATCTCAGCAACGAGGTTACCTGGCTCTAGTCCCTTAAAGTATTTGGATCCCGTTACTTCAAAGACCACATAGTCCGAAAAGCTTGGCTTAGGAGCCATTGCTTGAATGCCATTGCGAAGGGAGTTGCGAAAGGGAATGAGGCGCTGAAGCCATCCATCGGTTTGAATCCAGTTGCCAATTCCGCCTCGAAATCCAAGTCGGTTCTGAATAAATCCATCACGCCAAAACCATGATGTATCTGCGCGGTAACGTCTCCAAAGTTCTCGGTAGGTCTTTGGAAAATATTTCTTAAGATCGGTCACTAATTTGGAACGATATCCCGCAAGTTCTTGGGCGGGGATGATTTGCTTTCCGCCAATCCGCGCTTTGGCTCCTCGGATGCTGACTACATGATCTTCGATGAGTTGTTGGAGTTGATCAAAATTCTTCTGTGCTATCTCTGGTCGAAATGCTGGACTTCCCACTCTTCGAAGTTTAGCCAGGTCGTCGATTCCTTCTTCATACATTCCGTACTCTTTTAAGTATCTGAGCTGTCGGTTGTGGCTAGCGGGATCTAAGGCGAGACGAAGCCGATTGTCTTGTACCTCGCGGACGGCTAGGCGCTTGTCCATGTTTTTTAGAAGGTGATTAAATGGAATGTTTTCTTTGATGGTTCCAACTACGGGCACCGCGCTCTTACCTGCAGCAACACGAAGGTAAAAGAGAGAAGCCGCTTGGACGCTGATCAAGCCCAGAGAGAGGTACCAGTTATTTAGAGCTTCCTGGCTCATGAGTAGGTTCTGATCAACAGTAGCAGGGTCTACATGGGCCAAGGGCTCTCCATTGCGGTCGATGGTGTACTGAAGGGCTTCAAAGAGATGAGGAAGTTCTCCTATGGCGTTGAAGTAAAGTTGGCTAGATGCACCTGTGGTGAGAGCAAGGTCAGTAACGAGCATAGCCATGGCGAGCCATTCTGACGGAAAAAGAAGCAGAGTGAGCCCAGTGCCAACTCCAGACCCTATTAAGGACCAATGCAAGAGGCGATTGGATCGCTCAGTCTCAGCCATCATGGAATTATAGAAGGGGAGGAGATTGTCAAAACTTGCTTTGACTTGCTCGGGCTTGAAACCAAAGCTTGAGGCGAGCATCTTTTGAAGGTTCTCTGAGGATTGAAAGACTGGAATAAGAATAGAGAAATAGCGCAAATAATCTTCGGCATTGCCAGATTCATGAATTTCTTCGTCGGAAATGGTTTGTTTCTCAAGGCTCGAATCGAAGAGAGCGTTCTCGGGGAGCATGTGAAGGACACGAGAAGTCATACCAAAGAATCCCTTGGGCGTCTGTCTGCGGGTCATAGCCAGAAGGGATGTGTTGAGATGAAGCATCCGCTTTTCCCATGCCTGGTAGTGAAGCTCGTCCGCCACGGAAAGGAGATTTCGGAGGCCTGAACTGAGGTCGTCGTCTTCTACTGCATGAAAAATGCTTGATTTGAGGTCTTCGAGAGGAACTTCTGAAATTTCGTTGCGTAGAACGATTTCGAGATTTTTAGGAAGCGTGCCCTGATTCCAACGAAGGATCTTTCCAAATTCTGGATTGCGGCTATTGATTTGTAGGTACTGATAAAAGGCGAGGGCAGCGTAAGCCTCATAGAGAAAAGGAAGCTTGAGTTCTTTGCGGACGGGATTGCGGTATTCACCCAAGATCTGGGTCAGGTGAGCAAAAAGCCTGGTGTTGATTTTATTTGGCAGGATGTCCGAAGGAATCGGTGCCGCAAGAATGCGGTTACTGTCCTTTAGAAATTCTTGCTGCTGCTTGGATCGAATTTCAGCGACGACCGCGGCTGGAATATTTTTCCCCTGAGCCAGAACTCGGTCATACTCCCAGACCATGAGAGAATCGATCATGGAATAGATCAGTGCGGTTTGCCCAAGGGGAGAGGTACCGTGAAAAAGGTTTTTCTGGTCCCGCGTGGTAGTTTTGTCGTCTTGAATCGTCAGAAAGCGCTGAAAATCTGGAAAGAGCTCCTTTGGATAAGCTCGCTGGTAAGCCTCGAGCAAATGTTCGGTCTTGCCTTGGTTGTAGGCAATGGCCTTATCGCCAAAGAAGTTTTCGCCATACTCAACATGCTGCCTTCGCGTGATCAGAAGCAATGCTGTGGTGAGCTTGGCCGCGGCCATCAGCGGCAGCAATCCGTTTTTGCCGATTTCGAGCGATTGAGTCTTATCTTTGACCTGTGCAAGAACTTCCGTACCCGCCACCGCGGAAGAAGGAGCGGCAAGCGTGGACTCTAAGGTCAATCGTCCACCATCGTTGGAAGCTTCTGGGGCGCTGTCTTCTTCCGTAGTTTCGTCAGAAGCCTGTGCGTTGGAGGTGGGATAAAAAGGGGCAATAGAACTGAGTGTGAAAACCCAAAGTAGAAGAAGCGATAAGGTCCACTGTCGATTGGAAGAGAGATTATGCTGATTCACTTCTTTCGTCCTTCGGTAGTTGCATCTTGATTAAGCAGGTCCCTTTTTAGTTGAAGTTCAAAGGGAGTCAACTGGGAGAGTGAAATTTCTTCGGGCACCGAGAGCTTGATCGTCAAGGCTCTGTCCTTGGTCGACGCTAGGATCTCAGCGTAGGCAGCCTGGTCCAATTCTGGGAGTGCGCTGGAGAGTTGTTGAGTCCATTCCTTGAGCATTGCCGAGAAGGTCAAAACGTCGTCAAGGGAGGGCTGCGGATTGCTACCAAGTTCTTGGAGATTCTTCTTCAATGAAGCAAGGCCGGATCTCAGAGACTCTTGAGTGACGCCCGAGAAGTTATCTTCGGCTACGCGAGGCAAGAGGGCAATTTCTAACTGTTGAAGTTCTGCTTCGAAAGCTTCCCGCGGAAAAATCCGAATACCTAGGCTCACGAGGCCCGCTTCAGTGTCCTGAAGGTGTTGCTCCAAGGTGGTGAGTTGCTCAGATCGTTCAACACTTTGAAACATCGCCACGATGAGCGAATAGGCTCCATCCGAGTTAGGCGTGACAGGGGGGAGATTGATGAAGCCATAAATTCCCTTCATATTTCTGCGGTGCTCAGCAAAGTAAGCCGAAAACGCTGTGAAACCTGGGTAGTCCTTCAAGGTGTCTGGATTCTTGGGATCGAAAGCTAGATTGGCTGCGTGGCCAGTTGTATTGGCAACACCGTCCACCAGAAAATAAAGGCAAAGTGCTGCTCCGACAAAACGCAGCCGCACGGGATGAAGGCCTTCTCGGAAGAGCCAGCTACGGCTTCCCTTATAGGGAAGTTTATCGAGCGTCTGTAACGCTTCTCTGGCCTTCACTACTTCTTGCTCAATTCGCTGCAAGCTCTCAACATGGCCAGCAGCGCGTAGCGCATCTCCGTGTTTAGCGAGGGATTTTTGGAGGGTTTGGATAACTTCTTGGGGGCTTGGCGAAAATTGGCCGATCTCCGCTATTTTGACTTCCAGGCGCTGGCTTAAGGCTTTGGCGACTTGAGGATCGAGAATATTAGGAGTGGACTTGCCAAGTTCCTCAATGAGGCCCGTGATCCCAGTCTCTTGCGCGAGTTGCTGCAGGCGTGGCTCCAGCCATGTCGCGTTCTCAGGATTTGCGGCGAGGTAGGCTCTGCTTAATTCCTGAAAACTCTCGTCTAAGGCTCGGGCCAGTCCTTTGTCTTGTAGGGCACGAAGGACTGCCGGATCTTTCGACAAAAGTGATCGTCGAATTTTCTGCAGCGACTCCGCCATAACACCGTGAGTATCCATAAAAGCCGCAACGGCTTTGTATTCGTTTCGAAGGCCCGCATAACCTTGTATTCCGGCCGAATTCAATTGGGTTATGGCTTCATCTAGGTGGGGGCGAATTTTTTGGATGTTCTCTACGAGGTTGCCTCCCTTGGTATCGCGGAGGAGCTTCCACTGCCGGCGAGTTTCGAAGATTTTGCCGTAGCCAAAGGACTTGTTCTTCCAAACCTTCTTCAGTCCTTTGTAAGCGAGGTAGCCTTCAATGGCACCAATCCCCACTCCAGCGGCGTGTTCCGTCGTACTGAATTCGCTTTGTTTTTCGCCACGAGAAGCATGCTTATTGGCATTGAAGTCGGCCTCTTCGTAGCGAGAGAGGAGGGCGTTGTAGAGGAGGAGGTTCTTGAGGTGCTCCATTTCAGAGGCGAGCTTTTCTTTTTGTTCGGTCTCAGTTGCATTCATCCATTGGAGGCGAAGGTCTTCGAGGAGCGCGACATTTTCCTTTTCCCAAACTTTTCGAAGTGCGGTCCAATAAGCTACACGCGCTTCAAAGAGTTTGGACTGCGCAGAATAGATCCAGAAATCTTTCGGACTGAAGGTTGCACTCAGAAAATCACCGAGCAAGTCGCTTGAACCGATTGGTCTCACGTCCTTCTGGTCAGCTCGTTTTATTTCGTCCTGATAAATCAGAAACGCGGTTCGAAGCTGGGAGGATCGTGTCTCGAGTTGGGTGGCAAGGCGGTCGCCTGCGCGTTCGGTACCTTGGGTGAGGAGGAGTTCGAAGAGACGGTGGTCTTCGAGGCTCGCCGTTTGGGCGAAGGCTCCAGAAGCAGAGATCAAAAGAGCAAGGGATGCAAAGAGCCGCGTCGTTTGTGTGTAAATCATACAAAAAAACTCCACTATATTTAACATTACGCGTTGAATTTTTCAAGCCTTGTGAGCGAAACTGTGACTAACTTTCTTGCATGAAGCATGGGTGTGCGGTCCATTAAAAATGAATTAAATATTAGGTATTTAAACGCGCCCTAGCCTGGAGGAGTTGCCAATATTACATAATATTAGTTTAGCGGCTGTTAATACTATACAAAAGCACTCAACTACATTAGAATGCCGAGGCTCGTGGTTTTTTAACACCAGTAATAGAAAGGCTTCAGGTAAGAGGAAGGTCGTGCGTACGCAGAATATCCTGACCGCATTCATCTTAGGATCATTTTTTGCGCTGCTGGCTGGACGGCAGGCGTGGTCCCAAGACTGGGACAAGCTCGATCGTCATGCCTTGGAAGTGGAGTACGAGAAGTCCGCTTCGCAAGGAGACTTGGGAGCTACCTTAGGTACCTGGGGGTTCTACCTTGATCGCGCGGGATCGTCTCTAGCTTCGGATGCTTATGAGCGGCTTCTTTTTCATCCCTCTTCTGCGGTTCATTCAGGACATCGAAGTTCTGCGCTTAGTTATTTCGCCAAGAAACACGATGCGCGCGTTCTCCGTCGCTACCTGCAAGCTCAAGACGGTATTGCCAGTGATTCGTATCGCAAGACTGATGCGGTTGAAGCCAATGGCCGAGACGCGAGTCCGGAGTACACCCAAATTTTGCGCGAGCTCTCTGACCACGAAACCTACCCTTTTCTCTTGGAGAAGGTCCTCACTCAAATGGTAGATCGCGGTTTGGGGAGTGAGGCTTACCCCAAGCTCAATGAGTTACTCCTCAATCAGACGGCGGGCCTGGATTCCATGCGCTCCTATGTGGTGATGCAACACTATCCACACCTCTCTTCGGCAGCCCTTGGATCGGTATTGAAAGAAGACTTGGCACCGACCGCAGACATGCAATGGTACGATCTCTTTGCAGTCAAAGCCAAAATTGCCGAACAGATTATTCGACAGGGTGGTCGCTCGGATCTGGTGGAAGCGTTGCTGGATTCCGTGAGGAAACTTCAATTCTGGCCCATTGTCCCTGATACTTTTTCTGTCCAGGGCAAGAATGTTTGGGTTCATTTGATCCGAGCCTTGGCTTTGAGTCTTGCAAAAGTTCAGCCCGGCGATGTTGCACCGACAATCCTTCAGAATGCAGGGACATTGCTTGGAACGCGACTCACCGAATTTTTCTCAGCCTTGGGCGAAGCCGGTCTGGATTCTGCATGGGTGCGCGGATCTGCTGGTACGTTGGCGATGGAATCTAGTCAGGACGTGTTGAACGGTGTGATGGTTTCTTCCAATGCAAAGAGCGTCATTATCCGCCAATTGGGCGAATCGGTGGCGCTAGTCCCTTACCTGGATGAGCGATTGCTTTGGGCTCTTATGAATCAGGGCCTTTTTCATCATCCCAAGCGGATCATGAATGCTGGGTATTGTGACCTCAAAGGTTGTGACGAAGGTTTAGGCGCGGCACCGCAAATCTCGAGACAGACCTTCAAAGAATGGATACAGCCGCTGCGTTGCTATCGCGACCCTGACGTAGAAAATCTCACGCAGGTCTTTTTGAAAACGGGAGTACGAAAGGAACAAGTCCTTGGCGTGCTGGAGGTCGTTCTTAGAACCCAGACTGCTATCTGTCTTGGGGAGCCCACTCGAGAATCCATTGCTGAATTTCTTTTGGCAATGAAGGTGGTGCCCGTTTCTAGCGTCCCAGGCTCGAAGGTCCCGTCGATTCCCACGCTTGAAGATGCCTATTCAATGATGGGCGATTATTTTGCGGTTAAGGAAGATGTCACGGTTGAAGACGTACCCAATGGGAGGATCTTTGGTGGAGGTGGGGAAGGCATTCCTTTTCCAAGGTTCGCTGCCAATTTTGCAGATCACTACGAATCGCGAACGATGGAGCACGGAAAATGGGGCGGTTATCTTCCGATTACCCGAATTAAAAAAGCCGTTCTAAGAGCCAACGATCTCCGCGGACCTGCGCGTCTGCTGATTGCTTTGCAACGTCGTGCCGTGGATACCATGGCGCAAGCAAGTCGAGCCTATATGGAATTGGGACTTTTGACGGCATCCGACCTTGAAAAGCTTCGGATTGAAGATCGGTCCTTGCCGGAGCCTTGTGCGGACGATACCGCGTTGGATGCTCTTCGCTTCTATTCGGTCACAAGTAGTGATGCTGTCTCCAACTGCGTGGTGGCTTCGTCTATACAAGACTATGAGGCTACTCGTGCCTTTGAGACTCAGAATGTGGAGGCGAAGCGTGATTTTGCGAAGGTTCTTCAACAGGAGATCTTCACGAAGCTTGTTCGCCATTATCAAAGGTGGCTTGAGCCTTTGGCGTTAAGCGATCGTGGTCAGAAGTGGCAGAAAGTGGCTCAGTATGGCGCGCTGGCTGCGGGGGTAGCTCGAGAGACATGGAGTGCCTCGGTTGAAAAGGTACCATTGATTTTGGAAGACTTGCGTTCGCTGGACCTTTTTGGAGACGCTGAAGCAGGATCGGAGCAAACTCGCCGAGTGTGGGACCTCATTGCATCTTCGTATTTTAGAAAGGCGGGACAAAGCCTTTCGGGCGACGAGTTAGTCCAATCAATTGTTCAAGAAGCAAGTCCGGCACTTCAGCCCATTCTCCACGATAGGCTTGTCGAAAAACTTACGCTCTTACGAGAAGGAATCGTCACTCGACTGGAGGCCAACCAACTCAATCAAATCATGGAGCGCGAAGGAGACAATGATTCGCTTCTTCTGCAAATGAGTGACTCCTTAGAAGATCAGGCACTGCAAGGTCAGGTCGGAACCATGCGCTCGATCCGAATGAATTACCTTCTCCACAAAGCCGAGACAGAATTTGGACAGAGTTTGATTTTGAGCGCGGGTGAAATGGTATTGCTTACCGCGGTCACAGCGGGAGTAGGTACGCTAGTCAAAGGAAGTCTCTGGATTGCAGGTGCTGCAGATGGAGCCGCTGCGGTGGCTCGAGTGGGGCGAGTTGCAAGGGCATTGCAATTTGCCCAACGGTTTCGGGCATCGGTAGGTTCAGCATGGGCGGGACTTGAGTCTTCAACAATCCTGCAAGGAGCCGAGTTGGTACCGACCGCACTGCGAACCACCCTGAAATTGGCAAGTGGCACGGCTCGATTTGGCGGGCGTCTCCTAGTTCACGGAGTGGGAAGATCAGGGTTGATTGCGGGATCTGGAGTCTTCACTTTTTTTGCTAATGAACGATCCAATCTCGAAAGGATGCAATCCGAGGCTGCCGTTCGATACGAGGCTCCGATTTGGGCGGAACGCGAAGCAATCTGGAATCGACTTTGGCAGCACCACTCTTCTGGATCTAAGGAACCTCAGCGATTTTGGATCACTCCCGCGCAGCGATGGGAGTTAGATACTAGCATCGATTCAGCCATCAATGCTCAGTGGGCATTGACGGCAGCGACGTGCTTTCTGCCTTTTGATTTGAAATTACTAAGTACTGCAGGATTAACTGCTTCATCGGCTGGAGCCGCCATTTTGCGAACACCGCTTTGGATTCGAGATTTTGGATTGCCGATGGGCTTGCGTATGGGATTTCGATCTATGCTCCCAGCCGCATTAGAGATGCAAGGCTTTCGAGGCTTTGCTATAGCCGAAAATCTTCTCTACACCACTTCGGCAGGAGCGAGTGTCTTTGGAATCCCGGGTACCGCTTTCCCTGGAATTGCAGGAAGCGTTCAGGCCAAAGTCGAACAATTGGAACAAGACCTCGCGCGAGGCGCAGTGTCTCGGTATTCTTTGCAGGGCGGATTATTGGTGGCGCTTGCCGAGGCAAGGCAACTGGGACTTACCCTCGAGCAGCTTCTTATTGCAAAAAGTCAGGGAGAAAAGCAGCTTCAGGCAATTACGGCATTACAGCTTGAGAAATTGAAATTACTTCTGGGTGCTACTGCTAAAAATATCGCAATACTCGAAAGCCAGCGTCAGAAATAAAGTTTAGCACCTAAGCCAAAACCCGTATCGCTGGATCCCATTGCGCCTGCCATTCTACTGTGGCTGTAGTATTTTCCGAATATTCGAAAGAATTGATATTCCAGAAAAGCGCCACCTTCCCACTCGGATCCAGAGTATTCCAGCCCCGAAGCATTGGGAGTGGAAGCAAGAATCTTCATCCAGCTGCCGTCTATTCCAAAAGCCTTCGCCAAATAGATTGAAAGGCTGACTCCAGCCAAAGGATTTCGATATCCAACCGTACCCTGTTTGGTTCGGAGGCCACCATGAAGTGTGATGTTGGTGGATTGGTCATGGTAACCAAATACGCGCAGTCGAAAAACTCCTTGCCAGTAATCATCCGGAGCTTTGGTTTGACCTTTGACTTCAAGGCCGAAGATGGAGTTGTAGGCGATGATGGAGAGATCTCCTCCTGTGTATTTTGAACCAGGAGTTTGGCTTCCATTGAGGAAAGTGCTGCTGACAATAAATTCGTAGGGACTGGGTGAATGCAAGGCGAGCCAAAGGTCCATCAAGCGCATCTTATTCTTGGTCTCTAACCACTCAGCAAGGGTCCAGCGTGTTTTGACTTTCTCTTCCTGTTTCTTGACGACAAAGGTGAAGACCTCGTCCGCCTGTGAAGAGGTACCCAAGGACAAAAAAACCATCAATGCGATTAGGACTGCTTTCATTACGATCCCCCCGGAGGTGAGGTTTTATGATAACGTGAGTTTCATGCGAGAGCAGCTAGAATCCACTCCTTTTCAGTTTGAGGTTCAACCCCATAAGCAGTGGGAGTTTGAAATGACGCTCGTGATGCGAGATGGGCTCGATGCGCGTTGGTTGGAGTTTGTGCGAGGAATGACACCTGGCCGTGACCACTGGCTCAGGCTCCCACCTTATCCAATGGCAGACGGAGCTCACCATTGGGCGATGGTTTGGAAAATTCGAACGGGAGAGAGTCGCTTGCTCCTTGCTCACCCAGAACAGCGAGAGTGGGTCCTCACTGTGGCGTTGACTGAAAAGGATTGGCGCACGCTGCAAGAACGAATTTTGGAGAAAAAAAACTTGGAATTTCGAGAGCTTTTTTCGGTTCGGGCACCGAGTAATGCTCATATTAAGTTGAATTTCGAAGACGGGTCTTCCGACCCAAAGCATCAAGAGAACAACTAAGAAGACGAGGAAGGCAATGGACCAGCTTCGAATCGTCATTGGATTTATCATCTTATCGGCTTTTCCGGCAGAAAGTTTCGCAGGCAGAGACGAGCTCAGAACTTGTATTCAACTAGCACTTGGGGGCGGAAGAGAGTCTACGCGGGGCCCTGCGAGGCGAGTATCTCAAATGCTCAAGTCCCTTCCAAAAATACGAATTGCTTTGAGCAATTCAAGTGGAATGGGACACGTGGCAGCAGGTTTGGCGATTGTAGAGAACCTCAAGGACCTCGGGTATGCCGGAACCATTGAAGTGGTCTATCATTCTAAGGATGGTGAGGTATTTGGAAAAATTGAATCTAAGATACGAAGCCTCTCCCCCCATTACTGGAAGGGCACAGATCCAAAATTAAAGTGGATCGATCTCTCCAATGGAAATGAATTGGATGAGACACCCTTGACCTTATTGGGAGGGGTCGATTCGGAATTGAGAAGCTTTGGAAATGGAATCTACCTTCCTGGGTTTTTTGACAAGGAAGGAGAGACAGCCTCGGATCGTTCCATGAACCTACATACGAGTATCGCACTGGTGCTTCAGCCATTTCTTTGGAAAAATCCAGTCACGGTAGTGAGTAAAGAAAGTGGTCGTCGAGTTTATCCAGCACTTGTTGCCGAACGTTTGCGAACTCGGCCTACGATGACGCCCTCTACACTCTTGACGAAAATTCCAGAGAATCTTCAAAGTGCCCTTCGAGAAAGAGATCGCTGGAAGCTTGGGTACCTGTATGGGGTTCACGGTTTTGACGTACCCAAAGAAGCGGCGACAGTTTTGGCAAAGTGGGTTGAAGCTTTGTTTCGTCGTCAGGCTTTGGACCCGGACCCTAAGCCCATTCTTTTGATTAGCGTCAATCCCTTGGAAGACCTGCTCAAGGAAACTCCCTTGAAGGCTTCGATTCAGAAAGGTCTCGTCATTGCTGACACCCGGAGCGGCGTTCTTCCGCAGGTAAAGGCGCGGGGTGTTTTAGTTTATTCATTGGGTCAGGTTGATCGAGATGTCACTGAGGCATTGATGGTTGAAAGCGACCTCCCCGTCCTTATTGAGGGGGTGAACAGTCTGAATCAGGCTGCTGAGCTAGCGAAGCCCTTTCTGCTCACAACTGGAACCAGCACGGATATTTCTAAGTACTTCGATGCGTATCTCAAGGGCAGGACGAAACTAGAGCCTGGTATGCCAAGGCGTTACGACTTTCATAGCCTGGACGTTGGCTACCTCACGATAGCTGAAATAGAAGAGCTTTTGTCTGATTTCGAGAATCCAAACTCCCTGTGGAGCCAGCGGATACGCGAGGCGGCGATGAATTTTCGAATGTCCGATCGCGTAGTGAAGGGACTTAACCTTGTGGCAGACGAGGTCTTATCTCAATTGCCATCAAAGCCGCCGCACCCTTGACAGTTGATGGATCCACATATAAGCATTCGTTTATATGTTTTATGCCTCAGACCAGGTACTAGGGAAACGGGTTCAGAAGCGGTTAGAAACCGACCATTTGTCAAAGAAGCGATTCTTTCTTTTAGCCGAGACTTTTCAGGCATTAGGGGATTCCTCTCGAATTCAGATTGTCTGGGCGCTTTCGCATGGTGAGCTTTCGGTAGGAACCTTGGCAGAGATCCTAGAAATGAGTCAGCCGGCGGTCAGTCACCATTTACGCACGTTGCGAAATTTGCGACTGGTCCGGGTTCGGCGAGAGGGTCGCGCGTCGTTCTATGCCTTGGACGATATTCATATTGAACATCTCTTGGGCGAGGGGCTTGAGCATGTCAAGGACCTGATGGATCGAGGAATGGGATAGTATGACGATGCGATTGAATGAGTTGCTTAAGGGCGGGCGTGGAAGAGTCATAGGTCATGCCGACGAGAGTGTTCTTTCTCAACGATTGCTTGAGATGGGATTTATTTATGGGACCAAGGTGGAAGTGTTACATGAGGGGCCCTTTGGAAAAGATCCAATGGCAGTAAGGGTACGAGGATCCGTTGTTGCCATTCGGCGTGACGAAGCAAAAATGATTGAAATCGAAATAGAAGGAAAGTCGAATCGATGAGTGAGGATTCGTTTCTTGTCATTGCGCTCGCAGGAAATCCCAACTGCGGTAAGACTGCACTTTTTAATTCTCTGACAGGTAGTCATCAGAAAGTAGCCAACTATCCTGGAATTACGGTCGAGAGAAAATCGGGTCGGCTGACGACTCCTCGAGGTCATGAGGTCCAGGTCGTCGATCTCCCAGGGATGATTAGCCTCGATGCCCGGTCTCCGGATGAGGAAGTCTCGAAGGAAGCACTTTTTGGAACGATGAACGGAGAGCCGCAGCCAGATTTAGTTGTGGCAGTTGCTGATGCAACCAATCTTGAGCGAGGACTTGCGCTCGTTTTGGAGCTTAAGTCGTTAAAGACTCCCATTGTTTTGGCCCTCAATATGATGGACCTAGCGGAGAAGCGAGGACTCCTGCTCAACCTTGATGTTTTGTCGCAAGAACTTGGGGTGGAAGTGCTTCCTACGGTAGCGACTCGGCAAGGCGGAAACGCTGGTTTGATTGCAGCAATCGATCATTTTGTGGAACTTCCTCCAGATCGTCGTGGTTCGAAATCGCCCGTTGAATGGAAAGTGTGGACTGCGGATCAAGTTCAGGATCGATTTCGACGGGTGGACGAAATCCTCAGGCTTGCAACAACAAAGCCTTTGACGCCGGCGACTTGGACAGAGCGTTTGGATCGGGTCTTGCTTCACCCAGTAGCGGGTCTAGCCATTCTTGCTTCAACCATGCTTATGATCTTTCAGGCAGTGTTTCAGTGGGCGGCGCCTCTTCAAGACGGCATCGAGTCTGGAATTGCGCGACTGAGTCAGTTTTTCTTAACGGTATTGCCGGCCGGTGCTTTGAGAGATCTTCTTTTGGAAGGAGTTCTTGCGGGTGTTGGAGGGGTGCTGGTTTTCTTGCCGCAAATTCTTATTCTCTTTGCTTTTGTTCTGCTACTTGAAGATGTGGGTTACATGGCAAGGGCGGTCTTTCTTTTGGATCGACTCATGGGAAGTGTGGGGTTGCATGGGCGTTCCTTTGTTCCACTTCTTTCTTCCTTTGCATGCGCAATTCCAGGTGTAATGGCAACGAGGACGATCGAGAATAAACGAGATCGAATCCTTACTATCTTAGTAGCGCCTTTGATGACGTGTTCGGCGCGAATTCCAGTTTATGTCATGCTCATCGCTGCTTTTATTCCAAGTGAGAGGGTAGTGGGCCCTTTTTCAGTTCAGGGCTTGGTCTTATTTGGCCTTTATCTCATGGGAATTGTTTTTGCATTTTTCTTTGCGACACTTTTTAAGCGAACGGTTTTGCGTGGACCCAATCCAGCATTGATTTTAGAAATGCCTACTTACAAGTGGCCACACCTCAAGAACCTACGTCAGGGCTTGGTACAGCGAACCGTGATATTTCTCAAAAGAGCTGGAACGCTCATTCTTTCTTTGAGCCTATTGCTTTGGTTTCTATCTTCCTATCCTAAAGTAGAATCCAATCAGGTAAGTGAACCGCCGATTTATTACAGTTACGCAGGCCAACTGGGCCGCTTCCTTGCACCAGCATTGGCGCCCTTGGGTTTTGACTGGCGAATTTCGGTTGCATTGGTGCCTGGATTTGCGGCAAGAGAGGTCATGGTTAGTGGGCTAGCAACGGTTTTTTCGGTAGAAGCAAGTGATGAAGCTGCACAAAGTACTTCTTTGGGTAGCAAATTGGCGAGTTCTTGGAGCCTGGCTACGGCCTTAAGTTTATTGCTTTGGTATGTTTTTGCTCCACAGTGTCTATCGACCTTTGCGGTGATACGGCGCGAGACGGGATCTTGGAAATGGACTGCTTTTTCATTTGGTTATCTTTTGGTGACTGCCTATTTGGTGTCTTTCTTGGGGTATCGGTTGTTTGTCTCTTTGGGGTGGGGCGCGTGAACTATCAGGATTGGGCCGCCATCGCGTTAGTTTTTTGCTTCTTCTTATTGATTTGGGGCAGAAGTTTTTCAAAAAATATTTTGGAATCCCTTTCCTTTAAATTATTGAAGCGCGGTCATATTCGCTGGGCAATGAGACTGAGAAGGTGGCATGAGAGATCGCTTTGAGCCCATGAATCGCCACGCTCTTTGGAAGGATGTCCCATCGGTTGATTGGAACTCTTGGACCTGGCAGCAGCAGAATCGTGTGCGCACAGTTGAAGAACTAGAAAAGCTGTTTGTCCTTTCAGAATCTGAGCGCAGCGCTGTAGCAGCAACGCTGGACGAGTTTCGAATGGCCATCACCCCTTACTATGCGTCTCTGATTGATCCCATGCGTGAAGACTGTCCCATTCGAATGCAAGCGGTACCGGTCGCCAAAGAGATGGAGGTATTGCCTTCGGAGTATGTGGATCCTTTGGGCGAAGATCCACGTATGCCAGTCCCAGGATTGATTCACAAATATCCCGACCGGGCGCTACTCTATGCAACCCATCACTGCCCCGTTTATTGCCGACATTGCACAAGGAAGCGAATTGTTTCTAATCCAGAAACGGCTCCACCATGGAGTCAGTTGCAGGCAGCGTTTGATTACATTCGAAGGACACCAGAGATTCGGGATGTATTGGTATCTGGAGGAGATCCACTGTCTTTGTCGGATGAGCGATTGGAAGCGATTTTTAGGGAGTTGCGTTCGATACCCCATGTGGAGATTCTCAGACTTTCCACGCGAAACCTTGTTACCCTGCCTCAACGTGTGACGCCAAATCTGGTGCGTCGCTTGCGACCCTACCTGCCTATTTATGTGCAGACTCACTTCAATCATCCCAGAGAATGCACGCAAGAAGCCTATGATGCGGCGGCATTGTTTGCGGATGCTGGATTTGTCATCAATAATCAAATGGTATTGCTGAAGGACCTCAATGATCGTGTAGAGATCGTTCAGGATTTGAATTTTAAGTTGCTTCAAATGCGCATTCAGCCCTATTACATCCATCACTGTGACATGGCGCAAGGAATTGGACACTTTCGAACCAAAATAGATGATGGCATTGCGCTGCTAGAAAAACTTCGAGGTTGGAACAGTGGCCTGGCGATTCCGCATTATGTGGTAGACTTGTCTCCTGGAGGCGGCAAAGTTGCATTGGTTCCTAACTATGTGGAGCATCGTGAGGGTGGGCAGTGGACGTTTCGAAATTATCGGGGTGAAAAATACCACCTTGAGGAACCTGCCGAAGCTTCTCGTCTTACTCCTGTTGAATAGCTGCTCAACGCTACCTCATACCGATCATCGAAATTTTAAGTTTCCAAAGGAAGCCTATCTGGGGATTCCGAGCCGAGCTTTCGAAAAATTGGGAGCCGTTCGAAGTCGTGTCAATTTCATGACGCTCAACGAGCAAGATGACGATGACGACACTAAACTTTGTAAGAACTATTACAACAAGTCCGTGAAGGAGCTGGTAGAGAGCGCCAAGAAAAACGGCGGCGACGCGGTCATTGAGGTCCGTTCGATTACCTTCCATATTGATGGATCCAACCAGGTATTTAAGGAGCCGCAGTGTTTTGATGATGGCGCGGAAGGCCAGGTTCTGACCAGAGGGATAGCCATTCGTTGGAAACCCCTTCCGCCAGAAAAGGCCCCAGTGGCTAAAAAAGTGGCAATTCCTACCGCTACAAAGCCTTGATTTCAAACTAGATTCATTCCTTGTGGGAAGATTTTTTTCTTCAAGGGGTAGGCCTCCCAGGACGATAAGCCTGTGAAGGGGTGATGCTATGGGCCGTGAGGTCCTCAAAATCTTTGATCGCTATTTCTTGCTCGATCGCATTGCTCAAGGTGGCATGGCGGAAATTTTTCGTTCGCGCTTAGCTAGTGCGGATGGTGGCAGTCGATTTGTGGTGATTAAGCGGATTCAGGCGGGCTTCGATGAGAACAAAGATTTTCTAAAAATGTTTCGCTCTGAGATCAAAGTCATGTTGGGATTCAATCACCCCAATATTGTACAACTCTATGACTTTGGAGAGGTTCAATCTCAACCCTTTATTGCGATGGAATTGATCGATGGCAGAAACCTTCGGCAACTGATCGTTAAGTTTACGGAGCAGGGACAGAGTTTTCCAATTGAACTGGCTGTCAGCATTATTGAACATGCCGCTGCCGGACTTCACTACGCTCATTGCTTTAAAGACAAAATGACGGGTGAGCCGATGAATATTATTCACCGCGACGTGAGCCCTCAGAATATCATTGTGTCCTATGATGGCAACGTAAAGCTCATCGATTTTGGAATCGCAAAAGCTTCCAATAGCGTGGACTCTACCCGAGTTGGAATTATCAAAGGAAAGCCAAGCTACCTTTCTCCCGAGCAGGTCAGCGGTCGTCCCGTCGATCGGCGCTCAGATCTCTTTTCTTTGGGCACCGTTTTTTGGGAAACCCTCACAGGTCGTAAGCTCTTTTCGAAAGAGGGCGAGAATGAATTTGCCGTATTAAAGCTGATCGAGAATTGTCAAAAACACATTCAGCCGCCTTCCAAATACAATGGCGCAATCCCGGAGGAGTTGGATCGAATCGTAATGAGGGCCCTGACGAAAGAGCCGGAGCGGCGTTTTCAGACTGCGGAGGAAATGCAGCGAGCGCTTAAGAAATTCTTGAATACGATTGCGCCGGAGTTCTCTGCCTCGGATTTATCCTTTGCAGTGAAGAATGCTTTTAAGAGTCAAATCATCGAAGACCGTCGTTGGCTGAAAAAATTGAATGAGAAAGCTGAGCAACTCTTGCTCACTCAGCGCAATGATCCGGCACTTTATCTAACGGCTCCTAACAAGGACGGTAAGCCTCAAGAGCGGGAAGATCCCACTTTTATTCAGAAGAAAAAGGTGGATCACCTTGACGATACAGGATCGAGCAATCGACTCGACCTCAGTGTGATGAATGAAGCAAAGGTGGAAGTGGATGGCAGCATCCATACGCAGTCAGGAAATTCCCTTCGAAGAACAAGAACAGCAGTTGCAAGGCCGAGGCCGGTTCAAAAGAAGTCTCTTCCTTTGGGGAGTCTCTTTGTTTGGGGACTTAGTTTCTTGGTTGTTATCGCGGTGACCACCGGGGATTCTCGTATACTCTTTGACCTGAAGAATAGGGTGTTTCGTTATCAATCCGAAACAGCAGTTACGCGCGATCCAAGTTCCACTTCAGTAGCCAAGGAAGCGGTTGTTGCTACTTCAATTGTGCTCAATCTTGTCCTCCCGGATGGTCCAGGAAGAACCGAAATTCGAGTTAACGGAGTCACGCTTCCTCTCGAAAACCCCCGTGCAAGGGTTCCATTGGGCAAGGCCTTTCAGATAACGGTCGTGCGAGATCGATTTGTTTCTTACAAAAAGGAAATGATCTTGGATCCAAAGGAATATGCCGGGTTGAAGGAATGGTCATTTCAGGTACCGTTAGAGCCTGTCGAGTTTGGCTATTTGACTCTCTATACGACTCCGTCTGCTCAGGCCTACGTCATTCCTTTGGACAATAGGAATCGACCCAAGTCGAACGAAACGTGGATGCTGAACACTCCGATCGAAAATTATAGGATACCCAGCGGACGCTACCGCCTGGATCTCAAAAACACGGTTCTTGGCATGGAAAAATCTTTTTCCATTGAAGTCAAAAATGGGCGTAAAATCAAAAAAGACATTCGCTTGAATATCAAATAATCTAAAACGCCTTGATTTTATTTTTCGAACTTATAGCCAACACCATAGACCGATATGATGAATTTGGTGAGGCCAGGGACTTTGCGTCGCAACGCGCGAATATGAACATCAATGGTGCGGTCTTTTGCTTCTTCTGAGTCATCACCCCATACACTTTTGAGTATTTTCTCTCGCGAGACAACTTCCCCGGCATTTTGAGCAAGAAAGCGCAAAATATCAAATTCGGTAAGCGTGAGTTGGCACTTTTTTCCTTCGAAGAGAACTTCCCGCTTAGAAGGATCAATGCGAAGGTCCCCCACTTGCACCGGTTTTGCAGACGTCTCAGCACTTTTTCGGAGGCGAGTTCGAATCCGAGCTACCAATTCCTTATAGTCAAAGGGCTTTGGAATATAGTCGTCTGCCCCAGTTGTTAGGCCCTGAGTGATGTCATTGACGGTATTTTTTGCGGAAAGAAAGATTACAGGAATGTGTTTGGTTTTGTCGTCCTTCTTGAGAAGACTACAAGTATCGTATCCGCTGAGGATAGGCAGCATGATGTCGAGAAGGATGAGGTCTGGTGACTTATTGCGAGCATAGTCGATGCCGATGACGCCGTTTTCAGCGGTAAATACTTCGAATTCCTTTCCAAGCATGATCTCCAAAAAGCGACGTGTATCCGAATTGTCTTCAATGATTAGGATTCTTGGTCTTTCCATAGCGGGTATTAATTATCTCCCAAAAAGGCTTGGAGGTTTTTTTCGAGGTGGCTGACTCGATCTTGGAGTTCACCGCCTTTGGCTTTCAGTTCTTTGGCGCGACTTTCGTCTTCTCGAAGTGTTTGCATGGCATTCTGAAGGCGCTGCTTGCGTTCTTGAAGGGACCCTAGTTTTTCGCGGAGCTTGCCCAATTCCTCGAGGGTCTCGAGAAGGCTTTCTATGGACTTTGCGTCCGACAGGTGATCTTGGGTCAAAAAGAAGACGGACTTTTGCTTTTCCTGAAATCCCTTTTTCAAGGCCTCGAGTCGAGGGAGGATCTTCTCGCTGTCGTAGGTGGATGTCGTGAGGTCGATGATGAGGGGAGATTTGCCTTTTTCGAGTAAAGAATCCACTCCAACCGTGAGCACGCTTACGTCTCGAAGTGTCAATGCTTCTTCGGCCTGAAGGATGTGCGCGTTTTTTCTATGGTGAAGAGCAAGCCTCACTCTGAATTCTCCTCAAGAGTATGAACTTTCCTTCAGATAGTATAGGACGAAAATCTCCCGTGCGCTATTAGGCAGCACGTTTAAAGTGAGTCGAAACGAATTCTTCGGTGATTTCTTCTTCGTATTCTTCCCAATGAGGGTGGGCTTCCAGGAAGGTCTTGACTAGCTGCTCATCAAATTGCCGGCCCGAGAAGGTTTTTAGCTCCTTGTAGGCAATTTCTACGGGGAGGCCTTTGCGATAGGGGCGCGTCGTAGTCATGGCATCAAAGGTATCTGCAATGACAATGATCCTAGAAACAAGAGGGATCGTGTCTCCCTTGATGCCATGGGGGTAGCCCAATCCATCGATTCGTTCGTGGTGGGACTGAATTCCAGGCAAAATTTCCTTAAAATGGTTCAGTCGAGCCAAGGGCTTTACGATTTCGACGCTTCGGGCAGGATGCTCCCGCATAATCGCTTCTTCTTCGGGCGTGAGCCGTCCGGGTTTCAGGAGGATGGTATCTGGAATCGACAGCTTTCCGAGGTCATGAAAGATACTTGCGAATTCGACGTTCTGAACTTCAGATGCAGAAAGCCCGGCTGCTTCCGCCAATGATTTGGCGATTCTAGCGACACGATAACAATGGCCGTAGGTATACGGATCGCGCTCTCTCAAGGCTTGCATCAACGTCTGAATAAATACGTAGACCCAATCTGGCGTCACTAACTTAGGCTGAGTCAAAAAACCCCCGTATGAACTGACCTATCGGAAGATGAATCCAATAAATCAACGTCCCGCAATCAACATAAGTATACCTAATTAGTATACTATTACGCGTTAGGTTTTGTCCAACTTGGACCGATAGAACACTAGAAGGGACCCGAAGGTATTGAAATTCCTGACCTTTTTTGTATTGTTAAGTGCGCTTTTCAGCCCCTTGGTTGAAGCGCGGGACGGAATACCGGGCTCACGGTATTTGAGTCTAAGGGGTGCCGCCATGGGGGACGCCTTTATTCCACTTGCTGAGGACGGCGGGAGTGCGATTTTTTACAATCCGGCATTGATCGCTGGAGTGCACGGTGTTCACTTTGAGCCACTCAATCTGTCGCTGGTCTCGAATCAAAATTTTTGGAGTGTCGCGGATCTGTCGTTCTACAAAGTTTATGGATTGCAGGGTTACGCCGATACCCTTAGCAGCAATCCAGACAAAGCCCCAAGTGTCTCGGCGTCGTATCTCCCGGTTTTCTATATGAAGTACTTCGCATTTGGGGTGCTAACGCAAATCGATCTTTGGTCGAGTTATCATGCCTCTCGGATCTACTCGAAGTCCACGTATCAAATCATTCCTGCGGCGGCTTTTGCCATTCCGCTTGCTCGTGGAATTGTAAAGCTAGGTTACTCATTGCAATGGGTTCAGGACAGTAGCGGGGCTAATGACGCTTCTGCAGCAAGCACTGATTTGGCCTATACGAGTGGACTCAATCAAGGATCTGCCCTTTCTCACAATGCGTCCTTTGCTTTGACTTTGCCTGTTCAGTACAATCCTTCTTTTCATATTGTCGCAAGAAATATTTTGGGGACAACCTATGGATCTACGACGCTCTATAAGTTCTCCTCTAATCCCGTGGGTACTCCCGAAAACGAGTCGACAAGTTTTGATGCTGCCATCGGAATATCACCCAAATTGGGTCGAGGTGGATTTGCCAACTTAGTATTTGAAATGCGGGACCTCACAGCTCGGTCGGGATTTTCGCCTTGGCGTCGAGGCGCTTTGGGTGTGGAGCTCAATTTTGGTGGAATGGTCGCGATACGGGCTGGATTGAATGGACTCTATTATCCTTCTCTGGGGCTGGGATTTACGCAGAAGCAGTCTGAATTCAGCTTTGTTTGGTACAGTAAAGAAATTGGGACAGCCAACAACCCAGGTAGGGACATTCGTCTCGGCTTACAGTTTCGATTGAGGGTATTCTGAATGAATCGTTCTATGAGGATTTTGATTTTGGTTACATCTCCGCAGCAACGTGCGGAACTGCAGAAACGCTTAGAAAGCCTGATGCAAATCTACCTTCCAGAACTGCCCATTCGATTCTACTTTCAAGAGGGCGTTGAGAGCGACTGGTGCTTTGTGGCGTCGGATTGGCCAGCTTTTAAAAAGACGGTGAAGCGACTACGTGGGCGCTCGCATTACATTACTCATGTGGTTTCGGATCGAGATGAGGTTCCGAGTGAGTTTCTTACGGGAGAAATAGATGGTGTCACTTCAGAGCCCTATTCCGATATGGAATTGCTGACACAGCTCAAAGCATTTCAAACCGCGATGCAGTGGCAAGAGTTGAGCCGAGTTCATCAAGACATGGAGACATCGCTAGGAGAGTTGCAAAAAGACCTAGCCATCGCAGAGCGCCTCCAGCAAAAGCGATTTCCTTCAAGGCTACCTGAAGTGAAGGGATTTGATGTCGTATCCAGGTACCTGGTAGGTCAGCGATCCGGTGGGGATCACTTTGACCTCATCAAAGGAAAGGATCATAACGGTTTTTCGTTCTATCTCACAGATGCTTCTAGTTACGGACTTTCGAGCTTTGTTATGGGAGCAATGATGCGGGTTGCGGCGACGGTAGCGGATGGACACACTATTCAAAGTGCGGAGGTTCTGGAACGTGTATCAAGAGAATTGATCGGAGGACTTGGTGAGGAAGATCACCTTTCGGTCCTCTATGGAATTTATCGTGCGCAGGATCGCACGTTGAATTACGTCAGCTTGGGTTCCAGTTTACTCTACGTCATTCGGTCGGATGGAAAGCTGGATCGTCTGCCGACACAAGGGAAGCCCTTGCAGACATCAAGTGGTTGGACCGATGTGGCAGGTGAGGAAGTTCAATTCTTTCCTGAAGACCGACTTTTAATTGTGTCGGATGGAATATTGGAGGGACTGGGATCACGAGCTCGGTTTGAGAAATGGGTTCAGGCCAATGCGGAGCTGCCGCCTAAGAAAATGGTGACCGAGATTTTATTTGGAATCAAAGAAAGACTAGAAGACGAGGGATTTCCGCCTCAGGATTGCTCAATTATGATTTTGGGTATGCGATCCAATGTGCTTCCACTGCGGAAGACAAAGCTAAGACGAGTAGGATAAGGACTTCGAGGACGCTCAGGCTAGAATGAGCGGACCACGGGCCTTGAACATTTGCTTAAGCCACTGCTTAAATTTTCGCATACCTACATTAGTACGACTTTCGAACATAAACGCAAGGTTATAATATCTTATAAATGAGATCAGTTAATCAAAAGCCTGGCGAAGGTCGTCTATCAAATCGTCGCCATCCTCAATTCCGACGCTCAACCTTACTAATCCGTCTCGAATTCCCAAGGACTCCCGGATAGCTTGAGGCACACTCGCGTGAGTCATAATGGCTGGGTGTTCTATGAGGGACTCAACACCGCCGAGGCTTTCTGCCAGGGCAAAAAGCTGAACACGCTCCAGAAAGCGGCGCGCTTCCGTGAGTCCGCCTTTCATGACAAACGTAATCATTCCGCTGAATCCGGTCATTTGTTTTCGGGCGATTTCGTGTTGAGGGTGGCTCTTCAGTCCTGGATAGATGACGCGTTCAACCTTGGAGTGTCCTTCTAGGAAGGACGCCACTTTCATGGCGTTCTGTTGATGGCGGTCCATGCGGACATGAAGGGTCTTCAGTCCTCGCATAACAAGGAAGGAATCCAACGGACCCGGTACCGCTCCTGCGGAATTCTGAAGAAACTTCAATTGCTCAAAGGTTGTCTGATCATTGAGCGCAAGGACGCCGCCCACCACATCGCTGTGCCCGTTCATGTACTTCGTCACGCTATGAAGGACGATGTCTGCTCCCCAACGGATGGGTTGCTGAAAGTAGGGACTAGCAAAGGTATTGTCGACAACACTCTTGGCTCCCTGCTTCTTTGCCAATTGGCAGAGGCGTTCAAGGTCGAGGACTTTGAGCATAGGATTGGTAGGAGTTTCGATCCAAAGAAGCTTTGTTGTCGGCCGAAAAGCTTTCTGTGCCTTATCCAAATCCAGAAGGTCCACAAACGTAAAGGTGATGCCATAGTTGCTCAGTACGCGCTCAAAGAGGCGATAGGTGCCTCCATAAACGTCGTCGCAACAAACAACGTGGTCACCCGATTTGAGCAGCTTCAATGTTGTATCAATCGCGGCCAGTCCAGACGCAAAAGCAAGTCCGTGTTTGGCTCCTTCTAGTGAAGCAACGCAGGCTTCATAGGCTTGTCGAGTAGGGTTGTCGGTCCGCGAATATTCAAATCCCTTGTGCTGACCGGGTGAAGCTTGAACATAGGTACTGGTTTGATAGATCGGTACCATGACCGCACCCGTTGTGGGATCGGGGGACTGTCCCGCATGTATCGCTCGCGTTCCAAACCCTTTTCCTTCGTAGCTGATACTCATTTTCGAGATCCCAAATAGCCCAGGAGGTCGATCTTGGTGATGATTCCAAGGAGTTCGTCCTTGCCTCGCTCCGAAACGACCAATGGAATGCGTCCGTGGGTGACAAGATCCATGACTTTTTCGACAGGATCTTCAGGCGTAACAAATTCAATTTCTGCAACCATGTGGTTGGTCAGCGGATCCGAAGACTTGGCCTTTCCTTCGTAGAGTGCGGCGAGAAGATTTTCTTCTGTAACCACTCCTTTGATCCAGCCCTGATCGTCACGTACCGGAAGTTGGCTGATGCCTTTTTCTTTCATCTTTTCGATAGCCGATGCAATCGTGTCTCTTGGTTTTGCCACCATGACGGAACCAGGCTGCAAGCGCAGAAAATGTAGCAGGTCTTGTACGCTTCCTCGTGATGATCGATCCAAAAATCCGGCTTCAACCATCCAATCATCGTCATAGACCTTCGAAAGGTATCGGTTGCCACTGTCTGGCAAAAGGACGAGGACTTTCTTTCCGCGCATTTTCTCGCCCTGAGCTTTGATCCAACGCTTGGCACCCACAACGGCAGCACCACTTGATACACCGGAGTAAATACCTTCTTTGGTGAGGAGGTCACGAGTCATCAAG
Organism: Bdellovibrionota bacterium; assembly: GCA_963169695.1. Classification (GTDB taxonomy): domain Bacteria; phylum Bdellovibrionota; class UBA1018; order UBA1018; family CAUJDS01; genus CAUJDS01. The sequence continues at coordinate 149,542 of CAUJDS010000060.1, forward strand.
AAGGATTCTTTGTCGTCAACTTGGACCATGTCATCAATGACGGAAAAATCGTAATTCTTTGGCAAAAAGTCTTCGCCGATTCCTTCAAGCTTGTAGACCTTGGCACCTTTGGTTTTTCCAGTTTTGTACATGTCATAGACGATGGATCCCATGGGATCCACGGCAACGACTTGCGTGCCAGGCTTCTTTTCACGCAAGTAGCGAGCGACGCCGCAAATGGTTCCACCTGTCCCAATGCCGGCAACAAAGGCATCGATGGATGGCATTTGGTGAAAAATCTCCGGGCCCGTCCAGCTGTAATGGCATTCCCGGTTTTTGAGGTTGTTGTATTGCCCAATGTAGATGGAATTAGGAGTTTCTTCTCCAAGCCTCTTGGAGACAGAGTAGTAGCTGCGCGGATCTTCGGGTTCTACAGCGGTTGGGGTTACGACGACTTTGGCGCCGAAAGCACGTAGCGCGCGGATCTTCTCATTCGACATTTTATCCGGCAGAACAAAAATGCTTTTATAGCCTTTCACTGCTGCAGTAATGGCGAGTCCCATTCCGGTGTTGCCACTGGTGCCTTCGACAATCGTGCCGCCTGGCTTGATGAGCCCATTTTTCTCCGCATCCTCAATGATGTAATAGCCGAGTCGATCCTTGACGGAACCTCCTGGGTTCATAAATTCGAGCTTGGCGTAAACTTCTGCCTGAACATCACTGCAAACGTGATTGAGTCGAACAATGGGTGTATTGCCGATGGACTCAAGAACGTTACCTACCACCTTGGATGAATTGGGATTAAACATATGGCTCGAAAGTATAGGAGGTTGTCCGTGTTTGTCATGCGATTTTACTGAAAGAAACGCGCCGCGTAGCATTGACCTTCGGCGTTAGTAGGCAGAAAGCAATTTTAGGTCCCCGCAATTCTCGTTGAAGAATCAAACCCGCCTTGCTGGGGTTGCACTAGTCCTATTCGAGGCGTTGATGTTCGGTAGCTTAGAGGAAGACGGCTATGCGTAGCAAGTTGGGTAGGCATTTGGGAAATGGACGCAACGAGTTTGAGGAAATTCAACGATAACTACGGAGCCCCACAATTCTAAAGACCGCTTTCCGCAATCTCCATTCCTGCCGCCAATGCGGAAAGCCGGGCAATAGATCCGTAGACCAATTCAAAAAGGTGTTTGCGGTACGGCGTCTCGCTGCTACTGGGAGCATCGGCCAACATCAGCTGCTGCAAATCGGAAGTGCATAGTCGCTTGAGCAACATGCCTTTTGAGTTGAGGTTGTCGAGCTTGCCGCGATCCTCGTGGGTCCGAAGGAATCCCCCCAGAAGTTCACATCCGACCAAATAAATAACGGGTTCGGCTACTTTGCCTTCGCTCGTGAGTGAAGTGGGAATTCCTTCCTGAACGATGACGCTGTCGATCGACGACTTGTTTTTTCCTACGCTCATTTTGTTTTTTTCGCGACGATTGAGTTGCAGTAGTTCTTCTCCGCTAGTGGCTTGCATGATTCCCATGCCATAGGTGCCTTGATTGCTTTTGATAAAAAGGGTCGGAGTCTCTTCAACCTGTCGCTGAGTGTATTGCTCACGGAGTTTGGCAATCATTTGGTCGACCCGAGAAGCAACGAGGTCCATTCCTTGATCTTCATTGAAGTTGACTGGAGAAACTGCCTCAGAGTCAACCGTCAGCATCCAAGGATCGACGGATATGATCTGAGCAAATGCTTTGGCGAGTCGATTGTAGTGGTCAAAATGGGTACTTTTCTTTCGTGTATGCCAACCTAACTTCTTGCTAGGCAGGATAGGTTGGGTAACTTCGTCCAAAAATGTAGGATATCCGCTAGAAAAATCATTATTCAAAAGGATGAAATCCGGCACAAAATTGCCAATGCTCAATTTGCCGTTTTTATTTTCTAAGGGATGGGCATGGAATTTCACCCCAGAAATCGATTCTAACTCAGCGCCTTCGCTTTCTTCTGGCCACCCTATTTGGGTGTCAATTTTGGATTCGAGAAGCAGCCTTTGGAGGGTGAGCAGGTTTTCGTTGTAGAATAGATTGCGCGTATTTTTTTCTGGTATGAGGATGCATTTTCCAAAGGAAGGTAGTCCTTGGCGATCCGCAAAGCGGTTGACCCAATTTCGAATGATCGTAGGCGCAACGGCCATGTCCTTTGCGCAAATATTGTTAAATCCAGCCGGATAAAGGTTGCAATCGACCGGTGCGATCTTAAAGCCCGCGTCCCTGATATCAATGGAACAATAAAATGGAGATGGACTCGCTTTGGATTTTGAAGCGAACCAATCTTGTAGTTCAGTTCTTTTTTCAAAAATTCGTTCGCCAAGTTCGAGTCGAGCATGGATGGGGGTTGGGACGGGTTTCATTTTAATTCCACTTTCGTTCTATCTCGTTGTGAAGCTTTTCGAATTCGCTTCGATAAGCAGCGTCCAGGTCCTTGCGATCTTCCCAGGTTGCGAGGAGCGTAAGAGCCCTGTCCTTCGTTGACCTGCATTGCGCTTGAATAACAACACCTAGCTCTTCTTGGTAGCGTTGAAGTTCTAAGGAAGTCCTCTTGCCCTCAGGTGGGGGGAGATGGTTGCATGCTTCTTGGTAATTGACCATGGCTTCAGCAATCCCCTGTGCCGATTGTTGGAACCAATTCCTCTCGTCTTTCTCTAGTGCGCCCTGGAGTAGGTGATTGATGGATTCCAAGTGGCAAATCCCACGTCTTTGGTACTGATCGCGGGTTTGCTCTTCATTGAGCGGTTCTTGAGTAGGTAGCTTACCGCATTGAAAGGTAGCCAGTTGAATCTGAAGCCATCGTGTTTCCGAGCGCAGCTCGGTCGCAAGGGGGCCTGGCGATAACTTCTTTATTTCATGCTCCAATGAACGGAGCGCACTTTGGGTATCCTTGCTACGCCTTCGATTCCACGATGCACTTCCTTTGAGAAGCAGGCTGCGAACTCGCTCTTCTTGAGAGAGCGGTTTGAGCTTCAGCAATTCATGCGAAATAAGATAGGCTTCTTGCGGTTTTCCGGTGGCAAGGTAGGAACAACCTAAAAGCAGCCTTGCTTCTCTACCTTGGGCTGAATGGAGTCTTCGCGTGGAGAAATATTTTAGGGGTTCGATGGCTGCTTCAGGTTGGTGGAGCTCAAAATAGGATCGCCCCAGTTCAAACTGGGCATCGACAAAATGCTTCGTCGCGGGAAAATCCTTGGTAAGTTTCAGAAAAGATTCAGATGCCTCTTTCCAATTCGAAGTCTGGCTTGCTTTCAGACCCTTATCCCAAAGAACGGTTGCCGGATCAGGGGAAGGCTGATTTTCAATCGGAGTTTGGGCCATGAGAACTTGGATGAGTGCGATTAAGCTGATCAGCCACATGCTGAAGGTCCTCCCTAGTGACCACGTCTCGAGTAAGTTCTGGCAGCGAGTGAATCGGCGGAGCATGCTCCCCTAGTCGGCTGCGAAGTTCAAGTGAAGCTTGAAGTCCCTGACGTTGCTGTGATTCTAGAATGGCTATGCCTTTTTGGGTAGCGGCATCTGCGGAGTGAGTGCCGTGCTGAAAGTCCAAATGATCAAGGGTTCGATTGAGGAGGATGCCATCTAAGTAGTATCCCTTCGATCGAAGGTGAGAGACAAATGCCTCGGCCTCTGGAAGCGTCGATGCAGATGGTACGGTGACCAATAAAAATCCCAATCGATCGGATTCTAGCAATGCATTCATGCGTTTGATGCGTGCTTCGAATCCTTCTTGCAAATGGAAGACACCCGACAGAAAGGCGACAAGGTCGGTGACAAAGTGCTTTCCAGTCAATTGAGCAAGGATGTCGAGAACGATCTGAAGGCCCTTTCCCATCCAATTCTTTGCCGGCTTAGCCACCCATTGAAAAAGTTTCTCTTCAAAGACCTTTCCTAAGACCCTGGGAGCATTCAGAAAATGAAGGGTATTGCGACTGGGAGGGGTATCCAAAATAACGCAATCATAAGCTGGGTCGTCCACTAGGATCAAAAGGCGCTGCATGGCCATATAATCATGCGCTCCCGAGAATTGGCGGCTCATCATCGTAAAAATAGGATTACTCAAGAGTTTTTCGGCTTGTTCCTTTGAGGGCGAAAGGGAGTGAATCAGAGACTCCAGGGTTTTTTCTGGGTCGGGTACCACGGCGAAGTACCCACCTCCAGGTGGAAGGGGTGGTTGAATCGTCGCGGTGAGATCGATCGGGCTATCTCCTAATTGCGAAAGCCCTAGTGCGCTGCGAAGCCTTCTAGCGGGATCTACGGTTATGACTAAACTTTTCTTACCTAATCTCGCCGCTTGAAGTGCCAAGGCCGCGCTGAGTGTTGTTTTTCCCACTCCGCCTGTTCCACACGTAACGATTACGCGGCGCTTGGACAGCAGTTCTTCAAGGTTCATAGAGCCACCTTGCCATCGACGCTCTCCTCAAAAAGTCTGCCAATGCGACTTTCCCACTCTAATGGTCTCAAGAGTTCTTGCTGACGATAGCGCTTTGCCTCGGCATGAACCGCTGGATCATTAGTAACCAACGGAAAATCCTTTGCCGGATGGAGTGTCGCTAAGTCCAATCCAGGCATACAACGATTCATCCACGTTTCGACCGGGCACTTTGGAAAAAATTTCTTAAGGTGGTCGCGAAGTTCTACGGCTTCCTGGAGGGGGCCTTCCTCAGGAATAGTTACGATCAAATGGGTGATCTTCTCTGGAGAAGAAAAGTACGCGTGCATTTCTTCCACGTCGCGATGGAGCGATCCCGCCTTGAAAAGTTTCGAAAAAGAATCCAAACTCTGAAAAAGCGCCAACCCAAATCCCGTCGATGGCATGTCACATACGACGCGGTCAAAATGAAGCCGCTCGTGCCAGATTTTTCCAAGCATCGCGAGTTCTTTCACTCCGGGCGCTGCTTTGGCGAGGGCCTCAATAGCTTTATTACCGAGCAAAGCTTTGGCCATCTTTGGAATAGGTACTTTCAATTCAATATACTCTTGAAATGCCAAAAAACTCTGGCAATTGAAGTGACTCAATCGCGGCCTCATTTTCCTCGGCGCTATTTGATCCGGGGGCTGGAGCGGATCCTCAAAACACATCCAAAGCGTCTCGAGGTCCTCACTTGCAAAACGCTCAGCCAAGGCCCGGGAGACGGTGGTCTTTCCGACGCCGCCTTTTCCCTGAACAAAAATATGGGTGGTAATGGGTAAGGGGTTCATTCTGGAATCGGTCCTCGTTTTCGATGGTTCAGCTTAGCCTAACTTAACCAGATGCAAAATACTAAAGCTAACCCATGCGGTCATTACCGGGACCTCAATCACAAAAGAATTCCATTGGTCAAATGACAGAAGAAACGGTATTTTTGCAAAATGAAAATTCAAGCGTTGAAATTCGTAGTCCTCGGAATCGTTGTGGGTATGGGCGCAGTGAGCTGTGGACCCAAGGTATTCACCAAGGGCGAATACGACGATCCCAATCGAGTTGAACTCTTAGATGACCAATTCAATGAAGCGGATATGCAGCAACTTGCTGACTCGGTGGTTGGGGCAGTAACTCAGTGCGAATCTGTCAAGAACGCTGCTGCACCGGGTCCCCTCGTTATTGTTCAAAAGATAGAAAATCGTACCGAGGAACATCTTGATACGGTGTCATTGACGAACAAATTCCGTACGGCCTTGGCTCGATCCAAGAAGGTGCGATTCATAGACAAAGCTGGCCGGAAGGAATTGGAAGAAGAATATCAGTACAACGAAGGCGGCAATGTAGCCCAAGAACATCGTAAGAAGCGTGGGAAGCAAGTCGGCGCTGACTACGTATTTGGCGGCGAGCTGAGTACGCATATTCAAGAGGTGGGTGATCGGAAGTTGATTTTTTATAAATTGACCATCCAGATGACCAATCTGGAGACCTCAGTCATTGATTGCACGGAAGAAAAAGAGATTCGAAAAATATTTAAGAAAAAACGCCTGGGCATTTAATTGGTGAAACCCCTCCTTGCATTGGTCCTACTATTGGCTGCTGCGGGATGCGCATCAGGGCGGCTTGCCTATCGAGATGCCGATAACGACTTTAAGCAAGGCCGCTTTGAACAAGCTCAAGCAACGCTCGAAAAAGGATTGAAGGCCGAAGAAGAAGGTCGGGATCAGCTTCTCTTCCTTTTAGATTTAGGAATGGTTACTCATGTTGCTGGGAATTATGAAGCGAGCAATCGCTATTTCTTAGAGGCCGAAAAAGCCGCGGATTTGAAGGACTACACCAGCCTTGCCGCAGAAGGTGCTACTTTACTCACTTCTGACCAGATCAAACATTACCAAGGTGAGAATTTTGAGAAAGTATTGATCAATGCTTTTTTGGCGATCAACTATGCGGTGCAAGGAAACCTAGAAGATGCTTTGGTGGAGGCAAGAAAGGTCAATCGCAAGTTGACCCGAATGATCGACGAAGGAAAGCGCCAGTATGAATTGAGTGCCTTTGCCACATATTTTGCATCGATACTTCAGGAAGCGAGAGGTGAGTGGGATGATGCCCGTATTTCGAATGCTCTCGCCCTCAAGCTGAGACCCGAGGAATCGCTTCCGGCGCCGCTACGCAAACCTCAAACTGAAATTGTGGTGGTTTTTGAAAACGGGCTGGGTCCCGTCAAAGTTCCACATCCGAGTTGGTATCAGATTCCTCAGTTTGTCCCACGGTACAATCCCGTGGTTCGAGCCGATGTCTATTTGAATGGCGAAAAGCGCGGGCCTACTGTAGTGCTCGACAATATTGAGTCGCAAGCCATTCAAAACCTGCGCGACAAATACGGTGGGCTCATTGCCAAAAAAATCGCCGGAATCGTGGCCAAAGAAGTGATTGGCGACCAAGTTGGAAAAGCAACGAAAAGTCCCGAACTGGGATTGCTGACAAAATTGGCTTTTTACTTGTCTGATCAGGCTGACACAAGGTCGTGGCTTCTCCTGCCTAAGGAACTGCAGCTTGCCCGCTTTTCTGTGAGCCCGGGGGAGTATGAAGTGAAGATCGAGACGCTTGGCGATGGGAGCCCCGTGCCTGCCAAGAAAGTCAAAGTTGCCAGAGGACAAAAAGTATTTGTGGCATTTCGATACCTGCCTCGTTAGGGCTATTTTTTAGTATTGGGAGGGATGCGGTTGAAATTCCAAGTGTCGCGACTAAATACAAGCTTGAGGCATTCAGCAATCTCATGTCTCAGGGTGGACTTTGAAGTAGGCCTACGCTCGGGTTCTGAAAAGCGTTCAAAAGTTTTAGGTTCAATGTGAACTGAAGGTTCATGCGGTGCAGGAGAAATGGAACCGGTCATAAAATCTTCGACTATCTTCAAAGATGCCTTCGCTCCTACGCCAAGGTACACTTCCCTAATTCGCTGAATGAGATGTCTATTTTCTCTTTGATCTTTTGGGTCAATCTTAGCGAGACCTGCTAGCGCTTCTTCGGCGCGCTGAGTTGCCACTCTCCAAGCAGTACCGGCCGTGCGCTCCGCCTCATCGAGAAAGCTAGCAAACAAATACCTATGAGTCTCGGCTGCCAATTTCTCTGGCTTATGTCCTTTTACATTTCCAGAAAGATAGGGGTAAGCGCCCTGGCTCCATAGCAAGAAGACCTCTTGAGCGCTTCGAGTATTTCCTCGCTCAAGAAATGCATTCAGCATTGCGGTAAGGAATTCCATCCGAACTTCAGCGATCCCTGGGAAGTACTTATTTGGGTAAGAGGACCATCTTTGGACGGATCGAAAACTATCTGCTATTTTTTCGAGTGTTGAGTAAGGAGTATTGGCGTCTGCCAGTGAGGCTATTTCCTGGGTGGTAAGTGCTCCGAGTAATTCTGGCAATAGTCCCAAGTCTTCTACTACATGCCATTCAGGTTGAATGATCGATTGAAATATTGCCTCACCGATAGGTAACCCAGAATTTTTAAAGTTCAGAATTTGATTTTGAGTAAGCGAGAGAAGGTAGTTGTCCCACTCGGCTCGCAAGGCTGTATTGGTCTTCCATTCTCTTTGGAGCTGCTGGATGGCTTTTTTTCTATCGTCACCATGGAGATCTTTCAAGCGATCCATGGTGGCTCTTGGTCTAGAAGTACCGTCTCCCTCTACTAATGGGAGGACATCAGAAGCAGCCTGGACCTCGTCCGACCACGATACGGGCGAGAAAAAGCCAGAGGTGATGAGCAATAAGATTGGAAGACAGGGCATAGCTAAGAAAAGTTTAAACCTCTTCCTCGCTGCGATGTATCGGCAACTTCTGCAGATGGAGTTCATGGATAGGAAGGCCTTGCTTGATAAAGAGCTTTTCAAAAAGAGTAACCTCTGGGGTGTCGAGTTGGAAGGGCAAGGGATGATTTTTATGCTTATCAGTGGTGCGGTGAGTGACCGTCCATTGCTTTGTCAATTCACTGACGGCCGCATCGACTGCGCGAAAGTAATCGGCATGGTCCGTTCGAAATTCGTATTTGCTTCCGGCCGGAAGAAGTCTGGCGCAAAGTTCAAACCAGCTTTGTGAGAGAAGGCGGTTTTCTCGGTGGCTATTCTTGGGCCAGGGATCCGGAAAGTAGGTGTCGATTCGGTGGATCTCGCCCTCGGCAAATAGCTGCGGCAACCTCGCCGCATCCGCCCGGATAAAAAACACGTTCTTCAATCCAAAGCGAATGGCCTTCTGATAAGCGCGGTAGATTTGCTTGTACTTCCAATCAATACCGATGAATGCGGTCTGTGGATCACGAAGCGCTCGATCAATAACGATATGCCCGCCGTTGCAACCAATCTCCACCCAGATAGAGCGAGGTGCGGCCTTCATTCCCTGTTGTAGAAAAACCTCCGACCAACGCCCTCGGTAAGACTCTGCGTTTCGATTCATGCTGACGAGTCCCTGCCCAGTTTGGAGGATGTCATGGAGCTTATACGCGTAGGGATTCCGCGGCAGGGAGGGGAGCTGTGGGGGTTGATGAGACGTATCTCCGGTGAGCATGGGTTGGATATCTAACATAAATAGGTGAGTATTTAGAACAAAATCCTAGGGTTAAGGCCCGATGCAGGCAAGACAAAAACCAGGCCCAACGCCCAATGGGAGGATTGTCCGGTCTCCGCAATGAACGTTGAAAATAATGCGGTATGAGGAAAGCCCTTGAAGTTGGCGGAAGGTGTCATCTAAGAGATCTCAGCCCCAGCAAGGCGGGTTTGAAGCTAGGAAGTCCTTATGGGATGGCAGGAAGAAGACTCAGCGAGGGGGGAGGGCGATAAGGCAAGGAGGTCTTCAGTCAGGGCGTGTGAATACTTGTTAGACCGAGTCCCTTTCTGCGCGCGAAATGGAAAGTAATTTTTCATCATCTTATCTGTAATTCAGAATTCTTTCTCAAATCTTCGGTCGGTTTTGCTTGACCGAGTTTTTCTACAAAAGTGTATTTTTCATTGAGCAAGTCCAAACAATGCGTAACATCCCATTACACGCGCAATACGCCTCTCAAGCGTCAAGGAATAAAAATATTAGCACCGAACAATCGCCTTCTAGCCTCAAAGGATTGTCGGATTCTCAGTTGCAGCTTCGAATCCGAGAGCTTGCCAAAGCTGAGCAGCGATTGACTTTACAAGTGCTGCTTCACCTCAAAGAAATCTCCGATCGCAAGCTCCACGCAAAGCTTGGATACGCTTCCTTGTGGGAATACACTGTGAAAGAACTAGGCTATTGCGAAGCTTCTGCTTCCTCTCGTATTGCGGCCATGCGATTGATGGTGAGTGTCCCAGAAGCTAGGACTCAGATAGAAAACGGGAAGCTCACGCTCTCTCAGGCGGCAAGGATTCAGCAGTTTATTCGCAAGGAGAATCTATCTCCTTCAAAGCCGATGAAGAAACTCTGCAAATGCTAGAAAGGCTCCGGGAGCTACGTGGCAACTTAGGAGCCTTGGAGTTATTTAAGCTAAGCCTCAGAACCACTTTGGATAAACTCGATCCACTCCGAAAGAAGCAGAAGGTAAAAAGTAGCAAACCAGATCTGTCCCTTTTTGCGCAGAAACTCAAGGATGATTGCCTCGTTTCTGATAGGAATTTATATCCAACTTCTCCGAAGCCTTCACGCTTTATCCCGCAATGGATCCAGATCGAAGTAGCCAAGCGTAGCAAAGGCCAGTGCGAGTACCATAGTCCTTTAAACGGCAAACGATGCGAGAGTCGCTACCGAGTTCAATACGACCACATTGTGCCGATTGCTCGTGGAGGAGTAGGGACTTTAGAAAACATTCAACACCTATGCGGACTTCACAATCGTACTAAGGGAGTGCAGATGGAGGCCGCATACTTCGGGGCAGGGCTTGCCGTTGTGCAACAAGAAAGAAGAAGCTAATTTAAGTACTTAGAATGAGTTCGCGCACGAAGAAGGGAAATGTTTTGATTGGCTAACAGGCAACTGTAAAATGCATAAATGTTTTGTAATAAATCTGTAATAAGGCACTTACTTTCTGCACCCTCCCCCCTCGCTGATTCTTCTTCCTGTCATCCCGCATAGGCCTCCTAGCTTCAAACCCGCCTTACTGGGGCTGGGTGGCACTCCGGGCTTCTTTCCGTTTTGCCAAAATTAGCCCTTTTTTACTAAATAGTGCGACGAGCTAGAAGCCCTTCAACGATTACTACGGGGTCCCGGATTGCCCGGATTCTCTGCTAGTCCTCTCCATCCTTCAAACTCTCCAACAAAGCTCCCTTACAGGGATTGGAGCCCTTTGCCTTCTTTGCGGAAAGGACATTGTAGGGAATAATTCTATCAATTCTCTGCTTGTCCTTTCCGTCGGCGAACAACGCTCCATCGTCAACATAAAGACCAGGCGAATTTCCGCGCTCGTTCTTTAAGAGCGTATATAAGTGATAGATGTCATCCTGAATCACAAGACGGGGTAAGGGTCCCGTTTCAACCGGGGAGTGGGCGGAGATCCATGCCAGGATTTTTAGGTCGGATTCGGTGACGACGATAGGTGTCTTCTGAGCGTGCAAGTAAACGCTCGGATTAGCTGCATTCGCCCAGCCTTGAATGAGTTTTCCGAGCGGGCGGTTTTGGAGAAAGTAGGTGCGCTCCTTGGGTGATAGTACTTTGTGGCGGATTGCAAGGCGTTCAATTTCTCGAAGGACATCGGGCCGCATCTTAGTCGCATCGACGTGGCGTAGGCCCCAATTGAGGAGAAAATGCAGGTAGGCGTCGCGACCCAAGATTGACGGATGGCGGCTGGCAAGAGCGAGCCACTCTTGATGAGTCCACGGATGATCGTAGGCAAGAGAGAGGATCTCTCTCCAGATTCCCAACTCGTTTGAAAAGGAGTAGTCAGTGAATTGAGGGCCACGAAGGGATTTTAAGAACTTCTCCAAGTCGGGGCGTTCCCAATTCTTGCGGGGTTCTTGAAACAAGGCGACGATGCGATCATCGAGCGCGCTCTTGCCTTTTGTAAACCTAACGCCATCAACCTCGACGGATCTGGCGTCAAAATGCAGTTCTAAGGTTCTCTTCTTTTCTCCGCCCGCTTCGATTACAAGATTCACGATTCCCGACTTTCCGGGGATTCGAGAAGAGACGTCCGTCGTTTGAAGACTTCTTAAGGCTTTCTGGGCAACGACATAGTTCTCCTTGGCTGCGGTAGGAATGCGTCGAAGCAACTCTTGTCCTTCTTCGAGCGGCAAATGACCTTGAACGGTTTCGGCGGTGACGCGTCCAATCCATGTTCGTTGCATTTCGGGGTTGAAGACCGGACTATCGAAGACGGCTTCTAAAAACCCTCGGTCCACCGGCTCAAGGCGGAGAAGGGTGTGGATTTCCGCCGCCGGCACGACTCCTGACCGTATAAAGGGTTGAAGTTCGGGGAGGGTGCCAGCTATCTTTCGATAGCTCTTAGCGATCTCGGCTGCCATTTCAGAACTAGCAGCATGGGCTAGGATCTGCCTATTGAGGGCAGGATCTTCGATGGTCATTGCCAAATGAAGCAATTGCCGTTTGGTACCGCGGTGAAGGATTTCTGTCATCAGCTTCTGATCGAGTTCGCTGTCGAGGGCCTCAATCGTACCGTAGGTAGGGATAAGTTCGTCGGATGGGATTTCGTGCGCATGAGCTTGAAGGTAATCCATCCACGATTGCGGAAGGACCGTGGATTTGTACTCAGATTGTAGAAGATCGGGATAGAGCTCGGTTACCTCGAAGCCAAGAATATGATTGGCCAAATCGTTTGGTAGGCCCGATCCATTTCGCCCTTGTCCACTTTTCTTTCCGCGTTTCTTTCCGCGAACGCGAAGGGTTTCCTGAAGGTACCTGATGTAATTCGCGTCTTCATGTCGAAGAAAATCAAGAGCGGGTGCTCGATCTTGAGAGTAAGGAAGTTCAATCGTTCTTCGAGCGGCTTGCACCAGTTCTTCTTTTAATTCAGGTTGTTGTTTTAGAATCTCGTTAAACTGCCTTTCGCTGAGCGAAGATTCATCCGGAATGGTGCTTAAGAGCTCTCGATAGTACGAGCTCCTTTCCTGAAAACCGGGAGCGGCCTCTTTAGGCTCCGGAACAAACCATCGCCGCAACTTGGCCACGATCGCGGAGAAGACCAATCGTGGGTAAGAGGTCTGCAGAACGTATTCGCCAAAGGTTCGTTGTTGAAACTTCTGCATGGCCTTTAAGGAGGTCGGCGAAAGATCCGTGCTGTGAATAATCTGTTGAGCCGCTAAAAGCGACTTCTTGGCAAATCGGACGGAGGGTTTGAATTCCACTTTCTTACCTGAGATTTCCTGAAGAGCGACTCGCCATTCATCCAAGAATTCGGGTGCGTTGGTGGCTCGTCGACCTTTGAACGCTTTTTGAAGGGCCGGTAAGACGGATTTGGTTAAGGCTTCCTGGGAATGTCCTTCGTTAGAAGTACGCACAAGGCCGAGGAAGGCTTTGGCCATATCGCCATCCTCAATGCGGGGGATGCCCACCAATCCTGGATCCATGCGGCGAGTGATCCCAGCGAAAACACCACGGAGATCATCGAGTTCTTTGGGGTCAAGCCGGACAGGCTGCGCGAGGTCAATCCGATGGACGAGGAGAATCTTCGGATTGAAGCGGTCGCGAGTGATGAGCCAGTTGCCCTTGTGGCCGTCGGCGTCCGCCAGGCCTTTCTCAAAGAGCGCTCGAATCTCTGCGCGATACATGGCTTGGTATGCGCGTACGAGTTCTTTTTGCGTAGGGCGCGGCGATTGATTGCGAATATCTCGAGCTATGGGAGTCAGAAGAATGCGGATGGGATTGGCTCCGCCCTCGGAGTAGTTTAGAACCTTCGCTTCCCGGACCGCCATCGATCGGACCTTCAAATCCCTTTCAAATCCGTCGTAGACCGCGCGCGAGGTTTCACTCTCTGCACCTAACGTTCGAAGCACTTCGCGATCGTGTTGAAGATTGGCTTCGGCTTGCATGGAGTCCGCCAGGAGTTCCGTGGCTTCTTCAATGCCATCGGCCATGCGATTCACAGATACGGGGTCGACGGCGTATTCGTGCTTGGCTAGGCTCTGGCGGATTTCATGAACGGTGGCCTTTAGGTCGCCGCGTTCAAACTGGGCTTCGAGATCGGGATCATCGCGCACCATTCGCGCGGCGTAAGACTGACCGTTTCTCAGTTTCACTTCGAGAGTGACATTCATCGATCCAGAGCCCAGAGGCGGTGTCTTGACTTCGACCACTTCCTCAATCTCACTGCCGAGCGCTTTTTCCAGGTACTTCAAGGCGCGCTTTCGGGCGGGGACATCGACTTGGTCGTTGGCTTTTTGAAGGCTCATGCGATCAGTGCGATCAGGGACGATAGAAGGATCACCCGAGATCATCTGGGTGATCTTTGCCCAAAGGCCACCTTTGGCATCGACGATTCGTCGAACTACTTGAATCAATGGACTGCCGCTTTTTGTCGTTTCGGCCTTCTTCTGGGAATGCCGGATGGCCCCCAGGGCCCGAGCCAAGAACAAATGCGCGCGGGGAGCGGAGGGTAATCGATCCAGTGCCTTGAGGTAGGCATTGAGGACAAGCTTGGCGTAGCCCTCCGACGATTTTGGAATACCCTCGAGGAGGGTTGCCAATATGGCCGCACGGCCCTTGGTATTATCGGGATGCCATAGGCCCATCGGATCGTGAGGACTAATCAAATCGAGAATAAGGCTTTCGCGTGCGAGGCTTGGGAGGCGGTCTAACTCAGGAAGAAAGTCCCAGTGAGGACTCGTTTCCAAACCCAGAAGGTAGCGAAGGGCAAGGATTCGGTGCCGAGTAACTTTTGCCGAACTTTTTCCATCCTCATAACTCAGACCACTACCAAGCAAGGTACTTCGAAATCCTTGAATCATCTTATAGAGCCCGCCCTTTTCCGTGTCTGGAAAAACGGTGTCCTCCAAAGTTTCAATCTGACGAACACTGAGTTGGAAGGCGTTGGCGACGGAGTCGACTTTTGCATATTGGGTTTCGGGGTGCTCTTTAAAAACGGCCTTCAACGCCGCTGCGGCACGATCGGGATCGTATCCACGCTGGTGCAAGTCGGGGAGGACGAGCTCTTCCCAGATCCTTTCACTTTGAGAAAGGGAGCCACTGGCGCGCTGAGCGATGTCGAGACGGCGATCGTAATCGAAACTGGAATTCTGTAGGATCTCCGTTATTAACTTGTCCTGCTCAAGTTCGGGCCAATCCCGTTTATTTCTAAGCAGAGCTACGCGCTCTTCCAGTGAGAGGTGACTGAGGTAGGGCCGTGCTTGTTCAAAAGTGATTTCATGACAAAACTGACCTTGGTAGCAGGCAATCATGTCCTTGATATCGCGGACAAAGGTGTCCGCAGATACCGCCTGTCTTCTGTGGTCCCAATAGTCTTTGAACAACTTCGTGTGGTCTTCATGCGATTCTTTAAGGCTCTGATAGGCTGATTGACTGAACGCTCGGAGAGACCTGTCGTCCCGAAGTGCTTCTTGTAGGAGATCTTCACCCAGGGTAGTTACGAGACGTTCCTCGCCTTGGGGTGAGAGGCCTAGCTTTTTCACATGCCGAATTTTTTCGGCGGCCGGAACAGCCAGGGACCGAAAAAGCTCCGCAGTTTGGTCCCCCTCCAGAAGCCAGTGGACGTGATAAGCAAGGGAGTTGTCTTTATTCAAAATCTTAGCGGCCAGGATTTTTCGCTCGTCGAGTGAGAGATTGCGCAGGGCAAGTCGTCGCAAGGTCGGGGATCCATCCCAGTAACTCATCGATATTTCAATCATAGCTAGACGTTCTTCTCGAATACGTCGCTTTAGAACTGCCGGAATTTTCGCTTCCGGGTAAGTCTTAAAGAGGGCATCTGCTTTTTTTTCTTCATCGGATCTCAAAACCAGGGCTACCAAGACGTCTTCGATGCTTTCGTGGTCACGACGGTAAGAGTTTGAAAGTCGATTTAGGGTAAGGCGCCATAGCTTCAGAAACTCATCTGAAGGAAGTTCGGCCCATTTCTTGAGCTCTTTTTCGTAGCTCAATTTCAAGCCTCCTTGCAGTCTTGAGGAGAGAGAAGGATCAGCTGCTGTGGCTCGAATAAAGTCCTTTGCGTTTTGGATAGCATCGAGCCGTCCAACGGAAGTTGCGGGTTCGCGTCCTTGTAGAGCCGCTAAGTGCTTAGCCTCTTGGGTTCTCAGTGCTTCTAAATAAGGGTCTTTACTGGAAGTCATCTTCGGATCTGTGACAATTACAGCTAAGGCCTTGATGTCCAGGACCTTCGCCATTTCTGAAGGTTCTAAAAACAAATGGGGTTCGGCACCAAAGGCGGCAAAGTCGGCGGCATTATGTTCAATCCGCTTGGTCGCATAGCTATTTTCCTTCACCCATTCTCGAATTGCGCTTCGATGGTGCTGAACCAGGCCGCGCACGGTTTCTGCTTTTTTGGCGTTCCATGGGGACATGTCCTGCACCAGATAGAGATGACCAGCGGAGTTGAGCGCGTCGATAAGGACCCGCGCATCCTTTTTGGCGACGCGGGCCCATTCATTGAAGGAACGCGCTTTGTGTTGAACGACAGCTCCGATGGTATTCGGGGTGAACAACTTTGAAAGATGGTGAAGGTTTTGAAAGACTTGGTGGGCAGGGAGGCCCTGAGCGATGGTTAGAACTGCATGCTCCGGTGCCGTTTGAAACAGCTTAGGAACATCAGCATTGGCGAGTAGCGCCTGAAGTTGGCGTTGGTTGCGTTGAACGAAGAGGTTTTTCACTTCTTCTTGAATCTTTTGGGGATCAAAGCCCGGTATAGCGGTCACAGAATCCTTCAGGAGAGAATAGAGAACGTCTTTGGCCTGAACGGTTTGGATAATGGCTTCGTTGGGGGTTTTGGCTCCCTTAGGGAGATGTCGGCTCACCGACCGTTTCAGCATTTCGACAAACTGAGCTTTGATTTCTTGCTTCGCTTGCCGATTTACTTCTTTGAGGTATTCGCTCTGAGTGGAAGTAAAAGTTGTGTTTTTAATTTCAGGCAGGCCTATCGCGCCGGACCTGGGCTCATGACTCAATCGTGTTTTCACGCGTCGATGGATTTCGGTATCAAAATTTTTCCAAAAGGTATCGACGACCTTCTTCTTGGCTTCGTCGATTTG
The DNA here is from genome assembly GCA_963169695.1 of Bdellovibrionota bacterium. Lineage (GTDB taxonomy): Bacteria > Bdellovibrionota > UBA1018 > UBA1018 > CAUJDS01 > CAUJDS01. Next base: position 166,109 of record CAUJDS010000060.1, read on the forward strand.
TCGACGTACTTCGGTATCCATTTCCGGGCTGTTGGCCCATCGATGATAGTTTGCATAGTATTGCGAAATGTATTTCGATAGCTCGCCAATGCGTTGATAACCCACGGTAGTTAGGGTCTCGGGGCCCTTGGGCATCCATTCCTTGTGGCGCTTGGCCCATTCTGTTGTGACTTCGATGGTGTGAGCTCGATCGAGTCCCGCAGGGTGTGTGTGACTGAAGTACTCACGATTCCCAGGCAATGTCTTGAAGAGTTCCATAAAAGGCTGCTGAGACTCCCCCGCACGTAAACCGTGCAACGTGGCGTAGATGTCACAGTAGTGCTCCATGGGAACAGAAAACTCTCGAGTGACAGCCGCGATCGCCTCTTCGGTGGATAGAACAGGATTCTTTTTAGCGGCCTCGCGCGCCTGCATTGCGGTTGCGGCTCGTTGCATCTGAGTGGCATCTAGCACTTCGTGCCCATATTCGTGTCGTAGGATGCTGTTCAAGGCATTATCGCTCTTAACGTATTGTTCGATGAGGAAAGGATTGTAATGGATCACTACCCCCGATGACTTTCGTCGCGTCGTGGTATCAATCGCCGCTAGGTGATTTTCCGAAACACGCACTTCCACCTTGTCGGGACTCATTCCGGAGACTTCACAAAAGCGTTGCCGAATCCACTCGCTAAGAGCTTCAAACTCCCTTTGCTGGAAGGCGCCGAGTTGCTGCGAGAGAGGCTTGGTTGGTTCAGTCGGAGTTGCAGACGCATGAGAAAGGGGTGCGGGTGTGGAGGGTGGACGCGCTTCAGTTGATTCTGGGGGTGCAAAAATGAGCGCAATAATAAGCAAAACTCGCAACATATCAAAGACGTATCGGAGTTTTTGCTCGGAATTTCAACTAGTGTTGTTTGAAAAATCGGGAGTGAATGCAACCTCTAAAAACAAAAACAGGGGCCCCCGCATCCAAGGAGGCCCCTGTTAATAAATCGGAGAATGATTAACCTGCGAATATCAGTCGCTTAACTCAGAGGGATTAACCCTGAAGAAGTCGAAGCGCTGCTTGCGGGTTGGAGTTGGCTTGTCCCAACACCGCAATATTTGCTTGGGTCAAGATGTTCTGCTTGACCAACTCGCTGGTTTCTTCAGCCATGTCCGTGTCACGGATTCGGCTGTTGGCTGCTCTCAAGTTCTCACGGTAGATGTTCAAGTTCTGAATCGTGGATTGCAAACGATTCTGAAGAGCTCCGAGAGCCGAGCGATTTTCGTTCACTCGGTTGAGGGCTAAGTCTATTTTTTCTAAATTTAGCTGAGAAGATTCCTTGGACGTCGTAGTGACATCAGCGATTCCAAGGGCTTCTGTCGTGACAACTTGTTCAGCAGCATTGAAGGTCAGACGATCCTGATCAGGTCGGTTATTGATACCAACTTGAATATCTAGCGCACCACCTTCTCCGTTCAGAAGCTTGGTTCCGTTGTATTCAGTGAGCTGAGCAATGCGGTCCACTTCACTTTTGAGATGCTGAATTTCTTTGTCAACGAAGCCGCGCTCGATGTTTCCGACTGTATCTGAAGCAGACTGGATCGAGAGCTCGCGCAAACGAATCAGAATGTTGCTGATTTCGTTGGTCGCGCCTTCCGCCGTCTGAATCAAACTGATACCGTCGTTTGAATTTCTTTCTGCTTGGCGCAAGCTTCGTGAACTAGCGACTAATTTTTCACTGATGGCCAATCCAGCAGCGTCGTCACTAGCGCGGTTGATTCGATTGCCCGATGCTAAACGTTCCAAAGAAACGTTTTGCAGGTCTTTATTATTCATCAAGGATCTCTGGGCAGAAATCGCTTGTGTGTTTGTTTTAATTCGCAGACTCATTTCATCCTCCTAGGGTCTCAATTTTTCCTCCTTGATCTGAAACTCTGTTTCCAGCTAGGCATTCCATACCTACCTGTCACAACACCTATCGGAGGCGCTTCGTTGGACTTTAAAAAAAGTGATTGATTTCCAACACTTATACATGATTGAAATAGTCGGAGAATAAATTTCAAATCGTAATTTGAAATAATTCCAATTATTTGGAATTTAACGATCAGGTATTTGGTTCCGCCAAATTATTTTCGAAGCCGGTAAATTTTTCTGATTTTTTTGACTCGGATTTGCGACGTGGATCTGAATTTAAATAAAATAAATTTAAAATTGGTCTGAAAGCGATTTAGTAATGGACTGTTTGCATCAGATACAAGTAGAAAAAACCTCTCACGATGAGGAAAGCCCCAATGAATTTTTTTGGTAGATCCATCCTTCGACTCACACTGCTTAGCTCGCTGGCTTTTTTGACTGCCTGTCAACCCAGCCTTTTAAAATCGCTGAAGTCCAACACGGTTTCGCATTTGATGGATTCAGTTTCTCCTGATTTTCTGACGGCAGGTTATTGGTTGAGCAATTCCGATTTGGATGACGACCAATGGATGGTTCTTGGAATCAGTGAGCAGAGGACAGTTTCCGTTATTGCTTCGACCATGGACGAGAGTCACTTTGCGAACGCGTCGCTTCAAAACAATCCTCATTGGGTATTTCTGAGTAGTAACCACGCCATTGCGGAAGTGGAGGGAATGCTTCTCTCCGAGTACGTGATCAATCCTCCTTCTTATCGAGCAGAAATGGTCATTGATCCAGATGCTCAGTGGCTTTCTATTTATTGGCTAACTGATAGTGCACCGGCTGGACCGACGATGGAAGACACCACACAAATGATGCGCTTTCGACGAATCAGTCAAACCCAGGTAATCACCATCCTTCAAAAGTTAGTGCGAGCGCTTCAAAAGCGGCAGGGAATGTTCTAGGTGGCTATGCGTTTCGATTTAAAAAAGTCCTTCCGACAGAGCCATGCTTTGACATCAATTGATTCGTGTCCGTGGGCATTCTTAAAGCTTCTATCGATATTGCTAACCAATTGGATGCACTTGGCGTGAGTCAATTCTCTTTGAAATCGCACAAAGTGAGGTAGCGTTGCACGTCTGACTAGAACGACATGGATCCCTATTTAGTTAAGTCCAAAACAGGATACATCCAAGTTTGGTCAGGCTTGTCAAACGAGGCCAGCCGCTATTCATTAATGATGGTCGTCGCAGCCATGCTCGCAAGCATCAGCCTCTAGGGGCTTTCCGGCCTTCTTGCAGAGTTCAAAAAGCCGGTCAAAATGGTACATCCCAGTCCGGTGCTTGTCGCTCCAGTCAAATTGGATTGCGTAATTTCCTACAAGCTCTACGGTTGTAGGGTGAACGTCTTTGGGTACGCTAGATTCCTGCAGCGTGACTTCTCCCGTAAGCTCATTGACGCATCCTGCACAAGGGCATTGAAGGCGCAACGTGCGATAGGGAATCAAATAGCGCTCCCCGGAGTGCCACTCGATGAAAGCTTCATGGTCATTGGCGGGCTCAATTCGGCTTGGAACAGCGTGCATATCGGCGGAGCCTATATCAGATCAGGCAAGGATTCAATTGGGGAAGTCGGGGCCGATAAAATTCCCTTGATTGATGGAGGTTGTCTTCCTTGCGATTTTGTTTTTAACTGAGGCAGTCGTGACATTAATCAATTGGTTGCATCAGGGTGTATCGAAGCTTGGTAGTTTTACTCTTTTTGTGGGGAGGATCATCAGTGCTTCACGAAATTTGTGGAAGCGTCGAGACCTTTTCTTCAGGCATTGCGAATACATTGGCGTGAGTTCCACTGGGGTCATTGTCATCGCGGGCACCTTTATTGGCGCCGTCATGGGTTTTCAGCTCTATGTGGCCCTACATTTGTTCGGCGCGGAAGCGATCCTTGGCGGTAGTGTCGGTGCAGCGTTGCTCCGAGAGTTGGCCCCCGTCTTTGGAGCGATTATGGTGACTGGTCGAGCGGGTGCTGCAATGGCGGCCGAAGTGGCGAGTATGCGGATCACGGAGCAAATTGATGCGCTAGAGGTTATGGCGGTCGATCCTATTGAGTACTTGGTTGCTCCGCGGGTTTTGGCAGGCGTCTTGATGATGCCCATCCTTTCGGCTTTCTTTGGTGGAGTGGGGTCACTTTCGGGCGCGGCCGTCGGTTGTGGAATTATGGGATTGAGCTCCGCCACCTACTGGGAAGTCTATGCCCTCTATGTAGATTTCTTGGATATTACTCACTTGATCATCAAGAGCTTGGTCTTCGGATTTTTGCTGACGGCGATTGGGTGTTATTGCGGATACAACGCGCAGGGAGGAGCTAGGGCAGTAGGCTTGGCGACTCGCACAACTGTGGTTGCCAGTGTTTTGGCAATCTTACTTTCAGATTATTTGATTACGACCTTTTTGCCCGTGGTGAGTTATCCGCTGAAGTTGTAGTTTTTTATTTTTAGAAAGCGTTGGAGCTTATGAAGGAAGAAAATATTTGGTCCATTCGATTCAAGGTTGGGATTTTCACCATCCTAGGAATTTTGCTCATTGGGGCGATTTCTGTTTACGTCAATGATCGCCCTTTTTGGTGGAGGCCTTGTCAGTTGATTCACATCCATGTGCCGGATGCAACGGGCCTCAAGACCAAGTCCCCTATTCGATCATTGGGATTGCAGATTGGCTTCCTGAAATACGTTCAGCTCTATGAAGAAAACGTGAAGCTTGCGATTTGCTTGACCGCGCCTGTGCAGGTCCTACCTGAGACGCGTGCCTACATTCGTGGCGAGGGCTTTTTGGGTGATAAGTTTGTCGAACTCAAGCCCGTTCGGTACATCGGCGACCGCAATGAAAGCGGTATTGTTGAACAACCAGCCGCGCAGGTGACCCCAGGTCCCACTCGAGAAGAGCGGCGAGAGATTCGACGGCGCGAAAGGCATCAGCAGAGCGATGCGCCACGAGAATCAAAAGACCAGAGTAGGCTATCCCTTCCGCTTCCACCTTTGCTTTTTGCAATGGGTTGGGTGCAGTACGCCCGAGGACAAACAACATCGAAAGAAGTACCTGTCGAAAAATCTGGCCAGGACATTGGGCACTTGGTCGAGCAAGTGGACGGATTGGTGGATGAGCTCAAAGACATCACCAAGACCCTCAACTACGCGATCAAGCCGGAAGAACTTCGCGATACCCTTCGCAAACTCAATGTAACTTTAGAACATGCGCAAAAGGCTTTGTCTCCTGAGGGCGGTATGACCTCTACTGCACAACGCACACTTGCCAAGTTGGAGGATGCGATCGAGCAAATGCGCGATCAAATGACTCGCATCAATCAGGGTAAGGGTTCTGTCGGAATGCTGCTAAACGACCCAAGTTATGCAGAAGAATTGCGAGAAGCGCTTCGCAATATCAATACCATGTTGGGCAAGGTGAGTGGTCTGAGAATTCAGGTAACACTTTTGACGGAGTACATTCCGGCCTACAGTGGCACTCGCGCTGGAGCATTGATCGGAATTTGGCCGCAGGAAGACCGCTACTACCTCTTGGGAGCTTCGGTTGATCCGCGAGGAAAAACTACTACCAAGACCATCACGGTGACTTCTGGCACATCAACCACTTCGTCCAAAGTAGTCGAAGAGGAGTCAGGCGCGATCCTGATTACCGGAATGCTTGGCAAAGTGCTCTGGAAGCGACTGGACCTCAGCGCCGGATTTCTCCACGGTGATGGAGCTATTGCGGTAGGTTGGAATTTGGGTTCAGAAGGAACAGAAGACCGTCTCCAATTGATTACTCAAGGTTATGCCAGCACTTCGTCAAGTACGACCAAGGTGGATGGCCGAGTTTTATTGCGCTGGTTTCCTTCCAATAGTCCTTACCTCAGCACGATCTATATAGATGGAGGGCTGGACTCGATCCGAAAGGTAAACGGCAAAGTCGCTTACTCCTTTGGCGCCGGGCTCTCCTTTGACGACAAAGACATCAAGATGCTGTTTTCTTTTTTATAAGTCGTATCAAAAAAGCTATTTAATTTAGCTGGTTACGAAACCCATCGACTGGTAGTTATTAATATACTAAAATAGTATACTAATAATCTCGCAGGAGGGGTTCGTATGTTGACTGCCTGGATTTTTCTTGTTCTTCAATCGTCTGTAGCTATGGCTGAGGGTGCACCCAAGGCTCTTACTCGTCATTCCATTCCGTCTGCGCTGACCTTGGCATCGGGACCGGGTATGCTTTATTGGTCCCCTAAAAAGTCTGAGACCTATCGACAGCCTTCCAGTCAGGACACCAAGCTACGAGCAACCCTCTGGCCGAGCCGTATACAATATGTCAGTCAGCCAAAGACTCCCTATGGCACCTACCGCGTAGAGCAGTACTCCCTTTGGGAGCCCAAAGGGCGTTTGGCCGAGTAAGTTCTCAGGAGTTATTTGTCGTGGCCTCCAGCTGGAGTTTCTATACTAAACGGCACTTTAGATTCATTGATGCGCTTCTCTAGGCTGGGGAAGCTGGAAGTGGACGCTTTCTCACGAGGCACATTTTCGAGTTGAAAAAGATTTGAGCGTGAGGTGAGCACAAAAGCTCGGTCCTCATTCCATAAGTCCGATTCCCATCCAGTGATTCTAGGAAAACCAGGGCGTGGCGGGTGCTGATGGAATGCCAAAAAATTTTTTCCAAATTGTCCGATCGAAACCTGCAATAGGCTTGTCCGCACTCCTCGAATCACCGTGAATTCAATTGCGACTTCACTCAACCTTGTGATCATCCCAGAAGGGTGCTTGCAGGTGAGATCGGCATGGGATCGATAGACCGTACTATAATAGCCACGTTCGGACCATTTTTTTACTTCCACTGGCGGATAAGATTCTAGCGAAAATCCTGGAGATATTTTTGTAGGATTTGCCGCAGCTGCTGTGCAAACACTTCCATCTTCCTTTTTGAAATAAATGTCGAGTTGATCTGGAAGTAAGGTCTCAGGATCGACTCTCAATAAAACATGCGAATGGCCGGTGTCACGATAGGGCTGGTTGGGCATTGCGGGGTCACTCGACAACTGCCAAAACTTCGGACCTTTGGAGTCATTGATCACGGAATTGTCGATCGCTTCGTATTGAGTCGACGGAAATCCAAATCCCCACCATTCTCGGAGGTATTCTAAGTTCATCTCCTCGACTGCTGATGCTGCGATACCATAGCGCTGTATCAGTAAGTACCTTGCATCGAGCGATAACTTTCGGATTCGCGGCTTCCAAATCTCAGTTGCTTTTGGAGTCTGAAACACATTGATTGGCAAATCCGCCAACCATAGAAAAAGCTCCTTGTCGTCCGTTCGATCCACGGACTCCAAGAGCTGCAAATAAAGCTCTTCCCAGATTGGCACTGCAGCGAGAGTCACACCTTGATCCACAAAGAACTGAGTGAGCTTCGCTTGAATTTGAGCATCCAGCGCCTTTTCTGTTTCAAGCTGGATAATAGCTTTTCTTAGGGTTTGGAGCGCATCCTCAAGGGAGTCAAAGTGCAGATGGGCCTCGTACCTTATGATTAGTGATTTGTTCTCTTCCAGCTCTAATTCTGTATGATCCGCGCCGGTAAGGTAGGGCCTTTCCGTTGGAGTCGGCTTATCAAAATCTAGGCTTCCTCCGAGTTGACATCCTATGCCCAAATTGGCGAATCCCTGAAAGTCCAATCCAATCCTTCTGCTGAGAGAGCGAGCGTACCCAGTGCAATTGAAGCTAAACAATCCGTATTCTTCAGACTTGGTGACATGCCTAAGATTGAGGATCTTCTGAATAAGGATCGCTTCAGGTTCTTCAGAGAGAATGGGAAGTGATTCAAAGTTGGCGGCTCTCAGGTTCTCGTTGGACATTTCGAATAGGGTAGCACCTTGAGTTTCCGTGATGGAGAAGTGATCCACCGTCAATTGGTGATGTACTGCAGGATTGAGAAGCATGTTTACGGGCAGCATTGCAAGTTCTGGAGAGAGGCTGGCGTAACCACTGGGAGGCGAAATCCCCTGACTCGCCAGGTGGATCCTTGTCGTAAATCGGCGGTGAGGATTGGAGAGTGTGCAGTTCAAGACTTTTCCTGCGGTATTGATGGTGTCATTGCAGGTAGCTGGGAGATTCAAGACGCTTTCGCCCAGAGAATCCAGCCCATCTTTTGGCGAATAGAAGAGTTGGCAGAATCCCAAGGGAGTCCGAAGGATTCGATGCGAGAGTCGGCTATCTACCACGGCCTCGCCCAGTCGATAGGTTTGCCTCGGAAGGTAGAGGAGTGCACTGACAAATCCCGACTCCTCACAGTCGGGGAGTTTGCCGGTGACGGGGTCGCCGATGATTTCGACGACTTCGGGACGGAGGGAATGAAGGTCAACCTCTTGCGCCCACGTCACCCCCACGTTCAAAAGAACAACGAGAAGTAAAGTCGTGTATTTTATACTAAAACTATTTATACCGACCATTACCCTGAAAATCCTTTAAATGGCTCGAACTCCCAACAAAGAAGAGAGCTATACCTCAGATTTTAGATTCTTGCCACGGCGCGGGTTGGGGTTGCTATTCTTCACTTCAAGCCGGGTACGACACGGAGGTTGGTAAATTGCGCCAGAATCACTTGGCCTTCTTTGATGGCTTTAGCTTTTTCTTAGGGGAGTCTTCCCGCATTTCACTAAGGTCCCCGTCCCATTCCGTCTGTCCCATGAGGCTGGCCATGCCGCGCAGTTGATGGAGCTGTATGGACTCACTCAATGCGACATTGACGGCTTCGGAGTAGGTCTTGACGCGAAGGATCCGGACTGCTTTTTCTAGCAGTTCTTCATTGAGCACAAGATTTGTACGTTTCATTTGTATAGTGTGCCTTGCAAGAATCCGCACGTCTAGGAGCCACGTGCATGACCCTAGCAACTTTAGTGCTCCTGCCCTCAAGGAGTTGACCTGCGACGAAGCGCAGGTCTTGCTTACCACAATATTTAAAGCCAGGAGAACACAGACAGAGGAAATGAGTACGTTAAAAAACGATATTCAAATTTTTAAACAAAATGGCGCCAAGAAGGATGAAGATCGCCAGACATTCAAAGAAAGATTGTCGAGCCTTGAGTCAAAAAAGATCGAGTCTACTTCTAATGAGAGTCTTTTTTTAGACCGCTCAGCATTGACGGCCGCTAAAGAGCGAGATAGTTGCCCCGAAACCATTCCAGCGTCCGATGATATTGTAAAAGCTCGAGAGAATACGGTTTTCTTCAAAAAAATCTCCGATGCTGAGTTAGCAGAGATTAAAAAATTGCTTGAGTAGCTTGATAAGGGCAAAATTTCCGGAGCGGAGGAAAAAATGCCTCCGCTCCGGAAATTGGGTTGCCACTTTTTCGGTTTGCTCCATTTTAGCAATTTTATAACAGCTTCATTAAGATACCTGACTCTACCTTCCAGTTGTCGCTCAATGTTATTGCAGTAAAGCGTATCTGATCTTTTGGATAATAGATTAGCGTTAGCCATTTCACTGAATCCCATTTAAAATTCTAATTTATGGGTAGCGCGCGGCGATTTCATTTCATTTTGCTTTTGATTTTCGGCCTCAGTCTGAGTTTGTCCTGGCAGGCCCAGGCCAATGTTCTCGAATGTCTCTTAGGTAGTTTTGGTGAGCCTTCTCACCTTCCTGCGGCAGGAAGTGAGGCAGCCGCTGGATCCTTGGACTCAGCAATGGAACAGTTGCAGAAAAACCGAAAACGCTGGGTAGAATCGAATCTGGTTGGTAAAGACCAGCTCAATAGCAAATTCAGAAGCGATTCACGCTTACTTTGGAATGAACAGCGCAGACAGTCTAGCGGCACTGTTGGTCATGATTTGACGAAATCAAGCCACAGTAAGGAATGGAACGAATGGCAAAGATATTCCGAAGTCGTTTTAGCCCTGCGAGAGAAGGTTGCGGAGAGAGGGCGGAAGCGCAATTGGCTTGGCCTAAAGTCCGCTAACTTGCGCCGACTTGAGAAGTTGGAAGCTCAGCTTCCTCAAAGAAAAGAAGCCCTTCGCAGAATTTTGGAAGAGGCACACTCGATAGAGGCTTGGCATGCGGCGATGGTGCTCAAGCCATTTCGGCCGCAGGAGACGCTGCTCCAACACCTGACTGACACGGCATCGTTAGCAGTCGAGATCCTAGAAGCTCGCAGTCACACAACAGCAAGAGATCCAACCGCAGTGGTGCAAAGCCAACTAGCCGGCTTGTTCAAAATCAATCCGGCGTGGGGCAATTTACTCATGACAGAGCTCTCTGTCACTCATCCCGATTGGGTCGGCATTTTACAAAAATTGAGTAAGACCCTGACTGAGAAGGATCGCACCATTCAAGCGAAGGGAAGAGCTCTGGACCAGGCTCGCTTGGAGCTAGAAAAATTTATTAGCCAGAAGGACTTGGAACGGCGTCAATTGGAAGGTGCCCTTCGTACTGCGGTTGCCCAGGAAAGCGACGAAGCCAAAGCGGCCATAGAAGCTCAGCTCAAGGCTAACGAAGCTGCCGCGAAAAAAAGCCTAGAAAACCTACCGTACAGCAGCAACGCAGCCGAAATCGCGAAATTGAGAGCGCAGGCGAACGAATTATCCCAATCACTGAAGAACCAAAAGAGAGGGAGCCGACTCCGAGTTGCGGCGCTCACTGGAGTCGGAGCCTTGATTGCTGCTGGGGTGATTTATCAAGTCCAGGCGGACCAACAAGAAATCCTGCAGCACGAAAAGGCTCGAGATGCCTGGCGAGCTAAGTACGCCAAGGTTGCCCAAGAATTAGAGTGGAGAGAAAGTAGCTTGGAGGGCAAGCGTCGGGACTTGGAAAATGCTCAAACGCAGTTGCAGAATAGCAAGAGTCAGTCCGCCTTGGATCAAGAGAAAATAAAGAGGCAGTCCCTAGAACTCGCCGTTCTCCAGCAAAGACAAAGTACATTGCTCGCGGAAAAGGCTCAGAATGACCTCGCCAGGCAAGCACTTGAATCCAAAAATCTCCGCCGTGCGCAGATGTCCGAATCGGAGGTACGGGTTTTGGGTCGGCTGATGACGGACCAACCTCAATCAGGCAAAGAACTCCTTGGGCTTGCGCTTGATCAAAGTATTCGAGCGTATTTGGCGAGGCCGCAGGCTCAATCCACCGAGGAGGATGTGCTGAATACTGAGAGTCTCGAGGCAAAGCTTCATCCTTACTTTGCGCTTTCGGATTCGGACCCCTGGAAGCTCAAGGCCAAAATGGAAGAGGTAATCCTGAAACAGACTGGGGCCAAGGAGCTTATTTATAACAAAGACTTCTCGAGTCCGTTGGATCCTATTCGTGAAGCAAAGACGCAATGCTACGCATCGACGAGTCTCTTCGAGATGATCCGCATGGCCCACCCACTGATGGTTGCTGGTGAAGACCCCGTCGTCATCCTTACGAATGGACATATTCTCAGCGGAGTCATACGTACTCCGCCCGGTGGACAGATAGCGGATGCCGAGCTTTTTGGCGTGGAGCACACGGCTGCTGGCCGAGGAGAGATTCAATACGGCAAGGTCAGGGAACTTGGTAGTATACAAGAGCCGGTACTGGTGCTGCGCTCAGAAGACTTTCTTGCCCTAGAAGGTCTGAGAGAGGTTTTACTCACTCAGGAGGCGGAGCGATTTCAAGTCGGCGCATTCGAACGCGTTGCGAAGCAATATGGCTTAGACCCCAAACCTATTTTAGAAAAAATTGAAGCTATTCGAAGAGCAATTGTTGTTTCTGGATTACAGAATGGGAAGCAAGGACATTCGACTTGTGGCTTTGGTGAGGCCAAGGTTCCATCTGGAGATTTGCGGCGGCAAGTGGTGGAGGTATTGTCGCGGAGGCCATCTGCAGCAAGTGTAGCGGGTACAAAAGAACCAAGTTCGTCTCAATATTCGTCTCAAAATTCGTATCATGAATGGCAAGCAACTCAGGCTGAAGTCCTTGTGCCTCAATTGATTCCTATCCCAAGATCTGTGACGGTCGAGGCTATTTTGCAATTGGAACAATCTGATGTGAGGACAAAATTCTCAGACTCACTCAGTGGCAAGGTAAGAGAGCATAGCCTTCAAGAACTCTCTGAAGCAAGTGAGGCGGATTTAATGAAGCTGCTCGCTGTGGCGCAGCGGTATGTAGAATCAAGGCAACCTGTCGAATCGGAGAACGATAATTTTGAAGAAAGCCTCACTTTTTTCGCACCCTTTCTGCCTCCTGCCGACAGTGTTCTTCTTCAGAAGGGGACAGAACTGAAACTGACCCGTCAGAGTGGAAATCGCTACCAGATGCAAATTGGAGTCGATGCTGATTTGACGCTCAAGCCTGGTGAAAGGTGGTTTCAAAAGCAGTCATCGGACGGGGCTTCGACTAACCCGAACGAATTCATCATCAAAAAAGGAACAGAAAAAGAATTCAATGCCGAATTGAAACAGAGGAAGTAGTGTTCAAGCGATGGGCTTCCGCTACTCAGATAGGGTTGCTAACGCTAACAGCTCCTGCGCGTTTAGCGCAAAATGGGAGGCTTCTAAGTCTTCCCGCATATGGGCAGGATCGGTAGTGCCAGTGAGAGGTGCCATTCCACTTTGCAGCGCAAATTGAAAGACCAATTGCGCTGGAGTGCAACCCAATCGCCCGAGGATTTCTTGGAACTTTGGATTTTGAAAAACCTCTGGATTAGCAGTTAGCAATGAAAAACCTTGGTAGGTGATCTGGTGGTTACTGCAAAATTCTCGAATCTCTCTATCCCAGCCCATTCGTGCAAAGCAGCGATTCTGGACAAAGGTAGGTTGGACCTCTGCTCCGCCGCAAAGTTCGACCAGTTGCTCGAGGCGAACATTGCTGATGCCGAGGTGCTTTGTCTTTTGCTGGCGATGGAGGTCCTCCATGGCTCGCCAAACCTCCCAATCGTGTTCCGCCAATACGCGAGGATGGGTGGGGCCGTGCAAGACGTACGAGTCCAGGTAGTTCGTGTGGAGGTGCTCAAGCGAACTTGCAAAGGATTGCTGGACTTGGTCCTCAGGCTTGGCCTGCGGATCGTAGGGCAGTCGATGATCCTGGCCACCAAGGGACGTAAATTTGGTCTGAAGAAAGAGGTCTTCGCGTCGAAGGAGCTGACTATCCCAGGCCTTTTTCAGGGCCTGGCCTACTCCCGCTTCAAAATAGTGCTTACGCTGATTGGCGGTATCGATGGCTCTGAAGCCAGCATCCAGCGCGTCCTCCACACAGCGTGAAGTATCTTCTTCCTTCCAGGCGGTTCCGTAGAAAAAAAGCGGTGCTTTCTCAGTGCTTTTGATTGCTCACCCAGTGGTCGTAGAGTTCTTTGTAGGTCTTGGCGATTTGGAGGGCAGCTTCATTGTTTGAGATCCTGCCTTCCTTGACGGCCTTCAAAGGCTCCCAGAAAATGGTCCGACCGACTGCAAATCCACTAAAGCCCTTAGACTTAGCGCCAACAGCAAGCCAGTCTTTGACCTTTGCTGTATTGGCTCCACGTCCGAGAATCACGTTCGATACCGTGTCACGTCCGCCAATCATGGTCTGGCGAGCAATTGCTTCTGCATCTTCGACGCGGTCAACGCCTTCGATCTTCCAAATATCGGGTTCGACCCCAGCTTTTTGGATTTCGGCAATGGCTTGGATCATCAGTTTGGGTCGAAGTTCTTGCTCAAAGCGATTCTCGTCCTGGCCTACGCTTGCCAGTTGCGCAGCAGTGGCGGGGACCAAGACTTCAAATAGAAATTTATGATTCGTGCTGTGACAAAATTCAGACAATCGCTTGAGTCGAGCCAGTTGGCGCTGGTTCATTTCTTTATTGTCGTCTGGATTGTAGCGAACCAAGACTTTGACGAATGCAGGATTCAGATCTGAGATGCGCTTGCCAAAATCTTCGCCGTACTCAAAATCAAATTCATCTTGGCCAGATTTCTCAGCGGGATTGGCAAAGAGGATTCCGTTTTTCTTGGCATCTTCTAGGATGGCGGTACCAAATTGCTCGTCAACCAAGATACCCGAGGTTGCTTTGGAGACGCCCATGTCCAATGCTTTTTTGAATCCATCGTAAATGATCCCTTTGTAGGAGGCGATGAGCTTGGTTTCTTCTTCGTTGGGTTGTCGGCCTTTGATGCCGAAAAGCTTTTGAGCAAAAGATCCACGATGGTCAAATGCGAGAATAAATAGTTTCTTGGAATAACCTAAATTCGATGGAAGTCCCATAATTCTGTTCTGCCTCTCTTTGCGTACCTTTGGGGTTAGCAGATTTTTGGTGGTATGAGAAGCCTATGCCTTAAAGAGGGGAGGTGTTTTCGGACGCGTTGAAGTTTCAGCTGCGACAATTCTGCAATCACCAGACCCTTGCCGCTCTTTTTTTCGGCCAGAATCTCTCCCCAAGGAGAGACTATTCGACTATGGCCGTAGGTTTTTCTCCCAGACTCGTGAGTTCCGGATTGAGCCGGCGCAATCACAAAGCATTGATTTTCGATGGCTCGGGCTCGCGTCAGGGCGTCCCAATGCGCGCGTCCAGTTGGGAAGGTAAAGGCCGAGGGAATAGAAAGGATCGTTGCCCCTTTGGCGCTGTAGGCTCGATACAACTCAGGAAATCTCAAGTCATAGCAGATGCTCATGCCTAACTTGCCCAATGGCGTCGAAGCGAGCCGACCCGTCTTGCCTGGTGTAAATTGCTCGGACTCGCGGTAGCTTCGGTCACCCAGGACATGGACATCGAAGAGATGAATTTTGCTATATTCGGCTTGAATCTTCCCATTTTGGTCGATCAAGACCGAAGTGTTGTGCAACTTCTTCGTTCCACGGACCTTGCGCGGGAGGCTCCCAAGAAGGACCCAGATACGATGGTGTTTGGCGGCTGCACGGATCAATTGCAGAGCGTTGTCCGCATCAGCCATTGCAAAACGGGTCGCGGCTTTTTTGTCGTCCGAAATAAGGAGTGCGTTTTCTGGAAAGGCAACGAGATCACAGCTTCGACCGGCGGCCTCTTCCATTCGATCCATAATTTCAGCTAAGTTTGTGGAAGGGTCTCGAGTAGAAGTCATTTGAACGACTCCGACGCATGGCGTTTTGACTTGCTTCATTGGCGTGATACGACCTCTCTTAGGGGGGGGTTTAACTTTTGGGGGCTAAAGCTGCAAGTCTATTGGGAAGGCTCGTTTTACTAACGGGTCTGGTGGGTGTCTTCACAGTGGCTTCTGTTCTGGCGCAAGAGGGAAATCAGTCGCCAGATGATCGAATCAAAAATCCCTATTCGTACAATGAGTGGAAGCGGGCACTCGACGTGGCGATGGAAGGGGCATTAGCCGCTAAAATGCCTTTTGAGTCCTATCTCTTCAGTCATCCAGAGGCCGAGTCCGATCTTTATCGAGCGGGCCTTGCTTTCGCGAGAGATGCGATGCTTCCGCTCAAAGCCTTTCGAGAGAACCTGCGCAAAATACAAGTGTGGCGGAGATTTGACCCTGAGGCGGTCAGTGATCTTTTCGCGGAACCTCAAGCTATTCCTGATTTCAATATACTGACCTCGCACGAGGCGGTTCAAGATCCCATGCAGGTGCTTTCCGTTCGTAGGATCGAGGCGCTGCTGCTTTATTCTGCGGCCGATTCCATCCGTATGCAGACGCTGGCCTATTATGGATCGGGCCGAGTTCATTTTATATTGGATCAAAAGGGGTTTCCGATTTTCCAGGAGCGGTGGATTCCAGGTGTGGTGGAGGCGACCACCCAAGGGGCCGAGGCTCAGATGGCTCATTATGTTCAATTGAAGGTGCTTGGGCCAATTCAGACTAAGCAAGACGTAGGACTCCTTCAAAGTCGCTTTGATCGATGGCTACCTTTTGCGGATCGCTATCGAATGGAGGGATCTCAGGTACTGCTGGATCAAAGTGAAGTTCATCCGCTGCTACTTCGTCATCCTGCAGTGGCACTAGGAAAGTGGTTTTCGATCAAGGATGCCATGCCGGTGGAGGTTGAGTTCTGCCCGCTTCTAGCAGAATTGCGTCCAGAGTTTGGAAAAACAACTGCGGACAAAAAGCCTCGACTGAGAGCCAAGGAGGCGGAGATCAATCAATTCTTGAAATCCTTTTATGCTCAAGAGCAGGCAAGCGAGAGTGAAAATGAAGTTCCGTTTGCGCGTCCAGGGGAAGAAGAAAGTACTGCCAAACAAGACCAGGCTTCTTCGGAGAGTGAACCAGCCTACGGGATTGAGCAGAAATTCCTTCGCAAGCGGACGCTTCTTAGGCTTGAGACGGAATGGAACTTAGGGGATCTCGCCACGTTGGCACAAACCAAGCCAGAAATGATCTTGCCTCAGCTTCGAGTGGCTATCCAGAGTGATTTGCCTGATGAAGTGAAGACTTCGCTTCTGGAAGTGCTTGAAGTGATGGATTGGTCAAAGGCCAAGGAATCGAGCATCAATGACCTAGGAAGAGCGATCTATGATCAATTGATCACGCATCGGCCTGAAGGTGAAAAGCCGGTGTCGGTAGCTTGGGTGACCAAGGCCTATGATGCGTATGTTCGGCTTCAACTTCAGCAGAAGGATACGGATTCCTTTGCGTTCAAAGTGGCTTTTGATTTTCTCTACCTTCAATTTGATAGTGAGCATTCTAAGAGCCCAACCTACCCCAAGGCACCCGCTGAGTTGGGTAGCCGAATCTTTGCGACGCTGAGGGACCGAGCCAAGACGGATTTTTCGAAACTACGGGCGTCTTTCTCAGAAGTGCTCTTCTCTGAGAACCTCCATTCACGCTACCTCGCCATTCGCATGTATGAAACGCTTGGAGTGGGAGATGTGGGTATTCAGTTTCATCTCTTGAGTTTCTTAGAAGACCCTGCCTGGCAAGCCAAAGCCGCATATGGTGGAGACCTGCCTAGTCGGGCATGGTTTCAGGAAGCAATTAGGGATTCGGCCTTGCGAGTTTTGCGGCAATACGGATTGCGCAATGCCAACAATCGAGAAAAGCTCAAAACCATCATCGAGAACAATCCAAAGTTGCGTGGCAAGATCTTCGACTATTTTCCGGACGAGGTGAGACTTGTGCTTGGCGATAAGCCTAAGCCTGCATCGGGTTCGGGGAGCGATGCATGTGCAAGTGCCTTTTGAGGTGGTAGCCGCCAATCAGACCCTGTGCTAAAACAAGAACCCATGGCACTGAGCACACAGCCTTATAAAGGCACACGCGATTTTTTTCCCAAAGAAATGCGGCGCTTTCGTTGGATGTTTCAACAAATGCGTCACGTTGTTGAAGGGTACGGCTTTGAAGAATACGACGGTCCCATGCTGGAGCCCTTTGAGCTCTATGCTGCAAAGACAGGCGAGGAGATCGTCAATCAGCAGCTCTATTGGATGATGGATCGCGGTGAGCGGAAATTAGCCGTTCGTCCCGAGATGACTCCGACCCTAGCGCGAATGGTGGCTCAGCGAGTGATGGAACTGCCCAAACCGGTCCGGTGGTACAGCATTCCCAATCTTTGGCGCTACGAGCGACCCCAGCGAGGGCGTTTGCGAGAGCATTGGCAGCTCAATGCGGATATTTTGGGCGGCGATACGCTTTTGGCTGATGTCGAAATCCTCTGTGTGGCGGTCGATCTCATTCGCAAGTTTGGACCGGATGGTCAGATCGTGGTGAAGCTCAATCATCGCGGATTGACGGATCATTTTTTTACGAAAGTTTTGGGATTGAATGCGGACTTGGCTGTTCAGGTGATTAAGGTCCTCGATGCGCGTACCAAGATGGGTGAGGACGCCTTTGGACAGGCGCTTCAAAAATTAGGGCTTGGACCCGAGCAAGAAAAAGCGATCCTTGCTTTCTTTGCAATGGACCTGACCGCGATGGCGGAGAAGCATGACTGCGAAGCTGTTCGGCACTTGGTGAAGGTATTGGAATTGCTTAAAAAGCGAGGCTTCGACAAAACCATGCGCTTCGATCCAGGCATCATGCGGGGCATGGATTATTATACGGGGCTTGTGTTTGAGATCTACGATACTTCTCCCGAGAATCAGCGCGCCATGTTTGGCGGCGGACGTTATGACAATTTGATTGGACTCTTTGGCAATCAAAAGCTTTCGGGTATCGGATTTGGAATGGGAGACGTTACCGTTCATCACTACCTCGAAACGCATGGCTTGCTTCCAGCGCTTCCTTCTGGAATCGACGTCTTTGTCACGCTTCCTTCTGAAGCGTTGTTTTTGGACGCAGAGCGAATTGCTGCTGATTTGCGTGCACAAGGGCTTAGGGTTGCGACGCCGTTGGAAGTGGGCGGCTTTGGCCAACAGCTCAAGATGGCTGCAAAGCACGAGGCACGATTCGCTGTTTTGCTAGGGGAGGCTGAACGCGCCAGAAATGCTGTGATGCTGAAAGACCTAACGTCAGGAAATCAGATCGAGGTACTTACCTCAGATTTAGCTAAGAAAATAAAGGAGAGCCTCTCATCATGAATCCCGAATCGATATCCGTTCAAAAGATCGTAGCTCATGCCATTTTGCCAACTCGCGCGCACCCCGAAGACGCGGGCATGGACCTCTATGCATCCGAAGATGTGCTCTTGGGTCCTGGGGGCGGTCTGCTTGCTAACACGGGCATCGCGATGGCTATTCCGCAAGGCTACGTTGGAATGATTGCTGATCGATCCTCTCTTGGGAAGAAGGGCATTAAGACAGCTGGTGGAATCATTGATGCTGGCTATCGGGGTGAGATCAAAGTCATCCTAAGAAACCTGACGCCCGAAGAAGTACTCCTCAAGCGCGGCGAAAGGATTGCTCAGCTTCTGATTCTTCCAATTGCAACCCCTCGAGTTCTGGAAGTGCAGCACTTGGATAGTACGGATCGAGGAGCTGGTGGATTTGGCAGCACGGGAGCTTAGGCCCTGGTTTCGACATCTGGGAAAAAGCGTTTGGCCAGCGCAATATGTTCCACTTCTTCCTTGGCAATCTGGCCAAATATTTCTGAAGAGATGGGATCTATTTGCTGGAGGAGTTGGCAGAAGCGCTCGCCTGCCTGACGCCCTCGCTCCTCCGCATGAGCCATGAAAACCGAAAAAGACCGAGCGTCCTGACATATTTCAAAGGAATACCAAAGGTGGTCGGATACGGGCCGGTCGGCAACCGCTTGTCCGATCGCCTCCATGCGCTTGAGGAGCCATTGCAGGTGTCGGCTCTCGGCATTAGCCAATCCTCGCCACGCTTCGCGCAATGAACGGGGAGCATCTTGGTAGACTTCGGCCGCGCGCTCAAAGGCGTGCAGCGCTTGTATCTCTGCAAAAGCAGCACTTCGAAGGCGATCACCAATGCCTTCGATGAGACGAATATCCCTCGCTTTTGGCGAAGTTTCGTTCAAGCTTGTCCTACGAAAAGGTCCCCAATCTGGAGCGGTCCAAAGTGAACTCATGTTGGCCAACTTAGTGCACTCCGTCTCAAGAAGGAACCAGAAATCCTTGCTTGAAAAACCATTTTTTTCATGCTGAAAGGACAGAATGAAGGTCGAATCCACACTGATCTCGGTTGAGAATTTATCTAAAGATTATGGATCGACTCCCGTCTTGAGTGACATCCATCTGGAAGTTGGGCAAGGGGAGTTGGTTGTCATTATTGGCCGTTCGGGATGTGGCAAGACCACCCTCCTGAGGTGCCTCAATGGGCTGGAGGCGTTTTCTTCCGGGAGCATTCGTGTGGGTTCGGTCTGTGCGGATGGCAATTCCACGCCTGAAGTTGCTCGGACGCTGCGAAGCAGTTTTGGAATGGTGTTTCAGAGCTTCAATCTTTTTCCGCACCTGCGATTGATCGACAATATTACCAAAGCCCCGCGGGTGGTGCTTGGACTCTCACAAGAAGCGGCAGAGAAAACAGCAATGGAGTTGCTTCGCAAGGTGGGGCTGGAGAATTTGGCCCACCGTTATCCTTGTCAGCTTTCGGGTGGGCAACAACAGCGCGCCGCCATTGCTCGTGCGCTAGCAATGTCTCCCAAGGTGATGCTCTATGATGAGCCGACTTCCGCGTTGGATCCCTGGTTGGTGGACGAAGTGTTTCAGGTCATGAAGGAACTGCATCGCGAAGGAATGACTCAGATCGTGGTGACTCACGAAATGCGATTTGCTCGCGCTATCGCGGACAAGATGGTTTTTATGAATGAAGGAAAGATCTTGGAGTCGGCAACTCCCGAACGTCTATTTGAAGCGCCTGCCCACCGTGAAACGGAAATTTTTCTTCAGAGACTGGCCACGGCATGAAACGAATCTCTTTTTTGGGTTGGGTGGCGGGACTTTGCCTGATAGCGCAATCGTATGCAGCGGAGCCTGCAACGTTGCGATGGGGTGGCGACTCTGAGGGTGGCGCGCCCTATGTCTTTCAGGACCCAGCCGATCCATCACGCATTACCGGATTTGAATATGACTTTGTAGAAGCATTGGCCAATCAGATGGGGCGCAAGGCCGAATTTGTGCAGAATCAGTGGGACGGGCTCATCCCGGGTCTCCAGCGGGGTAATTATGACCTGATCGTCAATGGACTTGAGATCACAGATGATCGTAAGGAGCAGGTCGCGTTTTCGATTCCGTATTATGTGACCTTTGAGCAGTTGACGGTTCGGAAGGAAGAGTACGGCATTCAGACTCTCAAGGACCTTCACGGCAAGGTTGCAGGTACCTTGAAGTATGCGGTTTCAGAGCGCATCCTTCAGGCCGAGCCAGCCATTAAGGTGAATAGCTATGAAGGCCAGATCAATGCCTACCAGGATCTCGAGGCGGGCAGGCTGGATGCGGTTTTGATGGACGCACCGATTGCACTCTATTACGGCACCCCCAACTCCAAATTGAAGCATGTTGGACAGCCGATTGGACGGTTGGAATATGGCATAGCGATGAAGAAGTCGGATGGGGCGCTTCTTCAGGAGGTCAATCGAGGCATCCGTGCACTTTTGGCGTCGGGTGAATTGCGGCGGATCTATCAGCGATGGGGTTTGTGGGACGCCATGGGTAGCACCGTCGTTGCGGACTACTTTCAAGATGGCTCTATGGAGCGCGAGCAACCGGTGGCGTTTCTGTCTTACCTCAAGGCACTTGGATTGGAGCGGACGTGGCAGGACAAGGCCAGGCAGTACGTTTCTTACGTCCCTCTGCTTTGGGAAGGCGCGTTGACGACCTTACAGATTTCACTACTGGCGATGGCCCTGGCGGTTGTTTTTGGGCTTTTGATTACGCTGGTTCGCCTCTATGCGCCTACGCCTTTTTCGGCATTGGCAGTGGCGTATGTGGAAATCGTACGTGGAACGCCCCTGATCCTTCAGCTCTTCTTTATTTTTTATGGACTGCCTAGCGTCGGCATCAAGCTCTCGCCTTTGATGGCAGCAGTTCTAGGTTTGGGATTTAACTACGCGGCCTATGAGGCTGAGAATTATCGCGCTGGCATTCAGGCCATTCCTAAGAATCAAATGGATACGGCGCTTTCGTTGGGCATGTCCCGGATGCAGGCACTTTTTCACATCATCATCCCGCAGGCCACACGGGTGATTATTCCACCTGTGACGAACGATTTCATCTCGCTCCTCAAGGATTCGTCCCTGGTTTCGATTATTACGATGGTCGAATTAACCAAGGTTTACGGGCAGTTAGCTTCTACTTACTATGATTATTTCGGTATAGGGATCTTGGCGGCCATTTTGTATTTCTTGATTGGGATGCCGTTTGTGCAGCTATCTAAATGGGCGGAACGTACCTTGGCTGTGGATCGTCCCCAGGTCTGATTTTCGCTGCTGGATGGCTATTCTACTTTGGTAAGAGGAAGTGCTTTGGAGGCAGCCTGTGCCTGTAGGGCAGGACCTTCCAATTTTTCGGCGGTTGTTGATACGAGCGGAGTAGCGGTCGAGAGGTTGCGCGAGGTCTGAGACTCGGCTTTTTGATAAATCGACATGCGATTGCCCGATTTGAACTGGCTCAAAGCAGCCAGCGCAAATGCGATAGCCACCACCAAGGTCCAAAGCGCTTGAGATTGCCCCGAAGTGGAGCGTTCTCTGGAGGATCGGTAGCCTCGGCGTTTGCGATTTTTCAAAAAGTCCCCCTTGTCGACCCAGAATCTGAATGGAGGCTCGAAAAAAGCCTCAACTTTTTCTATCTTATCGGAAGTAAAAGGACTTTCACAATGTGTCTTTTTCGACAGCCCTCATTTTTTTTAGAGCCTATTTAATTTTTAAAAAATAGGCCTAAAAGCAGATCTATTTTATAAAAAATCGCTTACCTTCCAGGATTTCAAGTGTTTGACATTACGCGCTAATTTGATTTTTCAATGCTCGCCTAGCGATTTTCGGATCGACGTCCTACCGATCCCCGTGATAACTCCGTTGGCGTTCGCACATTTCTTCATACGCACCCGTAGCTCAGTTGGATAGAGTAGCTGGCTTCGAACAAGTTGGTCGGGAGTTCGAATCTCTCCGGGTGCACCATGAACAAAAGGGCCTGAGTCGCATAGCGATTCGGGCCCTTTTGTTTTGGTTCTTCTCAGTTGATGGTGGGTCACCGTCACAAAGCCAATAGTTGTTAGTCAACGCACATATCTGATATGTGGCATGCGCCAGTCATTTTCAGGATTGGAAATTTTTTCTTGATGAAAGTATAAACATTGTGTATACTTTGAATTGAGAGGTGTAATCATGTCAGTAAAAATACAAAAATGGGGAAACTCGCTTGGGGTTCGAATACCAAAAACTGTGATTGAAAAAGTAAACTTAGGTGAAAATTCAGAAGTCGAAATTGAGTCTAAAAATGGCACAATTGTGATTTTTCCTGCCAAGAAAGAATATTCACTAGATGTTCTCTTAGAGCAAATCACCAAAAGTAATTTACATTCAGAAGAAGAGTTCAAATCCGATGGCAATGAGGTTTGGTAATGAGCTATATACCGAGCCGAGGCGATATCATTTGGCTTAACTTTACACCACAGGCAGGTCACGAACAAATGGGTACTCGCCCTGCGCTCGTTCTCTCCCCAGAAAAATACAATAAAAAAACAGGCTTAGCCGTGTGCTGTCCGATAACTTCGAATGTAAAAGGATACCCTTTTGAGGTGAACATCACAGGAAAAAAAATAAGCGGTGTTGTTTTGTCAGACCATCTAAAAAATCTCGATTGGAAGGTCAGAAAAGCCAAGTTTATTGAAAAAGCCTCAAAAGAAGTTGTAGAGCAATGTTCAATGAAAATTTCTGCTCTAATTATTCAAGCGTAGTTTACGCCAAAACCAGTCTGGAAGAAGTCCGTTTGAGCAGATCGGAAAAAAGAAATGAAAGTACAAGTGTGAGGCTAAAATGGCGAAAAAGAAAGTAAACAAAAAATCTAAGCCCCCTAAGAAAGTTTCTAACATCAACACTTGGTTAGAAAGGGAAACTCCACATACACAGGCTGCTCTCGAAAACGCATCACGCCACTTCGATGACAGGGATGGGCTTACAGTAAATACTTTGGAAGCTATTTATGGCCAGGAGAGCAGCTTTGGGAAAAATCGCAGAGCACGTGGAATATCTGGAGCTGCAGGTGACTTTCAATTGGAGCAAGCGACCGCTAAAAGAATGGGACTTGCCGTTGGCGAGAAAAATGACGAAAGATTCGATGTCGACAATGCTTCGGCTGCTGCAGCAAAGTATCTGAAAACACAAGACAAAATTTTTGTCAAAAAGACAACCCTTTCAGAAAATCTTTCGACGAGTCCCGTGAAGGATTCTGAGGAGCGCAAGAAATTTGTTATCGCGGCATTCAATGCAGGCGAAGGCAGGATTGCCAAGGCTCAGTCTTTAGAGGAGGCTGACGGGCGAAATCCGACTTTATGGAAGGATGTTAAAAAATATCTTGAATCTGCTGGTGCCACTGCGGACAAATCAAAAGAAATTCAAGAATATGTTGAAAATATTTTGAAGTATGAGTTTGAGTTTTTCAAAAAAATCCAAGGCAGACAAAAATGCAAAAGCAGGGATACCAAGGAAGGTTAAAAAACTTCCCGTTGGAGGTCACTGGGTCACGTTGGACGGCCGACACATCTTTATTGAAGAGAAATAAACATGAATTATATAATGTTGATCTCAACTTGGCTTATCGTAATAAGTTTCTCGGCGCAAGTTCATGGAACCAATTCTGAGAAGCCTATTTCACTTCAAATTGAAAATCTCGCTCACTTGAGGAACTCCTCGAAAGCTTCCGCCATACGGCAAAGTTTGGTAGCTATACTCAAACCTAGTCCAAATTATCCTCGGTCGTTGGAGTCATTAAAAGAAATCAAACAATACGATTCCTTATTTCAACGACCTTTCGTGCTATTGGAGGCCGAGCCCAACAAATTCGGTGGTTTTTTTGCATTGATTGTTTTTAAAAACCACCCCAAAGTATTTAGGCTTTGGGTTTATGAAGTCGATAAAAACGTATTTGAGCTTCGTATGATGACTTCACTGCAGGTGAAATTGAACAAAATAATTATGAGTGAACTTGATGATAAGAGAATTATCCCCTTCTGGGTGTCATCCTCATAATGGTAGTCAATGTAGAAGACACAGAAAAATTGAGTGCTATGAATACCTTCTTGAGCGGTTACAGCCTTAAGAATAAGAAAGGCACGCAGTTCGAAACTCCTCAAGCTGGGCGCACCATGAACAAAGAGGCCTGAGTCGCATAGCGATTCGGGCCTTTTGCTTTTTGTCCTAGAGAGGTTCGAACGAGAATTTTCGGCGGCGTTGAGTCCGACTTCACGGAGGACTCAACGGGGTAAGTCACGTCGGAAGCGTGACTTAGAAAATAGTCCATGCCAAGCCTTAGAGCAGGAGCGAGAAGGCGCAGGCCGAATTTCTCCGGGTGCATCAAATTTCTCATTTTGAGATTTTTATAAAGCCCATTGAATTTAGATACTTAGGCGAAAGTGGCCGAGTGCCTATTCAGAAAACTTGTTTTTCCAAGGTTTTTCATGGAAAATAAAGTTATGGAAAAACAAGCCACTCTGTCCACGAGCATTGATTCTGATCTTAAAAAAGCGTTAGCGGCATTTTGTAAAAAGCGAGGTCTTAAAATTCAAAGCGTAGTAGAAAATGCCATTCGCGAGCAACTCGAAGACGAAATTGATCTGGCAGACTATGACCTACGAAAAGGAGAAGAAGAGATTTCACTCGCTTTGGTTATTAAGAAAATTAAAAAATGAGTTTGAGAGTTTACCAGGTTGTTTTTAAAAAGAGCGCGGCAAAAGAGCTGCAAGGTTTACCTCAAAGAATTCAGCAGAGAATTTTAGACGCTGTTCAGCTTCTTTCTTTAAATCCTTATACTGAATTACTTCAGATAAAAAAGATGAAAGGTGCAGATTCGCTTTATCAAGTGCGCATTCAAAATTATAGAGTCATTTACCTGATCGAAAACCAAATAATTAAAATCACGATAATCAAAATTGGTCACCGCAAAGAAGTTTACGACTAGGCGAAGACGTGCAAGGCAATAGTGGAAGGAGGCTGGGAGTTGCGGAGCTGTCGGATATTGCGAAGGCAGTGGCATTTTTTGGCCATGCCTGCAGCTAGCTATATTACTAGTGTCGTACTTGCCGTCGATGGAGGATACCTGGCTCAAGGTGGGCTAGGTTAGTAGAGCGGAGACTATTAGCCGATCTGATAATTAGAGCGAATTGGACTTCGAACGAGTATCCAACTGACGCTATCCCCTTCGGGTAAGTACGTGGGACCCTTACAATGAAAGGGATAGCGGCAGCTTGGATTTGCGGTGGAGAGGTATTTCCCTCCGTTTTTTTTATCAGTTTGAGGACGGTTCTAATTTTAAATGGCTCTTCTTCGTTGCTCAAACTCTTGACGCGAGATCCTTCGAGCCTGAGCTCGGTTTTTCACTCGCCTTCGATCACCAAAGCGATTGAGTCGTTCAAGCATATGATCGATGACCTCCGCGAGCGCCACATAACTGTTAGCATTCGCCTTTTGTACGGTAATTCCATGATACCTACCTCCGGATACATGGAGCTTCACCTTAAAGTAGTCTGGGCCTGGTTGAGTTGGAGAGTTTTCCATTTCTAAGGTGACTTGAATTTTGCTCTCAGCCAAATTAGGAAACTTCTCTCGCAAGGCTTCCACTCGCGATGTGACCGCGTCTCTAGCTAATTCAGACTTTTCTATGCTTTTAAATTTGATAAGAATCATAGTACCTGTCCTTTATTTTGGGTTGATAGAGTTTTTTCTGCATCGGGTCTCGGGCCATCCAAAATTGCCAAAATCGGACCGCCCTTTGGTATTTCATCCCTAGATGCAACAATCACTTCTCCCCCGTGACTTAGGACGATCTGTGCTAAGTCGTCCAGGAGGTCGTCGTCTTCGTGGTCGAGATCGAAAGGATGAATTTCAATGCTTCCTGTTTTAGGGTCAATTTTTCCAAAGATGTTCAGTTCATCCGTCACGAGTAGCTTCCGAACCCTTCCCTGTACAGCGGCCTTCGATATTTCAAAAAGGTCCTTTCGAACCTTTCTAGATTCTTCAGCAACGCGAAAGTCGAACAAGTACCTTTCGAGGTGATCTTTCGCTTCAGCTTTCATGATTTTTCTTATTGATGAACAGATAACGCTGACGCTGTGTTCGCTGAATATATGAATGACCGGCGTTTTGATTGCGTTCGTATACCTCAGTCGTCGACTCATCTTTGCCACCAGAGATTTTTCTCCCGACAAAAAAAGTTTCGGCTTAGTATTTCTGGTCAATTGAGAAAGCCATAGATTTAGCCAAGCAATAGTTTCTTTCTCTTTTGCTAGTCTTGCATTGAAGTCACTTAAATTGAGTCTATCGGTATAGGATGACTCTTCATTTAGTGTATCAGGGAATAACATTGAATCGACTAGCTTGAAGGTGCTCTGGCTCCCCAAGTAGAGGGAGGCCGCATTTTTTTCGAGTGCCAATACCAAAAATTCTTTGTCGGTTTGCATCCATTTCAGAATCGGCTTTACATGAAAGCTAGTGGCTACATAGCAGGCCGCTTTGACTCGAATAGGAATGTTGAGCAGTCTGAAATATTCCTGATTACGAAATATCGCGATATTGCCCTTAAGTTCTTTGAAGATTCGAGCGTCTTCTAGGAGTGAGCTAAGCGGCTCCAGAAACTTCTCTCTCTCCTCAGTGTTTAGCACTGGGTCAAGCCACTCCGATGCCTTAGTGATGGATTCTTGAAGTTGATTTTTTAGATCGATGAGGTCACCTCGGTTGTCGAGGTAGATCGTGAGATGGATACCTTGATCAGATTCAAGCAGGGGCTTTAGAGTCATCTTTATTGAAGCAATCATTTGTTCTCCTAAGGGTCTCAGTGAAGGCACCTTGCCCTCACTTGAACTACTTTACGGAGAAAACGTAAATTGCTAAAATAGATAAAAACTCTTATGTGTATTGTAAAAGGCTATACAACAAATGTGTCCCTGAGTTTTGATGCGATGCGATTTTCTATTTTTCTATGGGCCGATATGAGGAAAAGCTCTTCGTGAACTCCTTGAAGCCTTCCTATTTCAACCAGCTCTCCCTGCAAAACTTGATCTGTTACGGTGTGGGTTGCAGCTGGTATGAGGCCTAGTGCGCTCGTTGCAATGAGCTTTTTGAGAGAAATGTCTTGGCTTTCAACTATGATGTTGAGGTCAATTTTGTTTAATTTTGCCCAGTGATCGAGATCTTGTCTGAGCCGACTGTCGTAAGTCGGAAGCACCATCGGCTGTCCGGAAATGGACTTTGGAAAGCCTTTTCTCAATGATTTGAATTTTGGTGCTCCATAAAATGCTACATTCTTCTTAGTAATAGATCTTGGATAGAGTCCCTTACTATCAGTGCCTGAAGGTAAAAAGTTAGTCACCATCAAATCCATACTGTGTGCGCTCAGTTCTCTGAGTAATTCGTCAGACTTGCCCTCTGATAAAGTGATTTGACACGGTGAAATTCTAAAAGCTTGTTTGACAAGCTGTAATACTATTTGCTTAGGTACACTATCAAGTGCTCCGAGGTGAAGTGAGGGCTTGTGGGGCTTGATTCTATCATGAAGCACCTCGTACATTTCGGACCCCATTTTAAATATATTTTTAGCGTAATCGAGTGCGACCTTTCCTTGCTCTGTGAGTACAAGCTTTCGATGGTTCCTCTCGAAGAGTTGAACTCCAAGTGTGTCTTCGAACTTCATTAGTTGAGCAGACAGGGTAGGTTGCCCAAGTCGCAATTTTGCTGCCGCTTTGGATACCGTTCCTTCTTCGGCGATAGTCTTGAAGTAGAAAAGATGGTGATAGTTGAGCCAAGGGTTCATATAGCCTCGCTACTTCTTATATCGCATTTAATGATACAAAACAATTGCAATATCGATTGGAAAGATGGATCACTTTTAGTGATAATAGGGACAATTCATTTCGAAGGAGTAGTGCAGGTGATTCTTTTTCCGATTTCAGAATATTGGTGGTTCTACTTAGGATTTACTTTGTTTGTCCTGGTGGTTCTTGCTCTGGATCTTGGGGTGTTTCATAAAAAGGCTCACGAAGTCAGCTTCAAAGAAGCCTCGATTTGGACCAGTATCTGGGTAGGTTTGGCGCTAGTCTTTAACTGGTTGTTTTACCTGTTCGCTAAATATCAATTCACTACCCATGATCGTTACACTTCCATAGAGGGGTTTGACCCGAACGGTCAGGCAAGAGCAACGGCGCTCGAGTTTCTAACGGGCTTTGTGGTCGAAAAATCGCTCGCAATTGACAATGTTTTTATTTTTGCGGTTGTATTTTCCTATTTTGGAGTTCCCAAAATTTTTCAACATCGGGTTTTGTTCTGGGGAATTTTGGGAGCACTTGCTTTTAGGGGTGTCTTTATCGCGATGGGTTCAGTCCTTCTTCAATACCACTGGGTAGTTGTATTTTTTGGGGTACTTCTGATTCTTACAGGAATCAAAATGTTTTTTGTGGGAACCAAATCTCAGAATTTGGAAAATAGTTTCATTGTTCGTATGCTCAAGAAGCTATTTAGAATTCACCCCAAAATAGAAGGCCAGAAGTTTTTTGTTAGGCGACATGGTTTGATTTATGGAACTCCCCTATTTCTGGCGCTAGTTTTCTTGGAGCTGAGCGATATTATTTTTGCGGTTGACTCTGTCCCTGCAATTTTCTCTCTCACCAAAGAGCCATTGATTGTTTTTACTTCTAATATCTTTGCAATGCTTGGGCTTCGTTCGATGTATTTCATGTTGGCTGGCGTGATGGATAAATTTGTCTACATCAAGTTCGGGCTTGCTGCCGTGTTGGTGTTCTTGGGGTTGAAGATGGTTTGGCTTAATGAGGTATTTGGCGGGAAGTTTCCAATTCATTGGTCTTTGGGGATTATCGCTTTCCTCATTGGCTTGTCGGTCATTGCTTCCGTTGTCATCAATCGCTTTCAGGGTGAAAGAAACAGATAGTGCAGTTGGGGATAATACTAGAACCCTGCAATTGGATTTAGTTGCGCTCGAGATAGCCTTCAGTCTTAGTTTATAAGAAAGGTAACGTCCGACAAGTGACAAGCAAACATACCCAATCAAGTCTGGGCTCTATAAGCTTGGAGACCTTTTCTCTTGTGCTGCTCGTGGTGAGTTTGGGCGTAGCTTTGTTTCTTGCCAACCTAAGCACTACACAGGCTTTTTATTTTGATATCCTTCATTTTAATTTTGGCATGAGTGTGCACCTTTGGATCAATGACGGACTGATGGCCATTTTCTTCTATCTCATAGGTCTCGAGATTAAGAAGGAGCTAGTTTCTGGTTCGCTGTCCTCAGTAAAAAAAGCGGCACTTCCGCTCTTTGCTGCCGTAGGGGGTATGCTGGTACCGGCATTGGTCTTTTCATTGATGAATAAGGAGGGCGAAGCTGCGAAGGCTTGGGGGATTCCTATGGCTACCGATATCGCCTTTGCGCTGGGAGCACTTCTCATCTTGGGGAAACGAGTACCTGCGCAGTTGCGGGCCTTGCTCCTGGCACTAGCCGTAATAGATGATTTAGGAGCAATCCTTGTCATCGCATTCTTCTATTCATCGGGTGTTGGTCCGCTTTGGATTGCCGGCTTTGTACTCGTTGCACTTTTGCGTTGGTTGCTGGCAAGAAAGACGGAGTGGAGCTGGGCTATTCATATTTCTATGGGGTTGGTTGCTTGGTATTTCATGTTGAAGTCAGGTATCCATGCAACTTTGGCAGGCGTTATTTGGGGTTTTTTAACCCCGGACGATAAGTCAGGCCATTCTCCTTTGGATAAGGCGGTGCATGCCCTGCATCCCTGGGTGAATCTATTGATACTGCCGCTGTTTGCATTGGCTAACTCAGGATTGAAATTGCCATTACTCGGCGAGGCTTCTTCCATTTTGAGCAGTAGTCTCCTTTGGGCAATCGCTCTTGGGCTCTTTGTCGGAAAGCCAGTAGGAATCGTGGTTTCGTCCTGGATTTGCGTTCTGGGGGGCCTAGGTGAATTGCCAGCCAGGGTGAACTATAGGCATCTTTGGGGAATTGGATTTATTGCGGGAATTGGGTTTACGATGGCTCTTTTTATTGCGCAGCTCTCACTTAAAGATCCAAACCTCCTTGATGTCTCTAAGCTGGGAATTCTGCTTGGATCAGGGCTGTCAGGAATTTTCGGAATCATGATTCTCTACTTGGCTTGCATGGCGCGTGAAATAAAGAGTTAGGCTTGCTCCGGTGGCATTCATTGAAGGCACTTGGAGTAAAATCAGATTTCTGTCCGGAATTTTCCGAATTTATAGAATCTGCGGTGTTTGAGCAATAAAGCACGCTTCGGATTGCCCAGTGCGCAATGATTTAGTTGACAGCTGGTTTATTTTCGATCAATAAGGAACAAGTTTTAAATAGAAAAAGGAAATATTATGAAAAGTCAGATCACTGTTCTATCAATTCTTTCGGTTTTGTTGCTTTCACAAGGTTGCTCCACTGCTGAATTGTCTACCTCTGGTGGCAAGGTTGAACTAGTAAGCCAATTGGATCGTAAAGATTGCAAAAATCTTGGACCCGTATTTGGAAAAGGTGGAGGATCATTTGGTGGGAGCTTTATTTCTGATGAAAAATTGATGGAATATGCGGCCAATGACCTAAGAAACAATGCAGCGGAAAAAGGGGCAACTCACGTAGTGACCCAGACTCACCAAATGGGCCAAGCCGGTGGCCAGTATGGAAGCGCAACTTCAACTGCAACTCAGCAGGGCATTGCCTATTCTTGTCCCTAGAGAAGGCAATTCTGAGAGTAGATTTAGTCTTCAGCTAAAAGTTCAGAATTAACTCTAGTTTCGACTTACTTAAGTGGACCTATATTTCGAGCTTTGTGAGCTATGCAATAATCCTAAGAAAATTCGCTAGTGCTTCAGCGCTTCGAATGGCGCCATTGATGCTTGGCCCACCATGAGAATCTCCGGCGAGAAATAGCCCTTCGTGTGGACTACTGAATAATTCGGGGACTGATTCTTTGGGCTCGGCATAGCGCCACTTCTTGAGATGGATTTTGCGATAAGTAAGACCGGGGGCAAAACGCAGTACTTCCTTTAGGGAAGCTGATAGGATTTCATCATCTGATTTTTCAAAATAGCTTTCACTAAATGCTGAACTGAGCGTGATGGTCCAGCCTGGTTCTGAAGTGAGTCCCTTTGCTTTTTGGTCCATGATGGAGTGAGGGGTGCTTGGTAATTGGTGATCGCATTGGGGATCTTCCACGAGAAGCACCAATGCCTTGTTATAGGCGCATTGATTTAACTTTAGGTCATACTTGATTTGACTTTGGTGAAGGATCGCAAGGGACTGAGGAAGCGGGCAAGTAAGAACCAGAGTGCGGCAAGTCCATGCAGTTCCTTGCTGGGTATGGACTTCCCAGCCGGATGCCGTTCTTACCATTCTATCGACATGAGTTTGAAGGTGAAGTTTGAGGTTTTGAGCCAAGGCCTTTGCCAAAGTGGTCATGCCTCCTTTCCCAAAGTATCTAGGAATTCCGTCTACACTCATAGGAAGTTGAAGACACTCCTCATCGCCAAAGGTGGCGTGAAAAGCCTGGGTCTCTTTCTTTAGCGTATAAAATTGAGCACCATGATCGAAGGACCCTATATCAAATCGGCGAGTAGCCATTCTGCCACCGACTCCACGCGACTTCTCAAGAATGATCAAGGTAGTATCGCTCTGCTTTTGCAGCAAGGATGCGAGCCACAAACCACAGACGCCAGCTCCCACAATGAGGGTGTCAACTTGATTGGGCGCCATTAGGTTCTCGCAAGGATGTCCCTTACCTTGTTAAATACGACTTCGGGTAGCAGCTGCTTCAAGCACTGATTGTCAGTGCAATCGGCATACTTCTTACCATCGTAGCAAGGTTGGCAGGGAAGTGGAGTTGGTAGCTCCAGCGCCTGGCCTGGGTTGTTGAGTGGAAATCTTGATTGTGCAGGAACGGGTCCAAAGAGTCCTATGACCGGAATGCCCGCAAGACCAGCCAAATGAAGAGGTCCGGAGTCATGAGTAATGAGGACTGCTCGCTCTGCTAGGCAGTCAATAAATTCTAGCAGCTTGAGCTTACCCAACTGAGATTGAACGTTGAGGCCTTGGAATGCTTCCAAAACCCAAAGGTCAGAATCAGAACCAAAAATTTCAACTTCCCATCCTTGTTCAAGACAGCGTTCTGCGAGTTTTCGATAATGGGAGAGTGGCCAACGTCGAAGGGGATCATCAGCGAGTAAGTTTTTGGCGCCGCCGGGAGCGAGGGCGATTTTCTTTGATTGTGCGCCTTTCCAGAAAATTCGAGGAGTGGGAAGGTAGCCCTTCGGATCGGGCATTTCATTTGGAATAAAGTGCTTGATAAGGTCGAAGTAAGCATAACTATGGTGTTGTGAGAGCGTCGAAGGCGATAGTGTACTATGCGGCGAAAAAAAGCGGGTCTTCTTTCCGCAGGCCCCAGCGACTAACCAGGCGTAGCGCGGATCGGAATGGGCGATCAAGATTTGATCAAAGCGACTACCCAAAAAATTGAAAAAAGTTTTTGCTGCTAAGAATGCTTTTTTGAAAGAGGAACCGGCCAACAAGTTCTGATCATCCAAGGCAATAATATGGGTAGCCTGACTGTACGCACGAACCAGGGGTTCAGCAGATTTTCCGACCACCCAAGTGACTCTCGTTCCTTTGCTCTCCAGGTACCTCGATAGAGGAAGCGCCATGATCACGTCACCAAGGGCGCCAAGTTTCAAAAAAAGAAGGGACTTGGGTAGGGAAGATTTCATCGCAGTGCATTCAGAATAGCACCGGCGGAATTTTTTTGT
This sequence comes from Bdellovibrionota bacterium, assembly GCA_963169695.1. Taxonomy (GTDB): domain Bacteria; phylum Bdellovibrionota; class UBA1018; order UBA1018; family CAUJDS01; genus CAUJDS01. The sequence continues at coordinate 199,258 of CAUJDS010000060.1, forward strand.
CCAGCACCGAAAGTGATCCTGAGAGGCTGCAAATGGCGAGAGCAAGGATGATGAGAATATTGTTTGAAGCATGGTGCCTATTGAAATGAATTGCGATCGCGTTCCCCTTAAGTCAGCATGGAATTCAAAGTAGATGATGAAGAGGCAATAAGTATGAAAATCTGGATTCAGTGGATGATCACCAAGCGCAGGTGGGTGGTAGCGGGCACCTTACTTGTGACCGCTTTGTTTATGTCTCAGCTTAAGAACCTTTCCATTATTATTGATCCTGATGACGCACTACCTCAGTCTCATCCCTACTTAAAAGTGAATAACGAAGTCGAACGAATTTTTGGGAATAAATTTACGGTAGTAATTGGCGTCACCGCCAATCAAGGCGATGTTTTTCAGACCCCCATTCTCAAAAAGGTCAAATCGATTACGGACCAAATGCTAGCGCTCCCGGGGACCGTCAAGTCGAACGTCAATAGCCTTTCTGCAAGAAAAGCCAAGAGCATCTCGGGCGATCAAGAGGGAATGACCGTTCGTCCTTTGATGGAAAAGGTGCCGGAAAACGCAGCCGAAATGGAACGCCTGAAGGTTGGCCTTGCGTCGAATCCAGTTTATGAAAATCTCCTTATCTCCCCCGATCGAAAAACGACCCAGATTGTTGCAGAATTCAAAAAAATCCCGGGCGGGTTCAAAGCCATTGATGATCAGGTTCGAAAGATCGTAGACAATGAGCGTGACCCAAGTGTGGATTTGACTGTTGGTGGTCTACCTACCTTTCTTTCTTTGTTAGAGCGGTATTCTCAACGGATGGGATTTCTTTTTCCGATTGCGGTCTTGATCATTGGACTGATTCACTATGAGGCCTTTCGGACCGTACAGGCTCTGATTTTGCCCCTTGTGACCGCACTCGTTGCAGTCGTATGGGCAGTCGGGATCCTTGCCCTTCTTGGTCAGCCGATGGATGTTTTTAATGCCTCTACGCCCATTCTTATATTGGCGATCGCTGCGGGCCATGCGGTTCAAATTCTGAAACGCTATTACGAAGAATATTCTTCCATCAGAGAGCAGTCACCCATGATGCCACCGGCTGAAATGAATAAGATGGCCGTCCTTGCATCCCTGACGAAGGTTGGTCCTGTCATGGTAGTGGCATGCTTGGTTGCCGCGTTGGGCTTCTTTTCGCTGATGATTTTTGAAATCAAGTCCATTCGGACCTTCGGGGTATTTACTGGATCGGGTGTAGTCAGCGCATTGATTTTGGAGCTGACCTTTATTCCTGCCCTGAGATCCATGTTACCTGCACCCAGTGAAAAGGAATATCGCAGAGAGAAGCAGGTGTCTTTTTGGGATCGCTTGACTGGCGCACTCTATGGTCTGTCTGTCGATCATCGTAAAAAGGTCTATCTTGTTTCGGGAATGGCTATCGTCATTCTTTCGCTGGGCGGCTACTGGCTCAAAATCGAGAATTCTCAAAAGAGTTACTTCTACGGAAAAATTCCAGCCAGGTTGGAAGATGACAAAATCAACGAACGTATGGCGGGCACGAATACCCTTTATACCTTTGTCGATACCCAGAAAGAAGACGGAATAAAAAATCCAGAGGTGCTACACGCGATGGAAAAAATGCAGGAATTTTTTTCCAAAGAGGCTCCAATAGGTAAAACGGTGTCCATCGTAGATTTCATCAAGCGAATGAACCAGTCCATGAATGCTGACAAAAAAGAATTCTACCAAATTCCTGATAACTCGGACCTTGTCGCTCAATACCTTTTGCTCTATTCGAACTCAGGCGAGCCGGGAGATTTTGATTCCTATGTCGATTATGGCTACCAGAAAGCGATTGTTCAGGTTTTCACTAAGGTAGACAATTCGACCTACATTGATGACGTGGCCAAACGAGCCAAGGCCTATGCTGATAGTGTTTTTCCGGCGGGAGTGCAAGTGTCGATCGGTGGAGGCGCCACAGGGGGAGTTGCGCTCAATGAAGTCATGATTCATGAAAAGGTCCTCAATATTCTGCAGATTATGGCTGCGGTTTTTCTTGTGTCGTCTTTTGTTTTTCGATCCTTTCTCGCCGGCGCGTTGATTCTGGTTCCATTGGTTGCAGCAGTTTTTGTAAACTTCGGGGTCATGGGTCTTCTTGGAATACCCTTACAAATAGCCACAGCTCTCGTATCTGCCATGGCGGTTGGTATTGGAGCGGACTATGGCATCTACATGAGCTATCGGATGCGCGAAGAGTTGCGTTCAGGGCGACCGGAAAAGGAGGCCATTGAGCGCGCATTTCGCTCAGCTGGAAAAGCAACTCTCTTTGTGAGCAGTGCAGTCGCGGGTGGATTTGGAGTGCTCATTTTTTCTTGGGGATTTATGATCCATATCTGGATGGGTTTCTTGATTGCCACGGCGATGCTGGTCAGTTCCTTTACGGCACTTACGGTATTTCCGTCGCTCATACTTACGTTAAGACCGACGTTTATATTTGATCGAAGAAAGGAAAAGCGAGAGATGAAGATGGCAAGTATTGGAATGGGTCTATTGAGTATGGGCCTCTTGGGAGGAGGAGGGCTTGAAGTTCGCGCAGAATCGCTTACGCCAGATCAGATTGCGAAGAAGAGCTTTTTGACCTCGAAAGTAATGGATTCCACCTCTGACTCAACTTTTCGACTCGTCAATGGAAACGGACAAGAGCGTGTTCGAGAGACCCAGGGTCAAACCAAGTTGATTCCTGGCACGACGGACAATCGTCGAGTCGTAACGTTTCTTTCGCCATCGGATATCAAAGGAACCAAAACACTCCTAGTAGAACATAGCGAGAAAGATGACGACATCTGGATCTACCTACCAGCCCTAAAAAAGGTGCGAAGGCTTGTGGCCAACAATAAGAAAGACTCATTTGTCGGGACCGATTTTTCGTATAGTGATGTGATTGGGCAGAAAGTAGAAGAATGGAATCATATACTTTTAAAAGAAGAGAAGATAGATGGGCGCGATTGTTACGTCATCGAAGCCACTCCAAAGAAGCCAGAAACTGGCGAAAATTCTGGCTATGCTAAGAGCACCAGTTGGATTGATAAAGCTAGTTTCGTAGCGGTACAGGCTGAGTTTCATAATGGTGGTGGAATTCTGTATAAGCGTATTCGTTCCAAAAACATTCAAAAAGTCGACGACAAAAAAGACAAGTGGCAACCTATGTTGCTTGAAGCGGAGAATCTCGAAACTGGCCATAAAACAGTCATTGAATTTAAAAACTACAAAGCCAACGTTGGTGTATCGGATGAAGTCTTTACGACCCGCTATTTAGAAAAGCGATAGTGTGATGAAACGCTTAGTTGTCATCGCAGCTTTTTTGAGTGGTATGGCGTTGGCAGAGGACGATGCATCAAAAGGTATTTGGGATGCGCTGGGTCTTTCGGGCTCCTTGCGTCTGTCAGCGTGGGAAAGAGATAAGTCCTATAGCTCGCAACGCGGATTTTTTCAGGGCGGAGCGTGGCTTCAGGCTCGCCCTAAGGAATTTCTTGGGTTGCGAAGTTATTTCGACGGAAAAATCGATTTTGAGAATCTGACAAGAAGTGCAAAGGTTAATGGAGACTTGAGAGAAGCCTATGTCGAAAGCAGTTTAGGTCGACTTGACCTCAGAGTAGGGCGACAAATTACCTTATGGGGAAGAGCTGATAAAGCCAATCCGACCGATAGCTTTTCGACTCGAGATTTTACCTTACTAGCTACCGATGATGAAGACCAGCGTTTCGGTAGTCTTGCAACACTCTTGACATGGAATATTGACGATGAATTTCGTCTTATCGGAATTTGGCAGCCCGAGTGGCGATTTCCAAAATACCCTTTGCCCCCGGTCTCAGGTGTGAGTTTCTCCTATGGAAATCCAAGCAGTAGAATGGAGCAGTGGGGTGCTAAGTTGGATCATTCAGGTGGGGCCATCGACTGGTCCGTATCTTTTTCGCAAACCTTGGACCGCAATGCCGATATGCGATTGGTATCTGCCACTGCTGCTGGGACCGAAGTCGAGCTACTCTTTCAAAAAATAGATGTTTATGGTTTTGATTTTGCCAAAGTCGTGGGGGACTACGGCTTACGTGGTGAATTGGCTTACGTGCGTACGTTAGATAAAACGGGAGATGATTTTTTAACCAAAAATCCTTTTTGGTTTGGGGTTTTGGGAGTGGATCGGACCTTCTTTGGTGACCTGAATGTCAATGCGCAGTACATCTTCCGCTACACTGAGAATTGGCATTCTGCGCAGGAGGTTTCTAACCTCAGTCTTCGAAGCTTGGCAGAGCAAGTGGAGATTCTCTCGAATCAGAAAGTGAGAATGCTTCATGCGGGTTCTCTTCGCGTGAGTTACAAACTCTTTCATGAAACCTTAGAGGCGGAATGGGCCATGGTGGGATGGTTTAATAATGGAGTTTCGCGACCCAAGGTGACTTATGCCATTTCGGATCAGTGGAAGGCCATTGCCGGCGCTGAAATATACTATGGCCATCCTCAGAGTTTCTTCGGAAGGATGAACTCCCTTTCAACACTCTTTGCAGAGGTGCGTTGGTTGTTTTGAGTGTACCTTGCTGGGGCCACGATTTCATGGAGACAGTGCATCCCCAGCGAGGCGGGTTTGAAGCTAGGAAGTTTGTACGGGATGAACAGGAAGGGGACTCAGCGAGGGGGGAGGGTGACAAAATTGAAAGAAACTTTTCAGTAAGTGCCCGTGAATACCTGTTACGATGATTCCCTTTCTGCGCGCGAAATGGAAAAGAATTCTTTATCATCCGATTTGTAATTTAGAATTCTTTCTCGAATTATTGCTCGGTTTTTCTTGACCGAGTTTTTTTAAAAAAGTGCATTTGGCATTCAGCAAATCCAAGTAACGCGTAACATCCTATTACACGCGCACAATGCCTCAATAGAGCATCGTTCGCTTAGCAATCCTCCGGGTCCATTTGAATGTTTGTATCGTGTCTCTTATCGAAGACTAAGGCCTAAAAATTCGACCAAAAATTTCGTGATAAGTAGTCCGAAGAAAAAGAAACGGAGAAACACCATGCTGCAAAATGAATCCACTCAAGCGTCAAAGAATAAAAATATTAGCACAGAACAAACGCCTTCTGGCCTCAAAGGATTGTCGGATACCCAGTTGCAGCTTCGAATCCGAGAGCTTGCCAAAGCCGAGCAGAGTCTGACTTTACAAGTGCTGCTTCACCTCAAAGAAATCTCCGATCGCAAGCTCCATGCAAAGCTTGGATATGCTTCCTTGTGGGAATACACAGTGAAAGAACTAGGCTATTGCGAAGCTTCTGCTTCCTCTCGTCTTGCCGCCATGCGATTGATGGTGAGTGTCCCAGAAGCTAGGACTCAGATCGAAAGTGGAAAACTCACACTTTCTCAGGCAGCAAGGATTCAGCAGTTTATTCGTAAGGAGAATCAAGTTTCTTCGGAGCCCATTACGAAAAGTGAAACCAAAGCAATCATCCAAGCCTCTTTAGGTTCTTCCATCCGAGAGACCCAGAGGATGCTCGAAGCCAAAGCCCAAGAACGAAGGCCTAGTTTGATTGCTGAAAAGCAGAATCAACCTACTATCTCCTTTCAGGCGGATGAAGAAACTCTGCAAATGCTAGAAAGGCTCCGGGAGCTACGTGGAAACCTGGGAGCCTTGGAGCTATTTAAGCTAAGCCTCAGAACCACTTTGGATAAACTCGATCCACTCCGAAAGAAGCAGAAGGTAATAAGTAGCAAACCAGATCTGTCCCTTTTTGCGCAGAAACCCAAGGATGATTGCCTCGCTGTTGATAGGAATTTATGTCCAATGCCTTCGAAGCCTTCACGCTTTATCCCGCAATGGATCCGGATCGAAGTAGCCAAGCGAAGCAAAGGCCAGTGCGAGTATCACAGTCCTTTAAACGGCAAGCGATGTGAGAGTCGGTACCGAGTTCAATACGACCACATTGCGCCGATTGCTCGTGGAGGAGTAGGGACTCTAGAAAATATTCAGCACCTTTGCGGACTCCACAATCGTACGAAGGGAGTGCAGATGGAGGCTGCATACTTCGGGGCAGCGCTTACCGCTGTGTCAGAAGAAAGAAGAAGCTGATTTAAGTACTTGTAATGAGTTCGCGCGCCCGAAGTGGAAATTTTTTTTGCTTAGGGCAAGGCTGTTACTAAAATGCATTGATATTATATAAGTAAGTACCTGCCTCCGGGCACCTCTCCCCTCGTGGCTTCCCCTCTGTCATCCGTTGCTAACTTCCTAGCTTCAAACCCGCCTTGCTGGGGCTGAGCACGCAGACTCCGCCTGTGTCTCAGCTTACCTGGGATCAGTGGTCGTTTTTGGGCCTCTAAGTGGAGCCTGTCAAAATCTTCATCAAATTTGAAACCTATGCCCCCGTAATTACAGCAGAGTAGAAGGGAACAACTCTTGCTTCTCTTTCAACCTGGGGAAATAAGATTTCATGGGGTTTACTAATAGGGTATCTAACTCATTCGCTTTGAGTCTATTGCTCGTTGCAGGGATGCTGAGTCTTACGGCCTGCCCGACAAAATCGGCATTTAACCAAAGCCCGATTTCAGAAACTCATACCCTCCTGGGAAATAAAAAAAGCGATATCGTGTTCATTATGGACGACTCGCCAAGCATGGGTCCCATTTGGGCAAAGCTCTCAGACTATTTGAACGAGTTTATTGATACCTATCTAGTTACCAGTAATACCGAGAAGAAAATCGTAGATACCTGTATTCAATTTGCCACGGTGTCTTCTTACCTCAGAAGCCGGTCCTATGGACTCGATGCTACCAATGAGCCTTGGTTAGAGCCGGTTTGTACTATTAAGCCAGACGGGACTCCTATGAGTGTTGCCGAGCTTCAGACGGCACTGAATGACCGAATTTCTGGAATGAAATCAAACTTAAAAGGTTCCTTTTTGAGTCGATGGATTCAGAGCTGGCAGCAGCTACTCGTGGAATCTATTCGCGGAACTGCAAAAGGGATTCCTCAAAAGGGTGCCTACAAATATTATTTCGCTTTTACGGATGTCGGAAATGGACCAAATCCTAAGATGAATGGTCATGGTTTTCTAGATTTCTTGCCGCTAACTTTCGGGTTTCAATACCTCTGTCCCTTTACCATCCCTGGAAGTCTTTTTGCGAATCAGAACGGTGTTCCGGTGACCTATCAGTATTTTTTAGGTATTTGTAGTGCGGCTTCCTCTGCTCAAGGATTTCAGGTTGCGGGCATTGATGAGATCAAAGAAACGATCGATCGATTGCACAATGAATTGGACGGAATGAGCGAGGGTTCTGATCCTACGTATGCCCTTCATGCTGTTGGGCCGTTGCAAGCGGACACCGTCAAACAGCTTAGGAGTGTACAGTACTGCGCTGGCAGTCGTCCCTATCCGAATAGTCCTGTCACAGCCCCTCCTTATGAGTGGTCAAATCCAGATGTGAATCCATTTGTTTCTTTAGCGCCTGAAATGAAGGAACTTACCAATAGGATTGGAAGTGATGTTCACAATAGTTTTGGTTCTTATTCCTCGGCAACAGACATCTGTGAGTTCAATGCCGCTACTGCGCTGGGTGGAGCGGGTGAAGCGTTGGCTAGTTTAAATCGAAAGATCAAATTGGATAAGCTTCCCGATTGGACGCGTCCGGCGACTTTTCAGTTCGTAGGTCCCAATGGAAATGTGCTTTTGGAATTTAGTTTCGGCGATTCAAGAGTGCAGGTTGACACATCGAATCCTCGTATCTTGACGTTCGCGAAAGAGGTAGTTGCACTCTCGCCGGTTATCGGAAAGTTTAAAGTCATCTTTTTTGAGAAATTGGCGGATAGCCTATGAAACCTCATTTCTATTCAAAGCGTTGGTTTGTTTTGGTGCTGATGTTTTCTTTGGGGGGGTGCCTCTCCACAAAGAGGAACGAAGTTGCGTTGCTTGAGTCTAAGCTTGTTGAACGGGAGTTACCTGTCGTACAACCCAATTTGAGTCCTTTACGTCCTACTGCAATTCTTTTTGGGGGTACTCAAATATCAGGAGATGCATCCCACAATGCCAGAGTTCAGGCGCATGTTCAGTATCTGCTAGGTTCGGTGCCTCAGCATACGGGTCAGACAGTCGGATTAAAACCTTCATTGCCGATAATAAATACGGGACCCGTTGTATCCATGGGTGCTGGTGAGAATTCAGCTTGGTACAATCAGGCGCGTATCATGCACGGTGCTGTCAGTGGGAGCTTTCCCGATAGACTAACGCTCTGGTTGGATACTAGCGGTCCCAATGACCAAGCTAATCTTTCGAGTTTTTGTCAGAATTTTTTAAATTTTTCCGTAGCGCAATGCGGAAATATGGGCATTTTGAATGGGGGCTATAACCAGCGCGTGGCCTACGGTGAGTTGATGCTCTTCTTGTTCAATCATGAACTCTTGAGCATTCATTCCTATAGAAATGCCCAGGGTCGTGGGACGGTGAGTGCTGGTTCTCTTGATTTTCTTTCATCTCAGTTGGCCCTTTATCGCTCTCAGAAGGGGCTGAATCAGTTTAAAGTAATACTTCTGAGTCAATTGAACCCCTTCAATAGCAACCCGGTTGAGTTTGATACTTCAATGTATAACCAGTTTGTCGCTCTTGCTCAGCAGTATCCTGAATTAGTGCTCGTGATTACGGGAGATGGGCAAGGCCCTCGAGCGCAGACAGCATGTCTTACGTTGCCGAATCAGTCAGGAGCGCCGAGCCGTGGCGGTGTTCGCATTATTAATCCTCCTGCACTCGCTTACGAGGATGAGAGTAGGATGGATCCATCCACAGCAGTTAGAACAAGTAAGTACTTTGGCCATATGAACCTATACCTACATCCTGAAAGTGCTGACTACACGTTCTATCAGGATGTGAATCGAGGTGGTGAGTTCAATGCCACTGCAGGCGAGCCCATCATTCGCTGGACCGACAACTTTCAACTTTCGGCGCCTTGTACACCTTGATTGTGGTATGACTTGCCGCGTATGGCAGGTCTGCAGTGGACACCCGATGGTACCCCTCTCTCAACTCGCTATGGCGACGTCTATTACTCCAAAGAGGGAGGAATGGAAGAGTCACGGTATGTTTTTCTAGAAAAGAGTGGGTTTCTAGACTCCGTATCCCAAGGAGTCTCCGCCGTCACGGTAGCTGAATTGGGCTTTGGAACTGGCCTGAATTTCTTGCTGACTGCAAAGGCATGGTTGGACTCAGCTCCTTTGCCATCTCGTAAGCTTCAGTTTATTTCGTTTGAGAAATATCCACTTTCAAAGTCCGAGCTGTTCTCCGTTCATCAAAAATGGGAAAGCCTCACCCCGCTTTCAGAAAAACTTTTGGCCGATTGGCCGGAAGCTATTGGTGATTTGGAACAGATCGAAGTGGGTTGCTTCGGTGTGAGCCTCGTCGTGTATCTTGGCGACGCCAAATCCAGCCTAGAAAAAGTAACCTTTCAAGCAGACCATTGGTACTTAGACGGATTCACTCCGTCCAAAAATCCAGACCTTTGGTCGCCTGAGATTGCTCAGCAGCTTGCAAATCACTCCCATGACGAAACTCGAATTGCGACCTATTCAGCCGCGGGGTGGGTGCGAAGGACTTTGGAGGGTGAAGGTTTCTTTCTTGAGAAAGAAAAAGGATTTGGTCGCAAACGTCACATGCTCTGTGGGGGAAGAAAACCAAAGCAAGGGATGGCTGCACCCATACTGGCTCCGTATCAGTGGCGGCATGGAGTACGAGATCACGCCTTTGAGCGAGTAGCGGTTATTGGTTCGGGATTTGCGGGATCTAGCATTGCAAATCAATTGGCCTCGCGCGGATCGGATTTGCTTTTGCTAGATCGACATTCTCGTCCTGCAATGGAGGCATCCGGAAATGCACGAGCCTTATACGTGCCTTTGTTGAGAGATGCCGAAAATCGAGGAAGCCGCTTTTCGAAAATAGCGTTCGCAAAGCTCTTGGAAAATTTCGATCGTTTGGAATCAAAAGGTCTTTATTTTGATCGAAGTGAAACTGGCGTATTAGAGCTGCCTCGAAGACAAGAACATGAAACGATGTTGCAAGGTGCGTTGCAGGGCCTCAATGGAAGTATGGAAGGTAACTGGGTGACTGCATCCGAAGCGAGTGCGATCGCGGGAATACCGATTTCAAGCGAAGGCCTTTTTCATCCGCGAGCTGGAGCGTTGAATCCGCGAAAATATTGCCAAGCTCTCCTGCAGGAATTTCCAGAGCGTATTCGATGGTTTCCAGAATTTGATGTTCAAGAAATTTCTGAGGGTTCTAGATCGATACGAATTACCAGTCAGAAGGGCGACTCTGTCGAAGTAGATACTGTTGTACTGGCAAATGCTTATGAAGTTCGAAAGTGGGTGCCGAGTCTGCCCTTGCGCGCCTTGGGTGGAAGGCTTGCTGAGGTAGAATCTACCGACGAGAGTCGTAAATTAAAGGTTCCTCTTTCTTGGGAGCGTTATGTCTTGCCGGCTCACGACGGAGCCCATGTCTTCGGTGCGACGCATGAACGCATGAGAGACGAAGAGGTAAGGTATCGCAGCAAGCAAGCGAGGTTGGAGGTGCCAAACGAATCAAATTGGGCTTTGATCATGGGAGATTTGGAGACTCACCTTCCCGAGAATTTCTTTGGCGCCTCTCCGGCTTTTAGAACTCGTTGGTCGATGCGAGCAACGACGGCGGATAGCCTCCCGTTTGTGGGATCGATTGTGGATGAAAAGTCCTTTCGAGAAAATTTTGAAAATTGGCATTTAGGTCCTCATCACCAAGTTTGGTCGAAGCCAGAATACCGTGCGGGTATGTTTATGTTGACGGGTTTGGGCGGAAGGGGCTTGGTGTCGAGTGCTTTTGCGTCAGAGCTATTGGCAGAGATGATTTTTGGGATTCAAAATCCTGCCCACGCAGAATGGCTAACCCTATTGAGCCCCAGTCGAGCGCTTCTACGAGAACTACAAAGACCGCCTATTCACCGAGGGCGTTGGCAGAATAACTCGGTTCCATCCGACACAATTCATCCATAAGATGGATGAGTTTGGAGAGTTTAGGATCGGTAGATCGTTCAATAGAAGATCCATAGAGTGCCAAGAGCTGTTTGTTGCCCTGATGATCAAATCCTGAGTACCGCACGGTAGGCTTGAGCGCGACAAAGGGATGAAGCGTTTCTTTGGGGGCAGAAAGAGTCGCATCCAAGTACCCCTGCAAAACCGCGTTGTCAGGCGCATCGCCGAATTGGATTGCACGTGTTTCTTTGACTTCAACACCTTCAATCATTCTTACCGTGGTGAGATTTCCAGTGTTATCGATGACGCAATTCTCAGGGTGACCTCCTACTTCTTTCATCAAGAGTGGGGAGGTTGCTTGTGCTAAGGCGGCGTTTAGAAATACAAAACCCACGAGAGTCAAAGGTAGTTGGCGAGATAACTTCATAAGAAAATCATACACGAACCGTAGTTTACGTCAGAATTTTCTCTCTGATGCGAATTGTCAGTGTAATAAGTACACTATAAAAATGTAAAAAAGACCTAGCAATAATTTCATGGGCATGGATAATTTTCAATATAGGGAGAATGCTGTGAAAAATAGTTGGGTAACTCGGTTAGGGTTTGTCTTGGGTGTGGGTTTGAGTGGTGTGGTGAGTGCGGCGCCGTCGAGTTTGGTACAAGGACCAAACTTCTTGCCGCCTAACCAATTGAATTTGGAAGATCGCGTCGATTCCGTTGGAGCGATTGACGAGCAACTCTTCAATCAAATCATTGATGAGATTATTGGAATCTATGCACCAATTGTAAGGGAGCACGGCGCAACCTTGGTAGCGTCGAAGCGATGGAATGATTCTACTGTGAATGCGTATGCACAACAGAATGGCGGAAAATGGTTGGTGACCATGTTTGGTGGATTGGCTCGGCGCCCTGAAGTTACACCAGACGGATTCGCCATGGTGGTTTGTCACGAGTTGGGACATCACCTTGCAGGCTATGCCTTCTATGAAGGTGACTGGGGAGCATCCGAGGGGCAAGCGGATTACTTTGCAACTCACGCATGTGCAAAAAAGATTTGGGGTAAGAAGACCCGCGAAAATCGCTTGCACCAACACGCGCTCAATCGCTATTACGAAAAAGGCTGCAACGCCGCTTGGGGTACCGCAAGTGACCGAGCCCTGTGCTATCGCGTAGCCGATGCAAGTCAATCGCTCGCGAATCTCCTCTCCCAGTTGGGACGAGATCCTGCTCCAAGTTTTGACACTCCGGATCGAACCGTCGTACGCAAGACGGATACCTCCCATCCACGGGGCCAGTGTCGCTTGGACACATTTTTTCAAGGGAGTCTCTGTAAAGTGCCCTTTGATGACACGGTTATTCCTGGCAAAGGCAGTCCGGCAGGTCAGGATAGTCTGGATGCAGAGAAAGAGTCCGCGCAGTATTCTTGCCATCAATCGCAAGGATTTTCAGCGGGAGCTCGTCCGCTCTGCTGGTTTGCGCCTCGTATCTAATTCTCAAAAGCTAGTTTAAAAACGCGCTTGACCCTTCACCCTCCACAAGGTGAGAGTGAAGGGTCATGACGCGCCTCAAAGCAGACCTCATTTTATTAGCAATCACCCTGGTTTGGGGTGGAACCTTCGTCACCATGAAATCTGCCCTGGGTTCAGTGGCGCCGATCAATCTGGTAGCTTGGCGATTTTTGATCGCAGCGAGTTTTCTTTTCGCCTTCTTTCGCAAGAAGCCTATTTTTAAAGGCAAAAAAATAGATTGGCTGATGGGTGCCGCAATCGGAATATTCCTTGGATTGGGCTACATCACCCAGACCATTGGATTACAGACCACGACTGCTGGAAAAGCAGGTTTTTTGACCGGGGCATGTGTGCTCTTGGTTCCTATTTTTTCTACGATATTTGCGAAAAAGCCTCCCTCGCTATGGGTCGCTGCCGGAATCCTTCTCGCCTTTGTGGGCTTGGGTTTTCTGAGCCTGCAGGGCGACTTCACATTAGCAACAGGTGACCTTTGGGTCCTCCTCTGCGCGGTATTTTTTGCGTTTCAGGTATTTATGCTGGGGCACTTCGGCCAGGGAAAATGGAATTTGGACTCACGAATTTTGGCCACGGCTCAGGTATCCGTGGCGGCAATCGTGGCAACTATGGGAGCAGTCGCGTTAGAAGGTGTCCAGTGGAAACTTCCTATTTCCGCTTGGATCCTCATCGCGTCGATGGGGCTTTTTGCCACGGCTATTCTTTTTGTGGCTCAGTCTTATGCCCAAAAATTCACCACTCCGACTCATGCTGCGCTGATCTTTATGGCGGAGCCGGTCTTTGCGGCTTTCTTTGGTTGGCTTGTGAGTGGGGAACAATTTACTAGCCGTGAGTGGCTAGGTTCGGGGTTGGTTCTCGCAGGGATGTTTCTGGGAGAACTGCCATCCATTCGAGCTTCGATGCGGAGAGACCCAGCTTCCCAAGGGCAGCCTCATTCGATATAACCCATCCTTCACAGATTGGAGAAACCTACCTTGCATCCTGCCATTACCTTTGATGATGTTTTGCTCGTGCCCGCTTACAACCACTACGCTTCTCGTAGGGACGTGGATATTTCGGTAACGGACCGGTCAGGAAAATTGACCTTGGGGTTGCCGTTGATCACCTCCAATATGGATACTGTGACGGAAAGTGAGATGGCCAATTTCATAGGCTCTAAGGGTGGAATGGGTGCTTTGCATCGCTTTATGTCGGTCGACCGCAATGTTGAAGAATTCAAAAAATGCAAAACACAGGTCTTTGTTTCGATTGGATGCAATGAGCGCGAAATCGAACGCGCCGAAGCCCTGCGGGACGCCGGTGCCAATTATTTCTGCCTCGATGTGGCTCACGCACACGCACACTACATCGGAAAAACTCTAAAGCAATTACGAGAAGTTTTGCCGGAGGCATGCCTCTTGGCTGGTAACGTCGCGACCTATGCTGGGGCCGATTACTTGGCTAGCTGTGGTGCCGATATGATCAAAGTTGGAATTGGTGGCGGTTCGGTTTGTAGCACCCGAATCAAAACCGGATTTGGTATCCCAATGCTGACTTCTCTTATGGAGTGTCGCAAGGTAGATCGATCGGTCGTTGCGGATGGTGGCATTCGTAATCCTGGTGATGTTGTCAAAGCGTTAGCGTTTGGAGCGGATTTTGTCATGATGGGTGGGGTATTTGCCGGCACGGCTCCGACACCTGGCAAAGTCGTAACCCACGCAGATGGACGCCGCGTAAAAGAATATCGAGGTATGGCAAGTGCTGAAGCTCAGGAAGATTATCTCGGACCTCTGCCAGAGTGGAAAACCGCCGAAGGTGTTTCAACTTTCGTTGCCTATCGCGATGATCAAGAAGCTATTGTGGCAGACATCGTGGGTGGACTTCGATCCGGACTGACCTATGGTGGAGCAGCTACGATTCGTGAACTTCAGCGCAAGTTGAACTATGTAACCGTCACACAGGCCGGACGGATCGAAAGCCTTCCGCATAAAACGCTATGAACTGAGTGTTATTTATTTCAGTTTTTGGTGCCAATTCCAGGCAGTTCGAACAAGGGTATTGAGGTCGCTATTTTTTGGGTTCCACTCCAATATTTTACGCGCGAGTGTAGAGTCGCCGACGAGTGTAGCGGCATCTCCTCTTCGTCTGGCTGTTTTTTCAAAGGGAATTTTCTTCTGAGTTACTCGCTCAACAGCAGAGATGAGTTCTAAGACCGAGAAGCCCTTTTCACTGCCCAAATTATAGGCTTCGCAAACCGCTTCGTTTTCCAAGCGGCGAAGCGCTGCTACGTGTGCTGTCGCGAGATCGGTAACATGAACATAATCTCGAATGCAGGTACCGTCAGGAGTCGGGTAATCTGAGCCGTAGACTTTGAACTGGGGTCTTTTTCCTTTTGCGACATCAAGAAGTATGGGTATTGCATGGAACTCCGGCTGGTGATCCTCTCCGATCCGTCCTTTTTCATCTGCACCAGCCGCGTTGAAATAACGCAAAGCTACGCTTCTCAGTCCGTAGGCCGCATGAAAATCTTGGAGCATCCTCTCAACAAGGTGCTTGGTTTCTCCATAGGGGCTGAGGGGAGCATGAGGGTGATCTTCAGTAAGAGGAAGTTTTTGGGGCTCGCCATAAACGGCACAGGTGCTCGAAAAAACGATTCGATCAATTCCCTGTTTGCGCATTGCTGCGAGAAGGTGAAGGGTGCCTAGAACATTGGTTTCGTAGTAGCGGTGGGGAACTTCGACGGATTCACCCACATAAGTCAGCGCCGCAAAGTGGAGGACACCCTCGGGAGCATGCCGAGTAATCACACTTTCAACCATGGCGCGATCACGAAGGTCGACTTTTTCTAAGGGTCCCCATTGGACCGCGGAGGCGTGTCCGCGTTCAAGGTTATCTAATACGATGGGCTGATAGCCTGCTTCAGCCAATGCCAGGCAGGCATGACTTCCTACGTATCCCGCTCCACCGGTGACCAGGATTTTTCGATTGCTCATGGAACAAAGGGCCTTTCTTAAAGTTGAAGCTCCAAAGATTGGGCCAGCAATCTGAGACCAACCCAATCATGCTGCATCTGGCAATATGGGGTAAAGCTTTTCAAGAGTCTCTGGTCGTTATACCTCTTTCAAAGATGAGATCAAGTAGGGAGACTTCATGACGGCAGTACTAGGATTTGCAAGCTGGGGGATAGCCGCCTTCGTTCCAGGCCTGGCATTCGAGTCACTTATCTTTGGTCGAGAAGCAAGGTCCCTGTCTCAAAGAGTACTCGCGGCATTTGTTTGTAGTATGGCTAGCCACTGTGTTTTGGTTGGTCTTGCTACGACAATGGGTTTAGGTGGGATTCGTGGTCTCGTTATCTCTTATTTCTTGATTGGGATCGTGGCGAGCATGATTTTTCTTCGGAGAGAAAAGGACTCGGCTAGGGCTCCGAAAGGGCATGGCCGTATCGGACGAGATGGCCTGCTACTTATTGCACTTAGGTTACTCGGGATTTGGATATTGGCCGGAGGTGCCTTCTATTTCTATCGAAATTTTGGAAGAGTTTTTGACAGTGTGGATTCCATTATGTCTTGGAATAAATGGGCTACTCATTGGTATCTTGGGCAATTTGCATTTGGAACCTGGAACTATCCCCAGTTAGTGCCAATGGTCTGGTCTCTGATGTATCACTGGATAGGGACGTCCGAGATTGAACTCTTCGTGCGACCCTGGATGGCGATCTTCTTTTTTATGGCGCTTCTGACATTCTTAGCCTGGGGAAAGAGAGAGTTTCCTTATCAGCGGCTTGTTTCACTTATTGTGCTCTCGCTGCTCTATCGCAAAGTTATCACATCCCACGAAATTTCCTCCGGGTACGTCGATGTTGCGATTAGTTTCTTCTATCTTCAATCTTTTTTCTGGCTCTATCGATGGCTTTCTGAAGTTAGTACAAAGAAAAAAAAATCCTATGCGATTATGTTGGGCATGAGCATTTTCTGTGCCTGTCATACCAAGCAATCCGGTTTGCTCTTGCTCTTGATGATACCGAGTTTAGTTTGGAGAGATTTAACCGAAAAAGGTCAGAAGCTTATTTGGCCGGTTCCAAGGATTCGAGGCCTCGTGATATTTTATCTATTGGCTTGTTTGTCTTGGTATCTTTTTAGTCAATATCGAATTCAAGTTCAGGGAGCTTCCTCCGAAGTGAGCTACCTTCTTTATACTATTCATGGCTCAAGAACGCTCTGGCAGCGCGGCGCCCATGCTTTAGGGGTTCTGTCAGAGCGAACAGGAATGCACTCTGGACTCGTCTTTTTGTTTTTATTGATTCCGCTACTTAGATTGAGGCATTTTGTGGACCGTTACCTTATTCTGATCTGCTATTTGCCCTATACCTTGATATGGGCAATGGTCTATTCGTACGATCCAAGGAACCTTTCGCCTGTCTTTGGTCTTTATGCGCTTCTTATTGGGAATATCGTAGGTCCGATCATTGAGAGGTTAGACGTCAAAAAAATCAAATTAGAATTGAATCTGAAGGAGTTCAAATGGGGCATGCCAATGGTTTTTGCAGGTCTTGTGACTGGACTGCTCATCGCTGGATATTCCTTTCCTAGGTCAAGGATTGAAGCAATGAACCGAGAAGCGAAGCTTAGTGTTATTTATCCGGTCGAAAGTCGACTGATATTCGATCAGATCAGGAAGAATCCTAAGTTTAGATTCCTAAGTAGCCAGCCCTATTATAGCCAGTTGAGTATATTTAAGGAGCATCATCTTTTTTTTCCTTATAGATTTAAGGATATGCTTATAAAAAAACTAGATGAGAATAAGGGAAGCTTAGACTGGATCATGTTGAGCTCCCAAGAAATCGACATAGCTTTCTCGGAGGATCCCCGTCTGGTAGGAAGACTCAAGCCGGTATATGAAAGTTATTTCAATACTATTTTGGTGGATCAAAAATGAATGCAAATGCGAGCATTCTTTTGATTCCTGCCTATCGCCCCAGTGTGGCGTTTAGAGATCTCTGTCAAAAATTTGCATCCGATTGTCGTTTGGTAGTGGTAGATGATGGAAGCGGGAATTCCTATGCTGACCTCTTTCAAGAGATTGGTGAAATCCCTCAGGTAACCGTTCTCCAAAATGCTGTAAATCTCGGAAAAGGTGCTGCTCTCAAGCACGGAATCAATTGGATTCTATGTCATACTTCTGCCTCGGGTGTTGTTACAGCGGATTGTGATGGCCAGCACCTGAAGGAAGATGTCGATAGTGTCAGAGCCCTGTTAGACAGAGGACGCGGTGAGTCCTTTATATTGGGAGTCCGAGGATTCGATGGCAAAGTGCCATTTCGAAGTCGTTTTGGAAATGGATTGACGAAACTCCTCTTTAAGTTTTTTGTAGGGGTAGGCATATCGGATACTCAGACCGGACTTCGAGGGATTCCGAGAAGCTTGATGTTTCATGTTTTGGGCATCAAGGCCAATCGATATGACTATGAGCTTTCCATGCTTGTGGTTGCCAAGGATCATGGTTTTCGATTTCAGGAAGTTCCCATTCAAACAGTCTATATTGATGACAATAGGGGCTCCCACTTCAATCCTGTTTTGGACTCGATGCGAATCTACTTTGTGTTTGCACGATTTCTAGCTTCTTCGCTTGCCACGATGGTCGCTGACTATTTGGTTTTCTCAATAGCCTTTTTGGGTTTTCATCTTGCTCTTTTTCCGAGCTTTCTTTGGGCGCGGTCTTTTGCTGTAGTAGTTAATTTTTTGCTTGTGAAGAAGTTTGTATTTAGATTTGAAGAAGGAACGATTCAGCCCTTAGTGAAATTCCTTGGTCTAGTGGGCGTGATGTTGGGAGTTTGCTATTGGATGGTGCTTTCCCTGCATGAACGATTCGGTATCCCCGTATTGGCAGCTAAGGCATTGGCGGAAGGTTCGATGTACCTGGGTAACTTCCTGATTCAACGAGAATTCATCTTTCGGCAAAGAAAGCCCACCTAGAGCAACGAGGGATGAGTGTTATGACAAATAAAGAAGAAGCAGTTGAACCGAGTGATGCGATTCTGCAGACTGCATTCTTTGCTGTCCTATTTTTTCTGGGATCTGCTGACCAGTTCTTTGCTTTTCGAGCGGGGGCAATGAATTTTCGATGGGGACAGGCACTTCTCTTTTCAATGGCGTTGTATCTTTTTTTCAGGCGAAAAGGCTGGGGGGGCGCGAGTAATTGTTTTGCGGACCTGCGTCAGTCGAAGCGGGGAAGGATGGGTTTTCGAACCGCAGCCTATGCTTTAGTTTCTTTTATTGGGTTGTATGCTTGGAGCTCCTTGCAATCGAAATATCCCATGATGGGTTTTAAGAAGTTAACTTGGTTTGTGTTTAATGCCGGCCTTTCCGGAGCGCTTATTTTGGCATGGCCTAAGAAGTACTTTAGTTCCTTACGAAATGGGGTTTTCTTCGGTGTGGGAGCAGTTGCGGGAGTAATTCTCATCGATTCGATTGCGGTTCATGTTTTTGGACAAAGTCCGTGGCTGGGTTTTGCGCAGCAGGGTTATCCTTATAGGGGAGCGTATGTATTTCGTGCCCACGCTTTTTATTACGAGCCTTGCTATGCGTCTACCATGTTGGTCTTTGCCGCAATGCTTGCATTTGTTGATTCGATTCAGGAAAAGCGGTCCTACCTCTCGTGGTTGAATCCAGGGATCTGGATAGCGGCGGCTTTTTTGTCGGGATCGCGAACAGGGCTATTGACTCTCTTTGTATGTGGGGTGGGTTGGTTTCTCATTGGTATTCGCAAACAAATGCGCAATTGGCTCAAGGCATCTATTGGAGTTGTGGTCGTTCTTGCGTTGGTAATGACGGCATTTGGTTTGACCACAGGTGGAAGACGGTATCTTAATTTCCTATCTGGTCCCATGGGTTTGGATGGCATTGTCTATCGCTTGGAGCGCTATCAAGCAGCTAGAAAAGCTTGGAGCGAAGGGGCAAAGACACTTGAAGTAAGAGAGAATCCTTATTTCAAAGAGCAATGTCAAGGCTTCGAGGAGGAATGTAAAACCTGGCATGCGTTTACGGGTGATCCCACAAAAGACAAAATGGCAATGACGAGTGAGGGTGGAAGAATTCAAAGTTGGATAGATGCTTGGAACGATGTCCAAGACTCACTTTTCTTTGGCAAAGGTGTGGGCAGCATGAAGGATGGCCGAATTGAGGTTCGAACCTTGAGTATGTGGCTGGAGATTTTACTTGAAAGTGGGCTTGCAGGTCTTTTGGCTTTTGGAATTGCTTGGCTCGCCCCATGGGCGGCGGTCATTCTTGGGTATTCGGTTGGCAAGCCAAAATGGGTGACTTGGATCGTATTGGGTCTGCCAATTCTGGCTCATGGCGTTTTTAGTATGAATATGACTTCTTCCTTTCCACGGTTAGATTTTTGGTTGCTGTATTTCTTTGGATTGCGAATGTATTTGGAAAATTCAAAAAATCAGGCAGGAAGCGTCTTGGCGGCTCCATAGAGTCGCTTGGGTATTTTTCTGAGATTTTGAAAAAAAGTATTCTTGTTTGGGTGAAATCCCGCATTGAATTGCGGGTTTACTTTCCGGACGGCAACTAGAGCGGATTTGAGACGCTGCACGTAAGGTTGGTAGATCCAATTCACACAATCCCTGGAGAGAGAGTAGTCTCCATCACAAAGAAGAAACGATCCATCTTGCTGCCAACGAAGTGCGTGAAAATGGAAGAAAACGAGAGGTGCGCCCTGTACCATTGGGCCACTCGAAATTTTGTACTGTTGAACATTCCAGGGAGCTACTCCGCCCCCGAGGTGTTGAAGGATGTGTACGTCCTTGGGGTAATCTGTTGGCCACTGGTCCAGGTACTTTTGGTCTCCAAATTTGCCATCTTCAACGCGACTGAAACACCATTCAAGGCATTGCTCTTTCCAGCGGTGTAGTATCTTGAGTCCAGCTTCATTGCGTCGAAAGGTGACAAATTGTACACAGAACCTACCGCTCGTGGATGTCTGATCGTATCGGGGTGTGTAGCGATGTTCTGTGATCAAGCAGGACTTTTTGGATTTTCGAAATTCTTCTAATAATACGTCCGGTCTTTCAAAGAAAGCTAAGTCTGCGTCCAGGTAAGTCACTTCCTCAATACTTGAGTCTAAGTCGAAACACTTTTCCAAAATAACAGGGGTGCACGTCCAGCAGTATTCTCCCTCTGTTCTCTCTTGTCTAATTTGCTTCAGCCTAGCGTCTTCGAAAGAGTTGGCTTCATAAACACAAACGGATTCGAGCGTGAGAGACTTTAGGATCTTGGCACAGGTAGCATCCATCGCGAATACGTAAAGCTTAAATGGGGATCCTGTGTCTACGAGTGATTGAATCAAGGCCAAACCACGAGTGAGGTAGTGAGAGTCAAAGAGCGTACAGTAAGTCGTGGTCATCTATAAAACTCTACAACACTTGCGATGACCTGTTCTACTTCGGCATCAGCCATCCAAGGATTCATTGGGATGGATAGAATAGAGGAAGCCAGTGATTCAGTTTCTGGCAATCGCAGCGACGTCTTCCAGGGTTGCTGTAGGTGATTTGGAGTAGGGTAATGAATAAGAGTTTGAACACCTTTTCCTTCAAGGTGAAGCATCATTCGATCTCTCGTATCCATGTCCTTGGTGCGTAGAACAAAGAGGTGTGGGTTGATGTCACAACCAGGAGTTACTGATTGAGCTACCAGCGGCAAATTGCGAAAGGCTTCAAGGTACGTTCTAGTAATCCGCTTTTTGCTCTCAGCAGTCTTTTGAAAATCTCGCAGCAGGATTCGAAGGTAAGCTGCTTGAAGCTCATCGAGTCGGCTATTCATCCCGATGTGTTCTGACATTTGATAGCGAGAAGTCTGTCCGTAATTTCGGAGTATTTGGAGGTGCCGAAGATCATTCGCATCGTTGGTGCGGATAGCACCGCCGTCTCCAAATGCGCCTAGGTTTTTCGATGGATAAAAGCTATGTGCCGAGAAGCGACTCCAGCTTCCGGCCGATCTTCCGTTGAGTTTTGATCCATGAGCCTGGGCGACATCTTCGAGGATGGCGATCGAAGGTGAATCATGGAGATCAAGGGCTTCCTTGAGTTGGTCCATATTCACCATGTTTCCATAAAGGTGAACAGGCATGACGCATCGTGTTTTTTTGGTGATTTTTTCCAGAATACTGTCGACGCTCAAGACCCAAGTTTTGGGATGGATCTCTGCAAAGACAGGAATAGCTCCCACGCTTTGGATGGCGACGATAGTTGGAATGGCAGTATGAGAAGCGGTGATGACTTCGTCTCCGGGTTTCAATCCAAGTGCTCGCATAGAAAGTATGAGAGCGTCGGTTCCAGATGCGCAGCAGGCCCATCCGCTGGTAGTGGCTGGGCCTTCGCGTAGGCTCAATTCTTTCTCAAGGGCTTCACCTTCTGGGCCAAGAATCCAGCGACCAGATCCTAAGCATCGTTCGGTCGCTTCAAGAATCTCCTTAGCGTATCGAACATAAATTCGGCTGGGATCAAAAAAAGGTACCTTCATTTTTCACCTAGGTAGTAGGGCGTATTTTCTCGATAATAATGAAGCGTTTTCTCAAGGCCAGACGCTACTGTTGTCTTGGGGTTCCATCCCGTCAGAGATTGAAAGGCTTGAGAGCTAGCCCTAAAATTTCCAATTTCTATTTTTTTGAGTTCATCAGGGAACGGACGGAGTTCGATTTTGTTCGAGGATGTTATACTTGAAAGTGTTTGAGCAACTTCCAAAATGGAAGCAGTTGGACCGCTCAGGTTGTAAAGGGAACCACTGGTTGAGCTGTGAGGAGCCGCTAAGAGTAGGGCATCCACCACGTCTTCAACGTAATTGAAATCACGCGTTTGGGATCCGTCCCCGTAGATTTCGATGGGAGCATTGGTCATGGCCCGAGAAATAAACCAACCCACAAAGCCTTGTTTGGTGTCTCGTATTCGCTGTCGGGGTCCGTAAGTATTGGTTAGTCGAAGGGTGATGGTATTCAAACTGTGTTTTTGGCTATAGAGCTCGTGCAGCTGATCTCCCGCAATCATATGGATGGCGTTGACGTCAGGGGGAGCGAGAGGATGCGCTTCATCTACCGGGAGGTATTGAGGTTGCCCGTAGACCTGGCGTGTGCTGGTTCGAATGATCTTGGCTTTTGGATTCCATTTTTTGCAGGCTTCTAAGAATTGAATCTGGGCATAGAGGTTGGAGTGGGCATCTAGGAGAGGTTCTAGCATGCTTTGGAGGTGTCCTGTGTGCGCAGCAAGATTGAAAATCCAATTTTGCTCCCTTATGATTTCTCTTGTCGTTGATTCATCAGCGAGATCTCCCCTGACGAGAGCGACCCTGTCCTCTATGCCAAATAGGTTTCGAGCATTGGCTCCTCCCCCGGCCAAGAAGGAATCCAATAGAGTGACTTTGGCATTCAAGTGGGCAAGACGATGGGCCAAGGCACTGCCAATAAACCCAGCGCCGCCTGTAATGAGGACTCTTGAGTGAGCAAATAAAGACGCTTCCATCTCGTGCGAGGATGCTACCACGCAGGTGTCAGTGATGTTAGACAGGAATGGCATGCAATATTCACCCGTCGCACTTTTTGTTTATGCTCGTCCAGAGCATACCCGTCTCACCTTGGAAGCGTTGAGTCGTAACAAAGGTGCGGAGCAGACCATTCTGACTGTGTTTAGCGATGGTCCAAGGGATGATCCTTCGAGCTCGCAAGTTAAGGAGGTGCGCAAAATAGTCGAAAAGGCGCGCGGTTTTAAGCGAGTGGATCTTGTCCCGCGATCGTCCAACATTGGATTGGCCGAGTCGGTTATTTCGGGCGTGACCGCGATGCTTAGTCAATCGAGTTCTGTCGTCGTACTTGAGGACGATCTGACAACTTCACCCGCCTTCTTGACCTATATGAATCGTGCCCTAGGGGTCTATTTAGAGGAGCCTCGTGTCTATTCTGTTGGAGCGTATCAATTCCCTAGGACACTCTTGCGTTTCCCTCGGGAATTTCAACGCCCGATCGTTTTTTCGCCCCGGGCGAGTAGCTGGGGTTGGGCAACCTGGGCGGATCGATGGAAGAATGCAAAATGGGAGCACTCCTATTGGCAGAAAGCTCTGACAGAAACCGATTTGATTCATAGATTGAAAGGCGCAGGGCTTGATCTTCCTGATATGCTCCAAGCTCAACTCAGAGGCGAGGTACAGTCCTGGGCAATTCGTTGGGCTGCCACTCACCTTCTGTGCGGAGCTGTCTGTGCAACCCCTCTCAAGTCCTACATAAACAACCATGGGATGGACGGTAGTGGGGTGCATTGTGGAATCGATCCTAGATTTTACCACCCTGAATTGGCCAAAGATGCGGATTTTAACTTTCCGTCCTTTACTCAGGAGGAAGAGTCACTGCTGTTTACGCTTAGGCATGTCTTTCGTCCAAGTATTTTGGAGCGAGTCCGACGAAAGCTTGAGAGGTTGGGTGGTCAAGGCCCTCAACTTTTGAAATGACCTCGTGCATTAAATTTAAGAGTCGACATTCGCTTTTAGTTTGAAGATAAAGTCCTATGAAGGAATTTCTATGAAAAAAGCCCTTATTACTGGCATCACCGGCCAAGATGGCTCGTACTTGGCTGAACTTCTTCTGGAGAAGGGCTACGAGGTTCATGGGCTGATTCGTCGCTCAAGCTCCTTCAATACCGCGAGAATTGATCACTTGTATCAAGATCCCCATATTCATGGGACTAAGCTTTTTCTCCACTATGCGGACCTCTGCGACACGACTTCCCTGAGTAAGCTGATGAAAAAAGTTCAGCCTGAGGAGATCTACAACTTAGGTGCTCAAAGCCATGTTCGAGTGAGTTTTGATGTTCCGGAGTATACAGCAGACACGATTGCCATGGGCACCATCCGTCTCCTTGAGGTGATGCGGGACTTAGGTGTTCCAGCGCGCTTCTATCAGGCATCAAGTTCTGAAATGTACGGATTAGTGCAGGAGACTCCGCAGACCGAAAAGACCCCCTTCTATCCTAGAAGTCCCTATGCCTGCTCTAAGGTGTTTTCGTACTGGTCGACCATCAACTACCGTGAATCGTACGGACTCCACGCATCCAACGGCATTTTGTTTAATCATGAATCACCAAGGCGCGGTGAGACCTTTGTTACTCGAAAAATCACCCGTGCGCTCGCTAGGATTCTTAATAAGACACAGGACAAACTTTTCTTAGGAAATATTGAAGCGAAGCGAGACTGGGGATACGCAAAGGACTACGTTGAAGCGATGTGGATGATGCTTCAAATGGATCGTCCAGATGACTACGTCATTGCAACTGGCGAAACGCATTCCGTAAAGGAATTTCTCCAAGAAGCCTTCTCTCTCGTTTCGCTGGATTGGAAAAAATCCGTTGAAATCGATGAAAAATACTTTCGGCCCGCCGAGGTCGAACTATTGATTGGTGACGCTTCTAAGGCGGAAAAGAATCTCCAATGGAAACCAAGGACCTATTTCAAAGACCTCGTTCGTATCATGGTAGAATCTGATCTGCGCAGTGAAGGGCTTGATCCGGAGAAATATTTACCTTTATCAAAAAAAGACGTTTAATTTTACATGGCAAAGATATTATTGATATCGCCTCATTCCGTCATCGAAGACTATTCCCAGCCTGAATCGCTTTTGGCGATCTCGCTAGTAAAGGCGGGTCACTCGGTTGTACGGGTACACTGTGCAGGCTATATGAATCGGTTCTGCGTCGGTATGTCTGCAATGAAGCTCAATCAAGAGTCGACTCAGGATGAGCGAGACAAGGTATGTAGAATCTGCACAATACGCAGGGATGTTCAAAATCGATATTTTGGATTGCGTTCCATTCAACTTGATAGCTATTTAAATCAGGACGCTAAGAGTCGCGTAGAGGACATCCTACGCGATCCCAATCTCAAAGAAAACTACTGGCAGCTCGAACATTTTGGCGTTTCAGTCGGGAGATCCGCGTTATATGAGTTTCTTCTTCAACATAAGAAAATGGAAATTCATTTCACAGAAATTGAGTGGGAGAGATATCGCATTGCTCTCAGGAACGCGCTTTTAACCCTAGAAGGTGCCAAACAGATATTGGCTACCGAAAAACCTGATTGTGTCATTGCGTTTAATAGTCTCTATTCGGCCAACGCAGCATTTTGCCAATTGGCTAAGAACGCAAAAATAGAGCAGTATTTTCTACATCCCGGAACCAATCTCTCAGAGAGTACCCACACGCTTATGGTGGGGAAGGATTTCACCTGGAGGCTGCTTAAAGATCTCATAAGAGATTGGGAAGATCTCAAGGACCAGCCCTGTAGCCCTGAAGAGATACGCCGAGTGATGAATCATGTCTTGGTGCTAACTCACGCCAAAAATGCTTTGGTCTATTCACAAGGTCGTTCAAGTGAGCCCAAGAGTATTAAAAAGCACTTTGGTGTCCGGTCAAGTCAGAAGCTACTGGTGGCCACCATGAGTAGCTATGACGAACGCTTGGCGGTGGAGTCCGTCGGAGCTTTTTCTGCAGAACCAAAACTGCTTTTTAAGAAACAAATCGATTGGATCCGTGCTCTCCTCCTATGGATTAAAGATCGGCCGGATCTTTTCTTGATCATTCGCGTGCACCCAAGAGAGTTTCCCAATAAACGAGATTCCGTGCTCTCAGAGCATGCGAAAGATTTGCAAAAGGAATTTCAAAGCTTACCTGAGAACGTCAAGGTCAATTGGCCTGAGGATCTTATCTCTCTCTATGACATGACTGAAGAAGTAGATGTCTTTCTAAATGCATGGTCTAGCGTAGGCAAAGAAATGGCTCTTCTCGGAATTCCCGTAGTCATTTATTCGCCAGAGCTGATTCTTTATCCTAAAGACTTAAATGAATGGGGCATTACGGAAGCAACCTATTTTTCGGCAATAGAGCGAGCACTCAAGAGCGGTCGAACCTATGATCGGGTGCAAAAGGCCTTTAGATGGTACGCCTTAGAGTTTCAGAAGTCAGTAATCGACTTGGGCGTGTCCAAGGGTAGACCAAATACACTACTAAGAATAGCCTTGAGATTGGTAAAGGCTCTTAGCCCAGACCTTTTTGTGAGAGCGCAGGAGTGGTTGATACTCCACTACTTGGACAAGAACATTAAGGATGATCAAGCCATTCAACGATTGTTTGATGGCTACTTTGATCACCCCTGGCAGGTTAAAGCCGCTGAATATTCTCCGGTGTCAGCTGAGACGGAAAAAGCTGCAATTTATCTAGAACTGAAAAGACTCCCTTTGGGGCTTGCGAGGATTGATCAAGAATGAAAGATACGATTCAATCTGCTTTTAAACTTCTGGATAACAAAAGTCACCGAGGATTGGTTCTTTTATTCTTTCTCATGTTGGGCGGAGCAGGATTGGAAGTCATTGGTTTAGGGCTCTTTATGCCATTTGTTGCAGTGGTAGCAGACCCTACAATGGTTGATAGAAATTCCAAACTACTCGCATTGAGTCATTTGCTTGGAAATCCTGATTCCTCCAAATTCTTACTTTTATTAGGGGGTGCCCTGATTGCAGTTATTTCTTTGAAGTCTCTCTATGCAATTCTATTGTCCTTTTTACAAAGCAGATTTTTATTCAAACAGCAAATTACGCTGGAATCAAAACTTTACGAGACCTATTTGTACATGCCGTATTCGCGCTATGTGCTTAGGAATCCTTCTGAGCTATTTCATCATGTGCGCTACGTTTCGGGTGTTATGGCAAATGTGATTTTGCCGAGCTTGGTAATTTCTACTGAATCGATAGTAATGCTTTTCGTTTTTGCTTTATTGTTTGCTGTTCAGCCATGGCTTACCTTTTGCGCACTTGTTTTTGGCGGAGCCTTTGTTGCGTTGTTTTATGGATCAGTTCGAAGCTACATTAAGAAATTGGGAGAAAGGCAAGATCGAACTGGTGTGGAGATGGTGAAATGGATGAACCAAGGAATGGGAGGATTGAAGGAAATTAGGACTTTAGGTCGAGAAGAGTTTTTTCTGAATAAAGCCACCGAATATATGTATGCCTTCGGTCGAGATGGATTTATGGGCCAGTTCATCAATCAAGTTCCCCGACCAGTTCTGGAAACTGTGGCTTTTTCAGCTTTAGTGGGAGCGGTTCTTATTGGGGCTCGAAGTGGGATACAGTTTCAGGATACCCTACCTGTCCTTGTGCTATTTGCAGGCGCTATCATTAGAATTCTTCCTTCCATGAGCCGTGTCCTTGGGGCTACGGTAATGATTAGGCAAAGCCATTTCATTGTGAAGCGAGTAAGTGAGGATCTCAATGAACTCAGGCCTCTTATGGGAAAATCAACCAAGACGGTTAGTGTTCGTAAAAAATTTCAAAATGAAATGATCGTGAGGCAGCTGAGTTATACCTACTCCGGAGCCAAAAAAACGGTTCTTCAGGATATTTCTTTTTCTCTTCATCCTGGAGAAGCGATTGCATTCGTTGGGCCCTCTGGAGCTGGTAAAACGACCTTAGTGGATATTCTATTGGGGCTATTGGATACCTATGAAGGGCAAGTATTGCTTGATGGATGCAATTTAAAGGAGCGTCGTCCAGAATGGGCAGGCTGTTTTGGCTATGTACCACAGAGTATTTATCTGTCCGACGACTCCATTCGAAGAAACGTGGCGTTTGGTCTTCAGGATTCTGAGATCGATGATGCTCAGGTTTGGAGGGCATTGAAGGACGCTCAGTTAGAGCGCTTTGTGAAGGAGCTTCCCAACAGCCTCGACACGAGAGTGGGAGATCGAGGAGTCATGCTTTCTGGAGGTCAACGACAGCGCATTGGTATTGCCAGGGCTTTTTATCGCGATCCAGACATACTTGTATTAGACGAAGCGACGTCATCCTTGGACAATGAGACTGAACGTGATGTAAGTCTTGCAATCGAGTCTTTGCAAGGCCGCCAAACACTTATAGTGATTGCCCACCGATTGAGCACAGTTGCCAAGTGCGATCGAATCTATTTTTTAAAAGATGGCAAAATGATAGCAAACGGAAGTTTGGACTCCCTTTTGAAAAATAATCTGGAGTTCCAAAAATTCTCAACAATGGAAAGGCATTACAAAAATGAGATTCTGTAAAAAGTGTGTCATGCCTGATACTCGTCCAGAAATTGTATTTTCGGAAGAAGGCATTTGTGACGCCTGCCTTTCTGCTGAAAGGAAAGTAAGTGGCATAGACTGGAATGCTCGAAAAAAGGAATTTGAAGCTATCTTAAGTCGCTACCGCTCCAAAGACGGTAGTTGGGATTGTGTTATTCCAGTAAGTGGCGGCAAGGATAGTTGCTTCCAGGCCATTACGATGAAAAATGATTATGGAATGAACCCACTCTGTGTGAATTTCGTGCCTTGCGAGATGACGGAAGTTGGACATCATAATTTGGAGTTCCTGCGAGATCAGGGGTTTGATCTCATTCAGGTAGGCGCGAATCGAAAAGCCTATCGAGAAATGTCCAAGGTCGGGTTTCATAAGCTTGGTGATTGTTGCTGGCCTGAACACATTGGGATATTTACGGCTCCGGTCAAAATCGCCGTACAATTCAATATTCCCCTCTTGATTTGGGGTGAAAATTCACAGCTCGAATACGGCGGACCTGCGACTGCAAGAGATAGTCAAACCTTAGACCGTCGTTGGTTGGAAGAGTATCAAATGCTGGGATATCGAATTGAAGATCTGGTTCACGACGGCTTGGAAATGAAGGATCTTAAGGTATTTACCTACCCCTCTGACCAAGACTTGAAGCGCGTTGGGGTGACGGGCCTCTTTCTTGGCCACTTTCACAATTGGGATGGACGAGCCAATTACGAGAAGATGAAGTCGCTGGGTTGGCATCCAAATCCCGATGGCCCATGTGAGGGAACCTATACGGATTACGAAAATCTAGACTGTAAGTGGGTTGGAGGGCTTCATGATTATTTGAAGTTCCTTAAGTACGGTTACGGGAGAGCGACCGACAATGCATGCATTGATATTCGTAAAGGCCGCATTTCTCGTGACGAAGGCTTCCGCTTAGCGAAAGGCTATGAAGGGAAACTTCCCCGAAAATACCTTCAGGACTACCTCAATTTTATTCAATGTTCCGAAAGCGCGTTTATGGCTACGCTAGATCGATTTACCAATCCTTATATTTTTAAGCGCGATGCAGAGGGGAAGTTCATTCGTGATGCTGCCGGTGACCTCATTAAGCTCGACTACGGACTAGCCTGATGATTTGCGTTATCGACACGGGAGTTGGAAATATCAGCAGTGCTCTCAGAGCTTTAAAGAAAGTGGGAGCCGAATTCCAACTCACCTCGGACCCACGAGTGGTGGAAAGCGCGGAAAAAATACTTGTTCCAGGAGTAGGGGCCTTCTCTTCTGCGATGGGTAGACTCGCATCGGCCAATCTCATTTCTCCCCTAAGGCAGGCGGCTTTAGAAAGAAAAGTGCCTTTTCTTGGAATCTGTCTTGGAATGCAGCTTCTGGCTGAGTCAAGCGAGGAAGGTGGAATGAGCGAGGGCTTGGGGGTACTACCTCATTCCAAGGTGAAGCAACTCGAACTTAGTAACTACCCAAAAATTCCTCATATGGGCTGGAATAATCTTGAGTCCATCGAGGGACATCCGCTTTTTGCGGGAGTGGGGCCAGGATTAGACTTCTATTTTGTGCATAGTTATCAAGTACAAGCTATTCCTAATGACGCATCCATTTTGTATTGCAACTATGGCGGTCATCCTGTTGTTTCAGCAGTAGCGAGAAAGAATATTTTTGGTGCTCAGTTCCATCCCGAAAAGTCACAGAAGAATGGCCTAAAATTTCTTGAGAATTTTTGGAAGCTGTAGAAGGTTACTATGCTGAAGACCAGAGTCATGCCGGTGGTTCTCCTGACAGGGTACAATGTAGTCAAGAGCCAGAAATTTTCAACGTTTCGAACATTGGGAAATCCCATCACCGTAAGCCGAATCTATGATGCCCGTGGGGTTGATGAAATGATTCTGCTGGATATTCGAGCGACTAGCGAGGGACGTGGGCCTCGTTTGGATATTATTTCGGATATTGCAGGGGAGTGTTTTATGCCGCTGACGGTGGGTGGCGGTATTCATCGCCTTGACCAAGCCCTCGAGGTGATAAGAAAAGGTGCCGACAAAGTTGCGGTCAATACCGCAGCCATTGAACGGCCCGAACTTCTCAAAGAACTTTCTCAAGAGCTGGGAGTGCAGGCCGTTGTAGCCTCTATCGATGTGCGCAAAGAATCGGATGGTTGCTATCTTGTCATGAGTCACTCTGGCAAAAAAGAAACAACCCTAGTCCTACTTGATTGGGTAAAGAAGCTTGAGCAAATGGGTGCAGGAGAAATCTTGATCAATAGCATTGATCGAGATGGCGAAATGAAGGGTTACGATCTTGAGCTGATTAAAATGGTGAGTGAAGCCGTTAGCGTTCCTGTCATTGCATGTGGTGGTGCTGGCAGTCCTCAGGACTGCTTACTGGCTTTACAGGAGGGGGGCGCCAACGCTGTGGCCGCTGCCAGTATGTTTCATTTCACGGGCACGACACCCCTCATGGTGAAAGAGCACCTCAGCCGCAATGGGATTGCGGTAAGACTTGCCTAATTAGGGCCTTTTTGATTTTCCACCCAATCCCATTTCATAGGAGTGCCTTTTTTGAGATCGCGATTGACCGGCTTTCCAATGAGGGATTCAAAATGCTTAGGTGAAAGGCCGAACCCCGGGCGAATGGGACGTAAATTCGAAGCATTGAGCAAATCGCCCTGCTTCATGTCGGAGGCAATATAGAGACTGCGTCGAAATTGCAGGGAAGGTTTTTCTTTCTCGGAAGGCCCCCATTGAATAGATCCGAGGGATTGATGTGCGCGTTTGGTTTCAATGACCAAAGCCTTCAGCTCATCAGGTTCTAGCGAGAAAGCGGAATCGACGCCTCCATCGCTTCTTTTTAAGGTGAAGTGCTTTTCAATAACACAGGCGCCTAAAGCGACGGACGCTACAGCAACTCCAATACCCATGGTGTGATCCGACAATCCTGCGTAAGTACCAAAGCGACGCGATATTTCCCGAATAGTCCTAATGTTGGTGTCCTCGGGTGAGGCTGGATAGGTGCTTGTGCATTTCAATAAGACGATGGGAGAATTCCCTGATGATCGGGCTGCTTGTACCGCTTCTGCAATCTCAGCTTCCGTTGCCATACCCGTCGACATAATGATGGGTTTTCCGGTCTTAGCGATACGCTTAATGAGGGGATGATCGACGAGTTCAAAAGACGCAACTTTATAGAGGGGAACTTCTAGCTCCTCTAGAAAGTCGACCGCAGAGGGATCGAATGGAGTGCTAAAGCCAACCATCCCGAGATCCCGGCAACGTTGGAATAAGGGTTGATGCCACTCATAGGGAGTTGATGCTTCTCGGTAGAGGTCGTAAAGTGTGCGACCATTCCAAAGGCTTTTTTCGTCGCGGATCGAAAATTCACCTTCAGATAGGTCCAAAGTCATAGAGTCAGCGGTATAGGTCTGAATTTTCATGGCATGCGCGCCACAAGCTGCAGCGGCATCAACAATTGCTAGAGCTCGCTCGAGACTTTGATTATGATTGCCTGACATTTCAGCAATAATAAATGGAACATGTGCTTCACCAATCGTAAACGGGCCAACCTTGAAGGATGGGGTCATCTTAGTTCCCTTTCGTAGTGAGAAGCTACCTTACGGTATTTCGCATTAAGAAATGCCTTTTGCGAGGGGAGGTTCTCAGGCTTAATCTCTGCGCGAATTTTTTCTATGGTTGAAAAGTGCGTCTTTAAGTATTCAGAACCGCTTTCTAATAATGGGCTTCCATATCCTTTTCCGTGGTGCCCAGGCACCAAGTAGATTGAGACAAGTGCTTCCTTCTGATGAAGGTCATAGCGTAAAACGCCGATGGCTTCTTCTCTCTCGTAGCCAATCAAGAGGACTCTGTCCTGATTTTCTAGTGATTTTGTTAGCCACTCCAGGTGACTCTCGTAACTAAAAGGCTCTGTTTGAAAGGATTGATCGCGATTGATGGGATCCATTCGCCATTCAAAGAGAGAGCGGGCATCTTCAAGCTTTGCCGGCCGTAGTTCTATCTTTCTAGGAATCAATGAATCAGCAACGCGATGAACCCCGAGTCCATCTACTAAGGCCTGTCCCTTTTTGGAATAGCCGGCAAGGTGGTCTGGGTTTTCTAAATGGGACTGCAAGCTCTCTAGAATCATCTTTGGACTAACGTCTTCTGAGGATCCTAAATAACTAAGGTACCCAGCTTGGGCCAAATTGCGGATCATATTAACTTGATTGTCTGCAATGGTGACAACAAGAGAAGGCAAGCCGACGCAAAGCCGTTCCCAGGTTGTCGTTCCGCCTGCCCCAATGAAGAGATCAGCCATTTTCATTTCCTCGGCAACCCTTGCTTCGGGCCCCAGGAGTTGAGTGGGGTGTCGCTTAGGCAAATTGGTCGGCGGGCTCGACTGAAATCCAGTCATCACACGAATAGAAAGCGAGTGGAGAGGGTACTGATCTAGCGCCTGCAATACCTTTTGTGTTTCATTGGTGGGATCGCCGCCGCCAAAGTTCACTAAAATACGAATAGGTGATTTTGAGGCATCAAAAGAGTCGTTGTCTGTTTTTCTGTTTTTTAAAAACTCAGGACGCAAAAAACAATACTTCGGCCCAAGGAGAAGCTTGGCTTGATCACTCACGAGGTTGTTTTCTAAGTATCGATTCGATATGCCAGGAAAGGTTGTGTCGACGAGGAGGTCACAGTCGTGGGACCGATTTGCGAGATCGTCTATAACAAGAATCCTTTTTGAATGAGACCGCATTGTGCGCTCCCAATGGTGATTCAAATGGTAGTGATCAACGATGAGCCAATCCCATTCTCCAGTAGGCATTTGAGAATGCACATGAAATCCGGCAGATCGAATCAATGAGTTGATATTTCCTGGTTCCTCCGCGGATACCCATGCTACTTCACCACCCCGCATTTCAATTTCATTGGCGAGGGTCAAGCAACGCATGATATGGCCCGTTCCGATGGTTGAAGAAGCGTCAGTTCGAATGAGGAATTTCTTCATCTTAGGGTCGATTCCTGAAATTCTTTCTGGGCGACTTCCTGATTAATGGCTACCCAGTGAGGGTGAGCTTTTAGTGTTTCCAGGATTGCAGCCAAATCAAATTGAGGATTGGTTGGGTAGAGTTCCTCAAAGATCAGTCTTATTAGTTCGTAGTCCTGAGCCGTATCTAGCGTGACTCTAAAGGAACTTTCATCTACTGGATATCTCACATTGGCGAGTTTAAATCGGCTTGGGTTTTGGTAAAAATAGGGAGTAACATGTTCTCGCTCTAGCGGGCGAATGGCTCTCCAGTGAGCTTCTTCGAGCATAGCGAAAGAAAAAACTTCGGTGTCCATGCCACGGGGATAACTGCGCTCCAACGTATTAGAAACGTAGTCCGCGCCTTTTTCTTGATAGGTTTTAATAACATGAGAAATAACTGCAGGGTCGATGAGGGGACAGTCTGAAGTGACTCGCACAATGGTGTCCACTCCGTACACCTTTGCTGCCTCATAATAGCGACTCAATACATCCTGTTCGGAGCCACGGAAATAAGGAAGTTCATTTCGGTCACAGAATTGAACAATAGGGTCATCGGTCGGCAGATCCGTGGTCGCCAGGATAATCTGGTCCGCAGCCTGCACCCTTCTTACGCGCTCTAAAAAAAAAGACAGCAGGGGTCGACGAAGGACCTCCTTGAGGACCTTTCCTGGTAAGCGGCTTGAAGTCATCCTCGCTTGTACGATGATGGCCGTTTTCACTTAAAAAAGCCTTTGATCGTATCAATGACGTATTGCTGCTCTTCGTCCGACAAGCCTACATAAAGAGGAATACTTAGTGCCTCCTGGTAATAGGCCTCAGCTTCTGGAAACTGCCCGAGACGAAATCCAAGCTCCTGATAATAGGGTTGAGTGTGGATAGGTATGTAGTGGACATTGGCCAAGATTCCATTGGAATGTAAAAAATCGTAAAGCGACTTCCGACGATTTTGGTGGACGCGCAGAACATAAAGATGAAGGCCCGATACGCGGTCTTTTAATCGTACGGGAAGGGTGAGAGGAAGCCCCGACAGTTCTCGGTCATAAGTGTCCGCAAGCCGGTGCCTTCTCTGAACTAAACTTTCGATTCTCTTTAGCTGGCTAAGTCCCATGGCCGCCTGGGCATCGGTCATTCGATAGTTGTATCCTAAATCAATCATCTGATAGTCCCAGCCTCCTTGCTTGGGGCCGATGAATTCTTTATCGTCACGTGTGATTCCATGGGACCGCAGTCGCTGGAGTTTATGCGCTATCTGAGGATCTCGAGTCAGTACAACCCCGCCCTCTCCACCAGTCGTTAATACCTTTACGGCGTGTAGGCTGAAGATCGTTGCGTCGGAATAGTTGCAAGCGCCTACTCTTTCGTCAAGGTAGCGTCCGCCTATAGAGTGAGAGGCATCTTGAAGTACCTTAAAGCCATATTCGCGACCCAGCTGGGCTATTTCTTTGAGATCTCCAGTTTGACCCGAGAAATCAACCGTTACGAGGACCTTTGGGCGGCTTCCTGACTTTAGCTTTTCACGGAGGGCGCTTATGCTGAGGTTGTAAGTCTTTGGATCAATATCTACAAAATCGACCTTGGCACCGCAATAGATTCCACAGTTTGCACTGGCAACAAAGGAGTTAGGACTAGTCCAAAGTTCTTCGCCAGGTTTGAGTCCGACCGCCAAACATGCAAGGTGTAGACCGGTGGTGGCATTGGAGACTGCAAATGCGAAAGGAGCACCAGTGTACTCTTTTAACGCAGATTCAAAATTGGTAATTGCCGGGCCAGTGGTGAGCCAGTCGCTCCTCAAAATCTGTGCAACTGCTTCTACATCCTCTTCCGTGACATTTTGTCGGCTATAGGGGATTGGTTTTCGCACGAAGATTTCCTCAAGTCAGTTCAAGCTCATTGACCATCGTTTGCATTTGGTCATCATTTAACCACTCTTTGTTATTTCCTGAGCTGTATTCAAAAAGGAATGGAACGGCAGTACCGCGCTCTCCGATGGCATTTTCGTCAAAAACGGTATTCTCTCCAACGGCAATGGTTGGAGCAATGACAAAGTGGTCGTTGAACTCGAATGTATGATGAGAGTCGTCACCGGGTACCATGATTTCATGGAGCTTCTCTCCAGGACGGATGCCGACAACTTTAGTTGGCAATGACGGAGCAACTACTCGTGCTAGGTCGGTGACACGCATGGACGGGATTTTAGGTACAAAAAGTTCACCCCCGCGCATGCGATGGAATCCCTTCAAGACGAAATCGACTCCTTGTTGAAGTGTAATCCAAAAGCGGGTCATACGTTCATCAGTGATGGGGATTTCCTTGACGCCTTGGCTGACAAGATTCTTAAAAAAGGGAACGACGGATCCGCGTGAACCCACAACGTTTCCGTAACGAACTACAGAAAAACGCGTGCGATGTCCGCCGGCAATATTATTTGCGGCTACGAAGAGCTTATCCGATGCAAGTTTGGTAGCTCCGTAAAGGTTGATGGGATTGGCAGCTTTATCAGTTGAAAGAGCGATGACCTTTTCCACCTCATTGTCTATGGCAGTAGCGACCACATTCTCCGCCCCGTAGATATTGGTTCGTATGCACTCCGTAGGATTGTATTCTGCTGCTGGTACTTGTTTCAATGCAGCCGTGTGGACGACAAAATTAACTCCATGCATTGCTCTGTCGAGTCTCTCGCGATCACGAACGTCCCCTAGAAAGTACCGCATACAATCTTGATTAAAAATTTGCTGCATTTCAAACTGCTTGAGTTCGTCGCGTGAATAGACGATCACCTTTTTCGGCTTATAGTCCTTAAGAAGTGTCTGAATAAAACGCTTACCAAAAGAGCCTGTTCCACCCGTAACCAAGACGACTTTGTTGTTAAACATAATCTTATTGATATGTCCCAGAAGGCCGGGCAATGGCAAATTAAAACAGAACTCGCCACTTGTTGAACCGGTAGCTTTTTGATAATTGACTGCAATGGTCCATAAAAAGAGGGTCCTTGCCATTGCTTCCATGTCCTTTAGTAAGAGCCGGCCTCTGATGGAGGAGGCTTCAAAGTTGGGTCTGGAGCTTCGCTCCAATGGAGACGCCAGGTCATTGGAAGGTCGCGATCTGGTCCACTTCCTTCAGGGTGCAGAGATGGTGATCATAGGTCGGGAGCAACTTCATTTAGATATACTAGATCAATTGCCTCTACTAAAATTGGTATCGAAGTACGGAGTTGGACTCGACAACCTGGATCAGGCGGCACTGGCACAAAAGGGAATTGCCCTGCACTTTGGAACAGGTGTCAACCGTCGGGCTGTTGCTGAACAGACGCTGGGTTTTATGTTGGATTTGTTTCGAAATTTGTCTATCGCCTCTGCTCGCCTCAAAGAGGGCAAATGGATCAAAAATGGGGGGAAAAACCTCACCGGCAAAACGATTGGTATCCTAGGTTTGGGCAATATTGGACAGGAAGTAGTTAGACTACTTAATCCCTTTGACTGCGAAATCTTAGCCACCGACATTGCAGATCGTTCAGCATTTGCAATTCAGAATGGGGTGCGAATGGTAAGCGTATCGACACTTCTTTCAGATTGTGACCTCATTACGCTTCATATTCCTTTGACTGATCAGACCCGCGGCATGGTAGACCTCAAATTCCTTCATCAGATGAAGGCTGGTTCCTACCTTATTAATACGGCTCGTGGAGAAATAATCTGCCAGTCCCAACTCGTGGAAGTTCTGCAGTCTGGCCATTTAGCGGGAGCGGCACTGGATGTTTTTGACGTAGAGCCCGTCGTTGATCGAGACCTCCTGGCTTTGCCTAACTTCATCGGTACACCGCATATCGCAGGTAACTCAGAAGAAGCAGTTCTTGCCATGGGGAGATCCGCTTTGGATGGCGTGAGATCTTACCTCAATGACTAGAGGCAGGATCCCCTGTAGGTTGGCAAAAACTTGAAAGTAGGTACCTGCTAACGAAGACCGGTTCTACGGCGGCTGCAGTTAACAAAGGATAGCTAGACCCAGCAAGGTCGTTTCTGGTTAGGGTTCTCATCGCGTTGGATACATAAGTCTCTATTTTGCAGTTTCCACTTTGGAAATACTTGGGATTGCTTTTGGCACTTCTCCAATCGAATGAAAAATCAGAGTAGACCCTGTTGGTCAATTCCATATTTCCGATGCGATTTTTTCTATGGTCGCCATTTAAGTTTGATGAGGTTTGGTACATCGATGGCAAAAGACCTATTAGCAATAATATTGACGCGGCTTCGATTTTCTTGCTTTTCATTTCAGAGATGCGCGCTAGTCCTGCTCCAATCGACAAACAAAATGGCAAAATGAAAATGCACCCATAGAAATAAGTTAGCCAAGGATGATAAGGCCCGAGAAAGCTATGAATATATTGAATCCACATGACGGTCGCTCCCGTCAGAAGAACCATCTTCGCCAACTTCCCACGCACGTTCTGTTGGATAGTTCGGGACAATAGCCACTTCATAAGCCCAGTCAATACAAGTGCAAACGCTATAAGCGTAGTTAACGAAGTCAAAGATCTGTCAAATTCCATCATTTTCGGTTGAAAGGTCTTATAGTTCCTTAGAAAAATCGGAAAAACTCCATCTAGAAGGCCAAGTGTGCCGGTAACAAACCAATAGCAGTGAAGCAGAAAAGTTTCATAAAATTTTAAGCTCAGGAGTTCTAACCGCGGTGTCACAACTCCACCAGAAGTGTTCAGTCCGTGCATGAAACTCACTGGCTCTTCTAGACTTTGAAATAGGGGCGGTAAAAGAACATAGACAAAACATAGATAAAGGAGTCCAGCGCTCACAGCTGAGACGATTAGCCGTATGTCGGGACGCTCATCCCTCCTACTAAAGAATTGCCAAAGCGACAACTTTGGCGCCAATAACGGTAGGCTAATAAAGGAAATAAATGCGTACCCGTCAGTGAACATACCAAAAAAGAGAAGCATGCTTAGGAAGACAAAGTGCAAATGAGGGACGGTTAGACCCTTGCTGTATCGAGTTTCAATCTGCATTGTCAGAAGTACAGTGCTTGAAAAGAAGGTCAGTGCCAGGACTTTGCCTGGATGATAATTTTGCCAAACGCTTCCAATCACAGCGGGCGAGACGAGGTAACATGCAGTCGCCAAACCGGCATGAACGGATTTTCCTCCTATTTGATGTCGAATGGTTTGGAAAATAATTCCAGGTATTACTAAAAGAGACAATATCCATGAAAATGAAAAATTGGGAACTAGCGGAGTGTAAAATTGGAAGTGTGTTATCAACTTTGCATCAAGAAGTTGAAACAATGCAGTTAAAAGTCGGAATTGTCCGCCGTCAATTCGAGACTCCCACCAAGCTATTTTTTTTAGATCTTCCGCCCAAGTTGTGTCTAGTTTAAAGGCCGTGTAGTCGGCATTGGTGAGATAGTTGAAGGTCCACAAAGCGCCTTCGTGCATTACGTATCCTTTTTTTGGATCACATGCCATCCATGTGACAAAGGCCATGGGTAGCAGTAGAAGCAGCCAAGTCAAAATCCTCGATTCAAAAAATCTCAACTTTCCTTCCTTTCCTGGTGGTTTGCTTCTTCTCATATTTTTAATTGGGAAAAAGTGACCCTGTAGTGCCTTTTGATCTACACTCATAACGGTCAAGTAACGGCTGATTGTTTTGAAGCCTCAATACGTATAGAATGCTGCCTTTGTCTTCAAGGACTCTTTTGCAAAGTTTGGTCAGCGGTACTCCTGGAAATGGTCTGCTCTCGAGCGAGTAATTTGATCGAGCCCGAGCGTTGTTTTTATCCGCGTGAAAAGATCCATGGATCATGCGTATTCCGGTTAAAGCAGGCACCAAAAATGGAATGGAGAAACTTGGGATACCCCCTTCTGTGCCGAGGTTCCAAAAGACGGAATGACTTTCGGGAACATAAACAAAGCTTCTCTTTTTCTCCTCCCGCGACAACCTTGAAAGCTCCTGGAGTTGAGCAATTGTTTGCTTTTCCTTTTTTCCAATCGAAGGGTATTTCATCAATAAGCCTTTGAATTCATCAACAAAGAACCTCCTGCGCTCAAAAATGGAAGTTTGATAGTTCCACACCACTGCCATAGCAAAAGTCAGTACAATTGGTAAAACATAAAAGGACTTCAGTGCATTTCCTTCCAGTCTTTTGATTGGCATGGATGCAAGAAAGATAACGGCCATCCATTTTTGGTAGTCGAGAAAATAAATCGCACTTCCGCCTGGAATAAAATACACCAATCCAGGAATCAGGCTAAAAAATGCGACGATCAATACAAATTCAATTTCAGTGGTAGCGCCTATTGCCCAAGAGCGTCTTAAGTCGGCGACACTCATGACTCCATTTCTGTGACATGCCCATTGAAAAAATAGAAAACTCCAAAGTGCGCCAACCAGAGGAAAAAATGGGTAGTATTGCGGACTGATGCACTCCCGAATGAAGTGAAAGGCATAGAAAAAAATGTCACTGTCAGACTTCCAGGTAGTTTGGTAGCCCAAATAGAACGAGATAGCAGCAAGCAGCAGAGTAAGGAGAAATAGTGGGCGCTTGTATCCTCGAAATCTTAAAAAAAAGTAAACAAGGGTGCCAAATGAAATGGATCCTACGGTGATCTTCGTTAGTGTCAGCGCGAATATAAAAAAAGGGATGACAATAGGTAACGCCAGACGTGTCATGGTGTCTCGTTTGATGTCATCGGATGATTCTGAGAGTGACTTTAGGGTGTTGAGTAAAGTGTCTAAAAACAAGACAGAAAAAGAAATGGCGAGCAGGTAGGACTCACTTGCAATATCCGATAGCCATCCATCACCTAATCCAAACAACATTGACTTCGGGAGAAATCCAACCCTCGAAATCAGCAGTATTCCAAATACCCACATCCCATCTCTTCCCAGCAAGTCGAGCAACTTTCCATTTCGCTTGTAATAAAGTTGGCAAATGAGGTCGATTATGGCTTTAAATAACAAAGGTAAAATAAAGAGGGGGGTACAAAAGCTATAAAATTCAAAAAGGTTGAGGCTTCCCAGTTTTGACAGAGCGGCCAGAAACCAATGACTTCCATAGTGATAGTCGATTTTTACCAATCCATCCGAGCCTAGCGACGGAACGTCATAGGTGCCGATCATGGCGGCGATAGCTGGATGAAGCAAAGTATCAACATTACCATAGTGATTGACAATCATTCGCTCAAGATTAAAAGGATTTGCATATCCGATGCACCAGGCAGCTCCAGTAAGCCAGATGCCCAAGAGAATGGCGAAGAGCCCAAGCAGAATTTTTCCAAGCGTATCTCCCCTCCAAAGCCAAAGCGCCCACCCCAATACAAAAAAAAGATAGCCAATGGTGCTAACGAAAAGTCCAATGTTGTTGGAAAAAAGGTAGGAAGTGGCAATGAGGAATACGAGCGAGGCAAGTGTAAGGGTGCCTTCGGAGTAAGGAATAGGGCGACGGGCGTAGATTCCCAAGCCTCTTGCTACCCAAGGAAGGAAAAGTACAAAATAGGTGCAGCCAAGGAGGGGCCAAAAAGTTGCCCTTGGAAGCTGTGGACAAAGGTGAGAGCGATACCACTCGTAGATAGCCAACGGAACTAAAGTCAGTAGTGTTGAAAAAATCGCCGCTGAAAGGCTATTGGCCCTCAAGTCATTCTGTCTCATTCTTTAGACATCTTACACTGATTCGTACTCATTTGAATATTCAGTTTTTCTTGCAAGGATTTTAAGAAAATGAACTTCTTGAGATAAGAAATGAAATCCAGTCTTTGGCATTCGGCCTGGCTATCTGGGAATCGCAAGTCAATGAGCGTACACGGGTAGGGCTTTACTCTTGAGACTTCCTAGGTAAGATGTTGGCAAATGAGATATCTAACTTGCCGTCACCGCTAATTCACACTGCTGTGGCAGGTGCTATCGCTGTGATAACCTATAGAGAACCATCAGGGTGTCTTTCTAAGGGTTGTGAAAAAGGAAGTCAGTTCTTCTTCTTGTTTTTGGTCGTAGCTTTTATCGCTAACTTACCCGATCTGGATTTTATTCCAGGACTTCTCTTTGGAAATTTGCTTCAGTTTCATCATCATCTACTTTCGCACAGCCTTGGTTTGTCCATTTTACTGGCTTTTTTGGTTAGCCATTTCGGACTCCCAGGGCTTCCGTGTAAAAAAAGCTACCGCTTTTGGACCCTGCTCTTAGTTGGATGTTCTCATCCCCTCTTGGACATCTGTGTTTATGACTCCTTAGGAAGGTGTACCCCGGACCTGTGCGGTATTGCGGTTGGTTGGCCGGTGATATCCAAGAAATATTTTGCCGTCATTCCCCTATTTGAGGCAGCAAATCTTGGGGTAGACCTTAGCAGTTGGGTCAATTGGCACAATGCCAGGGTTGTGGCAAAGGAGTTCGTCTTCGGACTCTTGGTAGTACTCGCTGCTATCAGACTTCGCAGAACCTCAAGCAGGTTAAATTCCCACCACTGACTAAGGGTTGATTCTATTGCGATTCATTACGGACTTTCTTCTAAAAATGATGAAAGCAAATAGCATTCGACAAATTCAGGCCTTGTTGCAACCAAGGTTAAAGTACTGTAGCTAGAATCGCTGTTGTAGTTCTGAGTCAACGACTTCATGGCTTCGGTTATCTTATGGTCAATCTTGCACTGCCTTTGAAGGTTGGCACGGTCACCAAATTTAGCTTTACTCCAAGTATGCGAAAGGAGTTCGTATGAAAGGTTGATACGTCTTGTGTCGTGAATTCTCAGCTGTCTGTGAAGGCTATTTAGTAGCTCGGAGGTTCCGTACATATGGGGTAGAAGGCTGAGCAATATAAGTGTGGCCCAAATGCTTCTTACCTTGGAGTGCGACAGGGAGCTTAGTACGCTGCCCATTGCTAACAAAAAAGAGAAAATAAAAATGTTTCCATAAAAATAAGTCAGCCACGGATGGTAAGGTCCGAAAAATCGGTGCACAAATTGTACCCAAAAAATAGAGAGTAATACACTTAGAAGGGCCTTGCTGAAGTGCCTTGTGCTGTTGCCAGGTTTAACAATTTTTTTAAAGTAGTAGAAAGCCAAGGTCCCAAATAGCAGGTAAAAAAGAGTAATCACGAAATAAGCCGGAAAATAGTGATGAAATGTCATGGAATGAGGTTGAAAGGTCTCGTGATGCTCTAAGTAGATTGGAAATACTAGCTGCCTGAGTCCTAGTGACCCGGAAACAAACCAATAAATATGAAGCAGGTAGGCCGCATAAAACTGGGGATCCAAGAGATAACCCAAGGGGGTACTTCGAATTCCTGAGTTGTCTACGCCATTCATGTAGTTGAGCTTTTCGCCAAGCACTAGGAACAGACGAGGTAGAATCCATTTGACACATACCAAGTACAACGATCCAACAGAAGCAATCATCATGTTGGCTTTCAAAATGGCGCTTGTTTTCCATTTTCTTGGAGCTACCCAATACAAGCTTGGCAAGAAAA
The DNA here is from genome assembly GCA_963169695.1 of Bdellovibrionota bacterium. GTDB lineage: Bacteria > Bdellovibrionota > UBA1018 > UBA1018 > CAUJDS01 > CAUJDS01. The sequence continues at coordinate 242,355 of CAUJDS010000060.1, forward strand.
CGGGGAGGAGCAGAATAGACAGAAATGAGTACACGTCGGTGAATAGACTAATGAAAATGAGGAGTCCTAACTTAATGTAATCAAGGTTAGGAAGGCCCGTGTTGCTTTTTAGTTTCTGTTCTAAGGTTGATGCAAAATAAATAATACTTACCAAAAATGAAAGAGCTAAGGTCTTTCCTGGGTGATAGTCCTGCCAAACGGTTCCAACGACGGCGGGTGAAAGAAAATAAATAGCAAGAATCAATGCGCCATGGGATGGCTGGCAACGATAAAAGCGTACCAAGTAATTATAAATTACTGTTGGAATGTAAAGCAGCGTCAAAAACCAAGAGAATGAGAAATTTGGAATGGGCGGAATGTAGTGAAATAGCAATGCCCTAAGTTTGATGTCAATTAACTGAAACAAACCGGTAAGAAGCCGACACTGTCCGCCATCGATTCGAGATTCCCACCACGCTATTTTTTTGAGTGCATCATACAGATGGAAGGTCGGATCGTATGCCGTATAGTCTAAGTTCGTGATGTAATTAAAGTTCCACAGGGCACCTTCGTACATCACGTAGGCTTTAGTTGGATCGAGGGCACCCTTGATAACAACTCCCAAAGGAATAAGTATTACGGCCCAGAAAAACAATCTGGATTGGATGATATGGTCCAATGCATTTACCAAAGGGGTGATGCGGTCTTTTCTGTGCGCAAAAAAAGATTTTACGAAGTTTTTTTTCAAGAAGGGTATTTCTTTCTGAATTTTGATTTCGGATTTTGTTTCAATGGCGAATTAAAAAGTCTCTTTATCTGTATGAGCAGCACGCCTAGGATTCCTAGACCTCCCAAGATCGAGAAAAGATACATTGCATCTAGCCTGTAGTCTCTATACGCGAATTCAACTTGTGTGGATTTGGTGTTAGGGCCGAAATCCACTTGGACTGCCTTGAATCCCATATCTGCCTGGTAGACACGAGCGGGTCTTCCGTCCTGCGAGGCAAGCCAGTTGGGGTCCCATGCGTCTGCATAATAGAGTATGAGGTGGCCCGATTTATTGATGACGGGTGGGCGCTGAATTTCAAGCAATAGCCGATTTGAACTAAAATGCTTAATTTCATAAGCAACGTCATTCAGACGTATCTTTTCAATCAAGGATGAGGAAGAAGTCGCAGGACTCGTTTCATCAGGATTCAAGGTAAGTATTGGTCTAGGAAGGTTCAGAAAGCCGACCTTCTTGAAATCCAAGAGCGCTCTTTTTGACTGTTCCTGCGAAAGGTAATTTGCGGAACTGAAAAATTGAATTTTGTCTGTCTCACAACCTAAAACCTCTCGGAGTGTTTTTGGCAGTATAAAATGATCTGAGGGCCTCATGAGATGACCAAAATATTCCCTAAGCAATAGTCCTAAGGGTTTGTGAAATCGTGCTGGAAAATAAGTGTAGCAATTATCGAAAAAAAGTACATTGTCCAAATCTTCTTGAATGACTTCCACCATCCCTACGTCTGGAACCGGAAAGCGATACTCATAGCGTTCGGACCCTGATTTGCCATGAAGGTCATAGTAGGATTTTGCCCTATCAGAACTAAAAAAATACCCTGTATGCAAGGTGAGCTTACGAAATTTTGCATTTCCAAGATAGTCAAAAGTCCTTTGAGGAGGATAGGAGTAAGGACCCAGTTGGTAAATATCCCAAGCACCCGGGGAAAGGCCACTTGCATTGTGTGTCTTCGTGAAGTGATAGCGATAGGCAGCTACACCTATGATTTGGAATAGGACCAAGACCACCGCGATAGGGAGGATTCCAATTCGACTTCTGAACTTCAACAAGAGTAGAACCGAAAAAAAAGCTACCCCCAAATAGAGAAGCCAGAATCCTTCCATAGTTCGAATGATTGAAGAATGTTCTAAGGCAGTAAGGTTCCCTAAACCTTTCGAAAACCAAAGGTCCGCAAAAAACCCTGATTGAGCTTGGTAGTCGTAGGAGATGAGGCCAAGGCAAAACAGAATGCCAAGAAGCATGAAAATTAATATTTTCCTAGTTGATCGGTTCGAGTGAAGGAAGTATTCCATTCCGTATCCCGCTAAGAAAATCATCCAAATTCTTAAAAATCCATTGGATGTGCCTAGGTATTTGAAATACTGCATCAAGGGGATCACATAATAAGTTAAAGCGGTTACGATAGTGCCGCATGCAAAGGCAATATTGATTAAAGTCAAAGCGGTCAAAAATTTGCCGTGCCGCCTTTTGGGATCGGTGGGTTTGATGAATGATGCGTAAATTCCAAGAAGCGAAAAGAAAATCCCAAAGAAGCCGAAGTAAATAGAAAGGTTAGAATTGAAATTGATTCCTATGAACCATTCCAAATATTTTAGCAGGGGAGTATGTCCAGAAAAGTTGAGGTGTACAAAATCATAGAGAGGAATAGAACCATCGGGAGACCGCAGGCTTACTGCAAAGGCGACTTTTTGGGCACCGTCCATGGTATTGAAGTAAAAATAACCAACCAGTAGCGTTGCTAGTAGAGCGACCCCTATTCTTTCTTTTTTTGAGTCATTTTTAAATGATTTCTGTAACCAGTTGCTGCGCTCACCGGGCTCTAAATTGAAGAAAACAAAGATAAAATTCAGGAACCAAAACATAAGTTGGACAGGAAGGTAGTAGGGAGTGTTTCCAAGCGTCGCACCTAAAAGCAGAGTAAACGAGAATAAAACAGCAGAGAAGTTATGGCGATGTACGCCAACCCACTGGAAGTAGATCATCCAAGGAACAAGATAGAACGAATTGAGTCCCGCCGTGTTGTTGTGAAGACAGAGTACAGAGCCAACCAGCGAAATTCCTACGAATGCTACGGACAGGGAATGCCGATAGAAGTGCTTTGAACAAGCGTACACTCCGGCAAGGAGAATGACTTCATTGAAGAGAAATCCTATGTGGGACAAAAAACCAATATTGATCGAGGGAAAAAAGAGTACTCCTAGCGCCTGAAATGGAAAGAGAAGAGAGAAGCCAAACCCAGCTAGAAAATGAACACTGGTACCAAAACCATGAAAAGGCATCCATCTCGGAAAAGAGTGGTTCTGAGCCAACTCGTTGAGAAGATAATACAGCGCGTTAAATCCTCCGAAGCTGTCGCCAGCCAGCATTCGCGTCTGGAAGATTTGAATCGAGTAAAAGACCACCAAATAAGCAACAAGCAGGCTGAATGAAATCCGATCAAAAAGGTTAAAGCATCGGGCCTTTGAAAAGTCGGGAATAGATGCCTCTTGGCTGCTCAATGATTCTGCCTTTATGATTATATAAGGATAAATTTAAGACCAAAATTCGAAGTTAGCTGGATCAAGAGCATCAGCAAAGCAGAAAGTTAATCTCAGCAAGATCGACACAAAGATGAACCTGTCATCGCATTTGACGCGATCCGTCGACTCAATTGAGGAAAGCTCTCTTGAACATATATCTGCGGCTGCTAGCGGATCACCCATTTGCACTTTACAATCGCTTGGTGCCTGGTCCATCTTAAGCAGATCGGCGTTTTGCAGATACGAAAAGTGTTTCTGCGACGCACCAATGAAACTGTGGAGAATTGACCTTTGAAAGTTTCGCTCATACTGCCAACGTGGAATGAAATCGATGGGATGCGGGCCATAGCTCCGCAAATTAATCCAGCTTGGGTTCACGAAATTATTGTCGTAGATGGGGGCTCCACGGATGGTACCGTAGAGTACGCAAAGGAGCTCGGCTATAAAGTAGTGATGCAGAAGCGCCTGGGAAGTATGTCCGGCGCACTCATGGATGCGTTCGATGCTTCAACAGGTGACTACCTCATCACCTTTAGTCCAGATGGCAACTCGGTTGCGGATCGAATTCCAGCCTTAATTGAAAAACTCAAAGAAGGTTATGACATGGTCATCGTGTCTCGGTACCTCGGTGGTCATAAAAGCGAAGACGATGATTGGGTAACAGCGTTTGGGAACAAGCTCTTTACGACGACCATTAATATTTTGTTTGGTGGAAGCTATACCGATACGTTGGTGATTTTTCGTGGTTACCGCAGGGATATTCTTACTCGCCTTGGTTTGAGTGAAAAAGACGTTGCGGGTCTCGAGCCCCAGTTGTCTATTCTGTCAGCAGTAAAAAAACTCAAGGTCGGAGAAATCTACGGAGCCGAGCCCCCAAGAATTGGTGGAGCGCGCAAGATGCAACCGCTGAAGCATGGTTTTGCTATTTTAGTTCTCATTGTTCGAGAGTGGTTTTTTTCAATTGGATTTAAGCGATCGACCACCAAGGTCAAGGCTTGATTTGGAAAGTCAGAATAGCGTTAAAAGCAAGTTAGCTCGGGGACTTGATGTGGTGGGAGTGTGGAGTATTGTCCCTTCACCCATGGTCTCGGAAATTGCTGGCTCTTCTGGTTTGGACTTTATACTCCTCGACTTAGAACACGGTATTTTTGATCTGCCATCGTTGCACTCTTGTATCGTGGCTAGTGAGTCTCAAGGATGTTCACCAATCGTGCGTATTCCTCGCGTTGGCGATTCTGTCATTCAAAATGTTTTGGATATGGGCGCCCATGGAGTTTTGACGCCACAGATCCAAAATTACGAACAGGCCGTCCATGCAGTAAAAGCGGGTCGGTTCCCGCCAGAAGGGATCCGAGGTTATAATCCCTTTACGCGCGCAGGCACTTACAATGGAGCAAGGGATTCCAATCTGGCACGCAGGCTGAGCAATGAATTTCCATTGCAGGGCATTTTATTGGAGACGCAAGAAGCTTATTCTGATTTGGATCGCATCCTAGAAATACCGGGACTTGATGTTGTCTATTTGGGAGCCTACGACATGTCCATTGCGCTGGGCTGTCGTGGTGATTTTGCCAATCCTCGTCTGGTGGATTTCTTAGAAACAGCCACTCGTAAAATTAGAGCCAAAGGGATCGCTGCCGGGGCCATCTACAAAGATGCCTCGGATTACGCTAGACTGAAAAAAATGGGCACCAATTTTTTCGTCTGTGGAGTTGATTCGGGAATCTTCCGTAATGCAATGGTGGATGCGGTTTCTATTGTGAAGGGACGTTAAAATGATTATCACTCGTACACCCTATCGGATTTCTTTTTTTGGCGGCGGCACAGATTATCCTAAGTGGTATCAAGATCACGGAGGGTCTGTGATAGCGACCACCATCGATAAGTACTGCCACATCAGCTGTCGCAAATTGCCTCCGTTTTTTAATCACAAGCATCGAATTGTTTATTCCAATACCGAAATGGTAAAGCAAATCGAGGAAATCAAGCATCCGGCTGTCCGTACGGTGATGCAAAAATATCAAATTGATGACGGACTTGAGGTTCATTATGACGGAGACCTTCCTTCTAGAACTGGGATTGGATCGAGTTCATCCTTCGTAGTCGGTTTCTCTCACACCATGATGGCCCTTAAGGGAATCTATGCGGGTAAGAGGGACTTAGCCTCTGTTGCGGTCGATATTGAACAGAACCTCATGGGCGAAGTTGTTGGTTCTCAGGATCAAATTTCTGCGACCTATGGCGGGTTTAATCGCATCGACTTCAATACCAATGGTGGCTTTGAAGTCTCTCCCATGGTGATTTCCAAAGACCGGCTAGAGCTTTTTGAAAAGTCGTGCATGTTATTCTTTACAGGAATTTCAAGAACAGCGTCTGATGTCGCTAAGACACAAGTAGATAATTTCGATAAAAAGCAGATTGAACTGCATGGTATTTCTAGAATCACGGAAGAGGCCACTAAGGTTTTTCATTCGAGTCAGGATTTTCTGCCAGAGATTGGGCGACTCCTCAATGAAACCTGGCTATTGAAACGTTCACTCTCATCAATGGTTTCAAACTCGACCATTGATGAGATTTACACAAAAGCGATCAATGCGGGAGCACTGGGTGGGAAGATCCTTGGAGCGGGAGGAGGAGGCTTCATCCTTTTCTTGGTCGAGCCTGATCGTCAGGAGCAGGTGAAGAAAAGTCTTGAAGGGCTTTTGCACGTCAATTTCAAATTTGAGACTCAGGGAAGTCGAATCATCTTTTACGACCCCTGAGCTATCACGATGAAAACCCTTCGGTTGAATCCTATAGACAACGTTCGGGTAGTTATCGAGTCAAAAGGCTCTGTGCCCAGAGGCCATAAGGTAGCTGCCAATGCTATCCCAAAAGGTCAGCCAGTCATAAAGTTTGGGCACATCATTGGATTTGCTACTCAGGCGATTGGCGAAGGTGAACATGTTCATGTTCACAATATTGAAATTTCTCAAGAAGGATTTGGAGCGGCTTCTGTTTCGAAGGAAGCGGGGAGCCGAAAGAAAGGCTGGTCTCATGATTTCTTACCCAGTCAATTTGAGGGCTACTTAAGATCCAATGGATCCGTTGGAGTGCGCAATTATCTAGTCATCGTGAGCAGCGTCAATTGCTCAGCAACGGTAGCAAAAGCAATTGCGCGGCACTTTGAGGGGAAAGATCTAGGCAATATTGATGGCATTATTCCCATTACTCACACTCAAGGATGCGCACAAGAAATCGGTGGGGAAGCCTACCAGCTCTTGAACCGAACCTTAGCAGGATGGATCTTTCATCCCAATGTGGTGGGAGCTTTGATTGTTGGTCTCGGTTGCGAAGGTACTACCTTTAAGAGCATCGTAGCCAGTCATGAAGTTTCGGACCAGTCCTTTAATAGTCCATTGCCATTGGAGCACCTTGGAATTCAGGAGACTGGCGGTACAGCAGAAACCATTCGAAAGGGCATCTTGGCAGTGGAATCATTGATGCAGCAACTGCCTGCTTTCCAAAGGTCCACGCAGCCGGTGAGTAAATTGAAATTGGCATTGAATTGTGGTGGAAGTGATTCTTTTTCGTCCATAACGGCCAATCCTATTTTGGGCTTAACGAGCGATGCCCTTTGTTCCATGGGAGGATCTGCGGTGCTGGCAGAAATTCCGGAGTGCCTAGGAACCGAGGCGCTCCTTTATTCGCGCGTGCGGGATATCCAGGTTAGCGAGAAGTTGCAGAAGATTTTTGGGTGGTGGGACCGGTACGCAAAAAGGCAAGGTGTTAGCCTGAATGACAATTTGGCACCCGGAAATATCGCCGGAGGGATATCTACCATTCTTGAGAAGAGCTTAGGTTCTGTGACGAAAGCGGGAACCTCTCCTCTTAATGAAGTTTTGGACTATGCGGAGCCCATAACTTCTCCTGGATTTGTTTTGATGAACACGCCAGGCTACGATCCCGTTTCAGTGACCGGCCTCGTTGCGGGCGGATGTCAAATGGTCGCCTTTACGACGGGAAGAGGATCCGTCTATGGAGCTGCAATCGCACCTACGGTGAAAATAGCCACTACTTCAGAGCTTTTTGCTCGTATGACAGGAGACCTTGATTTCGATGCGGGTCGCGCTTTGAGCGGATCCGAGCCGGCTGATCTCGCGCGAGAGCTGATGGCATTGATATTGAAGGTCGCAAATGGAGAGAAGACTTGTAGCGAGACTTTAGGAATAGGAAAAGAAGAGTTCATTCCGTGGAACCTAGGCGAAACCCTCTAGGCCGACTTCTTTCCCCAAAGTTTCTTCATTCCAACCATTTCTTTGGCAGTAGCTACAATGCGCTCTGGAACGGGTGTTCCGTTTTCTAGGCGCGGCACTAAGCCCTGAGTTCGATCGAACTGTCCCAGTGCTTGAACCGGGAAGCCCGTATTGATCATCAAGGTGTATGCCAAATGTTCACAGGCACTGACAATTTCATAGGTGGAGTCAATCACGAGTGCGCAACGGGTTTGCCGAAGGGGTTCCATGACTCTGGCATTCATTTCAAAGGGCTTGAGCCAAACAAGATGGATCAGGTTGGCCTTCACGCCTTGTTCTAAGAGCATTTTATGTGCCTCAAGCGCATTGAGGCGTCCCGCTGAAGCTGCGTAAAGAGTAATTTCCGCACCATCCATAATGATATCGGGCATCTCTTCTGAATTGAGGTAACAGCGCCGGTGCTCGCTCACGAGGATAGGGTCATCGTGTTTCATGTAGTAGTCCCAAACCTGCTCGTACTCCTTCGGAGTCATGGGAGCACAGACCGGCATTCCGGGCATGTGCATGTAAATGCTATGATAGCAATTGGTGTGCACCGGCCCTGATGAGCCCCCCTCTGTTGCAATGGCGCGGATAAAGACCGGCGCTGGGTATCCAAAGATCGCTTTAGCCTTTGCAGCGTGATTGACCAACGGACTTGCCGCCATCCAGAGAAAACTCTGAAAGCGAAAAACCAAAATAGGACGTCTTCCCGCAATTGCGGCACCAACAGCCATACCTGGGCCGCTGTTGTCGTTCATTGGAAGTTCTACGAGGTTAACGCAATGAGGTGGGACCGTGTTTTGGATCCAACCTACCGCTGTTATACACTGACCCATCAAAAGGCCATTGTTCTTCTCTAAGTGCTCGCGTGTGAGGTCTCGGATAGTTTCTGCAACTGTTTTAGCCATAAAGACTCCATCTCTTGTTTCGCTTCGGATTCTATTTGAGTGATTTCTTTTTCGAGACCCAATTCGATCATCTTATTTCGAGTGATCTGAAATCGATTCCATTCGGGGGCGCCGTCTGTGCCGGTGCCCTGGTGCCAGAGCTCACGGCAGTTTCTGACATTGATGATTGCCGGAAGCTTAGTTTGAAACTCTCGAACATAATGATCAATGAGCCAAGGGTCGTCTGCAATATCGACGCCTTCCATGCCATAGGCTTTGCAAACTTCGTGGATCTTCCACGTTCGGCGATCGCGGGTTGGAGTGAGAACTGATAGATCGTTGTCATCACAAATAAAGAGCATCGGAAGTTTATGAGTGGCCGCAAAGCCCAATGCGCCAATGACGTAGTCTTCTTCGGCGGCACCGTCCCCAAAAATGCAAATCGTTTTCTCACCCGGCTTTGCGTACGAAAATCCTACCGCTACGGGGACATTGTCGCCAATCAGGTGATTGTGACCAAGGATTTTCTTAGAGATATCATGAATGGCAGGCGATCCTCCCATTCCTTTGCAGCAACCGGTCTCAAGTCCAAGGAGCTCATCGATGATCTTGGCTGGTTCCATTCCAAACAAGAGGCAGGTGCCGTGCCCCCGATGCTGAGGCACAACCCAAGATCCCATCATGGTCATGGAGAGTGCGGCCGGAAAGGATTCTTGGCCTAGCGATAAGTAGCAGAATACTTGAACGACTTTTTCGTCGATGTACTTTTTACACTGAAGTTCGAATTCACGAACTCGGCAAATCCTACGATACATTTCCAACGAGCGATCCTTGGGGCATGCTTCGGCTAAACCAGGTATCATTCCGAAGTCAGGTACGCGCTCAGCTAGTCCGGAGAAAGTAGTAGTCATCGATAAAATCCCTTTGATTTTAAGCTGTAAAATTTAATTGTTAGGATACATAAAGGAAACTGGCAATGACAAAGATAAGTAAAAGAATTGCAGTTGTTTTTGGCGGAGGCTCAGGACTTGGCCTTGCTATTTTACATGGATTACGCAACGAGTCATATGTTGCTTTGCCAGTCGGACGCCGTGTTGAACAAATTCGTCGGGCCCTTGGTGACGTGGATTGCGATCCTCAGAGCCTGGTAGCAGACATCACAGACTCCGCTCAGGTGGGGAAGGTCTTTGACACGATTTCAGAAAAATTTGGAAAAGTAGACGTCGTTATCAATTCTTCGGGAACTCATGTGAAGGTTCCCTCAGAAGCAATGTCTGACTTGCAATGGGACACCGTGATGGCCACCAACTTACGAGGGGCATTTCTTATTTCGCGAGAGGCCTTCCGGGCATTTCGGGGCTCAGGGTCACTCCTTCATATTTCCTCGATCAATGGTGAGGTAGCATTTTCGGATACCTTGGCCTATTGCACCAGCAAAGCTGGAATGAATATGCTGGTAAAGAGTTTGGCAAGAGATTGGGCAAAAAAAGGAATTCGAGTCAATGCCATTGCTCCGGGTGTCATTCCAACAGATTTAAATCGCGCGGCACTAGCCGATGAAGATCGAAAGAAGCGAATCATCGAAAGAAGTCCTATGGGGAAATTGGGAACTCCCGATGATTTAGTTGGAGCCGCGCTTTATTTGGTGTCGGATGCAGCTTCCTATGTGACGGGTGTCGTTTTGCCGGTAGACGGCGGATTTTTATCGAACGGACTATAAATATGAAACCTTCCATTCAGACAGAACTTCCTGGACCGCTATCAAGAGCGATTTTTTCCGAATCAGAGAAATACGAGCCTAAATCCATCAAGAGACAATTCCCAATTGCTTGGAAAAAAGCGGAAGGCGCCTGGGTCGAAGACGTCGATGGCAATCGCTTTTTGGATTTTACGTCGAGTGTGCTGATAGCCAATATCGGGCACACCCATCCGCGCTTGAAAAAGGTTTTGAAAGAACAGCTCGATGACAACCTTCATTCTTACAATTTTCTGAATCCCTGGAGGATTCAGTTGGCAAAGAAATTGGTGGAACTGGCACCGAAGTCTTTGGATCGAGTGTTTATTGCGACGACGGGTGCTGAGGTCATCGAGTTGGCGTTGAACGCTGCAAGACAGTTCACTGGGAAGCATGAGATCCTTTCGTTCTTCGGTGGGTACCATGGCAAAACCTATGGAGCAGTATCGGTAGGAGGCAAGGCATCTAGCCGTGAAGGACTGGGATCTCAAATGCCTGGAGTTATTCACGCTCCATTTCCGTATTGTTATCGATGCGATTTCGACAAGAGCTATCCAAGCTGCGGGGTTTTTTGCTTTGGTTTTATTGATCGATTACTCAAAGGGACGGGTACCAATGATTTGGCAGCCGTTATCGTGGAGCCCTATCAGGGTAATGCAGGTCAGATTCAGCCTCCTTCTGAATGGATGCGTGCCCTCTCAGAGTGGTGCAAGAAGCGAAACGTCCTTCTTATTATGGATGAGGTTCAGTCCTCTTTCGGTCGGACCGGAAAAGTTTTTGCTTTCGAAAATCACGGAATTGTACCTAACCTTGTAGTAGCCGGAAAAGGAATTTCAGGTGGTATTCCACTTACAGTAATGTTGGGAGAGTCTCGAATCTTAGATGTCCTGAAGCCGGATTCGCTTTCAAGTACTCACGGCGGAAATCCTTTGGCGACTCGAGCAGCCTTAGAAACGATCTCGATACTGTTTGAAGAAAAGCTCATGGACAATGCGGTAGAGGTGGGAAACTTTATTGTTCAGGGATTGAGAAGGCTTCAGCAGAAGTATCCTGTGATTGGCGAAGTACGCGGAACGGGAATGATGATTGGCGTGGAGTTCGTCAAGGATCCAGAGACACGAGAGCCCAATGTTGCCCTCGTTTCTGCCGTGGTCGAGAACGCGATACGAATGGGTCTTATGTTGATCAAGCCTATTGGGTTTCACGGAAATGTCTTGCGTCTTTCTCCGCCCCTTTGTTTGACGACTGCTCAAGCGGTGATGGGCCTAGAGATTCTCGAGTCCGCTTTGCAAAAGGCATTGAAGTCCGCATGATGGCAACGAAGCCCAAACTTGTGGTTTTCGGCAATATGAATATGGATGTCCTGGCGGTTTCGCCAAGGTTTCCGGAAGCGGGCGAGAATATCCGTTGTTCAGAAATCAAGCTGGCCCCAGGTGGAAAGGCTGCCAATCAATCCGTTGCGGCAGTACGACTGGGTGGCGAGGTCACCTTGGTCGCGGCGACGGGGAGTGATGGGCTTTCAGACGCCTTAATGAAAAACCTTCAGACCGAAGGGGTTCTGACAGATCGTATTCGGCGTGTGAAAGATCGCAATTGCGGAATGGCCTTGGTGGTTGTCGATGATCGAGGTGAGAATCGCATCCTGAGTCATTTGGGAGCCAATGACCTCCTTTCTCCAGAGGATGTGTTGAGAAGCCAAGACCGCGTGGAAGCGGCAGATTTAGTTCTCGTCCAGTTAGGGATCCCGAAGGTTACTGTCGAAGCGGTAATTGAAATGTGTCAGAGATTGAATCGACGGGTCCTAGTAGATCCCACTCCTTTGTCTGGCTGGTTTCCTGCAAATATTGCCGAATGTGATTTTCTTTTGCCGAATGAGACAGAGTTCACGGCCCTCATGGACGCACTTCCTCATGCAGAATTTGAGAATATCATTCTAAAAAAAGGTGCAAGGGGTGGCGAGTGGATTCGAGGATCCGAACGAGTTGCTTATCCAGCCTTTGCAAAGGTCCGCGCTTTGGATACCACTGGAGCCGGAGATTGCTTTGCGGCCGCTTTTGCCGTTGAACTTGCCAAATCGGGAGAGATTCAAAAAGCGCTGAGATTTGCCAGTGTGGCATCCGCATTGGCAACGACCCAAGTAGGCGCGCAAGCTGCAATGCCTCGCCTAGATGCGGTAGTCAGCGAAATGAACACGTGGACAGGGAGCAACCATCAATGAACCTCCAAAAAAAACTCCCAGCCACGAATGGCAGACATGAATTTTTTCAGCCCAGTGACCCTTCAGGTCTCAAAGAAATTGGTTTGGACATTCTTCGCTTGGAAGCGGGGCAGAATTTTGAATGGAATACGGGGGAATTTGAAGTCAGCTTTGTATCGATTGAGGGAGATGCCAACCTCAAAGTAGGTGATGCAAGTTACTCCTTGAGTCGTCAGAGTGTCTTCAAGGAAGATGCCACCGTGATTTGCGTGGGTTCAGGAACACCGTGTAGCATTATGGGGCACGCACCGACGCTGATTGCAATCTGTAAGGCAAAATCGCAGCGGAAGAATTTTCCGCCTTTTCAGGTCCAAAAGAAAGATGTGGTCTCCGTTGTCCGAGGAGAGGGAATCTATCAGCGCCGGGTCCTTACGATTCTAGGAAGCGACTCCGGAAGCGATCGAATCGTACTGGGTGAGACGTTCAATTCACCAGGTGGCTGGTCTAGCTTCCCTCCGCATAAACATGATCGCGACCTTCCTCCGATTGAAGCCAGTATGGAAGAAATCTATTTCTATAAAGTGGCTCCGTCGGGAGGATTTGGATTTCAGAGAATCTATACCGAGGATCGAAGTTTGGATCAGGCTTTTACGGTCGTAGACAATTCTGCAGTTGCAATACCGAGGGGCTACCATCCTGTTTGCGCTATGCCCGGACACGAGCTCTATTACCTTTGGTTCTTAGCAGGAAAAGGCCGCAACCTCATTCCCTTTACAGACCCCGCATTTAAGTGGCTAGAGGTTTAGCGGGCGCAATGCTGAGACGCGAGGTCGTGTGCCCGCGCCAAAGGGTGTTGGCGGTGTCGTCCCATTCTCCCATCGAATAAAATACCCGAAACAAGTAGTTCTTATCAAATGGCGTGTACGAAACCATCGGAACCGAGTACTGCTCAGAGGGTTCCGAGCGTACGACCAGTGCCGTCTTATCGTCGCCAAAGAGAAACTCACCAGAAGTCGCCCCAAGACAGAAGGAGGAAGATACTGCAAAGCCAATGGTGTCGCCGGCGTCGAAAGCCGGAGCCCCTTTTAGATCAAAGGTTTCAAAAGAATCGCCGCCATTCTTGGTAGCATACCAAAGTTTGTCGTGATTGAAGCTGCTTGGCACCATTGTCAACACGCCAAAACGAATCCGGGAGGTGACCAAGTCCTTGAAGTGAAAATGATAGGTAATGCCTACTTCGGCTTTTTCAGGTGGAAGGCTATAGGTCTTCCAAAGAGTAAAATTGGGAAAATGATGCTTGAATACAACTTCGTAGTTTCCTGATTCTTTCGACATCCCGTGATGAACAAGTTTGGTATCGTCACGATCCAAGTACCGAAAAGCTCCTGGCCTTTCTATGATGGTGTGACCAGAATAATAGTCGACACCGTAAGAAATGTTCTGGAAGGTGCCTTGTGCAAGGGTTCCGAGAAGTGATCCCTTCTGCAAATCAGGAAAAATCAAATCTCGTATCGTGCCTTTTTTTGTATTGAGCGAGAGTGTTGCATACGGTGAAGTTAGTCGAATGTGATTCTGACTCTCTTTCACTTCAATGGAGATTTGGCTTGGGACCGCTTTTGGCTGACTTTTCCTCGGCAGCTTCGAGGCCAACTCCTCAAGGTCGTGAAGCAAGCCTCCAATGCAAACGATACTTTCGAGGTACTTGCTCTCTGTCGTGTGGGTGCGAAAGTCACTGGCCCAAGCTAAGCAAAGTCTTCTCCAGTATTCCGTTCGCTCTTCATTCGGGATGAGTGAATTTTCTACTTCCTTAAGTAATTTGTACGCTCGAAAACAAAGGGTGTTTAACTTCGGATTGCTTCGCCCACCCAATGCCCAGCGCGTAACATTGTAGGTCTTTTGCTTTTTTGTTGGAATGGGATTTTCGGCACTCTCAAGAATAACGGTTTCATCTATGGAATGATCGTGAACGATCTCACTTGGAAGTTTCCAAGTAAATTTTCCTGAAGCTTGGATGCTCTGAAGTAGCTGTTCAAATTTATCGTGGTCTTTGGTCTGTGCTTGCGGTGAATAGAGGCCCTCGGCGCTCCCTGGCTTGTAATCCAGGACTTCGAAGTCAGATCCATAGAAGCAAAAGATTTGAGATTCACTACCAGTACTCTGCGACTCAAGGTAGCTCATGTACTCGTCTAGATTGAGATCACCATAGAGGTACTTTTGAACATACTGAAAAGCCACCGAGTTATTCCATAGGATCCTTAGCTTGGCATCTTCGGCACCCAAAACATAAGGCACCTTATTCTGAAGCTCCGGGTTTCGGTCCGTGTAGCGCTTGGCATTGTGCCAATCAAAGACGATGCAATCGATGCCTGCGTCGCGGTAGAGAGGCAAATTGCCCTTAGAATAAGACTGTTCGTGCAGGTAGGAAATGGTGGGAATGATGCCTAACTTCTTCTCATAGTAGGATTGGCCTAGCTTGAGATTCCAACGATTCACTTCTGCAGGGATCAAGGGGAAGATGGCTTGAACGAGGCCCGATCCGACCAATTCTACCTTTTTCTGTAGGTGTAGCTCTCGAAAAGTCGATACCCAGTGGGGATCCAGTGAGTCAATGATTCGTAGGGTTTCAGCAGGTATTTCGATACCAAATTTGGCAATTCCCGCTTCTGCCCAACGAAGCAAGGGCCAGTAGCATCGTTTGATCACCAAAGGATACTGCTCAGACGGAATACACGAGAACCCGAGATTCAAGTGAAAAACCGTATAGAGGTTGAGCTTCATGATTTAGACGTTTCCGTATTTGGTATTTCGAATCATACGATAACCTTTGATGAGTTCTCGAATGCCGTCATCAAGGCTAAAGGCCGGCTTGAATCCTGCCTTTTCAATTTTGGCGTTAGAAACGACGTAGTTTCTTTTATCAGGATCTTCGCCCAATGGAGCTTCCATATAAACAAATTCTGGAATTTGTTTTTTGATGGCGGCACAAAGCTCGAGCTTGGAAACATTGGCATCCGACAATCCTACGTTGTAGGCATGGCCTTTCATGAGGTCAAAGCGTTCAATGCCCATTAAGAATGCGCGAGTTACATCACGGATGTGAATGTAGTTTCTTTTGAAGTGCCCTTCGAAGAGCACCACGAAGCGATCGTTGACTGCCCGATAGGTAAAGTCATTGACCAAGAGATCGATTCGCATCCTTGGTGACATTCCAAAAACAGTAGCGAGCCGAAAACTGATCGCATTTTCTCTTTCAAGGAGCGCTTTTTCTACTTCGACCTTGGCCTGAGCATAAGTTGAAATAGGTGTGAGGGGGGAGTTTTCGTCACAAAAATTATTCTTGTCACCGCTGCCATAGGCACTGTTCGTGGTAGGCATTAGGACTTGCTGATCTCGACTGAGGTTTTTGAAAAGCATCAGTACGGAATCATGATTGATGGATTGTGCACCGACCGGATCTCGATTGCAAATGGGGGCGCCGACCAATGCTGCCAGGGGAATGATGGTGTCGGCTTTCTTTAATAGCGGAAGCATGGTTCGTTCAGATCGAACGTCCCCACGAATCAGGTCGAGCTTTGGGTGCGCGCAGATATGTCCCAAGCTGCTTTGGTCGTACATAAAGTTGTCCACAATGGTGACGTGGTGTCCAGCATTGAGAAGTTCTGGAGCCATGATGGATCCAAGGTAGCCGCCGCCACCTGTCATTAAAATATTCATCAGTTCAACCTGTCACTTTCTTCATAACGGAATGGAAGTATTCAATCTCTTTCGAAGCATCAGTCGGAAAGTTGCCGACAAAGAAGCCGTGATCGTGGGCCGTATTGGCATTTTTGATTTCGCCAACGGTCGTGTAATCAAAATAGCGAATCACATCATGACGTAAAAAGTTCCCACCCGTAATCATGCGGAATTCAATGCCAGCATCTCGAAGGGTTGCATTCAGCTTCTCCCGGTTAATATTCAATTCGGGATTCAGGATAACCGTAAAGCAGAACCAAGAGCTTACGCCATTTTCTTTCTGTATGATGAACCGTTCATCGCCCGCAAAGAGCTCTCTAAATACGTCTGCATTCTTTCTTCGGATGGCCACCATCTTATCGAGTTTTTTGAGCTGCTCAATTCCAACGGCGCCACTCATTTCCAAAGGACGTGCATTGTATCCTGGAAAGACAAAGCGATAGGCTTCAAAGAAGTCTTCTTTCTTTTTGGGCGCGATTGGAGAATTGGGAGGAAGGTCTCGCGTCCAGCCATGGGCACGGAGTGACTTACACAAGTGGAAGAGCTCCTCGTTGTCCGTAACGATAACGCCACCTTCCATCGTAGAGATATGGTGTGAAAAGAAGGTACTGTAGGTGCCAATATCGCCAAAGGTTCCGCAAGACTTGCCACCCAGTTCAGCGCCCATGGATTCGCAATTGTCCTCAAAAAGATAGAGGCCATGCTTGTTGCAAAACGCTCGCATGGTATCGAGTGCACAAGGATTGCCTAAAATACTAACTGCCATCACCATTCGCGTCTTTGGTGTCAAAGCAGCTTCGAGTTGAGAAACATCCATATTGAGAGAATTCAATTCGACGTCTACAAACTTCAGTTTGAGGCCATACTGAAGGAGCGGATAGTATGTCGTGGCCCAAGAGATACAAGGCACAATTACTTCGTCACCGGCCTTGAGGGGACGTTCCATTTTGTAAAACAATGAAGCAAGTCCCACGAGGTTGGCTGTGGATCCAGAGCTGACCATGACTGCATGGCGGCTTCCGAATTTCTTCGCAAAGTCCTCTTCAAATTTTTTGACGTTTTCGCCAATCGTAAAGCGGCCGCTCTTGACCACATTTTGAATGGCTTGAAGTTCTTCTTCACCCCACGTGTTGCAGGTGAGGGGGTATTTCATGGGTTGGGAGGTTGTGTTTGCCATTTTTTTTCGTCCGATGGGGTTAAAGTTTTCGAGAGCTTATTTGATACTCGGACCGTTAGTCAAGGGAGGGAAAAGCTTGAACTCTTGCAATCTCGAGTGCTACATCCTTAGCTGATGATTTCATCCGATGCCCCTGGCAAACCCTCCATTCAACTGCTCAGCCGTAAGTTGGCCTGTGAGAATTCAAAATTTCAGGTCTATTTTGATACCGTAAAAGATGCCATGGGGTCGATCGTTCAGGACTACCTAGTCGTAGCCCCTCGCGTCAAGAGACCCGATAATGTCGCTGGTACCGCTATTTTGCCCATTTTATCAGGTAAAATCGGGTTGATTAAAATGTTTCGTTATCCGGTGTGTCAAGAATCCATCGAAGTCCCTCGAGGATTCATGGACGAAAATGAATCGATCGAGCAATCTGCGGCTAGAGAATTGTTCGAGGAAACTGGCCTGATTTGCGATCTCAAGGACCTTCAGATGGTGGCGGATGTCACTCCAGAAGCTGGTATCATTTGTGGAAAAATCAGAGTCTACATTGCTAAGGAATGTAGAGTGGGCGAGCATTTTCGGCCGAGTGAATTGGGAATACAGTCCTTTCAGTTTTACACGCTCGAAGAAGTAGATGCCTTGGTGAGAAAAGGTTCTATCTGTGACCCGTCGACTATCTTGGCGCTTTACCATTATTCAAAGCAGGTGCAACAATGACCCATTCATTTCAACGAGCCTTAGTAACAGGGATAACGGGATCGGGAGGAAGTTACCTCGCCGAGCATATTCTTGATCACTGTCCGGGCACACAAGTGCATGGGATTTCGCGATGGCATAGCACCTCATCCAACTCAAATATCGAGTCTTTTAAGAACCGAGCCACGTTTCACTCTTGTGACCTCAATGATTTGAGCTCGGTTTATCGTGTCGTTAAAAGTGTCAATCCTGATGTGATTTTTCATATTGCCTCACATGCCAATGTTCGGGACTCTTTTGATAATCCGTTGGCAGTCATGGAGAATAATATTCGAGGCACGGCCAATCTTTTTGAAGCCGTCAAAATGAATGAGCTGTCCCCCGTGATTCAGCTCTGTAGCACCTCAGAAGTCTATGGTCAGGTGGAGCCTCATGAAGTTCCGATTAAAGAAAGCAATGCGATTCGGCCATCTAGTCCGTATGCCGTATCGAAGGTGACTCAAGACCTTTTGGGTCTCACTTATTTCAAAAGCTATGGAATGAGAATCATTCGAACTCGAATGTTTGCCTACCTCAATCCGAGGCGTGCCGATCTCTTTGCAACGGCGTTTGCGCTTCAAATCGCAAAAATTGAAGCGGGATTGCAAGAGACCCTTTTTCACGGAAATCTGGATTCTGTTCGCACTTTTGTTGATGTTCGAGACGCCATGAGCGCTTATTGGCTCGCCGCCCTTCACGGTGAACCCGGAGAGGCCTATAATATTGGCGGCACGACGACAATGAAAGTGGGAGATTTTTTGGATCTGCTTAAGAAGCATGCCAAAAAGAGCATTCCGTCCGAAGTGGATCCGAAGCTGCTTCGGCCATCCGACGTCACACTTCAGATTCCTGATATTTCAAAATTTGTGGCCAAAACGCAGTGGAAGCCTGTTTATTCGTTTGAAGACAGCGTGAAAATGCTTTTGGATCATTGTCGAAAGAAAGTATCAAATACGCTGTAAGCAAAGGAGCAATAGCCATGGATCTCAAAATCAAAGGTAAATACGCACTGGTGACAGGCGCAAGTCGAGGAATTGGCCGGCACATTGCATTGGCGCTTGCCAGTGAAGGTTGCAACGTCGCTATTTGTGCCCGAGACATTGAGCGAGTTCAGCAAACCGTGGAAGAAATCAAAGCAAAGGGTGTTCAGTCCATCGGGTTTAAGGCAGATGTCACTCGATTGGATGACATCATTAAAGGAATGGATCAGGTCATTGGCACCTGGGGAACTTTGCATATTTTGGTCAATAATGCTGGTGGCGGTGGCCTTCGGTACACAGGGAATTACGAAGAGGCATCTGAGGAATTATGGTCTGAAGCCATGAATCTCAATGCCATGGCGGCGGTTCGATTTATGCGATTCGCAGTGCCTCACATGCGCAAACAGAAATGGGGTCGCGTCGTGACTCTTACTTCTAAGCAAGGCAAAGAAGGCGGAGGGCGGCCCTGGTACAATATGGCTAAGGCCTCTGAAGTGAGTCTGATGAAGACCTTTGCAATGAACTATGAAGCTTCACGTGAGGGAGTCACTTTCAATAGCGTGGCGCCTGGTGCTGTCCTCACTGAAGAAGGAAATTGGGCGGATCTGCTTCGAGACAATCCGGCAAGGTACAAGGAGCACTGCGAAAAAAATCTACCGATGGGTAGACTCGGAACTCCCGAGGAAATCGCCAATGTTGTAACCTTCCTCTGCTCGGAGCAGGCTTCTTTGTTGACGGGCGCTTGCATTCCAGTGGATGGTGCTGAAAGCAAGGCGTTCTAGTCTTCTATTGGAATTTTGTTTGAATTCATTGGGTTTTCCTAGTAAAAATTTCAAATGGAAACTGCAGGTAAGAAGACTCGGATCGGATTAGTCCAAATCAATAATAGTTTCTCGGGTCAGAATTATCTCCCCTATTCGGTTGGGATTCTGCAGGCCTATGCGGAAAAGTACCTCAAGGACCCCTCTCGAATAGAGTTTATGGTTCCGATCTATCGTCGAGATCCCGTAGCAAGTTCTGTCGAGAAGCTCCTTCAGGCTGATTTTGTTTTTTTTAGTGCCTATGTTTGGAATATCAATATCTCCGTAGAAATTGCCCGTCAGTTAAAAGAAAAAAAACCAGAGATTGTCCTGGTCTTTGGCGGTCCTCAAGTGCCCGATCATTCCGATGAATTTTTAAAGAAGTTTACCTTCATTGATGCCGTAACTCATGGTGAAGGCGAACATACTTTTTTAGAATTGCTAGAGACGGACCTAGACCAAGCACGAATGCGGCAGTGGGGAGAAATTCCAGGTGTCAGCTTTCTTGTCGATGGGGTCATTACTAATAACGTCAAACGCGAACGCATCAAAGACATCGGCGTTATTCCATCTCCCTATTTGAGCGGCGTGTTTGCAAAACTCATGCAAGAAAATCCTCAAGAGCGTTGGATTATGCTTTGGGAAACCAATCGAGGTTGCCCGTTTTCTTGTACCTATTGTGACTGGGGCTCATCGACTCAAAGTCGGGTATTCCGTTTTGATATGGAGCGGGTTTATCAAGAAGCCGATTGGATGGCCGAAAATAAGATTGAGTATGTATTCTGTGCGGACGCCAATTTTGGAATGCTGGAACGAGATCTTGAAATCGCGCAGTACGTGGCAAATAAGAAAAAAGAATTTGGTTTTCCACACGCGCTATCGGTTCAAAATACCAAGAATGCAACCGAGCGT
>CAUJDS010000061.1 GCA_963169695.1 Bdellovibrionota bacterium
TCTTCGACGGAGGCAACTCCCATATACTATTGTCTGAACACTGTCCTGAAGTCCCTACCAGTTGTAGATGGGTACAACAACCCAATAGAAGACGTCCGGTCCATCAGTGCCGGCAAGGATCATACCTGCGCGGTTGTGGAATCTGTAGGAAAGGTCTACTGCTGGGGCGACAACCAGTACGGCCAACTTGGTGGAGGGCAAGATCTACAAAGTGTACCTGCCATAGACAATGCCAGGTTAGTCGTCAAGTCGGGAGGGGGGCCCAGTGCCGTTCCTCTCACGGGCGCTATTCAGGTCGCTGCCGGACATACGCATACCTGCGCGATTGTAAATGAATTCGGCACCAATGAAGTTTATTGTTGGGGAAGTCAGAATAGTGGGGAAACAGGGCCGAAGGATCCTACCTTTGCCAATAATCTTGAGTTGAAGGATTGTCCTCAGTCCACTTTAAATTCAATTTGTGCAATAAATGCCGCAAAGCACTCTGGACTTAGAACTTCCTACTATCCTACTGACTATGGCAATTCAGCCACAGTAGGGCCTGGGCTACCTGCTTCGTTTCAAGTGGTAAGTGTTCGAAGTGGAGACCGATTTAGCTGCGCAAGTTTTAGTGATGGAACATTGACTAGAATTGGCTGCTGGGGATTGGATACTTCTTATCAATTGGGCGCGAATATTTCGCTTTCTCTCAGCAACCCTGGCTGTACGGGTGCATCCCACCAATGCAATTGCGGATTCAATGGAACAGTGGCAACCTCGCCCAGCGTGCACGCTCCAGCTGTAGCAGTTTGCAGTGGCGGTGCAGGTTTACTTGTTGTTGACGCAGGAGGGTCTGGGTTGAGTTCTGAAGGCATACCGCCCGATGATTCCAACGCAGGGGCTTCACTTCTTCTTGGTTATGACGTCGGATCTGATCATGCCTGCACGGTCATAGAATCCAATGGTAATCGACGAGTCAAATGTTGGGGCGGAGATGTTAATCATCAGTCACAGAGGGGGTCAGCCCTTCCCAACGGCTGGTTAGGTGATGATGTCCAGAATACATCCGCAGTTGGGCTATCTGTTTCTGGAAATGCAGGTTCTTCAGAAGGGTTCTCATTGACATCAGGTCACATGTGGACCTGTGTTACAGGGCATTTTGGCGCTTCGAATGATAAGTATTACTGTTGGGGAGATTCCGCTAATGGCATTGGACAGATTGCAGTTACTCAAATGGGAAACTTTGACAACACTTATGCCGTACCTGTCGATGGGTGGAAAAACTTCCTCATGGAAGAAACAAGCGGTCATTACCAAGTTATTGGAGACAATCTCTTCGGTCAAATTGGCGGGATACTTGGGAGCTTAATAGCTAACTTAACCTCTTCTGAATGGAGTGTTCCATAAAATGTTACAAGCGAATGATGAGAGATTGACTAGGGGAGAAATAAGAATGAATAAAATAGGTATTTTCCTTATTGGGCTTATGGCTTTTTTCCTTTCAAGCACTAGCTATGCTGTCAGAAGACCTGTGCTTTGGACTTCGGTGGAGATGTTGGCCCCGTCCGCCGGAAGCACATCGTTGGCTAACGATGGAACCTATATTTACTCTGCAGATCCATCGCGTGGAGTACTTAGGGTTTTCAATAAATTAGGTGCTCTCGTTGGATCATTAAACACAGGAATAGTGAGCTTTCGACTGGGTGCTGCCCTTTACGCTTTTCAAATCGGAGGTGTTCATTATTTGGGAGCCTGGACTCCCGGACGAGCAACTAGCGGAATCAATATTTACCGAATTGATGAAAATATACCATCAAATGGCCAAGTGACGCTTATTCTCTTTCGCGCCCTTCTCCCTCCAAATGTGTCGCCGCCTTCTGGAATGCAGGCCGGGCAACTTGGTATGAGTAGCCAGATTCAAGTAGGAGGATCTGAGATTTCTGGAAGTGGACAAGATTCCGGTCCTCAGTCATTGGCTTGTAATGGAACGTGCTTTGGACGTTACATAACGGCACTCAGCAACGGTATCATTGCTGTTAGTGCAGAATATCAGTATCAGGGTGCAATACATCTCATTAATCTTGCGACGGGTACTCTCGTGAAAACCATTTGGGGGAATTCAGCTAATCCAAATGGTCAATTTTCAGCTGCACTCTCGACAAAGTCCTTTTTTCTAAATGGGAGAGAACTTTTGGTTGCCGGGTCACCAGGAGCGAGTACTTTTTCAGTAATTGATGTGACTGTACCTTCAAATGCCTTTGTTATTTTCGAAGCAAATACATCTCCCTATAGCGAGTTAGGGCGTTCAATATCGGAGACTTGTATTCCAGTTAGCTTGACTGAATGTTCACTCGCGGTAGGCGCAGCTGATCTTATTGTTTTCTATAGAGTAATAGCAAACACTGAGGGGCTATATGTCTCGATGCGAGAGGTTATTTCCGCTAGCGGACTTGCAAACGACAACATTCTTACTAGTACTAAGGCTATTTATCTACACTCTGTAAGGAGTCTCTTTATGATTCCAAATACAAGTGGAGAATTGGCTCTCTATGACGCAAGTACTTACGGTTTGGTAGGTAACCTCAATTTGCCTGGAGTAAGTGCTCTGACCCAGATTGCTATCAATGATCTCCAACCTGGTTACCTGGACCTAATTGCTATAAAAAGCGACGCGGCATCAGGATATATTCGAGCTGTAGCAGTCAGCCTAGGTACGCCTCTTCGCGCGATGAATTCGCAGGTAACTAACAGCTCAATACAACCTTTCAGTATTTCTGAAGAAGCTATGATTAGATTTACCTCCGGATATGGTGAACAGGCGGATTTGAGTGTCGATAATTCATCCGGGATATTTGCATTTGCAGGGGCAAGTATTGGCGATGGTCCTGGATTGCCCTTTCTGTTACCTGGAAATGTTAATGTGTCTGACGCTGATTTAATCACTTTGAATGTCCTAGGTGGATATGCAAATGTTCAAGGGGGATTTACTCATTTTTTCAATATTCCCTACAGTCCAAATTTAGAAGGACTCCCGCTTAAGATGCTTTGGTATGCAATAACCGCTACGAATAATGTAGTGGCACTCTTTGAGTATCGCTTTGTCATAGATGCTCCCGGAAATTAAGGAAGCAATTTAGGTCTCATGCTAAGCTCCCTTTGCTATGGCAAAAGGTGATTTAGTAGAATGGCGTCGTTGGATTGATTATGCTAGCGAGTGCGCTGCTTCCTTGCCTGCTCGCAAGGAAGTTCAAAGTTGGGCAGACCCGGAGAGCTGGGCACCCAATCTAGCATCCGCAACTCTGCTTCAGTCAGAAACTCTCGAAGTTGAACCGTGGAGCGACGCTGCTTTTTGGAGCTCCTTCACCGATCTGCCAGAGCTCGATCCCGTCTTTCTGAAATTAGAGAAACAAGCTGCCCTCAGCATCGAAGAAATGGGACGAGTGCGTGACTGGATTATTGGGTTCTTGGAGTGGGCAGGATTGGTAGAAGGTCGGCCCGAATTAGCGAAGTCGCCGCTGAGTCAATGCATTTCATTGGCTCCAGGATTGAATCGCCTTGTGCAAGCCATTCAGAGGGTCCTTTCTCCACGAGGTGAAATCCTCAGCAATGCATCTCCCAGGCTCAAAGAAATCGTCGATCAAACCGAAAACTATAAGCGCATGATCGAGAAAGAGCTTGCTCGCCTGATGGAGACTTATCAGCATCAAGGTTATCTCCAAGATAAAGTCACGGATCGGCGAGACGGTCGCTATGTCGTTCCGGTCAAAATTTCTGAGCAGCGCAATCTGGATGGCATTGTCTATGGCGCTTCGGTGTCGGGCCGAACGGTCTTTGTAGAACCTCGCGAAGTTGAGCGCCTCAACAATCAAGTGCAAGAATTGGAGATTGCTCGTCAGGAAGAAGTCTTCCGTATCTTGTTAGAATTGAGCCTCAAGGTCACCGAGCATCGCTCGGCGATTCAGAGTTGGTACCTCCATGCAGTCCACTGGGATGCTGTGCGCGCTCGTTGGAAAATGGCGGAGAAGGTGCAAGGAAAGCGAATCGAAATTAGCACGGATCGACGCTTTGATTTGCCACAGTCTGCACATCCCTTGCTTTGGTGGTCTTTGAAGGAGGAAGCAATCATCTTCAATGACTTAGAGTTTGGATCTCCACATAGCGTCTACCTTATGACAGGACCTAATACTGGCGGCAAGACAGTAGTATGCAAGAGTTTTGTTTTTGCTGGGATGTGCGCGAGGACCGGGTTCTTCTTTCCTTGCGCTACCGAGGGGTCTCGCTCAGATGCTACGCCGGTCGTCCCATACTTCGATGCGTTCTTCTTGGATCTGGGAGATCCACAATCCATCGAATCGAGCCTGTCGAGTTTTTCGGGGCGCGTGCTTCGGCTGAAGGACATTCTTTCGAGGGTTCAGAGCCGGAGCTTAGTTTTTTTAGATGAATTGAATTCTGCGACAGATCCCGTCGAGGGAGCGGCGCTGAGCCGAGCTATCCTTGAAAGCCTCATGGAAGATCATGGTGGAAAATCAGGGACCATGGTCTTGGTCACTACTCATGATTCTTCCCTCAAAGGACTTGCTCAACAAGACGAGCGCATTGCCAATGTGAGCATGGATTTTGACGAGACGAAGCTCGTCCCATCCTTTCGCGTACGCATGGGGGTACCAGGGCGATCGCGGGCTCTAGAAACCGCACAACGCCTTGGCCTGGAGATAAAAATCATCGAGAAGGCTCGAGGTTATTTGGACCAACGTGATCAAAAGCTCGACTCACTCCTTGCCGATTTGGAAGTACGAATCCGTGCTGCTGAAGTCTCACGCAAAGAAGCAGAAGCAGCACTGGCGGATGTGCGTAAAATGGAAGAGGACTGGAAAGAAAAAGTCGCCAAAGGCGTTCGGGCAAAAGTTGCAGATGTGGAAGAACGGCTCCGCCACGTCTATGCCAAAGCCGAAGCTGAGGCGAGAGACCTGGTTCGTAAATCAGGTGGGGTGGCCAAAGAGTCCATTGGCTTCAATCCCGTCAAGGCCACGCAGCGTGCTCTTTCTGAAAAACTGGAAAAAGTTAGTTCTGTCATGGATGAAGTCAAGCCCCGCGCACCCGATCGCAATCACCTCCATGCAGTAGCCGTGGGTGATCGAATTCTGTATCGGAGATGGAATCAAGTAGGGCGAGTCAAAGAATTGCGCGGCAAGAAAGTGCTTCTTCAACTTGAAGGAGGACTTCAAGGAACGTTGTGGGCAGAGCTGCATGAATTAGAAGCAGGACCTCCCGAAAAGAAGAAGCCTCGAGCTCAAGTCAATATTGGGTTTGATCGTTCGGGGATTTCTACTTCCTTGGACCTTCGAGGCAAGAGACTGGAAGACGCGATGAATGAACTCGAAGGATACTTGGATGAGGCCTATCGTGCGGGACTTGGCGAAGTGCGTATCATCCATGGAGTAGGCACGGGAGCCCTGCGCGAAGGCACCTTAAAAAAATTGAAATTGACGAGCTATGTAGCGAGTTATGAGGATGATGGAACTGGAATGGGTGGGGCAGGTTGCACGCGCGTAAAGTTTGAAGGCCATTCCTAGTTAAAAGGCTGTTGAAAAGTCGCTGAGGGGATTCTCACAAAGCGTGACGCGGTCGCGGCGAAGCCGTGATTGTGAGAAAGGCACGAGCCCGCTCCCCGACACCCGGTTTTTTCAGCGGCTTGTTAACGAGATGGAGGCAGAGGCACAAAGGGTTTGAGTTCCTGCAAGGGGCTCTGATAAA
Source organism: Bdellovibrionota bacterium (assembly GCA_963169695.1). Classification (GTDB taxonomy): domain Bacteria; phylum Bdellovibrionota; class UBA1018; order UBA1018; family CAUJDS01; genus CAUJDS01. The sequence continues at coordinate 5,734 of CAUJDS010000061.1, forward strand.
TAAATCCGTGATGGGGCTCAAAGATTTTGGCCTCCCAATAAATCCATTCAAAGACTTCGTCTGCTTGTTCATCCTGAACTGCAAGCAGGAGAACATCTTTCTCTAGTTGCCGGCCAATGCCCTTGAGCCCCTGTGGAGCGGCAGTACCTGATCCACGACAGTGATGCGTTGCGATTTCTTGAATCGAAAATTGACTTTTTATTTTTTCGGCCAAGTCGAGTGCTGAATGAAGTGGAAGGATGCATGTAATAAGCTTAGGCATGTTTGGCAAGCACCGCAGGTGGAACATAGGTTGCCGCTTTTTCAACCGGAGTCACATAAGCGATTCCCATACCGGGCGTATCCAGTTGTCCTGCTAAGTAGATGCGCTCCAAGATGCTGTCGACCTGTTCGGAGGCGACAACAATTTGAATCACTTCTTTCTCTGCCTCAAGGGTGACAGCGAGGATTCCTAGTCGTTCGCGTATTCCGCTTCCTTTGGCATAGAATAAAGTCGCACCTTGCGCGCCTCCTTCTTTGGCCGCTTGAACAATGGCATCGCCTTTTCCACGCTGGACTATGCAGGTGATGAGGGCGGCGCCCGTAAGGATCGTGATTTCTCGCTGTTTCATGCAGTCTCCTTTGCTTCTCGTTCATCATGAGCGATGCGCTTCTTTTCTCTCCAGGCCAAATAGATGCCTGTTGCTAATACGGTGAGGACTGGTCCGATGGAAGCAAAGGCCAAAATTCCAAATCCGTCGGGTCGTTGCAATGCTTGTCCCAATCCCAGCCCCAACGCCAAAACCAACGGGACTGTCACGGGGCCTGTCGTGACACCCGCACCATCCCAAGCAATATTGACCATTTCTTCAGTGGAGAAGAAAGTCAATCCGAGTGCAAAAGTGTAGAGCATTACGAGGATGGGACCTGTCGACCAATCAAAAAGAAGTTTCATCACTCCGATGGCAAGCCCCATCCCTACGCCACTGGCGATGGCCCACATCAGTGTTCTTTTTTGAAAAGCGCCATGGGTGAGATTCTGAACGGTCGCTCCTAATGCATTGAGCGCCGGTTCTGCAAGCGTAGCTCCTAAGCCAAGGATTCCTGCAAAGAGAATTGCAATCATGATTCCCAAAGCCGGAGGATAGAGAGGAGATGTGGCAATGGCGGGTAGTCGTAAGAAGGATGCTGGCACGAGACCTCCAGCTTGACTTCCTAATTTCGACAATCCATAGGTCAACCCAAGTGAAAACAAAATCATCCCAATGAGAGTAAGGAAGATTCCGTAGGCTCGGATCCTTGGCTGTAGCAGCGGCGCGCGGACTACCCAACGAATCAAAATCCAAAGGAAAAACACCAACGGTAGAATCGCTTGAAGGCTTGCCAAGATTTCTGCCCAGGGAGAAATCTCCCACCACGGTGAAGTCGTGAGTGCATCGGGTAGATTCTGAATTGCCACGGAAGGTTCGTTAGCCATAAGGATGCCAAGGAGCAAAACCACGGCAACAGGTAAGAGTGAGGCGAGGGTTACAATACCAAATCCAGCGAGGGTCGCATTGCCCTTACCTACCGAGGATGCCACTCCAATTCCAAGAGCGAGTACCAAGGGCACCGTCACTGGTCCTGTAGTGATTGCTCCACAGTCCCAAGCAAGTCCTACGAGTGAAACCAGCCCCGGTTGAGTCATGGCATAGAGGGTAAGTCCCAAAAGTGGAATCAACACGGCTGTCAGTACGGCCTTAAGAGACCAACTGTACAAGAATCGTAGGGTTCCAAGAATTGCTGCTAGCCCGACCCCCAGACCGATACTAAGGGTTAGCTTCGTGGCGTGTTGGTGAAGGAGGTCATAGAGCAGTGGCGAGTTATCCTGCGAGAGAAAGATGCCGGCAGCTTTCAGGGCGCCAATTGCGGGTTCAGCAAAGGTTACTCCCATACCCAGTAGCCCCATCAAGATCAGCACAACCGGAAGGGAGGATCGTTGAGGAAGGTAGAGGCCGAGGGTTTCTCCTAGGGGCATAAGGCCCACTTTGAGACCTTCCATAAAAAGCACCAAGCCCGCAATGACCGAGGCAAAGCCAGCACTTACGATCCATACGTCTTGCACCCATTGTCGAAGGATCAGAAGTTCAAAGAAAATGAGATAAAATGCCAATGGAAGTACGGATCGAAGCTGGTCAGCGAGACGAACCCCTACATAGGGAAAAAGTAATCGATACGCATCTGCCGCGCGGACTTGAACCTCGCCTGGCTTCTGCGAAACCAAGTCTCGAAACGAAATCCGATGCTGAGTTACAGCAATTTCTCGAAGGAAGTCCCCAAACCGTATCTCTCGCGCCATCGCGAAGAGAATAACTCAGATTTTTATTGAACGCTATTTTCCGTTCATACCTTTTTCCCAAGCGCCGAGGATGGGCTCTTCGGGAAGTCGAAGTTTGAAGTGCTCTCCGTCGTGAATATAGTCGTACTCAATAAACTGCGGAACGTCTTCGGCCCCTGGCTTCTTGGCGACAATGTCCCATGCCTTCTCATGCATGACCCAGAGTTTATTGCCTAAGAAGTTATTCCCAAAGCGAATCCCGTAGCGTGACCCAGCGTCAAGCGTGTTGTAGGTGAGCTTTTTCCAAACTGGAATCCGGAGTGCCGTCACTGCAATATTTTGAACGGCTGGATTGCTAGTGAGATCTCCCACAAGTTTGCTTTTGAAGAACTTTGCGATCTTCGAATTGAGAAACCCAGCAATGGAATAGCGAGTCGTCGAGGTGGCCAAGAGTGGCATACTGCCCAAAGTAAATGGCCCTTCAATTCCAAAGACATTGAAGCCTGAGGTGTAACTACTCATAAAGGTAGACCACGCTAAGCCCATCTTGATATCGCCGGGCATTTCGGCTTCTTGACCTGGGTTTACTCCAAAAAATTCTGCCATATCCGCTGCATGACGAACCGTGAAGTTGGCCGCCGCTCCACTGACCAGTCCAGTAGCGGCAAAAAGTGCGCCTTTTTGAAAATAAGATCCTACGCGTTGAACGGCGGTGAAGTCCTTCCAGTTACCACCCAATGGTGTATCCGGAAGGCTCTTGTTCCATCGCAGAGAAGCCCCGAGAGTGGCATCCAAAACGGGATTCTTAAATTCCACAGGCTTCATGGCAAATTGCCCCTTGAGGTCCCAGTAATGAAACCGTGGCGAGAGAAAATAGACCAATGCCGTGTCGACCATAAAAACACAGAGGACATCGACACCAAACTGCAACGGACGCTCCGATATGGGAAGCGCATCCTTGTCCAGGTGATTGGCGAGCCAGAGCATAAAGAATCCAGCAGCCATTTCTAGGGTCCACTCAAACTGAAACTCGGTTGTCACCCAAGAGTACTCCGGCGTAGCCATCATGGCGCCGCGATAGTTTCGGGGCATATTGACCACGCTCGGAAGTCGTTTCCAATTGGGAAGTTTGATCGCAAACGAAGCGCCCGATGTGAGGACGTTGGAGGCCAGGCGGTCCCCGCCGGCAATAAGTCGGTTGACGCCGGGAACTTTGTCTTCGATTTTGGCAAGTCCGCGTAGAGGCATTCCAATCGCTGGGCGTTTGGCGATGGCTTCTCGGACGTTTTTTCCGCGGTAGACAATATTGAAGTAGGTCGCCATCATCTGATCCGTCACGAGATGGTCTTCCACCATGGGAGTCGTGATGCCAGCCTTCAGCTGATCAGCAATCGCCTCTTGTCTTGGGCGGTCCAGGAATTTGCTTGCTTGTGCGCCTGGATAACCCTTCTCTTTGATGCCTGATTTCATGACGGCTCTTAGGTCACTTGGAAGGAATTTACTCTCAGCAAATGCCTCGCGCATATTTTCTTTGCCTTGGACGTCGGCTCTGGGGCCAAAATCTCTGGCTAGCTTATCGAAGACTGCGCGCTGGATTCCTTTGGGGATGGTTGAATCCTTAAAGAATTCGGCAACCGGTTTGCCATCCTTTCGGATGACATAACTCATAAAAGTTTCGTAGTAGTCTTCAGCCGCTCGACGTGATTGGTATCCAGAAATAGAAAGAGGGTTTACGAAGAGGCGACGCTCTGGAATGAGTACATTATCTCCTCTTGCCTTCATTCCATCCAGCTTTTGGTTCAGCGTGCGAATTTTGTCTTCGGCAAAAAAGCCCTCGTCCATGATTCGTCGCAGCTCTTGTGCAATCTCAGGCTTCTCTCTGTTGAGCTCTTGCCAACTAAACTCGGGCGGAACTTTCTCGTCCCTGAGGAGTTGCTTTGCAAGTACGGGAGAAAAGTCATCCATTCGCTTGAGGAGGTAATTCATTTCGGGAAGGCGAGTAACGATCTCGTCAACCTGGTTCAGTGCGTGGGTGTCGAGTTTGAGAATGGCAGTAGCGAATTCATCGAGACTACCCGCACTCGCGGCCGTTTCCAATCCAGGCACCGCTTTGATTTCTGTTTGGATCCTTCTTAGTACCAGCAACTCGTAGTCGTGACCGCGTTCTAAAGAGAAAACCACCCGCTGGTATCCCTTGCCTAGAAAGTCTACCAATTTGCTAATGGCTCCCTGAGCATTGGCGTGAGTTGGAATCAGCGATATCGCAGTAAAAAAGAACAATCCAAAAAAGGCACCCCGGCCTCGACTTCGAGGTCTGATCCAATCCACCCACATAAGGTTTCCCCACACTTTTTCAACTATGAAAGATCTGCTAGCGACACTCATCCTTAGTCGCTGGCGCGCTTCACCATCAAGGGTTGAAAAGCTAGCAAGGAAGTTGCGCGCTATCAAGTGGGGGGCTAAATTAAACTTCGATAGGGATTCAATGGCTGACAAATCTTATCTAGAAAAAATATTTGCAGAATGGAATGCCTCGCACTTTCAGGGAATGCTCCATCCGCCCGAGCTTCGTTGGAATGCTCGGCTCAGTAGCAGCGCGGGGCGTTTCTATCCCAAGCGCGCCTCGCGTTGGAGCCTCTGGCCCAAAACGCCCGTAATCGAAATTGCAACCTACCTTCTTAAGGAAGACGATTCCGAAAAATGGATTCGAGACACCTTGGGTCACGAGATGATTCACCAATGGTTGTGGCAATTGGGGCGACCGTACGGACATACGGCGGAATTTAGAAAGAAGATGAAAGAGCTGGGAGTCAGTCGCTACAATCTCGTGCCGCGAAGGCGCGCAGTGAAATACCAATACCACTGCCCTAGCTGTGGCCTCGCTTATCCTTCTCGCAAACGGATTGTGATGAAGGCGTGTGGAAGATGCTGTCGTGCTCACGCGGGCGGCAAGTATGATTCAAGGTTTAAATTGATTTTGGATAATAAATTGCCGTCTCTGGAAGCCCTAGGGGGGAGTGTGGGGGGGGGACCGGCTTCCAGAGACGGTTAAGGACTTAACCGGTCAGAGACCGAATCAAGTCCATACTTTTTAATTTTTTTCAACAAAACTTCTTTATCAAGGCGGTTCACTTCGCAGGTGCGATCGATCTGCCAATCAAAGGTCTTTAATAACTCAGTAATGTAGATCTTTTCAAACTCTTCTCGCGTTGCTTTGAAATCAATTCGATCACAGCCCAAATCAGGAAGATCACAAGAATCGATTCCGTCGGTTTTGCACTGAATAACCGCGTAGCGCAAGACGTTTCTTAATTCGCGCAGATTGCCTGGCCATGTATAGCCTTTAAGTAGCGTCCAGGCGGCTTCGGTGATGGAGCGAATGTGCTCGCGATGAAGTTCGCGTGTGATTTCCTTAACGATGCCACAAGCGATATCTTCAAATTCTTCTTTGCGCTGATTCAAATCAGGCATTTCGATTCGAAAAACGTTGAGGCGTTGTAACAATTCAGAATTGAAAAGCCCGCTCTGCGCGCGACCTTCTAAGGCTGAACTTGTTGTAGCGATGATGCGTGCATTGACCAAGAGACGAGTCCCATTGCGCTCGGGATGAGGAATGGAACGTGTTTTCAAAAATTCTAAAAGTATTTTTTGCTCCGCCAATGGCCATTCGCCAACTTCCGCAATAAGGAAGCTGCCACCTTGGGCGGCCGGAATCTGCTGAGCCAGTGATTGATTGTGATCTGCTACCACCAATGGGAGCGCGGCACGTGGACCGTTGGAGTGAATCCAGCGCGCAAGTGCGCTTCGACCGGTTCCGCTCTGGCCATAAATGAGCACGGGTGCACCTTCGGCTTGAGCTGCAAGAACTGCTAATCGGCGTTGGCTAGGTGGCACGAAGTGAACGAGTTCCATGGTCTGTCCCAATTCAAAAAACCTAATGTTTTATGCTGATCCCCGATAAAAAGTTCACCTGACGTAACGCGGCGTTGCGTTGAAGTCAAGTGCGAAAGTAGAAGCCGATCTCAGCTGGCTTGGGGTAAGGTAGGGGCCATGAATTCTTTTCGAAGCGAATTTTTGGATTTTGAAGGCAAGATTCACCTCAATAATGCGGGCATTGCTCCTATGACTCGAGTGGCTCATGAGGCGATCGTTCATTGGAGTCACACGCTTGCGACTCAGGCAAGCCTCGGTCGAAATTCAATTGTCGAAGTTTATTCACAAAGCCGAAATCAAATTGCCAACTTTTTGCATTGTCGGCCTACGGACCTCGGATTTTTTCAAACCTGCGCAGTGGCTATTTCGCAGCTGGCCCTTGGTTTGAAATTGTCGAAAGGCGATCAAATCCTTACCTGGGAGATTGAATACCCCTCGAATGCCTATCCTTGGTTAGAGGCGTGCCGTCGTTCGGGTGCTGAGCTGATACGGATTCCCTGTGAGGACGGCACCATCCGAATGGAACGCCTCCTAGAGGCGATAGGGCCTTCGACCAAGGTGGTGGCGATCTCTTGGGTACAGTTTCAGAGTGGCGCGATAACCGATCTTACGCCGCTTTCTCGCCGATGCCGTGAAGTGGGCGCACTTTTGGCGGTCGATGGCATTCAGGGCTTGGGTGTCCTTCCTTTTGATTTCGAAAAATCTGGAATCGATGCGCTCTGTGGTGGTCCGCATAAGTGGATTTGTGGTCCGCTGGGTTTGGGATTTATGGCGTTGCGCGAAGAGTGGCAATCGCGATTGCGCCCCCTTGCGTTGGGTGCGTTCTCTTACGGCACTTCTGAGGATCCAGTTGATCCTTCGCGTCCACTTCGAGATGGAATGGCGCGATTTGAGCCTGGCTCGCCTAGTTTTCTTCCCGTTCTGGGGATGGCAGCGAGCATGATAGCCATTCAGAAAAATGAGAAAAGTATTGCTGCGCTTGCACAGCAGCATGCATTGAAACTGAGGGATGGATTTCGGGCGCTCGGGGCCAAGCTTTTAGGCGAAGGGAACTTGAGTCCTATCGTCACACTTCAGCATGAACGTCAAAAGCAATTGACCCAGGCATTCGACCGTCGAGGAGTTTCTTACGCATCGCGCGGAGGCGGCATTCGCCTTTCGCCGCATGGCTTCAATACGGAAGAAGAAATGGAAGAAGTCTTGGCGATTGCTGCCTCTCAATTACAGTGATAGATTTATTGCATCAATAGAGGGGGTCTCAATGCAACGTTGTGGTGGGTCGCGGATTTCTTGGTTGGTAAGTGTTTTTGCATTGGTTGCGCTAATGGGCGGGCGAGCAAACGCTCAATTCACCGCGCTTAGCAATTTGAGCAGCGTCACTCAGTCGGATGCTGACGGAATGTTGAAGCTCATTGGATACGGAACCATTCATCGCTTCTACCAGCCTTCGGCAAGTCTTGGACCTTGGGGGTTTGAGCTTTCTCTCCAAGGAACGGCAGTCCTTATCGGAAGCGACACGAAGACGACGATTAAAAAGTTTACGAGCTCTAGTGTTCCAGCCGTTCTACCCGTTCCAGCTTTGCAGGGTTATTTGGGATTTCCATTGGACATCGAAGCGGGATTCTCTTGGGTAGGCGGAGTTCAAGACTTGTCTCTTTTTTCGATGGGAGTTTCTTGGGGCGGCTTGAAGCTTCCCTTTATGACGATTACTCCACGAGCTTCTTTTACGACCAATAAAATTTCTTTCGTCAAGAGTTCGGGATGGAGCCTAGAAGTTGCCGCGTCTTACCCACTTGGATTGACTGAACCTTATATTTTTCTCGGAATGACAGGTGCTTCAGCCAATATGAATGGCCTCTCTCAGTCTGCACTTTTGACTGTGGCGACCGGAATCAGCCTGGATCGTTCCTTCACGTCTATGGTGATTGGAGCGGGCGTGCCGTTGAAGCTTGGGTTTTTTCATTTGAGACCTGAGTTTCAGTATTACACTGCAGGCGTGACCTCTGCGGGTGTGAAACTGGCCTTTGTATTTTAGGTAGGTTTGGCGTGCGAGGTTGGGTCCTCCTGGCTTTTTTGGGTTCGGTGGCCCTTGCCGGACCGCAAAAGCCTTCACCAAAAGCGCTTGAAGCTAAGCGCAATTCGGAATTATTTTCAGAAATGTTTCGCGTGGTTTTTGATCGGAAGATCGAAGACCGCGCCTTTTTTGGGAATTGGGTGGACACGCTCAATCAGGGCGCTTCTTTGGATGGAATGTACAATACACTCACTCACTCGGAGTGGTACCGGCTTCTAGAAACCCAATTCGCCAAGGGCAATAGCAATGCTGCAAAGTTCTTTTCTGAGGAAATGGAATTGCTGCAAAAGGATTTGCCCTATTTTACGATGATGGACAAGTCACAGACCGGGCCTTTGCCGGTTATGGGGATGGAGAGTCTACTTCAGGTCGACCGAAATCCCGTCCAACCCCAAAAGCGTCTACCGGCCGCAGAGATGGAAAAGCTTTTTCAAAAATCCTCGATCTATGTTTTGAAGCGCCTCTTGGGAGATGAAGCCCTGAAGTGGATTGAATTTCGAAGCAACGATCGTGGCAAACTAGCCGAGTGGTATGGACCCTGGACATCACGGATGGCAAAGCTTGGAATTTATTTTGGGCTAGAACAACGCAATTGGGATCGAGTGGATTTTCATACGAAGTGGGCTATGACCGCGGACCCCGTTTTACTGAAGTGGGAAGTATTGAATCGCTACCATCGAGTTCTCAATGCTTTTTTGAATTCCAAGGAGTAAGCTTGCTTCATGGGGTTTTTGCGCGCGTTTTTTAGAAATGCCTCTGCCGAATCAAAGGAAGCCTCGGCTCCAATCAAGCATACATCCACTCCACCCATACCTCAGCCTATTCAGCGAGCCGTGCGAGTGCAGGTCACCCCATTGCATGATGTAGAGTTTGAAATCATTGAAGGGTCCTTAAGAAAAACGGTTCGTGTAGCCAATATTTCTGTCTATGGTCTGGGACTCGTTCGGGACGACACCATGGCATGGCCAGCAACGGGTGAAGTCCTTCATGGCATATTGACGCTTCAAAAAACTCAGACTCCCTTAAAGCTCAAGATTCGCCACCACGCACCGCGTGTGGTTGGTTGCGAGTTTATGGAAGCACCCGCACCTCTCAGAAATCAGATCCTGAGTTTTTTTGAGGTCGAGTTGGCTGGTGTGGAAATGATCAAGGTGAGGTCCGATCTTCTGCAAAAGCCTCCCAAGGGTGAGCCGCATTGGTATCGGGGTGGTGATCAGGCAGAACTCTATTTTGTAACTTTGCAGGATCAAATTGAGAGTTTTCATATGAGCTTTCTAGGGTGGTATCTGCAAGCAAGTGAGCGAGAGTCTCTGCGTATGGGTCGGGTGATGGATGATGATAGCGTTGCAAAAGATCGCCCTGCTTACAAGCCCAGCGACCTGATTCGGTTTGAACCTTTGTCCGATCCTGTGCTCAATGCAGCGGCGCGCCTCATTTTGAGTGTACAGGGTTTGTCAGAGCAGCATCGCAAAACGCTTCTAGGGTGGATCAAGAATGTCCAGCGAACAGGTACCTAAAACCGAAGAGCAAGGAGAAGTGGACCTGCAAGATGAGGCCGCAAGTGCTCTCCCCCCCAAGTACGCCAATGTGCTCCACAACGATGATTACACCTCGATGGAGTTCGTCATACTGGTTCTAAAAAAATATTTTCAGAAGAATTCTGACGAAGCTGATCAATTAATGTGGCGGGTTCACAAAGAAGGTCGCGCGGTGGTCGGCATTTATCCCTATGATATTGCTGAAACAAAAGCTATGCAGGTTAGTCAGGAGGCCCGAAGGCGAGGGTTTCCACTTTGTTGTACCGTCGAGCCCATCGATGGGGCTAGTTGACTCTGAGGAAATAGGACCCATTTAGATAGGAAGTGGTAGAACCGCGATGGCGGAGGAGGTCCTTCATTCATGATAGGTCGTCGAGCAGAAGAAGTACTAAATAGAGCCGTGCGCTTTGCATATGAGCGTCAGCATGAGTATTTTACGCTCGAGCACATCCTTCTTAGCCTTCTGGAGGAGCCGGAAATCTTAGAGGTCTTGCAGGCGTGCAATGTCAGCTATTTGGACGTCCAAAAGGAGTTGGAGACCTACCTTAGTAAGGAAATACCTTCTAAAGAATTTGCAGAGCGTGAAGGGATTTCAGAAACTGCGCTTACGCCGAAAAAAGGCGAAGATGAAGAGGGTATTCCACAACACCCCATTGCAACGCTCAGCATTCAACGTCTGATTCAAAGGGCGTTGTTTCATGTGCAGTCGGCAGGGAAGGATGAAATTACTCCTGAAGATTTATTGGTATCCCTATTTCAATCCAAGGATTCTTTTGCGCTTCACACACTAAAGAAGCGAGGGGCTCAGCGCCTCGATGTGATTCAGTTCTTGAGCCATGGCAGTACTTCTCAGGACGGTGCTTCCGTGAACTCGGATGATGTTGAGAATGAAGGCGTTAATGAAATCGCTAGGGAAGCTACTGGAACTCCCAAGAATAAGGTTCGAGGGAGGGATGTATTAGATCAGTACACACTCTGTCTCAATGACCTCGCTCGCGATGGCAAAATGGATCCCTTGATCGGCCGAAAAGATGAGCTTGATCGAATGATTCAAACCCTTTGTCGCAGAACCAAGAATAACCCGCTGCTCGTTGGAGAAGCAGGAGTTGGTAAGACGGCACTAGCGGAAGGGCTCGCGCTTAAAATCGTGAAGGGCGAAATCCCAAAACTTTTGGCAAATGCTGAAATCTACAGTTTGGATATGGGTTCTGTGCTCGCCGGCGCAAAGTTTCGTGGAGACTTTGAGCAACGTCTGAAGAAAATTTTGAAGGCCTTGCAAGAACGTCGTGAAGAAGGAAAGAAGCCGATTCTTTTTATTGATGAGATTCATACGATCGTAGGCGCTGGTTCAGTAAGTGGAGGCGCACTTGATGCGGCCAACCTTCTCAAGCCTTTTCTTTCGCGAGGAGAAGTGCATTGCATTGGGTCGACTACTTATCAAGAATATCGAACCGTTTTTGAGAAAGATCACGCCTTGGCCCGACGATTTCAGAAAATCGAAGTCAATGAACCTTCGATGGAAGAGGCGATTCAAATCTTGGAGGGACTCAAAGAGCGATTTGAGGCGCACCATCACGTTTCTTATACGAGCGAGTCACTCAAAGCTGCGGTGGAATTGTCTTCCAAGCATATTACCGATCGGCACCTTCCTGATAAAGCGATTGATGTCATTGATGAAGCGGGGGCACGATTGCGCTTGGAGCGCATGGGTGCTGCGGAGACCAACGAAGTCCCTGTGATTGAAGCGACACAAATTGAAGAAATGATTGCAAAGATTGCCCGCATACCTGCGCGCACGGTTTCAACTAGCCAGAAAAACCGCATTCAAAACCTCGATCGAGATTTGAAGCTTGCGGTTTTTGGTCAGGACCAAGCGGTAGAAACAGTGGTGGGAGCGATTCGACTCGCACGTTCGGGTCTTCGATCGGGTGATCGACCCATGGGCTCCTTTCTATTTTGTGGTCCCACAGGCGTTGGAAAAACAGAACTTGCTCGACAGCTGGCGCATTGCCTTGGCATTCCATTGCTACGTTTCGACATGAGTGAATACATGGAGAAGCATACGGTTTCTCGCTTGATAGGCGCCCCTCCAGGCTATGTAGGATTTGACCAAGCTGGCTTGCTTACAGATGCGCTTCAAAAAAATCCACATTCGGTTGTCCTTTTGGATGAAATTGAAAAAGCACATCCTGATCTATGGAATATCCTCCTGCAGGTTATGGATCACGGATTTCTTACGGACAATAACGGCAAGAAGTCTGATTTTAGAAATGCCTTGCTCATTATGACTTCCAACGTTGGATCACGCGAAAATGATCGCCGCACGATGGGCGTACGATCGCAGGACAATGTTCAAAGCTTTTCGAACAAAGAGGTAGAGCGTACGTTTAGTCCAGAGTTTCGAAATCGATTGGATTCGATTGTGGTGTTCAATGGACTCGATCCTTTGACGATTGCGCAGGTCGTTGGCAAGCAGCTGATCGAGTTAGAAAGCCAACTCTTGGCTAAAAAAGTCGAAATGGAAGTAACACCAGAAGTGCGGGAGTGGTTGGCTCAGACTGGCTACGATGCAAAGATGGGAGCGAGGCCAATGGCCCGTCTGATTCAAGATAAGATCAAAAGGCCACTTTCAGAGGAAGTGCTCTTTGGTAAGCTTGAAAAAGGCGGACAGGTTCGCCTCACGATTGTGGATGATAAGATTCATTTTGAATTTGTGGAATCGCAACATGTCCGAGAAGAGCAGACGCCTGTTGGATTATTGCCTCATACGCTCTAAGGGTGACCTAATACGCCTCTACCAACATGACTCCGCTGAGTCCTCCTGCTGCACAGACCGAAATAAGACAAAGCTTCTTTTTGCGTGCTCTGAGTTCGTGAAGGGCCCCAAGAATCATTCGAGTGCCTGTGGCTCCAAAAGGATGGCCGAGCGGAAGTGAACCGCCATTGACATTGAGTTTGGCAGGATCGACCTGACCCACAGGTTCTTTGAGGTTTAATTTTTCTCGCGCAAACTCTGGTGAAGCCAACGCTTTCAGTGTCGCAAGAACTTGCCCAGCAAAAGCTTCGTGAATTTCGAAGAGGTCGATTTCATCCCAACGAACATTCGCCTTTTTTAGCATTTGAGGAATGGCGTAGACCGGCGCAATGAGGAGAGGCTCTTTCTTGATGTCGATAGCTGCGGTCGCATAGCCACGGAGGGCACCCAATGGCTCTAGCCCCAATTCTTGTGCTTTGGATTCGGTGGTAAGTACAACGGCACTGGCGCCGTCGGTAAGGGGCGATGCGTTTCCTGCGGTAATGGTTCCATCTTTGAAAAAAACAGGTTTGAGTTTGGCGAGCTTTTCGTAAGTAGAGTCGCCACGAATATCGGTATCGCGATGGACAATCTCGCCTTTGCTAGTAGGGACGGGTACTACATGAGAATTATAGAATCCCCTTTCCCAAGCCTTGGCGGCTTTGAGGTGGCTATCGACAGCGTAACGATCTTGGTCTTCTCGAGAGATCTGGAATTTTCGGGCCATAAGGTCGGCTGATTGACCCATAGTCTCACCGGTGGTGGGCTCTTTTATTCCGGGGGCATGAGGAGCCAGGTAGGCGAGTTGAAACTGGGAGAGCATGCCGAGTTTTTGTCCCAGCGTTTTTGCGCGAGGTATTGCAGAAAAATAATCAGTCGCTTTCTTGCTGAACAGCGCCTGAATGGAACTGATAGATTCTACGCCGCCCGCTGCTCCTATAGAGATATGGCCAGCCTGCAATTTGGCAGCAATGGCAGCAGTAGCCTCTAAAGAAGATGCGCAATAGCGATTAATGCCTGTGCAAGGAATGCTAGGCGGTAGACCCGAATCAAAGAGGGCTTCTCGTCCAATATTAGGACCTTCTGCTGGTGCAGAAACGATTCCGAAATAAATTTCTTCGATCTTCTCGGGGTCAATTTGTGATCGTTGAACGGCTTCTCTCAACGCGATTCCACCCAAGGCGGATGCAGGCATATCATTGAAGACGCTCCTGGCTCGGGCGAAGGGCGTTCGGGCACCATTGACTACAACAACTCGGTCTCGACTCATGGCCGCATCCTTTTCTGACTGTTAAGAAACGCTAGCCTCTAGTGTAGCCAAGAGTTCTTGCCAAGAACAGTGTCAATCGTGTTGAGAAGCTGAGTTGTTGCTTCATAGGCACCGCGAGGTGCCGTGGCGGGACTTAATGCGCGATGTTCAGAAAAGATGCCCTGTATCATTTCAGTGGGCTCTACCAATTCTGGAAATCCAAACTCTCGAGAAGTTTGCTTCAATAGTGAGAGTTGATCCTGGAGTTCTGACCAGCGCCGTTGAAAGAGCAACTGGCGGATCAATTTGGCGCGAGGTTCGAGACGACGCGCGTAACTTCTTCGGAGGCTCTCTTGGATTTCTGCTTTATTGTGAGAGGTGTTCGGCATAGGCACCTTTTCTATCTCAGAAGGTGCCCTGATGCAAATGACTCGCCCTAGCTAAGGAGGATTTGACCATTTAGGGGCCATGCAGTTGCCCAAACCGTAAGTAATGCGCTTTACGAAGCTTCCATCTACGTTCATCACGTAGACGTTGCGCTTGCCTGTGCGGTCCGAACTAAAAGTTATAAAATTGCCATCAGGACTAAAGTGAGGATCCTCATTGCTTCCTTGGCCTTTGGTGAGGCGATCAATTTTGGTCCCATCGGGGTTCATTGTAAAAATATCAAAGCGATTGTCCAGCCAGCCTGCAAACGCGATTTTATTATTTTGTGGAGACCAGGTGGGCGATGCGTTGTAGCGACCAGCAAAAGTCAGCCGCTTCTCATTCTTACCGTCTGCGTCCATGAGGTGAACCATAGGCCGACCCGTGCGAGAAGAAACAAAGGCCATCTGAGTTCCCTTGGGACTCCATGCCGGGTCTACGTCGAATCCAAAGGACTTGGTGAGGCGGGTTGCCTGACGCGATTGCCGATCCAATGAGAATATCTCCGGATTTCCTAAAAAGCTCATGGTCATGGCGACGGATTTTCCATCCGGGTTGTAGTTAGCACCGCTATTGATGCCTTCGCGATTAGAAAGCAGTCGAAGTTCTCGAGTTGCAAAGTCAAATTCGTAAAGGTCCATATTCTTAGTGACGATCTTTTGTCCTTCTGAATTTTCGCGGTGGTGCCTTACATAGAGAGAGTAAGCGATCTTTTTACTGTCTGGGCTCCAAGCGGGAGCAAAGGCATTCGAACGATGACTCGTGATTTGTTTGACATCGGTTCCGTCGATGTTCATGACATAAATTTCTTTCTTTCCAGTGCGGTCGCAGCTCATCACAATTTTGGTAAGAAAAACTCCAGGCAATCCTGTCAGCTTAGTCACTATTTCATTGGCGATAGAGTGGGCCAGCGTTCGAACTTCGTCTGTATTAGCAATGAATTTTTTCGCGAGAAGTTGTTCTCCTTTTGAGACGTCATAAAGATAAGTTTCTAGCGTTACCCGGTTTCCATCCAACTGGATTCCGGTCTTCAACAGGATTTGAGTCTGAATAGTAGTCCAGTCGGCGTACTTAAATTGATCAGGAGTGAGGCCAGCGGTTTGACTCTTTTCGAGGTAGGCAGCTTGGTCCAACAGCTTAAAAAGATCCATAAAGAGCAAATCGTTCTTTATGACTTCGTGAATGGTTTTGATAAGGGGATCAAGTGCTTTGGAGGTACCTAGTTTCTTGATTTGAGGAAATGCAAAGACGGTCTTTTGAGTCTTGGCCTTTCCAACTGCGATATAAGGCTTGTCCCCCTCAGCACGAGCCATGGAAATAGCGACAAAGCTCAGGGTCAAAAACGCGTAGAGTCTTGCTTTCATTTTTTTATATCTCGCTTCGCTTTAAATAATGCCATTTTAGAGCGGAAATCCAAATAGAATTCCATTTTTTGCAACACTAGACAGAAAATCCGCGGGAGGTTTTGAAAAAGGCTGGGAGCGTTGTATCGCTTCCAAGACGGCGTCATCAAACGCAGCGTTTCCCGACCGTCGTATAAATTGTTGGCTGAGAATTAACCCATCGGGTCCGATTCGAAGCAGAACCTGTGCGCTAAGGGACTGGCGGGCGATCCATACGGGGAGTGACCAATTCGCGCGAATTTTTTCGAGCACAAGATCGTAGTAGGATGCCTGCGCATTTTCTTTGGCTTCGCCTGAAAGGGCGGAGCCTTTTGAAATCTGATTGCCTTTGATTTTCTCGGGTGCTTCTATCTCACTCTCAACTTGACTCAGTGCTTTGATGCGATCCAGCGCGCCCTGAATTTTCTCTTTTCTTTGATTTCGGTTCTTCAAAATCAAATCGGCCGGATTGTTTTTTTGTTTCTCTTTTTTTTCAGATTTCCCTTGGCTGATCCGTTCCATTTCTTGCTTGGTTAGGTCTGGAAGATCTACAAGGTCGACCTTGAGCGTCGCAACATAGGGCACATAGGCACTTGGAAATACCCACATCCTGGCAATAAGGAAGATCGCCAGTCCAAGATGAAGGGCTAGCGAACCTGTTACGCCGTCTTTGAGGGACCATGCTCTCATAGGCTACCTTAAAGGTGAGAATTGCGTTCCGCCGGTAGGGTGACGAGACCAATCCTAGTTAGTTGAGCTTGCTTCACTTCAGCAATGACCTGCGCAATAAATCCATAACTAAGGCTCTGATCCGCTTGAACGAAGACTTGGACGCCTGGCTTGGCTTTTGCGATAGCGGTCAGTTTCTTCCGTAATTCACCCTTGGCAAGGCGCGTGTCATTGAGAAGGATCGATCGATCCTTGCGTACCTGAATATGAATCTGGTTTGGCGCTTCGTCTATGGCGCCAGTATTGGCCTTGGGAAGGTCCAGTTGCACACCCTGCTGCATCATGGGCGCGGTAATCATAAAAATGACTAAGAGTACCAGCATGACATCCACCAATGGCGTAACATTGATTTCTGCTAGCGCCATGGGTGTGCCGCGGGATGAAGGACCCTGGTCGAGCTTCAACGCTTGCCTCCACCTAAAAATCCACGTTGGATGATATTAAGAAAATCCTGCGAAAAACTGTCAATATCCACCAACATTCTTTTGATTTTGTGCAGAAAATGGTTGTACGCAACAACCGCAGGAATCGCCGCTGCGAGGCCCACTGCGGTGGCGACGAGGGCTTCCGAAATACCAGGTGCAACAACGGCTAAGTTGGCCGCACCTGTGGCGCCAATATTTTGAAAGCTATTGATGATGCCCCATACCGTTCCAAATAATCCCACAAAAGGTGCCGCGCTGGCGGTGGTGGCCAACCATGAAAGGTGCTTCTCCAGCTGTGCCACTTCATTATTGGAGGCTCGTGCGAGAGAGCGTTGAACGTTTTCGACCTCTTCCTGTCCGTGATTGGATCGTTCTGTAGCCGAAAGTTTCTTTAGTTCTTTATGTCCTGACCGAAACACGGATGCGACAGGAGAAAATTTATATTTTTCGGCCTTTCCAGAGACGTCTTCCAAGCTTTTGCTTTTCCAAAAGAGTTCAAGGAAAGATTGATTCTCTTGGTAAGCTAATTTGAAGGCCCGCATCTTAATAAGGATAATGGCCCAACAAAAAACGGAGGCTGCTAGGAGCAGAAGCAGGACAGCTTGAACCATTGGTCCGGATTGGCCAATGAGGTCGAAGACGGAGGCCTGAACATGCGATGGGTTTTCCATAGAGTCCTATCTTATCGAGGCCGACGTAGGAGTCCAAAGATAATTTGTCCCACAAGCACGAGTTGAAGGGCGGCGCTTGCCAACGGGCCTTCGGCACCTCCCGATAGGAAGCGCATAAGTGCCTCAGCTGTGGGAGAAGCCGCCTCTTGAAACCGAAAATAGACTACGCCAGAAAATTCAGTCCCAAAAACGGGAAGGCTAAGCCCTAGATGAATTGAGCAAAGAAAGCTTCCCCAGAGCACGGCACCTCGCGTGAAGGTACCGTGTCGGACGCGAAGCATGCACAGCCTCAGGCTGACAAACACCAAGGTAAGTAGGACGTTTGGACTCAAATCAAATTGTAGCCATTTGAGAATAACGAAGGCTCCCGTGGAAAGCACCGCGATGGATAGGGGCGGAACCGTTGGCAGCAGGTAGGAGTAAAGCTTGCTTCGGAAAAGAAATTCTTCCGCATAGACCCATGCCGCAATCAGACCTAAGCGCAGAAGGAGGGTCAATGCTGTCAGCAAAGGATTTTCGGATTGAATAAAGAATCCCCAGAATTGGTAGTATCCAGCAATCCACATTGCCAAAGTAAAGCCGATGGCTAGTGCAAAACCACCCAAGAGACCCGAAAGCCATTCTTGACGCGCCCCTTTTTCCGGAAAAACCTCACGCCACGAGGTGTTATAGAGAGGATAGGAAGCGCATAGAATACTGACGAATAGAATCGCAGTCGCACTCGAAAGAAAAATATGGTTTCGAACAGTAAACTCACTGATCTCGGCCATCGGAGTAGCCTCAGACATCAGAAAGTAGGTAGCGACCGTCAAAAAAATGACTCGAAAGAGAACCGTCCATAGGGTGTAGAAACTCAGCAGACCCAGTGCTCTGGCGAAAACTGGAATTTGTCTGCGGAATGAATTGAGCCTTCGCATTCGCATAAGAAAACAACCTTTTGATTGAGCATACTACGCGCATCCAAAAAAAACTGTTACCCTAGAGAGCGGGGGAAGTTTATGATTCGGTTACAGGGAGTGTCAAAACGCTACGTTCAGTCTCCTCCCGTGCTTGATCGCGTGGAGTTGGAACTCAAGCAAGGGGATTTTCTCTATGTCGTGGGAGATAGTGGCGCTGGAAAGTCTTCTCTTCTTAGAATCCTTGCTACCGAGGAGGGTCCCACCCTCGGAGAGGTCAGTCTTTTTGGATTCGATCTACAAAAAAGTTCTCAGTCAAGGCTAAGTTCTGTCCGTCGTCAGATTGGTTATGTCCCACAGAATGTACGAATTTTTCCGGACCTTACGGTATTCGAAAATGTGGCGGTCTCCTTGGATCTTATGGGGCGGCGGATTCCAGCTGCTGAGCGAGAGAGTCGAGTACAGTATTTTTTGGAGCGATTGGGTCTTCATCGCAAACGAGATCACCTTGGAGTCACTCTGTCTGGCGGAGAGGCTCAGCGAGTGGCCGTAGCAAGAGCTTTGGTTCGAAATCCCCAGCTCCTCATTGCAGATGAACCGACGGGAGCTCAGGATCGAGAGTTCACGTGGGCATTGATGGAACAGATTGTTCTGGCCAATAAAAATGGAGCAACGGTAGTCCTAGCAACCCATGATCGTGAAATCGTGCGAAAAGTTCGAAAGCGATGCGCCCTCTTAGAGGCCGGTAAGCTCGAAATTGAGGAGGATTCATGTACCTTCTAAAGGTGGCTTTCCGTCCTTGGCGACGGGCGTGGCTTAGCCAATTCTTAGGTCTCTTAGCCTTTGTTTTCCTCTTGGTAACTGGCGTGTTTTTGTATTCGCTCCATCAAGGACTTTCGGATTTGGCGCGACAGATTGATGCCAAGGAAGTCATCACGGTGTTTCTGCATCCAGGTACCACTGCCGAAGCTGAAGAGGGATTGGTCGACACGATTCGAACTCAGGTAGGAGCCGCTCCGGAGATTCATTCTCAGGAAGAGTTTCTTCAGAAAATGAAGGCTCAAGATCCTCGCCTGTCCGAAGAACTTACAGCATTAGGAGGTGAACTCAAAAATTTAGTTCCGAAGTTTCTCACCTTTGAGCAGTCTCTGCCAGTTGCTGAAATGGACCGCTTGAAACAAATGCCCTCGGTGGATGCGGTCGAACGCTCTTCCCATCGGTTCACCAATACGGTTGCGGCATTGCGAGCTTTTCGAGTTCTTTGTTTGGTCCTGTTGGGTGGGGTGCTAACGACCCTTTTTGTGTTGACCTTCCAAATGGTGAAGGTTCATCAAGTTTTCTATCAAGACTTCGTGCAGTTTTTGTCGCAGTGGGGAAGTCGTTCTTGGCGTCTGAAGAGTCCCATGTTTGTGTCGGTCACGAGTGCCGGGTTGCTATGCTCAGTGGTAGCCGCTGGGATTTGGTTGGCGATTGGACCTCACGTTCAGTCTCGCATTCGAAACCTTTCACCGGCTATGGGAGAGATTGGATTCGAAATGCATTCCCAACAATGGCTTTTTCTTTTCGGTGCGGGTGTGGGAATTGCGATGGCTGCTTCATTGTTGAGTCGCGCCCGTGATGCGTAGACGCCACTTAGTTGTATGGATGGTTATGGGTGCCTCAATGTCTTGGGCGTCCGTACCTTCGCAACGTGAGCCGAAAGACCTTTCGAGTGACCTCCATCGAATTCAAGACCGGATCCTCCTATTGGAGCGGCACCTAGTACAGAGCGGAAAAAGCCAAGATCAACAGAAAGGTCGCTTGGAGAAAATTCGCAGTTTGATCTCGTTGCTAAAACAAGAAAAGCACCTTGGCGAAAAACGAATGAAGGAGTTGGAATCTTGGATAGGCACCTCTGAAACGCGTCGGGCAGAGCTTTTGGCCCGAGTGAGTCACCAAGAAAAATCGGTGCGCCTGGCGCTTGCAAAAATTTACAGCTCGCTTCAGCTCCAGCGAGAAGGCGTGGCTGAGGTCATTCAATTGGAGCGATGGGAAGTTGCTCGAAGAAAAGTTTTGTCGAATATTGTGCATCGAAGTTTGAGAGAAATAGAGGGCATTCGAGCCGACATTCAAGACGTGGAAGTCCTTGAAGAGAAAATTTCGCAAGAAAAGCAGAACCTCGCCTTTCTTTTTAATGACCTCAAGGAGCAAGAGGCGCTTTTGCAGTTTCATGAAAAACTGCAGCAGCAGGCATTTTTAAAAGACTATCAAGAACGGATGGGGCAATTGGAGCGATACCGAGGGCTTAAGGAATCCGAAGGGCAAATTGCATCCCTGATTCAGCAGTTTCATGCGCGCAAAGAATTTGAGGAAGTCACTGCGGCCGAGCGATCCATTGATCAGGCAATGATGCAAGGTGCCTTTGTCGTAAGGAAAGGCTATTTACCCCTTCCGGTCGTTGGCCCCATTGTTTCGCATTACGGTCCGAGTTTAGATCCTGGAACCCAGCTAAAGGTATTTAAAAAAGGCGTCGAGATTCGAGGTGGCAAAAACGAACCAGTCCGGGCTGTTTTTTCCGGGCGACTGGTCTATTCGGGAGTGCTGCCTCGATTTGGTCAAGTGGCTATCTTGGACCATGGCGGTCACTACTATTCACTCTGTGCTCAATTAGGACGCTTAGACCACAAAACGGGAGACTATCTTAAGGAAGGCGAAGCGGTTGGATTAACCGACGGAAAAAGTACGCCTATATATTTTGAGATTCGCCATCGCAATGTTCCAGTCAACCCGTTGCAGTGGCTATCTATTTAGATTACCTTTAAATGATATGAAATCTCTCTTCCAGCGTAGCCTCATCTTTGTTTCAGTGGTCGCGGCGGCTTGGTTAGGTATGGCGACGGGACAGCTTCTTACCCGACGCGTAGTAGCCATTAGCATTGCACAAGCGGCACCGGAGTCGGCGGAGCTGGAAGCGGCCAAAGACCGGTATAAAAACTTAGAGCTGTTTCAAAAAGTTCTGAGCTTTGTGGAATCCAATTATGTCGAAGAAGTAAAGCACAAGGATCTGATCTTTGGCGCGATCAAAGGAATGATGGCGACCTTAGATCCTCACTCCAATTTTCTTCCGCCAGATATTTATAAAGACATGAAGGTCGACACGACCGGAAAATTTGGTGGGCTTGGAATTGAAATTGGTCTCCGAGACGGCGTATTGACGATTATTGCACCGATTGAGGATACCCCAGCATGGAAGGCCGGTCTCAAGCCTGGCGATCGCATTGTCAAGATTGGGAATGAAAGTACCAAGGGAATGAATCTCGTAGAAGCCGTGTCCAAAATGCGCGGCGTTCAAGGTTCCAAAGTCTCAATCACGATTTTTCGAAAAGGCTTTGATAAAGTTCGGGATGTTACTTTGGCGCGAGCCATCATCAAGGTCCGATCCGTCCGAAGTGAGCTTCTTGAAAACGGATATGGATACGTTCGCTTGATGAGCTTTAATGAGAGCGCAGCGTCCGATGTAGAGAAAGCTATCAGGACCCTAGAAGCCAAACAGAAATTAAATGGATTAGTTTTTGACCTGCGTACTAATCCAGGAGGCCTCTTGGATCAAGCGGTCGAAGTTTCCTCTCTCTTCGTAGACGACGGAGTTATTGTTTCAACCATTGGTCGCAATAAGGATCAAAAGGAAGTGAAGCACGCACGCAAGGGGAAGGCGCGTAAGGATTTTGCTGTGGCAATCTTGGTGAATTCTAGTACAGCATCGGCAGCGGAAATCGTAGCAGGTGCTTTGCAAGATCACGGAAGAGCGGTCGTATTGGGTGAAACCACTTTTGGAAAAGGTTCTGTTCAGACCGTCGTAGAACTTTCTAAGGATATGGGCCTTAAGTTGACGGTTGCTCGTTATTACACTCCGAGTGGCCGTAGCATTCAAGAAAAGGGTGTTGAGCCAGACATTGTCTTGGATCAATACGATCCCAAGTTGCTAGAAAAAGCTAAAGTTGAATCCAACTTCATGAGAGAAAAAGATTTGCCTGGTCATATGATTGGCGAAGGTGAAAGTGAGCCAGCGAAGAAGGAAAAAGCGGGAGAAGATTTTTCTCAAAAAGAGTTGGAGACCCTCGGTACGACTAAAGGCAAAACTGAGACACCAGAAGATGATGAAATGGCGCCTATGAAGTTTGATCCTAAGAATGATTATCAGGTAAAACAGGCCGTGAATTACCTGAAGTCCTTTGAAATCCTCAAAGACAAGGTCGTCAAAGAGAAGAAGGCCGCTAGCCTCTAAAATCCTGGCTCGCGATCTTTCCGGTTCTGCGCTAGGCTGCTGCGGTATGAATGTTGATGATCTGCCATTATTTTCTCAGGGGAATCCTGCCCCTCAGAGTCCGCAGGCGTGGAGTGTTTCGCAGGTCACTCAAAAAATTCGACAGCAACTGGAAGCCGGTTTCACGGACCTTTGGATTCAGGGTGAAGTTACTAACGTTCGACCCTCGGGTTCTGGACACCTCTACTTCAGTCTAAAGGATGATGCCGCTGTCTTGTCTGCTGTGCACTTCGGATGGGCGCGCAAGAAGCCTGCGTTTGTCATGAAGGATGGTCTTGCCGTTCTTTGTCATGGAAAAATATCGGTCTATCCACCTCGCGGCTCTTATCAAATGATTGTGGATAAAATTCAGCCACTCGGGGCAGGCATCCTTCAACTTCAGTTTGAAGAACTAAAAGCCAAGTTATTGGCAGAGGGACTTTTTGATCCATCGAGGAAACGACCGCTTCCCAAGTTTCCCAAAACGGTGGCGGTGATTACTGCCTCATCCGGTGCGGCACTGCAGGACATCCTGACGGTAATGGCAAGGAGGGCACCGCAGGTATGTGTACGCATCATTCCAAGTTTGGTTCAAGGTGATGGGGCTCCAAAGCAGCTTTGCACAGCATTAGAAATGGTGAATCGGTGGAAGTTGGCGGATCTTATTTTATTGGCACGGGGTGGTGGGAGCCTGGAAGACCTCTGGTGTTTCAATGATGAAGCGCTGGCGAGGACCTTGGCGCGTTCTGAAATCCCAGTCATTTCCGCAGTGGGTCATGAAATAGATTTTACGATAGCCGATTTTGTTTCGGACCTTCGAGCGCCGACACCTTCAGCAGGGGCAGAAATGCTAAGTCAAGCTTGGGTTGAAGCGCTTCCGTTGGTGCGAGAGTCCTCTCACCGATTGCAGCAACTAGTGCGTCGCGACTTGCAACACCGTAGACAACTTTTGGAGCACCTTCGCGCTCGCTTAGTCAGTCCACGTGATCGTCTGAGAGAACAGATGCAACGCTGTGATGATTTGATGGTAAGATTGAGGCGAGCGATCGAAGTTATTGTTTCGAGAAGGAAAGAAACTTTGGGTCGTGCGGCGAGTCAGTTGAATGCGCTTTCGCCTCTCAATGTATTGGAGCGCGGTTATGCGATGGTCCGAAGCACGGATGCTGGAGGAAGAGTCATTCGAAAAGCTGCGGAATTGCAAATAGGCCAAGAGGTGGAGTTAAAATTTGCGGATGGAGAGAAAAAAGTTAAGGTTCTTTAGGTTTGGTTTTGCGGGCGTTGCACTCTTTGCATCTCTCTTTGCTGTCCTTGTAGAAGCGGGGCTTCTTTCTAAATCACCTCTGGAAGGTTCTGAAATAGTGCTTTCCACGGACAAACCCTTTGATGCTTCGCTTGTTTTAGTTACCGTACATATGGCTCGCGCCCTAAAACCATCCCAGAAAGTTTACGCAGAATTTGCGGGTTCGCGATTTGATTTTTATCCCGTTCCCAAATCGGATCAGGAAGTTTATCAGGGGGTGGTTGCGATACCTTACCTTCAGAAGCCTGGCGCCTATCAGATGGTAGTTGGTGTTGATCGGGATCAGACTAAGGTTCCGCTCAAAGTTCGAAAATCTACTTATCCGTCTGAAAAATTAACCGTAGATCCTTCCAAGGTTTTTCCACCACCCAATGTCATGCCAAGAATCAGTCAAGAAGGGAAGGAAGTCAGCAAGATCTATGCGGAACGGCGACTAGAAAAACTTTGGTCCGGGCCGTTTGCTTTTCCCATTCATAGTCCATTGACCAGCCCTTTTGGTGTTCAGCGAATGTACAACAAGCAATTCAAGGGATTTCATAAGGGATTAGACCTCAAGGCTGCCGTTGGAGCGGAAGTCGCTGCACCAGAGGAAGGTGTGGTTCGACTTGCGAAGGATCTCTATTTTACCGGTGGAACGATTATCTTAGACCACGGATACGGATTAATGACGCTCTATGCTCACTTGAGTGAACTCAAAGTCAAGGTTGGTCAGTCAGTCAAAAAGGGAGAAGTCATCGCTTTGGCCGGAAGCACGGGTCGAGCAACGGGACCCCATCTTCATTGGGGAGCAATCGTCAATGGAGTAAAAGTGAATCCCACTGAACTCACCAAGGTCCTCAGATGAAAACGTTCCTTGCTGCTTTTGCAGTCCTTTGCTTTTTTGCAGGGGATGTTTCGGCTGCACAACTTGCCAAAGTGGAAGCAGCGGAAGTGGAAGTCTATACTGAGCCCTCTGCACAGTCTGCTGTTGTTGGGAAGCTAAAGAGTGGAGACTTGGTTGCAGCCAGCAACCTGCCTACCCGAGGTTTTTATAAAATTCGAATGCCCCAAGGCGAAGTAGGTTGGGTTTCGGCGGAGGTGTTGATACTCAATCCACCACAGGAAGAAGGGGCTAACTCCGAGGAAACCCCGGAAGTTTCGCAAGAAATTCAAAAGACACCAAAGCTTTCTGCTAAGCCAAAAGAATTTGAAACCGCAATGAAAGAGGAGCACTTACATCACTATGTGCTTCGTGGGTTTTTTGATTTGCAATTGCTTAGTTGGAGTGACTTTGCAACGGTTACTGGATTCAATGCCCCTTCGAGTTTGAAGTCCTTGTCTTTGGAGTTGGAGGCCTATGTTTCTTCCTCCATCTCGTTATTGATGCGATTTGACTACCTCTATGCGGGAGCAATTGGCACAACGGATGCCGGAAAAAATTACGAATTCTCCGTGGCGTCCACGCCTTTAATAATTGGAGTGGGATACACGATCGGGAGAGATCAAGCCTTTAGCCTAGGAGTTTCTGCAATGGGGGGCTTAGGATTTGGAACAGAGCTGTCGGTTCTGTCTACTTCTGATCTCTCTCCCAATGAAACAATCTTGAGCAGTAGCCCACTTGTTTTTGTTGGCAAGGTGCACCTGGCTCATACTTGGAAGAGTGGATTTTGTCTCGCTGCCGAGGCGGGATACCGCCTTCTCTCTACCTCGCTTCTTGCCCCCTCCACCATTGGAAGTGGATCTTCCATTATTGGTTCGGGCATAGCACTAAACTACAGCGGAATTTTCTTTGGTGCTGGCCTGGGCATCGCTTTCTAGAGATCCGGATGTTTTTCCCATTGAAAGTGATACACCCAGCAGCCCGAGTCTCTGCGAGCCCTTGTCATGCGAGCCTGCACATTCATGGAGCGTCCCTTTTTGGTATGAAGGACGTTGAGAGTGACGGGCGTATTTTCTCCGAAGACAGGTTCTACCCCTCGATCCATCGTAGTAAGTTCGCAGCCCAAATCAGAGGTGTTTCGTAAGAAGCCATTGATCGCCGCTTCATTGTTGAATCCAATCGCTTCCCAATCTACTGAGGAAGCAGCTTTAGGCTTCGCTGTATGACCAATAGGAGGCGGTGGTGGATCGATGGGCATCCACTCCTTTGCGCCATCTGGCCACATCCAAGTGTATTGAGAAAGTCCGTTGGAGTGCCGAATCTGTTCGAGTTCCATTTCGGAGTAGGGACCAAAGACTTGGCCATTTCTTGCTAAATAAGTGAGACGGCTCATGGAGTAGGCCCTCCTCTTTTGACTTCTGATTTGGAAGAGATCGAACGTCCTTTTGAAAGCTCTTGGAGTTTTGTGAGGGCGCGCTCTCGAATGAGCTGACTTTTCACCGCAAGGTACTTTTCTTTGCTAGAACAGTTGTCGTATAAATCAGCTTTAAAAGACCCTAGCTCGTCTTCCCAAACTTCCTCGCCGCCATAGAGGCCAGAACGAGAGGTCCCCCAGTTCCATACTTGATCTTCATTATTACCCTGACCCTGACCCTTAAGCTGTTGGGCAACTTGCTCATAGTCTGGATGGGCATTTTGCCAAATGATGTCTTGGCTAGCGCCGTTGTAGATTTCGACTTCGATGAGCTGATTGTTTTCGGCTATGGAGTCTAAAGTGCGAATCATTCGTAGATTTGCTCTCATCATTTCGCCATTAATCTGGTGAAGCAATTGACCTTCGATCTCCGGGGATAGTTTCTGATCAATGGCAAGCAGGCTTACCCAGACAGGCGCCGCTGCGCGAAGGCGTTGGTAGTGATCGGCATTGTCCTTGAGAGCTTTCAGCCTTGCAAGGATCTGGGCAGAAAGTGTTTCGCCAGGAGCCAACTTGAGTTTAGCTAATTCATATTCCTTTCGCACTTTTCTTAAAAGCGTCAAAAGCTCGGCCGCTCGCTGTTGCTGTTCTCGATCTCCCGCACGACTCACCTTGGGGCCACGACTCCGTTCATCGAATAGCAAATTCATTTCTGACTGTCGGGCAATAAATTGCGAGGATCGAACCCATTCTGTCACAACTTTATCAGGCACCGTTCCCTTCCCTTTCAAATAGGCAATAGCGTGGGGATAAAGATTTCTGGATGATGGATCCTTGGCTTTGATCTTTGCTTTCCACTGACTAAGCCAGAGATAGCTATCTTTATAGTTACTTCGAAAGATATCGATAGCGCGAATAGACTGCGGATACTGGCAAAGCTCGTTTAACGCCATTGCCATCACCATGATAGATTCGGGAGCAAAGGTTCTAAAGAGGGCGCCCTGTTGCAGGTTCATTGCGGTTCCAATGGCTTCTCCATACTTGTGATCCTTTAGAAAGTTCCAGCTTAGTTCTGAGAGGACTTGTGCCAAATCATTGTTCTTGCGTTCAACCTGATTTAAATGCTGCACAGACTTCTGGAAGTCTCCGAGTTCAAAATAAATTCGCGCAAGATAAATTCTGGAGAAATCTTCGAGCTTTACCAATGCGTTTGGCTTCTTAGGATACTTCAGTAGCTTCTCCATACTCATTGCAGCTTCTTTGAGCTTGCCCGCTTTTAAGGACTCCACTGAAGTGGCAAAATCATAATGTGGCCCGCTACCCTTCAATACCTGAAGAAGTGAGGCATCATAGGTCTGACGGTACAGAGAAGCGGCGCCCTCCCAAATAATTCTCTGAATTTCCAATCGGGAGGGGTCGTTTTTCCATTCGCTTCCGCTAAGAGTAGTCTGCAGCTCCTTGACGCGATTTGGATGGCCTTTGGCCCAACCGAGTGATGGATACTGACTTTGTAGCGTAGTGAGGCATTGGAGTGCAGCAAGTTGAATTCCGGCGGTTTCCGGGGTGATGGGTTTACTCAACATGGCTGAAAATGCTCGATGAGCCATATGTGGCATACTTGCGTAAATCAGTGCTCTCGAAATCCAGTACTCAGAGAAGTAAGTGGTTTCTCCCTCAATTCCTAGCCTTCTTAAGGCTAGGGCTTCCGAGAATGCCTGTACGGATGATTGCTTAGATTTGAGGAGCAGCTCAAACTCCTGTCGCCAGTCCCTAGGCAATTGCGAGCCAAACCGCCAAGCTTCGGAACGTGAACAGGCATTTTTGGCAAAAGAAAAGACCGGGGTAGTCCCAGCGCCTTGCGTGGCGAAAGGTAGGAACCAAATGAGGCTGAGTAAGAGGAGTCGTCGTCTCAACTTATTCTCCAAGTCCTTTACCGATCAAGAAGTCCACCCCAAGAGTAATGACGTGGCTGAAGGCATTTCGTGGCCCTTTGAGCGTACCCAGTTGACTCGTAATTTGTTGTTCGTAGAAACTCTCTCGGCGGTACATCAGGCGATAGTCGAGTCGCAAAGACATGACCTGGGTGATATAAAATCGCTGGCCGATCATTATCGACGGAGCAATGTATTTGCCAGATTCAGTAAAATCAAGGCCAAGTCCGGCGCCAACGTGAAGGTCGAAATAGATAATCTGCTTTCCAAGAAGACTAAGCTTTCCGTAGAGTAGGCTCCAATTGTTCTCAAGGCCAAGGTAGCCATTTGGCTTATTGGTATTTATTTTTCCGTCTTTTTCGGCCTTATAGCGCTCATAAGCGAGAGAATCGGCTACAAAGTTATACATTCCAGTAAGGTGGAGCGAGTAGGTTTCTGAAAAGTGATAACCAAAGCTAGATCCTAAGGTCTGTACGCTAAGAAAAGGATCGACTGCTACGATTCCACCAAATACGCCAAATTGAAATTTATTGGATTTGGAGAATTTTCTATTTTGGACGACCCCAACCTCGGCTGACTTCCCTTTGGTCCAGTATCGGTCTTTGATGTTATTGACATCAACTTTTTCGCCACCCGAGGTTTTCTCTTCCTGGGCAGGAGTGGGTTGGGATTCTTCAGCTAGTGCAATCTGCCAATGCGTGAGGAAAGCCATCAGAAAGAGGCTGCGCTTTATTGTTCGTTTCATGAGGTCTATCTCCCAAGTGACTTAAAGATGAATGGATAGGTGACGCCCACGGTGACACCACCCTTCGGATGTGGAAACTGCCATCGCTTGAGCCGCCGTATAAGGCAGTCGTCAAGCCTTGGATCTGGAACAGTTGAACTTTTTACGGCTGCAGTTCGAACGAGACCAGCTGGTCCGATTGCAAAGTCGACAATGAGTTTTCCTTCGATATCAGGTGTGTGAATCATGGCGGATTCATAGCAATAGCGAACTTCGTTGAGGTGAGCATGAATGACTTTGCCGACCTCGTCTTTGGTAAGTCCTTCTTCAACTTGGGATCCACCAGAATCCAGGGAAACAAAAGACGAACCTTGTCCCGCTACGGCGGCAACAGATCCTTTGCCATAGCCAACTTGCTTACCTTTGGCATCTCCGCCCAAAGAAGAAACTTTAATCTGCCTAGAAGAAGTAAGGTGTTTGTCGGAAACATTGCCTACAGTAGCCGACGAATTAAAAACTTTCTTCGAGGCGCTTCGATCACCGCCGACAAGGTCTGATTGGGCGAGTAGGGTGGTGAGTCCACCCTTGAGAAGGCCTTGAACAGCATTCTGTACGGCTTGTGCACGGAAAGCTTGGACCACTTCTGTTTGCGCGGCCTTGGTTGGGGCAGGTGTTCCTCCGCCTTCTTTAATGCCATCTGACTTGGGCGCTTCCTGCGGTGTCATGACGATTTTGGCATATTGTTCTGGTATGAGTTCATTGGGATCTTCTTGCGGCTTTGGCATGAAGTAAGAAATAGCTAAGAACAGCGTAAGGAGCGCGCCAGCGATCTGAACGGACCGCTTTAAGTTCGAGAGGTCCTCGGAAGATTCTCTGGAAACGCGTACATCTATGCTGGGAATTTTTTTGGCATTAGCAGTGCCAAAGTGCCAACTATGTGCATTCCATTGCAAAGTGGATTCAAGAATTTCGCTTTTTCCAAGGGTTGATTCGTTAGAACCCATTGCCGCGCCTTCCGAATCTTTGTTTCCAAGCGTAAGGCCGTCGCTGAGTGGGTGAATTCTGTACTGAGATCCCTGAACCGTTATTTCAAAAAGGGTCTTGCCTGAGGCTGTACCAACATACTTCTTTTGTATTCGAGTTACGTCATGAACCCAGTTGCCAATGCATTGATAGATTCGTAGTGGGTCAGATTCAGAAGATTCCTGGAGAAATGGGGCTTCAATCGTTTGAGCGGTTGTGACTCGAATGCTATAGTCTCGACAGAAATCTTTAGGGCCAGGCAGAGTCTGGTCTGAGGCATTGCGGAGGTCCTTTTCTGTCATTTCAAGGAAAGCATCTTCGACACGCTCGTTGACGGGGCTTCCTACCCAGCGAATTCGAATGCCAGCATCTGTCGTCCGTTCAAGAAACCAAAGGACGGGATAGCCAAGTGCTAGTGGGCGATCTGGATTCCATATGATTGTTTGTGTCGTAGAATCTTTTGAGGAAATTTTTCGAGTTAGGGCGACGACGAACCGCTTCGGCTGACGCTGCTTTTTCTTTGTGCCTGTGCTGCGTGCCGCTGTGGTGTTTAGACTCATTTTCGAAATCTCACTTCATCAAGAGAATCAGCTAGCTCCGGTCGGAAGTGAGTGCGCTTTTCATAGAGCCTGGACTGGTCACGCTTGCGGTCTTTGTTGGCGAGGGTGTTGAGGTAGTCAAAGGGGCGTTTGTTCATGCCCTCAACGACTTGGTCTTCAAAATCTAAGGAGGTTTCGCGAGAAGAGCCCGCGACGTGACTCTGCGCAAAAGCACTGGTGCTCACCGCTATCCCAAATGCCAAGAATGCGAGCGCTCGAATCGCGCTGCTATGTTTCACGTGGCCCCCTAGTTTGATCTAAGACTTAATATTAATAATAATTCATATAGTTAAATAATGCAAACAATGAATTAGCAATGTAATCAAGTACTTAGGTTAAGCAAGAGCATTGATCCTGGCGAGCAACAGCCCCAGCAAGGCGGGTTTGATGCTTCTAAGTTAGCAATGGGTGACAGGAAGGGGAGCAGCGAGGGGGGGCTGCAGCTTCGATTTAGTACATTTATAATATGTATATTAACGAATCCGCACTAGGATCTGAAGGCTACCGCTTGGTCGTACTGTACGATGAGGGTTTGGTGCCCGAGAAGCCTGCAGCAAGCTACCTTTTCTGATTGTGACTTATTTGTGAGTGCAAAATAAAATGCAGATGATTTTTTTCTTGGCTCATTGAAGAGCTGTTTTCTTTTTCATTTCTTGGCAATCGTCCAACTTTTCTCATTACGGAGCTAAGCCTTCACATTTTCATTTAGAGCGGAGAATGTTCACTTCACGGGAAGGATCTTAATTTTGAGAATGAAACTCATTAGCGGCTAAAGAAGCGAGAAAAATCGCGCATTAAAACCCGTGGTAAGTTCCTCCTCGTTGAAAGGAACTCTCCAATGTCACACGTATTTTGCACGCTCCATGATCAAGCTTTGAAGCTCTCTAGGCAATACCTTGCTTGCGAGAAAGCACTTTTAGAAATTCTTGTGCAGATTGAGGCTAAGAAAATTTATCTTCAACAAGGCTATGCAAGCCTAACCGAGTATTCTCAGAAGGCACTTGGGCTATCTCGAGATGTCAGCTGGAACCTTGTTACCATTGTTCATAAAACCAAAGCCGTACCAGAGCTTAAGCACGCGGTGCAAATGGGGGTACTTCCTCTGAGTAAAGCTAGGCAGATCGCCCCCCATTTGACGAAAGAAAATTCTCAGAAGTTCATCGCCTTGGCTCAGGCCATGCCAAGAGAGAAGCTTCAAGAAGCGCTCGCCAAAGAATGCCCCAAGATTCCAAGCGTGGAAGAGCGTGCCCGGGTAATCAACGCGACACAGACTGAGCTTTCTTTGTGTTTGCCAAAAGACGTCATGGAGAAACTTAGGCGAGCCCAAGATCGAGTCTCTGAGTCGCAAAAGAAGTGGGTTGGACTAGCAGAGACCTTAGAGCAGGTCATCGAATTCTACCTTCAGCACAAAGATCCAAAAGAAAAAGCCAAGCGCCATGAAGTTCGAAAAAACAAAGCAGCTCTGAAGGCAATTCAACCCCGTCGTACAGTACGAGAATCTGACGCGGCTGCTAGAAATTCTGAATTTAATCTTATGCCTATCAATAAGCCTATAGCCAAGATTCAAGCAAAAGGCCGAGTCCCCATTCCTGCGGGTATCAAACACGAGGTGACTATCAAGAATGCACATCAGTGCACCTATCGAGACTCTAGGACCCAGCTTCGATGTATGAAAGAAAGGTTCTTACACATCCATCACAAGCTTCCGGTAGCAATGGGTGGAACTAATGCGTTAGAGAATCTTACTTTGCTTTGCAGCGCCCATCATCGCTTAGAGCATTATCGAGGAGGCGGGTAGGATTTTGATGATCGCTGCGCATTTCTAATCGTAGGGTTACTTTGGCGCTGCCCACCTCGCGGCATCCTCCTCCTGTCATCCCGGCCAAACTTCCTAGCTTCAAACCCGCCTTGCTGGGGATGTGATAACTCTGTCTGGTCGCCTATGGGGCAAGCATTTATGAAATAGATTTGTTTACACAGAGAATTAGCCAGTAAGAACTCTATAGTCTCGCTCTATTTTTTTGTTTCGGTACTTTTTGGCGTTGGGTCTTGGAGTTGTTGAATGCGACGCAATTCAGTGCGGGCCCAATAGGATTCGTCATTGTTATCTGACTTTTGAGCCATCAAGAGAAGGTCCATGCGATTGCGATCGGATACCTTTGCCTGGGTCCAAGCGATTCCGTAACTGAGTAGAAATGCTTCTCGTTCATTTGAGATAGCGGTCTTCATGAGATGGCTAGAACTTTCATCTTCGAGCTTCTTTATCCAATCCAACGTAGCTTCCTTTGAAAATGTTTTGATGTAGTGGCTCAGTGCTATGACCGTCGCCTGATTTCGATAGTCATCACCCAGTTGACTTCGCACATCCAATAGTTCCTTAAGTGCTTCTGCCCTTGCGCCGGCATAAGCCAAAGTTACGGCTCGCATTAGAGCTAGCCCGGATGATGTCGTCAAGTTTCGATCCTTGAGTTCTTGGAGGAAATACGAAACCTGTTGCCACTTTTGTTCCTTGAGGGCGAGGCTCCATCGGGATTTGAGATAGAGTTCAGTTACTTCTCCTTGAAGCTTCATTTCAAGATTGATTGTTTCCCATAGTCCTTTGGGGTCCAGCCTTCTCAGGGTTTTGTGCGAAAACCGGATTGGCTCAATACTCTTAACTCCTCCAGTGATCTGACTCGCTTGAGACGGATTGTCTGCAAAAAATAGATTGGCGATCTTCACAAAATCGGAATCTTCAATGGAATTCGTAGAAGCGATTTCGAATGACTTGCTTCGAAGTTCCTGTCCCTTTTCCTCAAAAGGCAGCACCAACTTTTGAATGGTCTCTTGATACGACGCTGCTTCATTTTCAGGGAGGCCCTTGGGTGGGGCTAATTGAGAAAGTGATTTAGAAAAATCGATGTACAATTGAGCAATCTCAAGCATAACTCTCGCTCGAATTCTTGCCCAAGGCAGTTTCATGGAACTCTTTGCGGACTCTTCAATTTCTTTGATCTGGGCAACTCGATGAGTGATTGATTTCTCACTTGATTTTAGCGGAGTGAGTCGATCAATGTCCTGCCTGTTCAGTTCAAAGCTTTTTGGAATTGAGATGGACACTTTAGGTAGTAGTGCCAGTTGCAAGTCAGGTTCTAAATCATTCCATCTTCCAGCTACTTGCTTTGATAGTAAGAGCCTATCTGGATACCGCAGAGCTTCCTGTTGTTCTAGGGCAGCGGCTGCCCAAATTGGGCGATTATCTCTAGGGGCATTAAGAGCGAGCTTCATCAATTCTTCGGGTTTTCGGTCGCGTGTTTGCAGGGAATTGAGTGCTAAATAGCGATTACAAAAAACTTCTAGCTCTTTATTGCAAATTTCAGGGCTCTCCAAAGACGTGATCAATTGCTTCCTGTCTCCGGAGATCCATCCGAGGTGCACAATTTTCTTTCTTAAATCAGTGAGCTCCGATTCAGACATCTTTACTTTGTCTTTAGGTAGGCGGGTGTAGGCGAGGTAATCTGATGCGGCATCAGAAAATCGATATAGCGCCTCGCCAATTTTGCCAGAAGATAGGTAACTTGCCGGTAGGTGCTCTGATTTTGGAAAAGTCTTGATCAGTTTCTGGTAAAAATTTCCTGAGCTAACTAGGTCCTTCGTACTCTCCGATGCTCTCGCTGCAAGATAAAGGGCGTCTTGAATTCTGGGGCTGCCAGGATAGCGAGTTTCGAAGGATCCAAATGCCGTAACGACCTCGAGGTATTTTTTATCCCTAAAGTCCGTCTCCATCAATTTGTAGCTTGAGTCAGCAGCAACCGAAAAAATCTTTGTTTTGAACTGAGGGTCGTTCCAATTCTGAACCTTGAGGTACTCATGCGCAAGGTCACGCGCATCTTTCCAGCGTGCATTCTTGACATAGGTGTCTAGCACTAAACTGCCAGCTGGCACGGCAAAGAGTGAAGTGGGATATGCTCTTGAGATATGAAGAAGTCGTTGAAGCGAAGCTTCGAGGTAGTTCTTATAGTAGAGTGAGCGCGCGCTCTCGAAAAGAAAGCTATCAAATTTCTTAAAATCCTTCGAAAAGTGAGATTCGTGCCAATCAATCCAGGCAAGCCATTCCGTAAGTAGTGGATCCATGGAGTTTTTTGAATTTTCGTCTAAGTTTTTAACTTCGAGTTTCTTGGGTGAGAAGTCTTTCGTCTTGAAGACTTCATAGCGGCTTGCAATTGCCTTTAGGCTCGAATCCTCCAATTGGACGCCATCCTTCACGGCCCAGGCGTTGGTCCACTTGTTGACAATCCAGCGATAGTGAAAGGTGGATTCTTCAAAGCGCCCAATCGCAAATAAAGTTTCAGCTAAGTTGTAATGTACTGCGGGAACTCGAGGGTCCGTTTCCTTTACAATTTTGGTAAAGGTGTCGTAGAGATTGGCTAATGGCTCGCTCCAAACTTTTAACGCATTGCCTTTGTCTTTGTTTTTGAGAATAGAAGTTCTGAGCTCATTGGCCTTATCGAGTATGACATTTTGGGAGCGTTGATAGGCATCAAATTTTGAGAGGTCAGTTTTATTGGTTTCGTAAAGCGCAATGATGCTTTGAAGTGGTTGAGGCATTTCGGGATAGAGCTTCTGATTCCAGAGGTGTTCAAAGGCAATGAGCGCAACCTCCATAGATTCGGGTCTTCGAGGTTCTCCCTTAGCGACGACATTCTGCCATTCAAGAAGTGCCTCGGTCTTTCCATTGGTTCTTAGGACTTTGGCGAATCGCTCGAGCATTTTCCCGAAAGTTATCCCTGATTCCAGGCTCTTAAAGTAGGGAAGAGCTTTGGAGACAGCATAAGAGCCAGGTTCTCTTGCAAAGCCTTCATAGTAGAATACGGCCGTATCCAATAAGCTAGTATCTCGAATGGCGAGGTCGGATTGGGAGTACCCGGTTTCGACTTCAAATTTGGAATTGTAATAGATAATGTGTGATTCGAGATAGGAAAGGGCTTTTGAGATCTCGCCCAAGTTGTAATAGGACCATGCCAGCTTATAGAGTGCATAAGGATACTGCGGATGCTCAGGCTTTTTTTCCACCTGCAGAAGGTATCCAATGGCTTCTTGATGATGGTTGTCTTCAATCGCAAATTGAGCCAAAGCCATGTAGGCAAGAGGCACTTCAGGGGCCTCAGGAAACTTCTGTGTGAAGGCCAGGTAGTCTGATTTCGCATCCTTCTTTTGCTCTAGTTCTTCGCGAGCCTTGGCTTGCATAAAGTAGGCGCGCCCACTATCCGTATGGTCTGGATAACCTCGGATGAGTTGTTGTGTCGTTGAGATGATGGATTTTAGAGTGGTATTATAATCTTTGAGATCGAGGGGGCCGTTGTTGTAGTGAGCCTTAGCGTGCGCAATGCGGAATTGAATCGCGCCAGCTTGCTGATGGACATCGGCAAGTCGAAGCAGAAGTTCTGGAATGCGCCGTGTGCCTTGGTATTTCTTGATGAGTTCATGGATCTTTTTTTCGGCTATTTTTTGGGTGTCGAGGGCTACCTTGTCTACTTGGCGATCATAGTTTTCGCGACTATTGGGATTTTTCACTTTTGAAGAACCGGGTCCTGCGACAATATCGGTAGCTTTCTTTGGTGGTTTTTTTGGTGCGGCGACGGATAGGGCACCCGTGAGGCTCAAACCGATCAATAGTCCAAAAGCAAGAAACCTTTTTTGCATCCCCGAAACCTCATCTTACTGATTTTGTACGACAGCAAGCTTGAAGTCAGTGTAACCATTCACTGCTGCTGATGCGAGCACTGTCTTGATGGTAGAATAGGGTGCCTTTTGATCAGCGACAATGAGAATTTTCGGATCGATCTTCACCTGGGAATTTGCCTGAGCAATGGTCATTTGCCTTTTTCTCTCTTTGGCTAGCGCTTGAGAGAGTGATTTGGATGTCTTATTGCCATCCATGTCGCCCATAGCAAATTGATAATCTTTGAGGTCCAAAACGGGTTGGTTTTCGATAAGGACTGCGGTGGATGATATCTCTACTTTGAGTGCATCCGTGGGGACTTGATTAGAGGAGAAAACCTCTGGAAGCACGAGTCCAGCGGAAGGAGAGAGCGTCACAGCAGACGTTGTGAAGCTTTTAAGTAGAAAAACCAGAAGAACCGTAAAAATATCCGCCATGGCCGTAATGTTGAGCGACATGTCTTGGGCTTGGGCTGCTTTTTTGTGAAAGAGCTTGCGACTCATGTCAAAATCCCCCTAGGAGAACGCCAGGGAAGATTTTTCGGAGGGCTTCCATGGTTTTTACGACATCACGGTATTCTACTTGCGCATCCGCCGACAATGTCACGGCGCCGACAGTCGGAAAGTCCTTTCGGTAAGCTTGAAGACTCTGACTCATTCGGTCATAACCCCAGTTTTCCCCGACTGCAGAAATGGAGATGGTCTTATTCACTTTTCCAGTGACGCGAATCTCCAGGTTATGTTTGGATTGGAGGTGAATTCCCAGTGTAATGGGTGGCTTGGCAGTTGACGTTGAGCTTGCCCCTCCAGCGGATATTCCGGCATCTAGGAATCCAATAGAAAGGAAGGCCGCTGAAGCAAGCATGAACGAGATGAGAACAACCAGCGCGTCAATGATCGGCGCTAGGTTGAGATCAACATCTTGGTCATTGCCGCCTGGTAGTTGCCCGACGCTCATGCTGATTTCCTCAGCGGAACGATATTGTCAGAGCTGCTAGACTCTGCGCCTTGACGGCCCGTAACATAATACCGCTGTTTGAGGATCTCAAGTACGCGAACAGAGCTATGCTCGAGTTCTGCAACCAGCCGTGAGGCGCGATTCACCAAGAAACTAAAAGCAATCATGGATGGAATCGCAACAGCGAGTCCCATCATCGTAGCGTTCATGGCAGTTGCAATACCTGCAGCAAGAAGTGCAGACTTCTGCTGTGGATCAGCGTGTCCAACGGCATCGAAGGACTGGATCAATCCCACAATCGTTCCAAATAGGCCCAAAAGAGTTGCTACGTTTGCAATGGTTGCAAGGAAACTGGTTCTCTTCTGGATCATCTGGGTAGCTAATCCTACTTCGTATTCAATACCATGTTCAACCATGCTCTCAGGGAGGTGTGCTCGAATCAGCGCACCTTTGATAACTCTGGCAAGGGGTTTGGACTTTTCATACTCATCGCAAAAAGCAACGGCC
Source organism: Bdellovibrionota bacterium (assembly GCA_963169695.1). Taxonomy (GTDB): domain Bacteria; phylum Bdellovibrionota; class UBA1018; order UBA1018; family CAUJDS01; genus CAUJDS01. The sequence goes on from CAUJDS010000061.1 coordinate 43,444, forward strand.
TGAGAAGTCTGTCCCGATAAGACCATTTCGGTAATTTTGTCTAAAAACGCTCGTGGGTTTCCGATCGGATAGGTCACAAACAGCGCCTTTCCTCTCTCCAAAACGATTGCAAGCGCGAAGGCACCCACAATCAAAATAGGCAGCGCATGCGAGAAGTGATCCCTGATAAAGTCTAAGATTCCCATTTTATGTTCCCCCTTTTAATTCAATTTATGACTTTGGTTGATAGTTGATAATGATTTGGTCGCCGACTTGGTAGCCAAGGATCCAATTCAAATTGGTAATTCTTAAAGTTGTGCCAGATACCGTGAAGTCACTGCTTGGAATAGTTGTACTGCTACTGTCAGAATGACGAATGCGTACGATCATGTCTTCCGCGCCAGTTGGTGGTCTGGTCAATTGAAATGTACCTGCGCGTTCAATAATTTTGGTTCCAATAGAGTCTAAGACGCTAGCGTAATTGGACTGGCCCAAATCAGCTACCGAGGATCCGTTTCCAACTTGATTGACTAGGCTTGCAATGCGATCAGGGTAGTCTACTGAGTGCGATAACGTGATTCCTGCCGTCTGTTCTATAGCAATTCGAGCACTGTGGAGAGATTGGATTGAGGCTCCAGTAGTTGGAATGATGCCGTATACAAAATACGAATCAGTGCTTGCAGATCCGTCTAGCGTATTGAAGAAAGTGTCGAGGCGGGATTTGAATGAGCTAACAGACACAAGTTTTGTAGAATCTGGGCAGACGCTAGGTGTGAAAGTATAGCTATCAACTGTTTTGGATGGGCAGGATAGGCCTGCAGCTCCATAGGTACAGTTGGTGGCGTTGCTGCAGCAATAATTTGTCGTAACGGATGCACCGTTGAGGGTGACCAGGCTTGCTTGATCGCATGCATAATCAGAGTTAGGACTAAATGTGCCAGAAGGACTTGATGGAAGGCTCATGGATTGGTCATTTTCATCGGTGACAAAAATAATAGCTCGTATGGAACCCGCCCTGAAAAGCGCAGTGGAAGTTCCTTCATTGTCAGTGAGTAACTGATCGATGGATGAGAAATGTCGTTCGGAGCCGTGTCCCACTGCCCCTGTTGTGAGATTGAGGAGTGCGCGATCAATCAGCGCCGATATCCAAGCCTCGTCACCAGGTGTTCCTGATGGAGGACGCGTTTCTAAAATGGCTTTTCCAGAATGGACGGAGTCATTCTGAATCGTGTTTACGCATTGGGTGAGTGAAGCTTCGCCGGCTCCTGTGTTTGGAGCCAGGCAATGAGAGTTGCCTGTGTTGTGAGACTGATCGTCTCGAATACGACACTGTGTTGCACCATTAAGGAAGGCTGGGAGCCCTTCAAAGCAGAGTCCGGTGATAGGACCATCGTGTGTTCCTGTAAGGAGCCTTGCATAGTTGGAGCCCCAGGATGGAACTAATTCCTTAAATTTAATTCCGCTATCAAAGCGAGCAGTCGTTGTATTGAGTAGCGTGGTATTCCAGCTAGGATTCTGCCAGGTTCCTAGTCTAGATAAAATATAGGGTGACTGGTAACTCACACTTCCAGGAACAACTCGATTCAAGTATCCATTAAAGGTGGAATTGGCTAGGTAGGCGTCACTTGGAATAACAGCCATGCGAATGTCCATGCTAGGTTTCATGTACTTGCGAGCGAAGGAATCAAAACCGGTGCGTAGGGTTGCTTGATAGGCATCCATGCTAGCGGAATTGTCTACGACCCAAAGAAGGTCAACCTTCACATTGATGTCTTGAAGTGCTTGAAAAGTCTCTTCACGCTGAGCAAAACGAAAGCTGTCTTGTAGCTGTTCTGTGCATGCAGACATAGTCATTAATGCCGCTGTTGAAACATAGGTCAAAATTTTATTTGTCTTCAGTTTCATAAATTTTCCTTCCTGGGGCCAGTTCGCTTCGATAGTCCTTTCATCTCAGCTTAAAAAGATTGGTTACTCGTCTTGGCATGGCCGGATTCGGCTTTCATGACGCAAGCGCCAGCACGTTCTTTGACAAGCCATGCGCGCGATATAGCGCCCTTTTGATTCAAGGCTTTTGTCAGTTCATTTTGAAAAGCGTTTAGTTCTTTCTCTAGTGTCTTTTCGTGAGCGGATGGGCCCTTCTTCTTGGCTTGTTTGTCCCAGTTGGTGTATTCCGCGCCGCCGAGATTGGCCTGTCCCGCATCTCCCAGAGCAGCCATGAATTCATCCACGGGAACTTTGCAGGTTTCTTGGCAGAGAACTTTGCCCACGCAGTAGTGTGCGGAAATTTCAGCATTCGGACCGGCGGATCCGTTCACTATGACGTCAAGCTTGGCAGGATTTTCGTGATTCTTTGCCGTTTCAAATTTTACGGGAGTGCCATTGACTCTAACGCAAAGAGACTGGGGTTGGATTCCGGCCTCCTGGAGCGTAATGATGTTCTGCAGGCGAGCATATTCTTCCAATTTCTTAGGGCTACGATCTTTGTCTCGCTTATAGGTCATTTTGTAACAAGCAGGTTTCAGAGGTGTGCTGCTCATCTCGGCAGACTTTGAAGTAGCGGTGTCAGAATTTTTTTCATGAGCTTCCAAAGAGGGAGTCTTCGAAGAAACAGAGTCCTGCTTGTCACTTTGACTCTGAGCTTCTTCGCTGTTTGTGACAGAACGGGTTTCCTCTTGTGAAGATTGAGAAGTGGCATCGCCTCCAGAGGGCTGACGCAGGTGGTACCAGGTTGCCATTCCCATTAGGCAACCCAAGCCAAGGACTAGGTTTCGAATCGAGTTTTTCATGGGCTACCTCCCAATAAGGACGTTCCGCATCTTTCTTAGGTTGCGTTAATGTTAATAATACTTTATTATATTAAATAATTCAAATATTTAAATAAAACGCAATGATATTATATATTTAAACGAAATTCTTATTTCTTTTCTGGGAGGAGGGCTTCGAAATCCTTGGCGAGGTTGGGCCAAAGTTCCTTACCCTTGTCGAGTAAGGACGAGGCCGCATCCTTTAAATTGGTTTGAAGGTAAACTTTGGCTAGGCCCTTGTAGAGGTCCGGATCGGAGATTCCTTGGGCCAATATTTTTCTGCCGCGGTCGACACTCATTGCGGGGGGACTAATGGCGGAATGCACCATAAACTCGCAGACCAGAAAATCGGCCTCGCTTTGATTGGCAGATGGAAAACGTTTGAGGTACTTCTCCGCTTCTGCTGGAAGTTCAGCTTGCAATAAGGTTGTGATAATTTCTCGAAGGATTTTAGTTCTCCCACCCGCTGTTATGCCCGCCTTTTCGAAAAGTTCAAGGGCTCGCGCATTGTGACTATTCTTCAAGTAATACTTTCCGCAAACGACTAGCGCCGCGCAAACGTATTTGACCAACATTTCGTCGCGCTGATCAATTCCCGTAAATGCTTGGTAGTAGCGTTCAATGTCTTCATAGGCGCCCGTCATTATAGCTAGTCGAAGTACGCTGGCGAGGCGTTGCGGATTGGCAGGAAAGTAGCGAGATATTTTTTTCACGACATCATAGGCTTTTGCGTACTTCTTTTGGCCCATGAGCATTTCAAAAAGACCAACCATGCACTTGTAGTGAATCTTGTTGTAACTTAGTCCTTGTTGATAATCCCCCTCGGCTAAATCCAAAGCCTTTTTAATTTCTTCAGCTTGGCCCAAGTAAAAGAAAGCAAGAGCTGGCTTTTTGTCTAAGGTGCGAGCTTTTTTGAATAGAGCAATGGCATCTTCAGGCTTTCCCTCTTCAAAAAGCTTTGCTTTACCTTCGTTGATGGTCTTCATGTACTCGCTGGGTTGAATTTTTGCCAGGACAGCTTTCATGATAGATTGTCGCAAAACCTCGATCGTGTAAGGTTTGAGAAGGAAAGTGTCTACATCTTCTTCTGCTGCTTGTGCGACAGCACTTTGAGAGCTGTTCCCTGTAACCAAAACAAAAAGGCTGTTTTTTGAATCAGGGTTTTCTTTGCGCTGCTGTTGAAGAAGGTCAAGTCCTCTGCCTCCACCAATTTCAAAGTCACAAATGACGATATTGGGTTTGTGTTTAGCAATCGCATCGCGTGCGACTTCGTAGGTGTTTGCAAGAGTCATGAACTGAGTTTGGGCACCCATATTGGACATGGCCCTTGCAAGTCCCGCTCGGGAAGCGTTGCTAGCATCCGCAACAACAATTTTTTTATCTCTAATGTAGGTATCGAAGAGCTTTTCGTTGTTGGATTTCGGCTTAGCCATTTTTCAATGGCCCCTCATGGATTGCAAAAGTTCTAGGACTTCACGTTGCCTTGTTGCAAAAAGCTCCTTCAGATTAGCCCAGGCTACTGAATCAAATTGAGTCAATCGGATAGAGAGCCTTTGGCTCGTTTTCTCGAGGGACTCCGATTCAGTGATCATTCCAATCACCTCCTGTTTGATGGTATTGCCCCGGAAATGAGACTGAACCATGATCTTGACTTGATGACCGCTAGAGCCAGCATTGGGAGGGCATTCAATGACCATTCCTTGATCTGTGTCTTCTTCCAAAAATTCGATAAAACGGATCTCGTCCTCTGGCTTCAGTGGCTCTGACTTTGTTCCGAAATACCGCTTTCCATCTCGAATGGAGACTTTCGTTGTGAGATTTTCAAATTCCATCAATAGTACTATAGAACGAAAATCATCCGGATTAATGATAGGTCCCTGAGAGTCACTATCTTTGGGGTTTTCCTTACTCATGAAAGCGTCGCGATAAAATCAAGTTGAAGTTTCTCTGGATGTTCCAAGAGATTTTTTACAGAAACCAAAAACGACACAGCTCCTTTGCCATCAATGATTCGATGGTCATAAGAGAGGGCTAAATACATCATCGGTCTAGCCACAATTTGACCATCAAGGACAACCGGCCGTTCCTGAATGGCGTGCATCCCGAGAATCGCACTTTGAGGTGCATTCAATATGGGGGTAGAAATCAAGGATCCGTAAACACCACCATTGGTGATGGTAAAGGTACCGCCGGTCATTTCTTTGATTCCGAGTTTGCCGTCTCTAGCTTTTTTGGCCAACTCTACAATTCCTGTTTCGATTCCAACGAATCCGAGATTTTGAACATCTCTCAAGACTGGCACCACCAGGCCTCGATCTGTTCCAACCGCAATACCGATATCTTGGTAGTCGTGATAGACGACGTC
>CAUJDS010000062.1 GCA_963169695.1 Bdellovibrionota bacterium
AACTTGAACGTCTCATTCGAATGTTTCCAGGCCTCGTGATTCCATTAGAATTGCGAGAGTCATCGGATGTATTGCTTTCTGACACCACTGCAAAAAGCCAACTCGCCATTGATCGAATGCTGAGAGAACTTGCGCTCATCTCCAAAGGAGGCGACCCACAATGGTATGTTCGAGGTTTTGTTGTGAGCATGACCAGTTCGCTGGTGCACCTTAGGGTTGCTAGCCAAAAAATAAAAAGAGCATTTGGAACCACCAGATTTCCGGTCATACCGCTTTTTGAGACCGCTGAAGCTCTTCAATCTTCTGAGGAGATAGTTGGCAAACTTCTCAAGGACCCCAAACTCGGAACCGTCGTTAGAAAAGAGTGGAACGGATACTACGAGATGATGGTGGGTTATTCGGACTCGGCAAAAGAAAGTGGCGTGCTCTCCAGCCGCCTCAATATTGCAGAATCCATGCACCGACTAGAGAAGCTCTGTCAAAGCCAAGGCATTACGCCTGTGTTTTTTCAAGGCTCAGGGGGAAGCGTCGACCGGGGAGGCGGATCCACTCAGGACCAGATGGCTTGGTGGCCGCATTCTGCTCTACGCACTTATAAAGTAACCATTCAGGGTGAGATGGTGGAGCGGTCGCTCGCGAGCCCGCAGATAGCCAGAGGCCAAATAGAAGGAATCGTCCACAGCGCCAACCTATCGTTAAAAAAAGAATCTAGGCCCCTGCAATTGGGCGCACTGAAGCCCTTTGCAAAAAAAGTCGCTGAATCCTATCAAAGAATGACTCACGACCCCGATTTCTTGAGCCTCATCGAAAAAGCAACCCCATACTCTGACCTCGGGGAATTGAAATTGGGATCACGCCCTACTCGCCGAACACAGCAACTTTCTGTCGAAGGACTGAGAGCGATCCCGTGGGTCTTCTGTTGGACACAGACAAGAGTACTCTTTCCAACTTGGTGGGGGATCGGTGAAGCGTGGAAAAATGCTGATGGACAGACGCGAAAAGACCTCAAGAGTGCCTATTTGAAGGAACCCGTTTTTACTTCCTACCTAAAGGCGCTTGGTTTCACTTTGGCAAAGGTAGAATTGGCGGTTTGGAGACTCTATCTTGAAAAAAGCTCCCTAAAAAAAGAAACCATTGAACGCTACTACCAACTGTTCGAACAAGAGCTAAAAGACACGCTGGATATGCTCCGCGAAGTCAGTAATGAATCAGAGCTTGTATGGTCGCGCCCGTGGCTTGGGGCGAGCATTCGACTACGATCTACGATGATCCATCCATTGAACCTACTTCAGATCATCGCGCTCAAGAAAAAGGACTTCGCATTGCTACGAGTTACCGCTACTGGAATATCGAGCGGAATGCTTACGACGGGCTAATTCTGTTATTCCAACAAAAACTCCTCGGGCGCCGTTCGATCAAGAATGCTCCAAATCCTGCGCGAAGCTCACTTGGTCACTTTCGGACGGAAGAGCATTCAAAGACCCTATCCAAAGTATGAGAAAAGCCCTAACCTCCAACGATTTGGCAAAGCTAGGGTTCAACTAATTGCTGTTACCCTTCTTATTTACTGAATTTTCAGACATTTTTACCTCAATATAATGTTTTCTCAATATCGATCATATACTTTCGTGAGCCAATCTTGTTACACAGAGGTATGCACAGATACCAAAATGCCTCAGGTAAGATAAAAGTCCTACTCTTAGGAGGTGACCCAGACAATGTAGAACCTCTCAAAGAAATTTTGCTCAGAAACAATTTCGACATCACGCAAGTGAACAGTCTCGAAGAAGCCATGACTTCCAGTTCAAAGGAGTACTTTCCTATTATTGTTTGCGATATTGAATTGCATCGCAGAGATTGGCTCGCTTCTCTCTCCAATTCAAAGCAATTGCAGCCGCCCCTTGTCATTTTAGTAACTAGTCATGCAACGTTAGAAACTACTGTTGCTGCGCTATCTGAAGGCGCTTTCGATTATATCTGCCGGAGCGAGGATCCCAACCGACTTGAGGCTGACATCCTCCACTCCATTGATCGTGCCATCAAGCATCTTGTGGCAGTTGAAAGCCATTCCACCGTAATTAGCCAAACGTTGGAGAAATCCGCTTCCTCCTTTATCGGAAACTCTCCGCCCATGACCAGACTCTACCGTATGATTGCCAAAACGGCTCTGTCACGGGGCAATGTGGTCATCGTGGGTGAAAGCGGAACCGGCAAAGAACTGGTAGCCCGAGCGATCCATAGTCACAGTGATCGTGCGTCCAAGCCATTTGTGACACTAAACTGTGGCGCATTGACCGAATCGCTCCTTGAATCTGAGCTATTTGGGCATCTCAAAGGATCCTTCACTGGTGCAAACAGTAATAAAAAGGGATTGTTCGAGGAAGCTGAAGGAGGCACCTTTTTTCTTGATGAAATCGGAGAGATTTCTCAATCCATGCAGGTCAAGTTGCTTAGGACGCTCCAGGAAGGTGAAATCAGGCCAGTAGGAGCCACCGAAAATCGCAAAGTAGATGTACGAATAATAGCAGCCACCCATCGAGATCTCCTCCAGCGAATGGAAGATGGGCTATTCCGTGAGGACCTTTACTATCGCTTGAATGTATTCAATGTGGAGGTCCCGCCTTTAAGAGATCGGAGAGAAGACATTCCAGAGCTTGTTCGCCATTTCATCGATCGAGGTCAATCGAAAGACCCCAAAACGATTCAGGCTATATCTGAAGATGCAATGACCTTTCTCCTTACCCATTCTTGGCCAGGAAACATTCGCGAATTGGAAAATGCCGTGAATCGAGCTTTAGGTATGGCGACAGGTAACATTCTGCTACTGGAAGACTTCCCAGAAGAAAATAACCACCCATCTCGTTCAACGAGCCCGAGCCCTGATGGGATGACTGAACCTCGTAATCACAGGGAAAAGGAGAAATCCTTGGACGAAGTCCAGGCTGAACACATCCTCCATGTTCTTCAGGTTGAGCACTTTAATAAAACTCGAGTCGCCAGCATCTTGGGAATCGATCGAAGGACTCTCTACAGAAAAGCCAAACATTACCAAATATCTTTATCTCGAAAATCCATTGATTGATAAGTTTTGGTCTACATATTGCAATCCCTTTTAGACATGTCTCTATTAACCCTAAAACACAGGAGTGCAACATGAACTGGGATCAAATTGAATCCAAATGGTCTGAGGTAAAATCAAAGGCTAAAGACAAGTGGCAGCTTTTCAGTGATGATGAATTAGATAAAATCCAGGGGCGACTAGAATTGCTCAAAGGAAAACTCCAAGAAAAATACAGCTACACTAAGCAAAAGGCTGAGGATGAAATTGAGAATTTCCGAAAGAGCCTTCACTAAACAACTTGCGACCTGAGTCGTAACGTCCAATGTTTAATGCAAATTTTTGCATAGATGTCCCCGTCCACAATGGCAATAACCCCCAAAAAAAAGGAAGCAAAAAATGGAATCAACTACACAAACTGCTAACGAAGCAAAACAACGACATAACAGCGTGGATCATAAATCCTCAGAAAACCGACCTTCGTCTTATAAGGGCTTCAACGAGAAGCGAGACAGCGACACAGATAATTTGGAATCAACCGTTGGCCAAATCAAACGCGAAGTGGGTCGATTTACTGACGAAGCATCGGACCAGGCTCAACTTCTCATGAAGAAAGTACCCCAGACCATCCGAGAGTACCCAATGCAAACTCTTCTTCTCGGCCTTGGTACCGGAGTGCTGCTTGGCTATGCTATTCAACGAGTCAAAAAAAGCACAACCTGAGTCATTATGGCGCTTAAGCTCAATCTACCTGAACCAAAACCAGTCCCCCAAAGCTCTCCTTCCATCGAAAGGAAGGAGAGCCTTTCGGGCATTCTTGGTGATCTCATCAAGGAAAGTGAAAAGTGGATTAAGCTGGAGTTTGCCGTCTTAAAAGAGGACCTAGGAAAATCATTGGCTAGCTCTGGCCTCTTTCAGCTAGTTCTGGGTCTTGCCAGCCTTATTATAGGCATGGTGTGGCTTACACTAGGCTTGGCCTATGCTCTCTACACCCTCTATGCGATTGAACTTTGGAAAGTTTTTTTGGGACTAGGATCCACCATGCTTGCAGTCAGTGGTCTTCTTTTTCTGCTTATCAAATCAAAGGAATCCAAAAATGGAAGAAACTAACAAAACTATTCAATCTGATCTTCAAGAATCCCGATCAACCATTGTAGAAAAACTTCGCTTAGTAGAAGAGCGCATGAACCAAGCGGTGGATGATGCTCAGTCCGCGGCTGGTACCTTCAGAGACACCTTCGCCAGCCTGAAAAGCAGCCTCGACATCAAGGCTCAGGTTAGCAACCATCCTCTGACATTTGCTGTTGGATCTGTCCTACTTGGAGGTCTGATCGGATCGTCCCTTACCAAACCTCAAGTGCGCAGCGAATTAGACTCCACCGAATTCAATGAAGAACGGCATCACTGGAAACAGTTTGCAAATAAGTATGAAAGTGAACTTCAGTTTATCAAAGAAGTAGCTGTGGTACTTGCCGCCGAGTTTCTGATGGAAGCCTCACAGAAGAAGAGCCCGAAAATTGCTCCCTACTTACAAATTCTTGCCACGGGCCTCAAAAAAAAGCTGTCCCAACCTCATTAAGCTAGCTGGCGACCTTTAGCAAAGGCTCCCTAATGCACAGGGATTGCTTCAGCTCCCTTTCGAAATGAACGAATGATCCACTGACTCGAAGGATACTTTCCACATAGACCATATCGATGCAGCGGCTTGGTAAAGGTTTGTTCAATCTGATTCCACGCGCGTTTTGATTTGGCACTTGTGGACATCGACACAATGAGCAGGCTATCGGAGTTTCTCAACTGACTCTCAAGAGACTTGAGAAGCAAGGCACCTTCCTCAGCATTCAAGTAGTAGAATGCCTCATTGATAACAATAATGTCATATCGTTCAGTGAGGTCTCGAGACAAAAAATTCATCGGAGTAAATTTTGCATTAGGATAATTTGAGTAGCGCTTCTCGCACTCCGCAATGGCAACCGCAGACAGATCGATTCCTTCGTATAGGATAGGTAGGTCCTTCAGCGCCTCAAAAGTTGTGCCCACCCCACACCCGAGATCCAGGACATTAAGCAGCGCAGGATGTTCGGCTATGATTCCGCGTACGACATAGTGGCGGACGCGCTGATCTACTGAATCCATTTTTACAGCATAGTTCTCCGTATAGAGCTTGTCCCAAAGTTGCCCCGTATTTGTGACATATTTGTTCCAGAGATTGATGAGGCCATGACTTGCGAGCGGAAGGATTCTGTTTTGCATAACGTCGTACAGTTGCAACGGATGTGCCATTCCACCGGCAATGGGGCTAACTTGCGTACTACTTTTGAGGCGAAACGGAATGCACGACAGAGACAACCATTTTATTTGCATGTCTCATGGCATAGGTTTTGCACTTAAACGGAATATGAAAAACACAATTATGAAAAATAAAATAAACAGTCCCCTTATCGCATTGGCAGTATTGGCTTGTTCTTACTCTGCTCTCGCGGAAGAGACCCCAGAAACAACCAATCGATCCGTCTATGCTGGGCTTCTTGCAGGAGCAACGAACTCAGCCAGTTCTACCGTGAGCTCAGGAAGTCCCTCCCTCGGAGTCACAGCAGGGTTCAAACTCTCTCCAAACTTCGGTCTCGGAATCATGGGTAACTATTACGGGCAAACAAGCTCCGAAAACTACCTAGGACTGCCTTCTGGTACTAACACCAAGACTCTCCTTATCGTTGCACAGGCCGATGCATTTCTTGGAGATTTTCACATGGGCCTCGACCTTGGAACGGCGATCCACTCCTGGACTGGTTCCATCTCTCAGGTCTACGTAGGAAGTTCTGCAGATTCCGTAGTCTTTGGACCCCATGCAGGATTTGACATTAAACTTACGCCAAGTCTATCTCTCGGAGCCGAGGGTCACTATCTATTCTCCAATGCCAAGAATGGAGCAAACAACTTGCTCGCACTCGCCGTGTTTAAGGCTTGGCTTTGATAACTAGCTTATTCTCCTCAAGTAGCTTGAAAGAACTACTTGAGGGGGATTTCTGTTCATAAGCAAATGCCTAGCTACTGTGGAAACAAGTAACTTCCGCAGGCTTCCGGCAGAACACTATTCCAACGGACACTGCCTACCGTATCGGGCATGGCACTTCGAATACTCGGAGTATTCATCGTCATGGCCGCGCGATCCCTGGTTTTTCCGTGAGAATCCAAGATGCCATCTTCGGGACTACAGCTGGCTCCTAGCTTGCCTCTAAAATAGTTCGTCATTCTTCGCGGCGTAAAGAAACGGTCATTACGACTTCCTGCTTCAACAACCAAGCGAGCGAGGACCTCGTCTCCAATGGTATCTGCGAAATTCTCACTGAATCTCGCCCACGATGCTATGTCTCTGGCCAGTGGATCAATGGAGCTAGGCCGATTTCTTGTCCATCTCAAACAATCCATAAGCTGACTCATTGGTCTTTCGACAAACCATTCATAGCCGTAGGAATATTTAATGAGAACCCTCTTATTTGAATAATCAATTTCAGTTCTATAAGGATCTAAGGCATGACCCAATTCATGAGCAATGACTCCTAGGGTGCTCATATAGAGATCACCAAAGGCTAGATCAGTAAGAAACCCATCGCCGAACTTAATTTTTCCTTTTGAATTACGAGGAGCCGAAAGCACATCCTGATATCCTGCATTGACAGAAGTTACTACCGAAGGACTATATAGAGATCCCGCCCAATAGGCATTATCGAATGCCATTTTCTCGCTAAATCCAGGATGACCCAATAATTCTTTCAAAAGGAGAGCTGCGTTGCGATAGTGCTGAGTTAATTCTTCTTCACTGGAAACCGTTGGTAATTCTAAAGCCGTCACCTCATTAGAAACCCTTTCCTTCATGTGGCCTTTTCTCCAAGAAACTAAAGAGGTTTCATCAATCATTCTATCAATTGTCCAACGCACGGCCGCAACCGCACGTATCAATTTAGGTAAATTTTTCTCCCTATTGCTTCTCATTACTTGATATCGAGAAAACTCTCGTATGGATTCTTCTTTCATTCCATCGCAACCTGATTTTATTGGTTTGTCGTAGTCTTTTGCCGAAAACACTTCCGCCTGTTTGTCCACATGCGCACGTGCTTCATAGATCTCTTTAACCACTTCTCGAAAAGGTTTTTCAAACTCTTTTAGGTAACCAGGTAGAATATCGGAGGAGAACAATGCGTTTGCCAATGCTTGCTCCATATCCAAAATCAATGACTTGAGCGTAAATTGAGTCTTAACAAATCGCCACAATTCTTGGGAACCAACTCCTAATTGATCGGCAACTTCTTTAAAACTCGTTCGATTACTCGTCTGTTGTTCAATTAATTTCCAACCCGTAAAGAGTTCATTTTTATCACGCACCCTCTCTACACTGAACTGCGAAGTCGAATTTTCTTTTCTTTGATTTAAGTAAAAATCAGGGATTAGCTCTTCGAAAGTCCTAAGAGGAAAAGCCCTCTCTGTCAAATTCACCGCCCCGCCCGTTTCAGTAATGGCCTCCACTCTTTGATTCGGAAATACTTCTTCTATTTTCTTTTTGATTCTATAGTAGAGTTTGTATTGCTCTAAGGCATCATCGTAATCAGCTTTAAATGAATTGCTGTCAATTATGCCAAACCTAAACACATCCGCATGAACGGTATCTATATCAAAGTCTTCAGGCTTAGTTTTTGAGAAGAAGATTCGCTGCCATATAAAAGCTTTTTGAAAGAAAATCTCATTTTTTTGGAGAACTGCGGTTCGAAATTTATTCTGAGAATATTCGAGCGCTTTGAGCTTTTCCACTAATGCATCTCCATTGGGATATTCACGAGGCAAAAGCAACAACCTCAAAAATAGCTCGGGCTTTTTGACTAAAGAATAGGAGTATTTTTCTATATCAAAAGGGAAAAGTTGGTTGTTTAGCAGATAGGCCGCCTGCGATGAACTAAGAAAGGGATTACGCGGATCCAAATTGCGTATCTCCGGCTCAGCTCCCTCCAGAAGCTTTTCAGGATTGAAAATTACCGTAAACTTTGCATCAGCAGTCTTGTCTGCTTTTTTACCTTTCTCAGCCTCGGCAAGCTTACATTTATGTTCGACAATCGCTAAGTAGTCTCCAAATGACTTATCGAGCTCGGATTTGGGCTGATCCGAGTTAAGCTGTAATTTTTCCTGTTTTAGCTGAGTTGCTCTTATTTCTGAATCCAAGTAGCGAGCCAGTCTCCCAAAGTCATAACTTTCTATGACTTTGGGATTGGAACAGTAATTGCGTTGAAACACTTCCAAGCCCTGCTCAGCAGAAGAAGTAGCTTGATGCCAAAATAGATCCTCTTCTACTGGCCCGTTCGGATCCTCCATCAGAAAGTCAGCAAGGTCAGGCTGAATAGCGGATCCTTCAATTCCGTTTGACGTCTTGGGCGCAAGAACTCCAGAGTCACTACAAGCTACTAAAGTAAACATCAGTAGTGCCGCAGAAAAAAACGTAATGCCAGCTCGACTTATATATGACATGAGAAAGGCTTTCATTATTCGGTTGTGAAAATTTGTCTTTGCCTGCCGTATCAAATTACAACTCATTTTGTCAACATTTTAAGAACCTGTGCAGCTCTGTTGCTTTATATTCCCAGACCCAACGTGCTAACCTCTTCCACAAATGAAGCGCACCAACTCTCATTCATTGCAGTGGATATTTGAGCCTCTCGAGGATCATCCCAGTTTTCAGCAGAAAGGGATGTTTGGTTGTCAGGTGGCCTACCTTCACGGAAGGATGATGCTTGGGCTGGTCGATAAAGAAGAGCCGTGGAATGGACTTCTGGTGTGTACCAGCAGGGAGCATCACTCGGAATTGCAGAAGCGCTTTCCTGATCTGAAGCCGCATTCGGTCTTAGGAAAGTGGCTCTACCTTTCTCAAAATCACCTTCAGTTTGAAGCGGTAGCGCAGGACATAGCAAAACTTGCTCGAAGTGGATCTCCCCTCCTTGGTATCGAGCCCAAACCAAAAAGAAAAAAGAAAATGAAAGAGAACCGTAACTAAAAAAAAGCGGAAGAAGCGAGTGTGCACACCCCACCTCTTCCGCCATCGTTCAATTCATTCAGTTCTTCTTTGGTTCGGTCTTGGCTGCTTGAAGCTTCAAAGTAATAGTTACTTTCTCTCCAACAACAGGGCCCGCTTCAACCATGCTATTCCAAGTTAGCCCGAAATCTTTGCGATTCATTTCAGTGGTGGCTTCCAAGGCTACTTTCTGATTTCCATAGCCATCCTTCACGGAGCCTAAAATTTTTCCAGAAAATTGGACTTCTTTCGTCACACCTTTCATGGTGAGGTTGCCAACAATTTTGAAGGACTTAGGAGTTCCTTTGATTTTCGTACTTTCGAAAGTCATAGTTGGGTATTTATCAGCGTCAAAAAAATCTTCACTCTTGAGGTGCTTGTCTCGCTTTTTAACGTTGGTATCAATGGACTCCACTTGAACTTTAGAAGTGAATTTGGAGCTCTGAAACTTTTCTGCCAAGTCAATGGAGCCTTCAAATTCATCAAAGCGTCCCTCTACTGAGGAGATAACCAGATGAGGGATTTCAAATCCCACTCTAGAGTGCATGGGATCAATCTGATAATTTCCCGCTTCGTAGGGATTTTTGGCAAAAGCCTGAGACCCCAATGCCAAACTACCGATCACCATAATCTTTAAAAAAACAGACTGCTTCATCGAAACTCCTCTTAGGTTATTTATTGAATTGAAGCCCGATTATTACTCACCTATTAGGATAGGCAACCGCTAAATCTTACCTTCCAAGCCCAAATGAAAACCGCGACAATGCCACCAGATCCTAACAAAAATGAATGGCCCTATACCGCTCTGCAGCTTGCCAATTAAGTACAACTTCGACATCTTTGTTGACAGGGTAGTAATTCACGCGGGGGCGAAGTGATGTTGACAAGATTTTTTCAGATTCTTCTTTTTTTCTCTCTACTATTGATATCTGACCTTCAAGCTGGTGATCTGTCTCAGCCCTTTGAGCTCGAAACTTCGGCAACGCTCCCGCAAGGCATTACTAACTTGCGGCTGAAGATGGTCGCACGGGATCTCAAAGAGGGCTACGGCGATTCGGGAACCCTTCAACCGCTATCTCAGCCAATTGTCCAAAAAGCTAATTGGTCTCAAGTCTACGGGCTTATTGCCAACCCAGCTCAACGTCAAGGCGTCCAGAATGCAGTAAACTTTGTTACGTCTGGTAAGACCTCAGAAGGCCCCGGTGCGAGCTACGGCGACGTAAGCACATCAGCCCGGGTGGCGATACCATTACTCGCCTACGGAGTTACTCCTGCATTGACCTTGGCAGTTGCAGTCCCGGTATACCAAGTATCTATTCAAGCGAGTGCAGGATTCAATACCAGTGAAGAAGCTCAGAAAGTTGCCGCCGTACTCAATGGTGCTCAACCCGGAGCCGGCACTTCACTTTTGACTCAATTGGATCAAGCCGTCACATCGCAAACACAGGCGTACGGTTACAAACCCATCGAGAATCAATCTTACTCGGCCATCGGCGATGCAAAAGTCTATTCCAAAATTCGATTGCTTCAAACCGAGAAGGATCGAGTGACTTTTCGTCCTGCATGGGTATTGCCGACGGGTCGGCAATCCGACCCGGACAGACTGGTCGATGTCGCTACCGGCGACGGCCAATTTGATTTGGAATCTACCTTATTCTGGGATCATCGCTTCAACCGGATTCTTTCATCCACGCTGTATGGAAGGTATACGGTTCAATTCTCAGACGATGTCGATAGAAGAATCCCCACTTCACCAGGCAGTCTTCTCAGTCCCGATAAAGAGCGCGTGAGCCGTGATCTCGGTGACCAAGTGGCCATGGGATTCGCACTCACTGTTCAGCCGCTTAAAGGATTTTCGATTGGGGCCGGTTATGATTTTCAACACATGAATGCAACGTCCTATTCGGGCGCTCGATTTGCTCCCGAGCGCTATACCTATCTATCTGACCTCTATCCTGCGCAATCCTTGCACACTTTAGTGGTGTCAGCTGGCTATTCGACAGCATCGCTCTATCGCGACGGACTCTTTGCGGTCCCCCTTGAGATTAACTTCAATTACAGCCAAACACTTACCGGAAAAAACATCTATGCCGGCAACGTATTTTCTGGAGAGCTTGCAGTATTCTTCTAATATTCTGACAAGGGCCCTAGTTTTTATTGGAATCGAATAGCATACACAATTGACATCAAGCTTTTACCAAAGCCGGATTTATTTTATTCGGTAGACCAAAGAGTGATCAGCAAGAATTTTGAACGGTTTTCCAACAAAACTCTCTAGATCTTCTCTCATGCTCATTCTTCCGATGGGAAGGTACACAAACTTATAATCTCTCCACACGGATCGAACCTCGTCCATTCGGTCTGTAAGGTACCCTCGGCGACCTATCAAGTTCATAGGTGGAAAATAGCCCCATCCATCCACCACTAGAAAAAGATCCCTTCGACTAGAAAATTCGTCCACTTCTTTGGCAACTTGTCGGACTTCTTCCCATTTCAAAAAACCATTGAGATGGTTGTTTTCCCAAAACCAAGACACCGCTATCAACTGCACTACCAGACAAACCCTAGCTACCTGCATGGGTAATTCTCTGATAAAAAGCGCACCAAAAATAGTAAGCGGCAAAGCAACAGGCGCGGCATAGTAGGTTTGGTCTTTTTGAACCAGTCCAGCCGCCAATAGAAAAACAAAGTTGAGTCCGACCCAGGCCAGTAATGCCAACTTTTCGGGAGTTAACCACCACTTCTTGCGTGACATGGCCTTTTGCTTAAACCATCCATACAAAAGCGCCATTCCACCAGCCAAACCCAACCCATGCAAGACGGTCTTCTTCAACGCATGATAGGAATGTTCTAAGGTTAGCTCGCTCCAGATCATTGCGAAGTCTCGATGGTAATGATGGGTAACAGGCACTCCGCCATAAATATTTCCGGCGAATTGAATCGTCCAATGCTTCCAAATCCCAACCGCAATCAGTGGCAGCCCAAATGCAACTACGCAAACACTTACTGCAGCCTTCCAACCATGTTTCTGTATTCCCTTTGTCAGCCAAAGCATCGATACAAATCCCGCGGCACAGGCTCCCGGTGGCTTTACAAGCGCAGCCAAGGTTAGGACCAGTAGGCATGGAAAAATCCAACGCCAATCTTTCCTAACTGACCAATAACCCCATAGGCAAGAAAGAGCCAATAAGCCATTCAAGGTAGCTTCCGGCATAATCGCTGTCGCTTGCGTAATCAAAACCGTGTTTACCAGCGCCATCAACCAAAAGTAGCGGTACGACTTTGAATCATTGGTCATATCCGATAGCAGACGTCCACCCGCCCAAACCATCAATCCGAAAAAAGCAAAGCTTGTCAGCCGCGCCCAGAACCAGTCTATTCCGATAAATTTCATAACAAATGCCGAAGCGGCATTGTAAAACGGAAATTCACTGGGCAGGATCCCGCTGCCAAGGC
Organism: Bdellovibrionota bacterium; assembly: GCA_963169695.1. GTDB lineage: Bacteria > Bdellovibrionota > UBA1018 > UBA1018 > CAUJDS01 > CAUJDS01. The sequence continues at coordinate 12,570 of CAUJDS010000062.1, forward strand.
CACGAAGATCGCAAGCGGGTCGTAGTATATCAATGCCCTCTTCTACATAATTTCTAATAACGCCGAAAGTGTGTCCATCTCTCCAAATATTCACACCTGCCATAGGTCGCCAGAGGCTCACGACCGGCAAAATCATTCCAACAAAAGAAAACAATCCAACAAATAATCGAGTCATAACGCCTCAACCTACCATGAGGGTCGCAATAACCTGAAGTCATCCAAGAGAAGGGGCCTCTTCTAAGCTAATAACCATTTGCGTTAATTTTCTATGAAGTCCCCAAAGAGTGATCAAGACCCCCTTTGATTTTGATGCCAGGGACTGCTAACAACAAGAAGAAATGCAACGAGTTAAGCCACAAGCCGATTTCATCAAACAAGGAATCCGATTTGAATGTCAAGGCACTGGGAAGTGTTGCATTTCTCGCGGATCCTATGGCTTCGTCTATATGACCCTTGAGGACCGACGACGAATGGCGAAACACCTTGGGATGCGGACTTCAGCATTTACTCGAAAGCATTGCACTCAAACAGACGGTCATTTCCACTTGAAAGAAGTGGGCCCCGAATGCCAGTTCCTAGAAGGAACCCAATGCGGCATCTATGAAGGACGACCTATCCAATGCCGAACTTGGCCATTTTGGCCTGAAAACATGAATGCTCGTACGTGGAAGAACAGCATTGCTAAATTCTGTGCCGGTGTTGGCAAGGGCCGGATCCACACTCGAGAAGAGATTTTAAAAAAATTGAAATTGATGTCGTAGTTTATTTCAAAAATATTGCGCGTATTGGAATTCACCTGAGCGATGAAAATGCGCAAAAAGGTGGTCTCAAAGACAAGAGATGCGTCATGGAGGCGCGACAGCAAGGTCCTCTTTCCGTATTCTCATTAAATCACGTGATTCGGTGGCTCGAGTAAATCTTCGAGAAAAAAAGCAGAAAGCTCCGTGCGGCCAGATAGGCCCGACTTTTGATAGACTGCGTAGGCCTGCTGACGAGCACTCCCTTCAGAAGTACTCCGGACTGATGCGATTTCTTTATGGGACAGTCCTTTGAGGAGAAGAAGCGCGACTTCTTTTTCAGCTGGCGAAAGGGACCAGCGATCGAGTTGAGTATCGATCATTCGAGATAGGCCCTCGACGAGTCTGGCAGAATCCGTTTTCCAAATCAGTGCGTCTTTTGAAACCCGCTCGACTTCACTCTTGAGCGAGCGGACTTCGCTTTTAGCGCGCCTGAATCCGAGACTGAGAGCAATGGCTCCCAAAAAGGATCCGGATGCGAGCACCCCCTCCAACATGAGGTGAGCCATTGACGTATTCGTGCGGGAGTCGCTCCAAATATCGCCAGCGGCCGCGAGTCCTACAAAAAATAGAATCAAACTAGAAATCACCCGTTCAGTGGGTCGCAAACGCTGCAATACGTCTTAATCTACTACGCGACTGGGGTAATGCGCAAAAGCGATGAAATGAAGCGATTTGCCTATTTCTTCACGGTCGCCATAGCGCTACTCGCCATACCGACTTTCCTTACTGGAGAGCCGGCTGAAAAACTTGTCGAACACCTTCCAGGCGTCGCTGAATCCCTCATCGAAAACCACGAGGAGGCCGCCCAGATTTCTCTCGTTTTAGTCCTACTCGCAGGAGCATTAGGAGGAATTAAGCTGCTGGTTCGTTGGGAAGGAATCAACCGTGTGACCTCGATAGGATTCGGGATCGCACTCGTCGTCTCCGCCATCTCGCTCGGGTACACCGCAAACCTCGGCGGCGAAATTCGGCATACCGAGATTCGGGCTAACGCGAACGGAGCCCAAAGCTTGAACGCCGAATCAAAGGATAATAACGAATCGAACGAAGTGGGGAAAGAAGGCACGAAAGAAGATAGCGATGATTGACGTTGATTTAAACGAGTACTTTGGACACTCAGGCTAACCGCAGCGGACGCTGCGTTCGAGATTTTTTCCATCAGGCAAAAATTGGCGTCCCCACGGGGATTCGCAATCTGACTCCTTCGCGCTCACACTCAGTCCTCAAATTGCCGCTTCGGATTGCTTTCGCTCGCCTCACGCTCGCTCTGCGTGCACTGCACGCCGCAATCTTCAGTGGTTCGAATCCAGTGACACCCCAAAAAATAAAAAAGCCCAACCTTTCAGTTGGGCTTTTTTATTTTGGCGTCCCCACGGGGATTCGAACCCCGGTTACTGCCGTGAAAAGGCGGTGTCCTAGGCCTCTAGACGATGGGGACGCATATTGTAAAAGTAGAAGCGGACTTCACGATTAGCGTTTCATCGCCACCTTTTCAACTCAAAAACACCCAACATCCACGAAGGTTTGCGAATGACTATGCGAGTCATGCACGGAACCTTGCTGAGCGGGAGAATTGATAGCACTATCCCCTTATGTCATCATCCATATTGAGCGAAAAAGGTTAGTCCAAGGAAGAAATTGAAGCCCTCGAGATTGCAGAGGACGCCCGAGAAGTAGATTGGAACGAACCCAGCCTGGTGGCTGACCTCTTTATGGGGAAGGTCCAAAGCCATGCGCTGCTGAACTTCCCGGTTCAAGATCCTACCGATAAGAAGGAAGGCGAGGCGTTCCTAGTCAAACTACAGAAGGTATTGGATCAACACATCGATGCAGAAGCCATCGACCTGACGGGAGAAATCCCTGCTGCTGGCATTGAAGCATTGAAGAAACTGGGCGCATTTGGAATCAAGATCCCCAAGGAGTACGGCGGCCTCGGGATGTCGCAGGTCAACTACTGCCGCGCCCTCGAAGTCACCGCTGCACATTGCGTTTCAACCGCGGTTCTCTTATCTGCTCACCAAAGCATTGGTGTACCGGTACCGCTGAAGATGTTTGGTACCCCGGAGCAAAAGAAGAAATACCTTCCGCGCCTAGCCGCCGGTGAGATTTCAGCCTTTGCGTTGACGGAGCCCGACGTCGGATCCGATCCGGCCAAAATGACAACGACTGCGACACTAACTCCCGACGGAAAGCACTATATTCTCAACGGCAAAAAGCTTTGGTGCACTAACGGTGTTATTGCGGATATTTTGGTTGTGATGGCCCAGACCGCAGCCAAAGTTGAAAAAGGCCGCGAGAAGAAACAAATTTCTGCCTTCATATTAGAAACCAAAGGCGCCGAGGGATTCAAGGTCCTCCACCGTTGCAAGTTCATGGGCTTGAACGGAATCCAAAACGGTCTCTTAGAGTTTAAGAACGTCAAAATCCCTCGCGAGAACCTACTAGGCCAGGAAGGGAAAGGACTTAAGCTTGCTTTGTCGACACTCAACCAAGGCAGACTCAGTTTGCCCGCAAGCGCGGTGGGCTGGGTTCGTAAGTGCCTGACTTGGAGCCGCGAATGGGGCAACGAACGCGTGCAATGGGGAGCACCCATTGGACAACATGAGGCGGGCTCCTCCAAATTGGCTTCCATTGCTGCTGACCTCTATGCAGTAGATGCTATGACAACACTAGCCTCCCTTTGGGTAGATCACAAAAAGCGCGACATTCGACTCGAAGCCGCGATGTGCAAACTCTTTGGTAGCGTAAAGTCCCACGAAGCAGCAGAGCTTGCGCTCCAGCTACGTGGCGGACGAGGTTATGAAACCAGTGCCTCCCTTAAGGCGAGGGGCGAAAAAGGCATTCCTGTAGAGCGAGTCGTACGCGACTCCCGCATTAATCAAATCATCGAAGGTACGACCGAAGTGATGGGGTTGTTTATTTCCCGCGAAGCATTGGATCGCCATCTGCAAATTGCTGGCGATGTTATCAACCCTAAGGCTCCTATCGGAAAGAAACTCTCTGGTCTCGTGCGTTCCATCGGATTCTATTCACTCTGGTATCCAAGGCAATGGATTAGTTTTCCGGTATGGTTTCGATTTTGGGGAATGGGAAAGTTGGGTTGCCACTTTCGCTATTTGCATTGCACTTCTAAACGCCTCGCAAGAACCACGTTTCATTTGATGGCATTGAATGGTCCAGGACTTGAGCGCAAACAAATTCAGCTAATGCGCCTTGTCTGGATCGCGACCGAACTCTTTGCAATGGGTGCTGCGATTGGACGTGCAACAGCAGGCAAGAAGTTCGGTGAAAATGGTAGTGAAGCAGTAATGCTGGCAGATTCTTTTTGCCAGGAAGCTCGAATTCGAATTCGACAACATTTTCAGGGAATCTATTGCAATAGCGACAGCGTGAAGCGTAAGTTGGGTCTGCAAGTGCTTAAGGGCCAACAAAAGTGGCTTGAGTCGAGCTTCTAAAAAACCTAAAGGTCGCAAATGCTCTGGTTATTCATTGGACTGACATCAGGACTCGTACTGGGTCTTACTGGAGCCGGCGGCGCGATTGTTTCGGTTCCGCTCTTTATGCATGTCCTTGGCAAGACTTTTCGTGAAAGCACGATCCTTGGACTTTTTGCCACGCTTTTTGGAGCAGTCTTTAGCTGGGCCATACAGCGCAAAGAAACTGACGTACGAAAGTCTCTGACCTTTGCCGCTTTTGCGTTGGTAGGTTCGAAGGCTTTTTCGTTGATCAAACCGCACCTTCCAGAAGGTTGGATTCGTGGACTCTTTGCCTACCTCTGCATCCACGCACTATGGGAGCTTTGGAGAAAGAAGCGTCGTAAAGCGAAAGCAACCGTCACGGATGCTTCAGCATCCAAAATGTTGGTGATCTACGGCCTTACGGGATTTGGGCTTGGAGGACTAACGGTACTTACCGGACTTGGAGGAGGCGTGATCCTCATCCCGGCTCTGACCAACTACTTTGGAATGGCCCTAACGCAAGCCGTACCCACAACCCTACTCACCGTTATTCTATCCACAATGTCTTCCCTGCTTTGGCAAAGAGGACAATGGGTTGGCCAAGTCCATACCAATGAACTCCTTGGCCTTGCCGGTGGATGTATCCTAGCAGCATGGGGAGTTCGACAAATACTCAAACACGCGCCAGAATCCTTTGCCCAATTGCTACGGCGATGGACACTTTCGCTTTTACTCGTGGGTTGCCTAATCAGTATCTTGAATTGAGAATCCTAGGCCTTGAGGGCATCTAATCCACCCGAAGCCTGATCAAGGTCACTGAGCTGATCATAGCCACCAATCAATTTATCGCCGTGAAATATTTGGGGGAACGTTTTCATTTTGGACTGCTGATACAGCTTATCTCGCATATCGTCGTCATCACGAGAAACCTCGATCTCTTCAAACGGTACGCCTCTTTGCTTTAAAAGGGCTTTGGCTCTCAAGCAATAGGGACAAGGATTCAAAGTGTAGACTTGAACTTTTGGCATAAGCCCTTCCTTTTCAAATTATTTTTGGAGCTGTTGTATCTTCACAGACTTCTCAGCAATCGAAAGCCCTGTCTTACCAGAGAGAAACTCAAGCAATTGTCGTCCTACCAATTTTGCAGCGGTAGGTGCCAGGTAATTTTCACTGATTAAATCTTCCACGGTCCGAATTTCTGATCGCAACAATCGCAGAATCTGGTCGGATTGCATCAGGTGACGAGAGGCCAATTCACTTTGGTCCGCCAGGATCCCGAGATAACACTTCAACAGATCCATCACCTGAGATTCATTCTTAGAGGGAGGGGGATTGCGATGAAGCTCGGGAGCCTGATCACGCGGCTCCTTTTGACCCTCAAGGATTGCACGAAAAATGGAAGGACCAGAGTTCTTCATCTCGCCGCGATTGATTCCTCGAAAAGTCTTGAGATGATCATCGGTTGTCGGTTGGACCCGAGTTAGGTCCAAGAGGATGCTATCAGCGGCAAGCCACTTCCTAGGAATATTCAATTCGCGGACGCGTGTCTCTCGCCACTGAACTAAGCGATGAAGAATTCCAAAATCCTTGGGATGAACTTTTCCGGACCGATACAAGCGGATCGCAATTTCTTCGGGAGACACTTCGAATTGATTGCCATCTTCGTATTCACCACATAGCTCCAATGCCCAATCGAGCCTGTCTCGCGTACGAAGTTCGTTCATCAATTTTTCTGCAACGTCCACCAAATAGGCGACATCACCCAGCGCGTATTCACAGAGGTGATTCGGCAAGGGACGCTGGGCCCAATTGGTTCGAGCATGGCCTTTTTTGATGGTTACACCAATCACGGTTTTGAGGAGACTACCCAAGCCAATTCCATCTCCATAGCCGCAAAGCGCAGCACCAACTGCTGTATCAAATGTCCCTTTCGCAGTGGTCCCAAATGCGGTGTAAATGCATTCCTGATCTCCTTGAGCCGCGTGGAGGATTTTTAAAATAGAGGGGTCTTCAAATAATTCAATGAGTGGTTTTAGCGCGTCAAGAGCAGCGCGGTTCATTTGGGCGGGGCGAGCATCGACCAGCCAGGATTCTGAGCGGGTAGCAACCTGGATCAGCTCAAGCTGGGGGTAGAACGTCGTCTCGCGAATAAATTCTGTGTCAAAAGAGATGAGCTTCTCTTGCCTAAGGCGATCCACCAGCTGTTGAATCTCTTCTTGCGTATGGAGCAGCTCGAAATGATAGACTTTCTCTTCCGTGGACATCCTGCTCCAGTGTTAACAGCGGAGCGGTTGAGATTCAAGCTACAGACTGGGTGAGCTTCTTAGAAACCTGAAAAACCCGTATTTTTACTTGTGAGGTGGGTCCAGCCAAGACAAAATCTGTTTTTTCACGATCGGCCAAGAATATTTTGAAAGCATAGCCCGCAATAATATTCGTGGCCTCGTCCTCGGAGCTCCGATACTGCTCGATTTTGATCTTGGATTTGAGCCAATTCACCGCATGGCCCTGGATCTGAGGGCTCAAGAAGGGATAGGCTAGCAATTCTTCCACATAATTGCCAAATTCCTCATCTTCCGTAGTGAGTTGAATTCTCAGCTGATTGACCTTTTCTATAGGGTCACCAGCGCCCGATTCAATGGCTTTTTGCAGTTCTTCGATTTCGCGTTCATCGGAGAAGGCTCCGCGAAGCAAAGGGGTCGAATCATGGAGGTCAACAACGATGGCAACCGTTCCTATTTTCTTCAACGAAGCACCATTCCCTTTTGCCGAGGGATCTTGTTGCGCAGCTGCCTTATGGATCTTTTCGGTTGCGTTGGGCCCTCAAATGAGGTTCTTAACAATCTGGGGTCCCAAGCGACACCCACGGAGCTGGAAGTGACCGTATCTAAAGAGCAAATTTTAAAGGAATCTCAGCGGCGAAGGACCTTTGCCATTATTTCACACCCCGATGCCGGGAAAACCACCTTGACTGAGAAGCTCCTCCTTTATGGTGGAGCCATCCACCTTGCTGGAGCGGTTAAGGCCAAGAAGAACCAAAAGCACACCACCTCGGATTGGATGGACATAGAGAAGGAGCGAGGGATCTCCATTAGTGCCTCCGTGCTCCAGTTCGAATATGCCGGCATCCACGTCAACCTACTGGATACGCCGGGACACAAGGACTTCTCAGAAGACACCTACCGAACCCTCATGGCAGCAGACGCGGCGGTGATGCTGATCGACGCCGGAAAAGGAGTCGAGCCCCAGACCATCAAGCTTTTTGAAGTGTGTCGAATGAGAGGCATTCCGATTTTTACGTTTATGAATAAGCTCGATCGCCCGTCTAAGGATCCGTTGGACCTTTTGGACGAGCTTGAGAAGATTCTGGGCATTCGCTCTTGCCCCATTACTTGGCCAATCGGCATGGGAGATCGATTCAAAGGGGTCTACAATCGTAGGAACCGAGAGGTCCTGCTTTTTGAGAGCCAGGATGAAGCCAACGTCAAACGCAAGTTAGGCTCGCAGACCTTGTCTGGAATTCACGATCCCATTCTCAAGGAAATTGCCGAAGCAGATGATGTCTACGAGCAACTCCTTTCAGAAATAGAGCTGCTCGAAGCCGCTGGAGACTCGTACGATGAAGCAAGGGTCCTTCAAGGACAGCTCACGCCCGTATTCTTTGGTTCTGCGATGAACAACTTTGGTGTGGAGAACTTTCTTCAGCATTTTATCAAAATGGCTCCGGCACCCGGTTCGCGCAAAACACTTCAGGAAGAAACGCTGGAGCCGAGTGATCTCGCCTTTTCATCGTTTATTTTTAAGATCCAAGCCAATATGGATCCGCGACATCGTGACCGCGTGGCGTTTATGCGGGTTTGCTCTGGCCATTTCGAAAGAGGAATGAGTGCGTACCACTCAAGGACTTCCGAAGAAGTGAAGCTTGCTCGGCCCATGAATTTCTTTGCCCAGGATCGAGTGATCATTGAAGAAGCTTGGCCTGGAGATATTGTTGGACTGGTAGACACTTCTGGAGAACTTCGCATTGGCGATACGCTCACCACACGCAAGGGAATTGAGTTTGGCGGCATTCCTCGATTTTCTCCTGAGCATTTTTCGAGCATACGGATTGGGGACCCCATGAAGCGCAAACAGCTACGGAAGGGCTTGGAGCAGCTTTCTGAAGAAGGGGTCGTTCAAGTATTTTCTGACCGAGACCTGGGAGATCGCGATTCGATACTGGGCGCAGTCGGAGGACTCCAATTTGAAGTCCTCAAGGAGCGACTCAAAATTGAATACGGCGTTGCTGCAATCATGGAGCCATTGCCTTATGTTCTCGCTCGATGGATCCGCTCGGACAAAATGGATCTTAAGCTCTTTGAAGGTCGCAGCGATAGTCGATGTGTTTTGGATCGAGACCAGAATCCAGTCATTCTCTTTAAGAGCCCTTGGGCGCTTCGATGGGCAGAAGATCACTACAAAGACTGTCAGTTTCTTCCCATCGCTTAAGAAGTTTTGAATTATGCGGCTAAGTAGAGCTGATCAATGAGATGGCTGAACTTGCGCTCCACAATGTGACGCTTGAGCTTGAGGGTAGCGGTCATTTCTCCACTATCTACTGTGAACTCTCGTGCAAGTACGACAAAGCTCTTCACTTTTTCGTACCCTGCAAGATTGGCATTCACACCATCAACGACTCGTTGAATCCGGGCGAGGATATCTGGATCCGTTACAACACTCTCTTCACCAATGGCTCCGGGTTTGTCCTTTGCCTTTTTAATTTCTGCCTCTGACAAAGTGATTAAAGCAGAAATGAATTTTCTACCTTCCCCCACCATGCAGACCTGAGCGATCATGGGAGATTCTTTAATCTTTTCTTCGATGGGTAAAGGGGCAACCATTTTTCCGCCCGATGTTTTCAATACTTCTTTTTTTCTACCACGGACAACAAGGCTACCATCTCCTCGAAATTCTCCGATATCTCCTGTGCGAAACCACCCATCCGTAAAGGTCTCATCCGTCGCCTTCGGATTCTTGAAATACCCCTTAAATACGTGGCGACCACGCGTCCAAATTTCTCCATCTTCAGCAATTTTGATCTCCGCACCGGGAAGTGGGACTCCCACCGTACCAATGCCTTCGCCGCCTAGCATTTCGTAGACATATGCTCCGGAGCATTCGGTCTGCCCCAAAGTATTGAGCACTCGCACGCCAATCTTACGAAACCACCGAACCACATTCTCAGGGAGTGCAGCGGCACCCGAAGCACAAGCAATGCTATTGCCTAAACCGAGAGCCTTGCGCACCTTCGATAAGACCAAGCGATCGGCGAGCTTGTATTGGATCAGATCCGAGAATCCAATCCCGCCTTCTCCGCCAATCCTTGCGTTGGTTACACGCTCGCCAACGGCCATCGCCCAACGAGCCATTTGCTGACGAGGGGAAGGAGCATCCGCCAAACGCTGTTCTACGCCTTCCATCATTTTTTCCCAGAGCCTTGGCACCGAGAGAAGAAGCTTGGGCTGAACCTCTGCCAACTCAGAGGAGACACTGTCAAAGTTGGAACAAAAACTCACGGTAAGTCTGCCCAGAATCCCTACGCCAATACCGTGTTCTTTCTCGGCAACGTGACAAAGCGGAAGAAACGAAAAAAGATCTCCCTTTCCTACCGGTAGATTCCAAACCTGAATCGCTCCCTGCGAAACAAAGGCGAGGTTGTCGAGAGAAACCATTGCCCCTTTGGGATTACCGGTTGTTCCAGACGTGTAGACCAGAAAAGCACCGGAATCTTTGTTGAGCCTAGCCAAGAAATAATCGGGCTTCTTATATTTGGCCAGTTCCATCCCCTGACGAATGGCATCTTCATAAGACACAGCTTTGGAAGATATACTTGTATCACCATCATAGACAATAATGAGTTCAACATGGGCCGGAAGGGGATTTTCCTGCTGAGGGCCGGTAATTTTTAAAAAATACTCTCGGTCTTGAACTGCCAAAACTCGCGCTTTGGTTTCACTCAGAATGAACTCAATATCTTTGAGGCTGGCATTGGGATAAAGCCCACTAGATTTTGCTCCCAACAGAATCATTCCGAGATCTGTATGCACCCACTCCGGACAATTGTAGGCAAAAATAATACTGACATCTTCGACACCGATTCCTCGGGACTCCAAAAAGAGGGCCATCGCAAATACATGTTCCCAGTAGTCGCGTGCGCTCAGAGTCTTCCACTGACCAGCTTCTTTGTAACGCTGTGCGGGATGATTTGGATTCTGTTCCGCCCATTTGGCCAAGTCGTGAAGCAATGGTGACATAAGCAATCCCCTTACTACTCTTTTAGATCAAAAATTTAAAATTGAGAACCTGTTTGACTTCGGCGCTACACGAAATAGAATCGTGCGTGGGTTGAACATGGGGGAGCTTGAAGTGACAAATACAAAATGCTGGGGCTTTTTAGCCATTTTGACAGCCATGGTCGCAACAGGTTGCGACGCATCTCCTGGGAGCACGACTTCCTCCCTCACTCCCCCGACGGCTCGAGCATTGCGGCCAAATAGTGCGCCATTGCCAGAAAATTTTGAAGTCGACCGAATGGTAGATCAGATCAAGCAAGCCGATCCGCAAAATGAAAGTGAGATGATCCAACTCACCTCTCAGCTGGTTGCTTTTCTACCGCAAGGGCCAGGTACCGATCCCGATGAAACAGCAAAAGTACTTTTCAGGCTCCTCCGCGTTGGAAAGAGCCCCGAGGTTCGCAAAAACGCAATCATTGGCCTGGGGCTACTAGGAGATTCTGGCGAAATTGCGATACCCTTTCTTCTCCAAACACTCGGCGATTTGGCAATGCGAGCGGAAGATCCTTCGACGCCCTTCTTTGGAATGGAAGAGGCCATTCGTTCAACCCTTGGTATGAAGGGACTTGGAGTACGAACCGTCAAGATCATTAAGACCTTGTTTCAGGATGGTCGGCAACTCGATGGTGACCGTTCTCAAGCACTTCTGATAGCTGCCATGCTCGCATCAAATGGACCCAATGGTGGACTAAGCACTACCTCCAATGAAGCGATAGAAATTTTAGGAATGATCCAACAAGTCCTTTTATTGCCCGAGACGACGTCCTTCCCTCTTATGAATCAAGGCAGAACTCATTCTACATTATTGGAGAGCCTCGCTTATCTCGGTCCCATTGCGGAGCCGGCATTGGTAGCTCTCTACAAGGAATATGATCGAGTCCAACTACGTATTTTCAGCGACTCAGCTATCACGGGAGACATCAACCACGGCACGCATCTCCTCAAGGTCATTCACAGCATTGAAGCCGCTATTCAGGCTGAAAAGGAAAAAGTAATTCTCCCACCATCTCCACCTCCAGCTGAGCCAGCTCCGGAGACACCTAAAGACCCAGAAAAGCCGAATTGATTGCGGGAAATCTCGCAACAACCGAAGATAGGCTTGCAGGAGTTCTACCTTCTTGCGACAGGACATCAACTCCGCTTGGAGCATAGAGCGTTAAGTACCAGTAATAATTGCGGGCAATGAGTGAAACGTAATCACGCGTTTCAGAAAAAGGAATCAAATCCAAAAAGAGCATTCGATTCTCGGTAGGATAGCGATCTACCCACTTCTTTACATTGCGAGAACCAGCATTGTAAGCCGCGAGTGACAGTTCAGCATCTCCACCAAATTCTTTGAGCAACTCATGAAAATGATGCACACCTAAAGCAATATTCGTCGCTGGCTGAAACAACGCACTTCTAGAAACATGTGCAATTTGGCGCGCAGTAGCTGGCATCAATTGCATCAATCCCACTGCACCTGCTGGGGACCGCGCGTAGGGCACAAATCCACTCTCCTGCCGAATCAATGCCGCTGCTAAGTAGGGATCCACTCGCCCTCGTTGCTTCCAAAGACTTTCGTAAAATCGAACAGGGAAGAACATTTCTAAAGTATCTCGCGTTATCCAGAGAGGATCATTGCGAAAGAGGTCTCCGAGTACTTGAAAAGCCGGAATCTGCAAACCCGCTCGATTGGCCAGCACAGCGATATACGCTTGAAATTCAGGCTCGGTGCCAGTCAGGTCCTGCCTCACTTCTTTGAAAATCGCACGAGTGAGGTCAGCCTCGTTCAGCTGGAGAAGCGCTTCAAAGGTTCGAACCTTCTGATTAATTGCGGGGTCCTTCATGGTTCGAAATTGAATCTGCGGTGTGCCACCCATATAAATAAGATTCGAAACCTCTAGCACTGAGCCGCCCCGAATACTCAGATGGTGGTAACCAAGTGGGTTGGCCTTGAGAAGGCGCGACTGCAATATCTGAAACCTAAGCTTGTCTCCTGATTTTCTAGCGCACCATGCATTCCAATAAAGGGCACGCGTAACAAAATCGCCATTTTTTTCGTCCGCTAGTAGTTCTAAGTGAGGTCGTGCACTTTGACAGTCTCCATCCAGAATATCCAAAAGACTGAGTCTAAAGACAACCTTACGAATGTCTTCAGAGTCGGGTAATTCACTACCTACATAGCAACTGGCCACTCTCTCATAGAGCTTATGTGTAATTGTGCGATTTTCTTCATTTGGAAAATATTCTTCCGACTTGGATCCCAGCGCAAAATAAAGCTCTGCAGATGCACAAGACTTCTGCTCGATCAACGCATTGGCGGTTGAACGAAGATCCGACCACTCTGAAATCAGTTTCAAACTTTTCCAAAGATCTTTGCGATTGAGTGTGTTGAGTTCAGTGAGTTTGGCTTCTTTCCAAAGTGCCAATAGGCTGCCTGGACTTGGGCGTATGGATCGTGCCAGCGAGGACTCCCCTTGTGTTTTTTCTTTCGGAAGGTAAGCACAAAATGGATCCGAAAAATCCGAGAGACAATGCGCAAGGTATTCAGCTTGAGCTTGGGACTTCATCTTTTTATTCAAGAAGGCGGCGTAGTTCTTGGCCTGCAACAAGAGGAGCTTGCGATCCTCGGGAGCAAGGCTTTCAAAGTCAAAACCCAGTAACTTCTCATGATAGACCTGCTTCAGTGGGCGACGCTCGAGCTTGAGGTCTCCTCCTTTGGGCCAGTTGGGGCTTTGCGCGTGGGGCGGTACCGAAGTATCGGGCGAATTAGGGGTCGCCTGTGTAGAAAAGGCAATCCCCATCCAGGTCAGAATAAAGACGGTCGTCAGAAATCGTAAGTTGAGAGAATGCCTTGGCCCCACAGGTTCTCATCGGTGCGGGGACCCAGGTACTAAAGGTACAAGGTACGGACTTACTTGTGAGACCTGATGCGTCATTCTGATTCGTCGAATTAAAATGACGCGCTGGCATGTTGAAACTAGCTTCGTACCTACCAGTAAAAGCGTTATCGGCGTGGCGCAGTCCAGGTCTGGACCGAAAAGGGCTGGGTCGGACGGTCCACGTGGATTTCGCGAATCGGGTTCTGCCTTTCCATGAAAAGCAGAACCTTCCAGGCCGGAGTCCGATGCACCCGACCGAAGTAAACCCTTTCGATCTGAGGCTGAGGACCTTCGAAAGGGTGGACAACCGTCAGGGGTGACTCAAATAGGATTGCTGCCTGCCATAACGATGAGTCGCCTGTGGCAAGATCGATCTCCACCCCGCCATCCGACTGAATCGCATATTTGACCCCGTCCAGGGAGGGGTTGGCCGTGAGCAGTTCTCGGATCGTCACAGGGTGCGTGACCCACTCCACGGTGGCGCCTAGCTGTTGGAGGAAGAGTTCGTCCGATACTTTAGACACCGCTAGGAAAAGAACAGACTGATCCTCGGCCAATTCGCTGTGCGCGTCCAAGAGGTCCGCGGCTTTGGCATGCAGGGTGCCTGGCAGTTCATCCACACTAGCGTACGAAAGCACCCTACCCCGAGGGAGAAGGCTTTGAGCGTAGGCCAATAGTTCGAATCCACTGAGTCGAACTACTCCGGGGGCGCCGCCCCCTACCGGAGGTGTTTCGACAAAATGAATTGCATGCAACAGCCTCCATGCCCGCATTAAACGCGGGAGCGACTTACTCGTGTGGTGGAGTCCCGGACGGATCCGAATTTCTCCAGTAGGACAGGCCCTGCCCCCGCGGAGAATTTTGAAGTCGTTGTGATCCGAAATCAACGCTATCTGCGATAGCCCCAAAGGACAGTCCCGACCCGAGCCGGAACCAAACGCGGTCCCCGCCGACACGAAGATCAATAACAGTGTGCGGGTCTTGTTCAACATCGATCCGCACCATACTATACGTGCGAATCCATTTCCAAAGACTCCTCGGCGACGAACCAGCAGGAATGAACAACATAAGCTAAGGAGCCGTTGACATATCTAATTAGTTATAGTACTTTTTAGCTATGTGGGTCGTGCTCGAGCACAAGTCCGTAGTTAAAGAGCTTAAGCGGTGCCCCAACCACATTGCGGAAGAGTATGAACTCTGGCGAACAACCGTGGAAAACTCGGGTCCCTACTCCGTAAGGAAAATTCCGGGATATCGAGACCATGCGCTTGAGGGAAAATGGAAGGGTTTTCGTTCGTCGTCCTTGGACCGAAAATGGCGAGTTATTTATCAAATCCATGATGATGAAATCATGGTGCAAATAGAGGAGGTAACAGCTCATGACTACCGGAAGAAAAACTAGATCGTTGCTTGGTAGCGGTCATTACGTGGTGGGCAAACGACGAGTGAGCCTTACAACGGGCGATATCGTTCGTATGCTTCGAGAGAAAAATGAACTTACCCAGCTCCAATTGGCTCAAATCACTGCCCTAAAGCAGAGCACCATTTCCGCCATTGAAAAGAACAGAATAAGCATCGGAATCGAGCGGGCGAAGGTGCTGGCAAAAGCTCTCCATGTCCATCCATCGACCCTCGTATTTCATGATTGGCAACAAGACGACGCTGCTTAGTGGATTCGGGAATTCGGTACCTAAACGGGAAGTCACGGTTTCTTCTTCAAAACCTTAGCCAAACACCTCCGGAAAAACCCGGGTCCTTCCGGTGGAAGGTAGCGTCTCTTAATAGGCTTGCCCCAATCGTCCAATTGAAAGGCAACCGCTCGCCTAAATTTCCAGGAGCGCAATAAGTCTCTGGTTTCGACCGGAAGATCATTCTTCTGCTTCAGAACATCCGCAAGCTGCACAAGTTGGCTGGCTTCCATTCCCCACCGCTCTTTGTACCAACGGTTCTTAGTTTCGGACCATTCCCTGCGCGCTTCTAGCATTTTCTCCATTTTCGCTTTCAAAACACTGTGAAGGTTTGCCCAGACATCTTCAGGCAAGGTTGGGCGAGCGGTAACGAATTTCATTGCGCCACTTTGAACGTCAGTACCGCGATTGTTCAATAAACTGTTGACGACTTTCCAAACGTTGACGGGAGGTTCTGGCATGTTTTTCTTGCTGCTTAACTCCTCTAAAACCAACGCTTGAAAGCGGGCCTTACCTCCCACGACATGGACGCTGAAAACACCCCCTTCATCCGCTAGCTGCTGAAAGACCTGCCTCCAATATCCGGGATGGTGACTTGCTTGGGGAATATCCGCCAGTTGAACACGATCTCCCGTTGCCCCCAGAAAATCCCAATAGGCATCATCCCATCGAGCAACGTCCGATGCATTTGCGCCCTGGACCCGAGGATTGTCTCGAATGCCAATGTCGGGAAGAATATCGGCCAATTTTCCCAAGTTGTTTTGATTTCGGTAGAAAACCTGCTCAACCGCGATCCAGGTTGATGGCTTCCAGTTCTTTTTTTTCCTCAGCAGGTGCGCCAAAGCAAAAGATTGTACTCTCCTATCAGGATGCGCCAAGAGACTCTCCAGTTGTAATAGAGTTTCGTCGCCCCACTTGCCCAGGACACCCTTCACTCTTTGCAAGTAGACGGCGTGCTCGCGTTCACGACTTCTATACGTTTCCGCACCTTCATCCCAAAGTGACAAGCGATCGCCAGGCCCAAAGTCGAGTGCATGTTTCGTCCAAGCTTCCAAAGTAGCGGTAAGAATGAGTTGTTCGGGAAGGGTCTCCGCCTTTGCGACAAACTCCGGAAGATCCCGTATGAAACCTGCCGATGCGGGAAGGGCACGTTCAGTGACTTGTCGATAGCTCTTGAGAGTAGGAACTTCCTTTATCAAAGACTCTAAGGAGGAATCTCTTAAGGCTGCCTCCAATGCTTGGATCGCAAACTCGGCATGACTGGAATGATTTAAAGCCTCGGACAAGAAATTCATTCGCCTCGCCGAGGCACCTCCGCCAAAAATGGCACGAATCGTGGACGGTTTTCTCATGTAACTGCCGAGAAAAGCGTCCGTTACATCCACGGTCTGAGTTTTTTCTAGGAGAACACGAAACCGCTCGATATCTTGCGGATCCGTTTCGGGATTGAGAAGGGAAGCCAATGCGCGCGCCACCGACGCGTGCTCTTCCTTCGACAGAGTTGGATCTTCCAATTGTCGTTCAAAGGTGAAAAACAACGTGTCTAACGTTAAAGGCAGAACTGCACGAATCTGAGCCCTATCTTTAAGAACCAGACGACCGTCATAGTTCTTAGCGGCCGACGGCTCCACTTCCAGCGCGATCGCTACATCACCAAAGGATAGTTGATCCGCACCTTTCGCGCAGTAAAGGCCCGGCCCTAAAACGGCCGTTGAAGATTTACCTTGAATGAACATTGTTCCATTTGAAATCCAAAGTGCCCCATTCGCCATCGACTGAGCCGCGGCAAGGGAGGTTCGATGAAGAAACACCTCGGCTGCTGCTCCACTTGCAATGGCCTTACCCTCAGGAAGCGGATCAAAAATGCGGTACTTGGCAACTCCCGCTTCTTTCGCCAACGTCGTCACTCCATACTCATCTAGGAGTCTGCGAGTGTGAAGAGAACCTCCTGAATAAAGCTGCGCCTTCTCCAGCGCCTCGACAATTTTGCCGGAAGCGGTGGTGGCCTTTGCACCATAATACTGAAGTTCCTCATGCCCCGTTTTCAAAAAGGCCAAGGCTTCCTTCAAATGATTTTGCCGAATGTCTTGCAGAAGCGAGCGAATAGCCGACTGCGAAGTTGCAGACAAATGCATATCCGGATACTCCGAACCGTAGCGCAACCACCGCAATACTTGCTTGAGTTTGGCGAAAACCGCGTTCTGATTCTTAAATTCCGGATTAAGACGAAAATCCAGTTCTCTTTTCTGAAACTGCTTCACGCCCCACTCGGCGAGGTTCATCGGCTTACCGTCCACCTGGGCTTGAAGCTCGGACAAAAACACAAATCCTTGAGGCCCAATAGGAATATTAGAAATCGCTTCAAAGTGCTCAAGCTGTGGACGAAACCTGGGATCTTTTAAAAAATCTGCCGCAATCTGGATGTCCAAATTTTTAAAGAAAATATTTCCCGGTAGCTCCTTTTGAATACCAGCGATGACTTTTGAGTAATCTGGCTTGGACTTAACATTTGATTGGGCATCCTTCGCGATCAACATCAGATCCAAGTCACTTTGAATTCGATGCCAATCAAAGAGATGCAAGCGAGGTCGGCTCTCTACCCATTGTCGATACGCGTCGACCCCTCCCAATTCGTGCATCTTCTTGCGCATGAAGACCAGGATTTCCCGAGACGTCCCTCCATAGGTGACAAGGTCTGCGCCGTGTTGTTGAGCCAGAATCCGTGCTGCCCGAATTTCAAGCACAAGGTCTGTGGTCTTACCCGCGAGCTCTCCAAGCTCCTGGACATTCAGCGAATCAAAGTCGCGCCCAAACGTCCAAGGCGACGCCATCAGCGCTGTAACCAATCCGAGAATGAACACACCCCTACCCCTCAAGTACACACTCCTTCAGGTGTTTATCGGATACTGTACGGACTTACTTGTGGGACTTGATGCGTCATTTTGATGCGACGAGTCCCACAAGTAAGTCCGTACCTAAACGAGTACCTAAACGAACAAGTAAGTCCGTACCTAAACGAAATAACCTGAATATCTTATCGTCAGCGACTGTTTATTGGCACTGCGTCTTCCCTGACAGCATGAGTGATTTCACTTCATTAGCCACAGTGACCACCGGCCTAGTGTTTGCATACCTCTGCCTGGGGCTTTCAATTTCGCGGAGTCTTAGGGGAATCATATAGATGCAGCGATACGTCACACGGGCTCAACCATTCTGGCGATTGTTCGTAGTCGCCTTGGCACTAACTACGGGAGCTTGTTCTTCTTATAAGGCTACCTCCCTCGAGGATGACGCCCTCTTTGTCGAAGGCATGAGTCACTTCAATCGAGGGGACTACGAAAAAGCAATCCTAGCCTTCAATGCCTTATTGGACAAAAATCCAAAAGCGTCCGATCAGCAGCGTCGTCCGGTGGTAGCAGCGCTGAGCGAGTCCCATGCAGGAGCCTCTCGATTCTCCATTTTGGGCCTTGTAGACCTTCTGAACTCACTAGCCTCTACCAATCTCAGCTCGGATCCAACCATTAGGAACTATGGGTTGTTGTTTAGAAATCTTATCCATAACCTAAGGACGGGTCTCACACTAGTACCCGCGCTTGATGCTCGTCAGGCGTTTCACCTCAATAAAGCAATAGAGCTTTCTGAGTTTCTTTATGAGAACCGCAATGATCCGTTAGGAAAGCTCAAACTTGGTAGCATCTCATTGTATTCACTCATGGTCCACGCTAAGACTTTCTTAAGATGGCTCGCCGAAACAGAAATTTCGACCGATCGTGCAAGAGAGCAATTTACGGCGGCGATTCAGCACATTCGTCAACTACAAATTGATTTCTATAGGACTGCCAAGGCTCTTCGCGGAAGTTTTCCTCAAATCGCGAATCCAGCCGGTGAGTTTGAATCAAAAATATTGCTGGCACTCAATGGACCTTTCAACGTGCCAAATCAAGTCGGCTTCACCTTCCAAAATGAAGCTCAGAACTATATTCCGTATTTCATCCCTGCTATTCTCGAACAGACCTTTCGATCCAAGGCTTTTGCAGTAAGGGCTTTGACAGCCGCATACGAAAGCCTTGACCTAGATCACGCTCTCCAAAGACCCGAAGAATGGACGATTCAATTCCTTATGGGCGCCTTTTCCTATTCGGATCCCTATGTCTCTAGACAATTGGCTTCAGAACACCAAGACGACTCGCAGCTGAAGTTGATTGCTGCAATAGACGTACTATTCGATGCCTTTAAGGCTTTTCAATTCAATGACAATACCCGAACTCGCCTTCCCGAACTCGAAGAACGCTTTGCTCAATTCCAAATGGCTCTATTCCTTACTTATCAAAAAGCATTGCGCGAGGAACTGAGCGCTGAGTTGAGTCAACCGATAAGCGACCGAGCCCCAGCATTTCAAGAAGTCTCCCAACTTACAGTCTACTTGGCAGGAAGAAGCAGAGAGCTTGCCATCTATGAAGTCGGTGATGATTCTCTTATTTATCTAGAGCGGCAGGTAGCGTTAGTATTTCAGGAACTCAAAAATAGAATCTTTGGTCAAGATCCTCCGGCCAGCACAGGTGGCGTCGGCGGGGTCCGCGGCGGAATCGAACCTCCAACGGGCGTCCGCGGTGGTGGTGGAGTTGGTGCAGTCAACCCAAACACTCCACCTCCAGGTCCACCGGCAGTCAACCCAAATCGACCAGGACTTCGATGGCTCTAAGCAACAGACCTAGGGACTCAAAAGTAGAGGGATAGACCGCCTCCATACTGTCGCGTAGGATACTGTCCAAAGTTATCAAGTACTCTTTCCATAGTAAAAAAATGGACTTCAATGGGTCTGAGTTTGAAACGAAGAAAAGCGCCAAGCCGATATCGGTCCCAAAGAAACAAGTCCAGATTGAACAACTCAGAGAAACCTACCTGAAGCCCAAGCTGAAGGGTCCTATCCCAATCGTAGTTTCCTCCAAAAAAGGGCGCCAGGGATAATTTCAATTTTAAAGTATCTACGAGTCCCCCACTCCAGAGAACTGCAAGATTCTTACTATGAACGCCTATCCGAGCCTCCCAATAACTTGGACGATTCTGAATCAGCGAGACTCCTTGCACACTGAAATGAATCGAAGAATGAAGCTCTCGAGTGAGATCAACCGAGGCAAGGGTACCCACTTCAACTACGGGCAAATAGGGAACTTCCTGAATCTTCACTATGGGTTGGTTTTCGACGAGGTCGCCGATATCATAAGTTGGAAAAAGCAACCTGCGAGAACCATATGTTATTTTTGGTTTTAGTCGCAACCTTGGAGTGACCCTGACCCCGTAGGAAGTCGTAAATAAGAAATCATTAAATAGAACTCCTCGAAGTTCAGGGAAAACCGGATTATTTGGCTGAAAGATTGTCCCAGCATTGACTGAAAAGCTCTGCCAAATCCCGCGGTAGGATCCAGCTATTCCAATACTGGCGTTTGCAACGTAGGGAGTCCCCATATTGCTCTCCAGCTCTCCACGCACTCTAGTGGAATCCCCACTGTCCGCGGCATTGAATAGCCTAAACAAAGCGCCATGAGAGACAAAGATGGATCGGGACTTGAAGTGTGTACTCTCAGAGGAAGGCGGTCGATCATGAAAGAGTACCCATTCCTCCAGACTCTCGCTGCTGGATAGGCGCAGGGTGTGTGCCTCAATAAAGTTCAGTCCGTGCGCGTAGGACAAATCATGGAATAGAATGCTTGCCACGAAGAAAAGGCAGCGCCCTAGCAAAAGCTCCAAACCTAACCGAGTGGAAGAGTGCACTTGGCTACTGTACTATGAGCACCTTCAACTAAACACTCTGATCTAGTAGCCACAGTCGACTCGGACAAATTCGCGTAGCGCATGGACGACATCTTATGTTATCCGGAGAGTCACTATGAGCATGACAAGACATAAGAGAGTGGCAGGACTAAAGAAAAAGCGCCAACGCGACAAAGAGCGCGAACGAGGCAAGCTCAACGAGCGACAAGGTGCAAAAACCTCCCGCAAGCTCAGCAAGAAGACCCGCAAGAAGCGCATGTTCCGAGGTTAATCGGGCACCTGGCCAGCCTAAGCTTTGCTTAGCATTGCCTTGAGTTCGCCATTTTCATTGAGGTCCGTAAGGATATCGCATCCTCCCACGAACTCTCCGCCAACAAAGACTTGAGGAAACGTTGGCCAATTGGAGAACTCTTTGGCCGCTACCCGCATGGTCTCGTCTTCGAGAATGTCCAAATGCGCCAATTGGTCCTTTTGAACGCCCTGAGACTTAAGGATCTCAATGACTTGCGCCGAAAATCCACACATCGGAAAATCAGGCGAGCCTTTCATAAAAACAACGACAGGCTTGGATTTGATGAGCTGATCATACTTGGTTCTTAGTTCTGCATTTTGCGACATGGAATCATCCTTCTTTCTATGTTCTTACTTGGGGACAGAAGTCTTAAGCGTCAAGGCATGGACTTCTCCGCTTTTAAGCTCGGGGGCCAGGAGATCAAAGACCATCCTATGTTGCTGAATCATCGGCTTGCCATTAAAGGCCGCGGACACCACCACTGCATGGTAGTGGTCCTCTGTGCCAGTCAAGTCCTTTACTTCGACGACCGTCCCTGGCGACAGGGCTTCAATTCTGCTTTTAAGTTCCGAGGGTTTCATTGACCCTATACCTACCCCAAGTCTCCGCCGAGAGCCAGGGCGGAGGTCTATTGCACCTAAGCCCTTAATCCTGCTGCACCCCAGTGAAAAGCTAGGACAGGGACTTGCAACCTAACCCGAAAATGATATCATAGTACTATGTCGCGCCCTTCTGGAAAATTTGTCCTTCGAGTCGAACCCGAAACACACGGATTGCTTCGAGAGGCCGCTGTTAGGGAGAAGGCTTCACTCAACGAAGTTTGCAATCGACTGATTCAACGCGGCCTAAAGGGTAGTCAGCCCTACGAGCAGGTGTTGTCTTGCGCTCGAGAATTTCTCGACGAGCAATTGCCAGGGGTCGTGCTCATCGGATCGCAAGCTCGGGGCACTGCGACTGCTCGGTCCGACGTGGACTTTCTTGTCATTGTTGCTCCAGAGGTAAAAATCGACTCTGCTCTCTATAGACGCTGGGAGCGTTTCAAAAAAGATCTCCCCGAGCAGTATTCCGTCCATTTTGTTCACTCGCCCGATCCAGAAAGGCCTTCCGGCATATGGCTAGAGGCTGCCCTCGAAGGCCAGATCCTCGTCGATCTGGATGGTATCGGGACCGTACTTCAGAGACTGCGATGTGCGATCGCCTCGGGCGTATTTTGCCGAAGGCTTTCTCACGGCCAGCCCTATTGGACTCAAAATAGAACAGAAAAGGGAACAAAAGAACGTGCAAAATGAAAGCCTTGCAAGAGACTACCTGATTCGTTGTGAAAAGCGACTCAAGGCCCTGAAAGTCCTTCTGGATGAGCAGGCCTATCCAGATGTGGTTCGTGAAGCACAGGAGGTTGTGGAACTAGCTTTGAAGGGCCTGCTTCGTTTTTCGGGGGTCGATGTTCCTCGCGTCCACGATGTATCAGGCGTACTGAATGCCGAAGTGAAGCGGCTTCCTAAAGACTTGTCAGCCAAGGATCTTCAGAGAATGTGCGCTATTTCCAAGGCACTTCGTAAGGATCGAGAACTCGCCTTCTACGGAAGCGAAGACTTAACACCTGGAGAATTCTACAATCAGGAAGACGCACAGGTTGCCCTCAAAGACGCAACATGGGTCGTGCAGTCGGTTCGGAAGTGGGTCTAAACAATTTGGCAGGCACGGATTTCAGCATTGCGATCAATTTATCTACCTGGAAAAAGCTTCCGGTCAAAAAGAAACGGGCCCAACGGAATGCATGAGATGAAAACGGCCAGGGCAACCTTGTATTGTGACCACTGAAGTTCGTTACGCAGGACCTGAGCCCCCAGGCAGTACACAACAAAAAGGAGGCCGTGAATCATTCCCACCACTCGAACAGCTTCAGGAATACCTGCCAAGTACTTCAAAGGCATCGCGATAAAGAGGAGAACCAAAAGCGAGCTGGCCTCGATCAATCCAAGCATTCGAAATTTCGATTTCATAGTATGCCGAACCCTCTAACACCGGTAAGAGTGAATTTCTATGTTTGAGATGAAGTGAAGGCTTGATGTCGAACTACGCGAAATCTAACGCATCAAATCTTATCGCATTTTTTACCATCTTTTTCTCATTGACTATATCCAACAAAAGGCCGACTATTATAGGGTATGTTCAATAGAACACTTAAACTACCGTTATCACGAAGTTTTTTTCTATTTGGCCCTCGTGGAGTTGGAAAATCCACCCTCCTAAAAGTCCTCTTTCAGAATGAAAGCCCTCTCTGGCTCGACCTACTCAACCCAGACCTCGAAAGACAATTTTCGAGAAGCCCTTCAGGTCTTGGGCTCCTGCTGGAAAGAGAGATAACCAAATCACGGACCAAGCCTCACTGGGTAGTAATCGATGAGGTCCAAAAAGTACCAGAGCTACTCAATGTCGTTCAGGCCTGGATGAGTAAAAAGCAGTTTCACTTTGCGTTGACGGGGTCGAGTGCTCGCAAACTAAAACGAGGTGGTGCAAATCTATTGGCCGGAAGGGCTTCATGGTTTGAGCTCTTCGGACTTTCCACGGTGGAACTTGGAGATCGCTTTGAAATCGAAGACTCATTGAACTGGGGCTCCCTTCCCGAGATCTTTTCCCTGAATGAAATGGATCGTATCAGGTACCTGAAGGCCTATGCGCAGGTCTACCTCAAAGAAGAAATCCTAGCAGAACAGCTCGTCAGAAAGGCTCAGCCCTTTCGGGAATTTTTGACTCTAGCTGCCCTTCAAAATGCTCAGATCATCAATTTTTCAAAATTTGGAAGGGACTGTGGTGTCGACACTACAACCGTCCAAAACTACTTTGAAATCCTCTGCGACACTTTGGTAGGTTTTCTTATTCAACCCTACCACCGATCTATTCGCAAGAGACAGAGAACGAATCCCAAATTCTATTTCTTTGATACGGGTGTCACTCGAGCACTCGCCGGTTCGTTAGAAAGCAAACTCACTCCTCAAACCACCGCCTATGGAAAGATGTTTGAACAGTTTGTTGTGACAGAGATTTATCGTCGCGCAAAATCGCTGGAGAAAGACCTGAAATTGAGCTATCTCACAACCAAGGATCAAGGCGAGATTGATCTGATCGTTGAGCAAACTTCACATCCACCTGTTGCCATTGAAATTAAATCTTCCCGCAGCGTAGATGAAGTGGCTGTCCGTCGCTTTTCTCGACTAGCTTCTGACATTCCAAAGGCCATTCCTCTTTGGATATCACAAGATCCTACACCGAAAAGAATTCAAGGAGTCGAGTGTCTCCCTTGGAACCGAGGCATCGAATTTCTTATGCAAGGTCCACCCTAGGACAAAGCTCGCTGAGAAAGCAATCGTCGCAAAGGGGCTTTCTTGCCTGGCAGATAGCCCGGCCGTGATCAATCCATAGGTGATTGAGAGCGGTCCAGTTTTCTTTTGGAAAGACCTTCATCAAATCAAATTCGACTTTGGTTGCATCCTTATTCCGTGAGAATCCAAGCCTCCGCGCAAGTCGACCCACATGAGTATCTACGACGACTCCAGGGATTCCAAAGGCGGTGCCCAATACCACATTGGCTGTTTTGCGACCCACGCCGCGCAAGGCGGTCAGGGCTTCTAGGTCTCGAGGAACTTCACCCGAATGCTGCTCGACCAAAGCCTGCGATAGCTTAAGAAGCGACGCGGCTTTGTTGCGATAGAAGCCGGTGGAGTGAATCAAGGCTTCAAGCTCGGATTTCTTGGCGCGAGCCATGGCAGGGGCATCTGGATATTTCTCGAAGAGCTTGGGCGTCACCTGGTTGACCCGCGCGTCGGTACACTGTGCACTCAAGACCGTAGCGACGATCAACTCAAAGGGATTGCGAAAATGGAGGCTGCATTTGGCGTCAGGGTAGTGAGACCTCAAAAGCTCGAACATCTGAGAGCCGCGCTTTTTTAGGGATGCTTGCGACTCAGCCATGAAGCTACTTGCTCGACTTTCCAAGTATTGATGATCTGATCGCGAGGAAGGAGCGCTTTGCGGGCAAGTCCAATACCATGCACGGTATCTTCCAACCCTTCCAAAGAGTGCGCATCTGGATTGATGGACGTCAGCATTTGCACCTCGCGAATTTCAGGGCCCCACCGCCAATCAATATCCAGTCGCGTAGGATGCGAATTGATTTCGATTGCGACGTCATGGTCCTTCGCTTCCTGAATCAATCGAGGAATATCAATGTCATAAGCCTTTCGTCCTAGGAGCAATCGTCCAGTCAGGTGCCCAATAAAGCGTGTGCTAGGATGCCGAATGGCCTTGAGGATTCGATCCGTCATTTCTTGACGTTCCATTTTAAAACGCGAGTGGATCGATGCAATCACGAAGTCAAACTTCTTCAAAACACGATCCGGATAATCCAACGAGCCATCTTGAAGGATATCGCTCTCAACACCCCAAAAAACTCGAATCTCTGGATAACGTTCTTGGACTTGGCGAATTTCTTTTTCTTGAGACTTGAGGTCGTCTTCCTTTAAGCCTCTTGCATAAAACGCGGACTGGCTGTGATCCGAAATACCAATGTAGCGATACCCAAGGTCTCGAGCTCGCCGAACCATCGAATCCAAATCCGCCTTTCCATCCGAACGTGTCGTGTGTGTGTGAAACACCCCCTGAACATCATTCCACCCAACGAGTTTGTCCCACTGGGGTGTTCGAGCCATGGCTACTTCTTCCCCTGTCTCGCGCGACTCGGGGGGTATCCACGGGAGCTTCAACTTGCGATAAAAATCCACTTCGCTCTCGGAGTCAGGTGCGGTCTTGATCTTCAACGCCTTCCAATGAGCCTCGGAAGAAGCAAGTTTGACGCTCGTTCCGCCAAAACTTTGCGGGCTTGTCCAATGGAGTTGAATCGGAAAACGCTCCTTCGAATCCTCACGCCATTCCTTAAGTAGTGCGTCTGCTTTCTTCTGCAGAGTCTTTTGGTCCTTAGCTTCCGCGACGATCAAGATCTCGAGCTTCTCCAAGGTTTCGAGTCGACGTGCAAAGGCTCCAACAGGTTCAACTCGTAGGCCCTTGCCCAATCGCTCTTGAAGTAACTTCTGAACCGCTTGAAAAACCGGCCGCGCGTCGACCCACGACTTGAGATTCTGCTGGGACTTCAAAAACTCAATCCCCTCTAAGACCTGCTTTTGGAGCTTTTCTCCAAAGCCTTTCATTTTTTGAAGGCGGTTCTCTCGACAGGCGTATTCCAGCTCGATCAGGGTGTGCACGTCTAGGTCCTCTATAACTTGACGCGCTCGCTTTGGACCCAAGCCAGGGATCTTAGCCATTTCGCGAAGCCCTTCTGGCAATTCTGCAGCAAGCTGATCTCGCTCGAGGCTTTTGCCAGTCGTGCCGTATTCTGCAAGCAGTCCCTCTATCCCTTTGCCAATTCCATCCAACTCTTGGAGCGTTCCGGCCTGAAGCCGCTTTCCAAATTCTGCTTCCGGCAGTTCACCAAGGACTTTGAGAGCCTTCTCATAGGCTCTGAGCCGAAACGGATTGCCCCCCGAGAGCTGAAGGACTTCGTAGACATCTCTTAGTAGAGATAAATGATCATCTTTTTGAACGCTTTGCCACTTTCCCATACTGGTCTCAATATCACAGACCGAGGAGAGGCTTTACTAATCTAACCAAAACAGGCAAACCTAGGATCCTATAAGGAGTTTTAACCATGAGTGCACGTCTATCGAGTCGTCCCTTGGCCTTTGAAATTACGCAGACCGATCCCAAGCGCCTCTCGCTTATGCGAGACAGCCTATGGGTTTTGAGTGGAAGCATCGTACTTGCCTTGTCGTCTAAGGCAAGTCTCGTACTACCTGGCACAGTGATTCCAATGACGTTGCAAACGCTCGCAGTCCTTCTCCTCGCCACCACGTTGGGTTCGCATCGAGCAGCTGCCGCTGTAGTACTTTACTTAGTAGAAGGTGCATTGGGTGCTCCGGTTTTTGCTCTGGGTGGAGGAATTGCGGTCCTCATGGGTCCCACTGGCGGATACCTCCTGGGCTTTTTACCAGCGGCCTACCTTGTTGGTCGATGGGCAGAAAAAGGCTGGGATCGCCAACCTGTAAGTGCTGGAATTATTTTTCTTCTCGGTCACCTAGCCATCCTGCTGTCAGGAGTCACTTTTCTTTCGGCTTGGATCGGTTGGGACGCAGCCTGGATTCAAGGTTTTTATCCGTTTGTTCTGGGAAGTTTCTATAAATCCATTCTTGGAGCGATTGCAGCTCCCACGGCACTAACCCTCTTCAGCAAGGAAAGATCATGAGCGCACCTACTCGGATTGGCATCAACGGCTTTGGCAGAATTGGTCGAAAAGTATTTCGACTGTCGCTTCAGAATGACAACGTCGAGGTCGTCGGTATCAATGACCTCGGAAATATACAGACCCTTGCTCACCTTCTCAAATACGATTCGGTACATGGCAACCTCCAAGCATCCATCCAGGTCGACGGACAGAACCTGATTGTTGACGGGAAGAAGGTACGAGTATTTTCAGAAAAAGATCCCGCTGCGCTTGGGTGGGACAGCGTTGCAACACAGGTCGTGCATGAATGCACGGGCATCTTCAAAGACAAAGAGAAGGTCGCCAAACACATGAGGCCTGGCGTAAAGAAGGTCATCATTTCTGCACCAGCCACGGATCCAGACCTTACGATTTGCATGGGCGTGAATGAGGCCGCTTATCAGCCTTCACAACATCATATTTTGTCCAATGCCTCTTGCACCACCAACTGTTTAGCGCCATTGGCGAAGGTTCTGGACGATCACTGGGGAATCGTGCGCGGAAGCATGACGACGATTCATAGTTACACCAATGACCAAAACATCCTCGACCTTCCACACAGTGACTTGCGACGGGCGCGAGCTGCAGCTTTATCCATGATTCCGACTTCAACTGGCGCTGCCAAAGCGGTGGGCCTTGTCCTTCCTCACTTAAAGGGCAAATTGGATGGATACTCCGTACGCGTACCAACACCCAATGTGTCGCTAGTAGACTTTGTCTGCGAAACCAAGAAGCCCACATCTGCCAAAGAAATCAACGACGCCTATACGAAAGCCTCCACTTCTGAACTCAAAGGCATCTTAGCCGTCTCTGACGAACCGTTGGTCTCTTGTGACTACAATGGCAATGTTTCAAGCTCGACCGTCGATATGGAGTTGACCAAAGTCATGGATGGCAACTTTGTAAAGGTAGTCGCTTGGTACGATAACGAATCTGGTTTCTCGCAGCGAATGCTAGACCTCACGCTCTTCTTGGCCAAGAAGGGACTGTGATGAAGAATATCCATTCCATCCGAGACCTGCGCATTGCCAATCAGCGCGTTTTTATGCGTGTGGACTTCAATGTCCCTTTGAGCGAGCCCGATGCCGAAGGTCAAAGAAAAATCCTCGAAGACAATCGCATTCAAGAATCCATTCCATGCATCAAGTATGCATTGGAAAATGGAGCGCGACTGATTCTGGCGTCTCATCTGGGCCGGCCCGACGGCAAAGTGAGCCCCGAGTACTCGCTTGAACCTATCGCAGCCTACTTGGCTGAGGCACTTGGCGTGGAGGTTCTGCTCGCAGAAGACTACCTCAGCGAGGGATTCGAACTCCTGGTTCAGACCATGAAACCCGGAACCGTTATCCTTCTTGAGAATTTGCGCTTTCATGGAGCAGAAGAAGCTAATCAACCCGAGTTCTGTCACGCATTG
This sequence comes from Bdellovibrionota bacterium, assembly GCA_963169695.1. GTDB lineage: Bacteria > Bdellovibrionota > UBA1018 > UBA1018 > CAUJDS01 > CAUJDS01. The sequence goes on from CAUJDS010000062.1 coordinate 41,503, forward strand.
GCGCGATTCACCGACATCTATGTGAGTGACGCCTTCGGGACCGCGCATCGCAAACACGCGTCCACTTATGGCCTACCTCAATTGATTGCAAAAAAAGGTGCAGGCTTCTTAATTGAGAAAGAACTAGAATTTCTGGAGCCTCTTCTCAAGGGACCCGCAAAGCCTTTTTATCTGGTTCTTGGTGGATCCAAGGTCAGCGATAAAATCAAGATGGTCGATCAACTTCTTAAGCATGTTCAGGGCGTTCTGATTGGTGGAGCCATGGCCCATGCTTTTACGAAAGCAAAAGGGATGACGCTACCGCCGAAAGCCAAGCAGCCGGCTGATTCGGACGTTGACTGCGCTCGCACGATCATGAGGGATGCTGAGCGAAGAGAGATTCCGCTCTTACTTCCAGTTGATACGCTCGAGGGCTTTGATATCGGCCCTCGTACGGTGATGGCTTTTTCTGATTTTTTAACAAACGCCAAGACGATTTTTTGGAATGGTCCCTTGGGTTGGTTTGAAAATCCAGAATACGCTTCAGGCACGATGAATGTCGCAAAGGCTATCGCCAAGATCCAAGCGATAAAAATAGTTGGTGGTGGTGACACGGTTTCAGCAATCAAACTCAGTGGCGTCGCAGAAAGTTACAACCATCTTTCAACGGGTGGCGGAGCTGTGCTGAAGTATTTGGAAGGCAAGGGTCTTCCAGGAATCGACGTGCTCAAGTTTGATCCCAAGCGCGTAGAGCCAGCAGTACTCTCAGGAGAATAAGATGGCTCAACCTCAGCAGCGCAAGATCTGGGTGGCTGGCAATTGGAAGATGAACCAATCGCGCGAGGAGATTCGAAGATTCTTTGAATCCCTCAAACAAAATTGGACTCCAACCGAAAAAGTAGCGGTCGCCCTATTTCCAACTGCACTTGGAATTGCGCAGGCTCAAGAATCGTCAAAAGGCATGGGCATCCAGATTGGAACTCAAAATGCCCATTGGGAAAAGTCTGGCGCCTATACGGGAGAGCTATCAGGGCCACTTCTCAAAGAAGCAGGGGTCAATCTCTGCTTGGTGGGTCACTCTGAACGGAGACAGTACTTCGGAGAAACCAATCAGACCGTGCACCTTCGGACCAAAAGCCTTTTGTCACAAGGGCTTCACGTCATGGCATGCATTGGTGAGACACGCCCCGAACGTGAATCCGGAAATACCAACAACATCCTTCAGGCACAACTCGAGGCTCTACTAATGGCGGGAGACGATTCCTTTCGCACGCAGGCTTGCGAGCGTCTAGTAATTGCCTACGAGCCAGTATGGGCCATAGGTACCGGTCTGACTGCCACTCCGGCCCAAGCAGAGGAAACTCATCTTTGGATCCGAAATTGGCTGACCAAAAGTCTCGGTCCCAGCTCCGAGAGCATCTCGATCCTCTACGGGGGCAGCATCAAAACCGAGAGCTTTGGAGAGTTGCTCAACTGCCCCAGCGTGGATGGTGGACTCATCGGAGGCGCGAGCCTCAAGGCCAGTGATTTTGGGTCCTTGGTTCGAACAGCAATTTCGCTTGCTTGAGAAAGTCTGGGACGCTAGAACCAAAAAACTATGGCCACTCTTGTAACCGTCATTCATATTGTAACTTGTGTGCTCTTGGTCCTTGTTGTGCTCCTTCAATCCGGAAAGGGCGCAGAGATCAGTGCCTCCTTTGGCGGATCTAGCCAAACCGTTTTCGGTAGCAGTGGGGGCGCCAATTTCTTCACGCGATTTACTGCAGGGCTTGCCACCGTATTCATGATCACTTCTATTTCTCTGACGGTCATTGGCTCCGACGCTCGAAAAGGTGTTTTTCGCACAGAGCAAAAGACTTCGGGTTCTCCAGCTTCAACGGCACCGACCACACCTGAGCCTGCAAAGAAAGCCCAGTAGGCAATTGCTCACCTTCGGTTAAGATAAAGGAGTGGGACTCCTTTTATTGCTATTCGCATGCTGGACAGCTCCGGCCAAAGCTGAACTCGGGTTCAATGTCAGTGACCTCTCTGACCTTGGTACTCTCCTGGGCCCTACCGTCACCAAGTCTTTTGTCAAAACCATCGGCATGGCTATTGACCACAAAGCCTACGAACCCGCCACCCCACTCGGAACCAAGATTGGGCTCGATATCTCTGTCGAAGCCACTGCCTATGAAGTTCCTCAGGACTTCAAGTCCGCACTCCAATCCATCGGCTCCAATGCTGGAGATTCTATTCCGGTCCTACCGCTTGCTCGCCTCAACGTTCACAAGGGCTTGAGTGAAACCACTTCGATCGGGGCATCGTACTTTGGCTGGGTAGGCTACCTACTCCTTGGAGGAGATATCACCCGCACGCTCTACTATCCTGACCAAGGACTGACCTATGCAGGACGAGTTGCTATGGCGTATGGCGACGTCTCGTTCGTCAAAGCCTATACGCTCACGCCCCAAATCCTCGCCTCCAAACGTATGGATTTTGCGGATCCCTATATTGGACTGGGTTACCAAATAATATGGGGCAAGGTGACTGTTCCTATCACCAATCCCATAGACGGAAGTGGTATCGAAAGCTCTGCCAGCGCCTCTTCAGGTTCATTGATTGCATTTCTCGGGGTGGGATTTCGATTTGGACCAACCGGAATTAAGCTCACCCTAGAGGGCTCCTTCAGCGAGGGAGGAGCGCATTCTTTGGGCACGAAGTTTGGATTCGCGTTTTAGAGAGATAGCCCATGGAAGATCACTATTTTCTAAAATCCACTAAACAAATAATTTAATTCTCTCTAACAGTAATTCGAACCTCATGTGGAGCCTCAGAATGGGATTGATTGGCAGCCTTTGGCTGGGAAAGCAGCTTCTGCAAAAATTCCATGTCCTCTTCCCTAACCCTTAGACATCCCTTAGTTGCTCTGAGTGCGCCATAACCGCGCCAATAGGAAGGACCACCCAACGTTCCACTATGGATCAGAATCCCAGTTCTACCAAAGGCCTGCTCAGCAAGTAATGCATTGCCGCTCAACGGCTTCATCCGTACGTATCCATGAGTCCCATAAGAATCGGCAGGAAAATCTGTCGCGCTTCCGAAAGTACCGTCATAGTCACCGACAGGAGTATTCCCCTCCTTAAAATACTGAGTATCGCCAGGCCCCTTGCTTCCGCGGGCGAGCACTTCAAATTGCCTTAAAATCCGGCCGTTCTTTTTTACTTGGGCGGTTCCAGACTGCGATCGATTCTTTGGCACAATGACCTCAATATGAATGCTGCTCATTTCTCCTCCATTTGATTCTTCATTTGTTCTGCTTTGGACTCAATATCCTTTGCCAATTTCACCATATCATCGTGTAGATCGGACTCCTTCTGCAATGACCGAACTACTGCAAGAACATCAGGCCACGCAATGTCCTGCACTTCATCTACGAAAAGATCGACAAACCCCTCATAGTGATCTGCAACAACCTCTCGATAAACCTGCATAAATCGCTTAGGGCTTTTCTTAAGCTCTTTCCAGCAGAGTTGCTGGTAGCGGGTGCTACGAACACCCTGTCTCTCATTCTTCAGCTGACTCAAAAGACCCTTAAGTGAACCGTCAACGGGTCGCGTTGAGCGAGTCTTGTCCGCTTTGGAGGGCTCGGGAGATTGGCCAGAATATGTGACCGACGTCGGAACAAGCAAAGAACATACAATAAAAGCTCGCGCTATCAACATATTCAACAATCTACTTAGTGATTAAAAGGAGGTCAAGAATTCCACAATCCAAAACCTCTTTTAACTCTGCAAAATGCCTACTGCTTACTTGCGCTCTTGTGCCTTTTTCTCTTGATGCTTCTTGACGAGTTCTTCTTGTACGTTACGCGGCACAGGACTGTATCGCTTGAATTCCATCGTGAACTCACCTTTCCCCTGTGTTGCAGAACGAAGGTCCGTCGCATATCCAAACATTTCAGCCAGCGGCACTTCTGCTAGCACAATCACATATCCCTCATTGGTTTCTGAGTTCATGATGATTCCGCGCCGCTGATTGACTTGACCCATCACCGTGCCCTGAAATTCCTCAGGAGCTGAAGTCTCAAGGGTCATGATTGGTTCGAGGACCACTGGATTGGCTTTTTCGTATCCTTGACGAAATGCCATAATCGAAGCGGTCTTAAACGCTTGCTCCGAGGAGTCGACGTCATGGTATTCACCGTCGTTGATGACACAACGAACGCGTGTGATCGGAAATCCAATCAAGCGACCTTCTTTGACCGCTTCTTGAAATCCCTTATCGCAAGCAGGAATAAATTCGCGAGGAATCGATCCACCGACAACCTTATTGACGAACTCGTAATCCTTCGTTTCCTCTTCAGGAATGGGCTCAATAAAGCCAATAACCTTAGCAAACTGACCGGAACCACCTGTTTGTTTCTTATGGAGGTAGTTGAATTCCGCTTTGTTGTTAATCGTCTCGCGATAAGCTACTTGTGGCTGACCAGTTACCACTTCGCACGCGTATTCTCGCTTGATTCTCTCACAATAGATTTCGAGATGGAGCTCGCCCATTCCGCTGATGATAGTTTGTCCACTTTCTTCATCTCGATGTACTCGGAATGTCGGATCTTCTTTGGTGAACCGATTCAATGCCTTGGAGAAATTCACTTCTTGCGAACGCTCTTTTGGAGTGATCGAAAGCGAAATCACGGCATTTGGAACAAACATAGAAGTCATGGTGTAATGAACGTTGCCATCGGTGAACGTATCGCCCGATGCGCAATCGACACCAAAAATCGCCACAATATCTCCGGCCTGAGCATCTTCGGCTTCGTTCATCTCGTCCGCGTGCATTCGCACGACGCGAGGAACTTTGACCTTCTTACCGCCTGCCGCAATATTATAGATGAAGTCGCCTTTCTTTACGGTTCCTTGATAGATCCGCATATAAGTCAACTGTCCATAGCGACCGTCTTCCAACTTAAACGCCAAGGCAACTAGGGGAAGCTTAGGATCAGACTTAAGGACTATCTCAGTTTCACCCTGATCTTGATCAAGCGCCTTATTGTTGATTTCAAAAGGAGCAGGCAAATAGTAAGTAATCGCGTCCAAAAGAAGCTGAACGCCCTTGTTCTTATACGCCGATCCGCAAAGGATCGGGGCAAACTGAAGGGACAACGCAGTCCTACGAATAGCCTGACGCAATTCATCGACCGTGGGTTCTTCGCCCGCGAGGTACTTTTCTGCGATCACATCATCCAGGTCACCAACTGCGGCAATCATCTCTTCGCGATATTTCTGACAATCCGCTTTGATGTCATCTGGGATTGGCGCTTCACGGATGTTTTCACCGTTGTCGCCGTCGAAATAAAACGCTTTCATCTGGACAAGGTCCACGATTCCTTTGTGCTGATCCTCTAGTCCAATTGGATAAGTAATAAGTCGCGCATTGAGCTTAAGCTTGTCCCGAATCATGTCACTGACGCGGAAAGGATTAGCCCCCGCACGATCCAATTTATTGATGAAACAAACTCGAGGTACCTTGTAACGTCGCATTTGACGGTCCACCGTCAAAGATTGTGACTGGACGCCAGACACTCCACAAAGCACGAGCACAGCACCGTCAAGCACGCGAAGGGCGCGCTCCACTTCGATCGTAAAGTCAACGTGACCAGGCGTGTCAATAAGGTTAATATTGTAGCCATTCCACTCAGTGTAAGTAGCAGCGGATTGGATGGTGATGCCTTTTTCGCGCTCGAGGTCCATGTAATCCATGGTGGCGCCGACGCCAGACTTCCCTTTAACTTCCTCAATCTTATGAATTTTTGCGGTATAAAAAAGGATGCGCTCCGACAAAGTGGTTTTACCCGAATCGATGTGCGCAGAAATACCGATGTTTCGAACTTTATCTATGGCAACTCTCTTTTGTGTCATAGGCCAGTTCTTACTCGAAAGGTAGCTCGCGAAGCAAGGAAAATGGTTCAGAATTAGGGCCTTAGGAAATTCTATGTTAGGCTTCTGAGCCTATGTCACCAATGTTTTGGATCGACCTGGAGATGACGGGGCTTGACGAGAAAGTCCATCACATCCTGGAAGTCGCAATCGTTATTACAAGCTGGGATTTCAAGGTCTTAGAAGAGTTTCATCGGGTCGTCTATCAGCCACCCGCAATCCTCGGTCTTATGGATGATTGGTGTAGAAAGACCCATGGCGACAGTGGACTCACTGCGCAAGTTCAAAAAGGAACTCCGCTTGCTGCCGTCGAACGTGACATCATGGATATTGTACACCGCCACTATAAAAAAGATGAGCGCGTGGTCCTGGTTGGAAACTCCGTTGGCAATGACAAACGCTTCCTCGACTACTACATGCCCCAATTAGCCAAACGACTCCATTACCGCATTGTGGATGTCAGTTCGTTCAAGGAAGTTTTTCGAAATCGATACAGCATTGAAATCGAGAAGAAGGGCTCGCACCGAGCCATTGACGACATTAAGGAATCCATTCAGGAGCTTAAGCATTTTCTAACTTTTGTTCAGCATCCACTCAACAAAGCCATTCTCTAGTTTTTTAGGGGGGATTTTTTATGTTCAAATACCTTCAACTCATCTTAGGCTTAGGAGGCCTCATCATGTCTAGTGCGCATCAAGCCACGGCTCAATCCAAACCACCGCTCACACAGGAAGAAGCAGAACATCGGTCTAGTCAAATTGGATCCGTTGAATACCAACTTCACTTTAAGCTCGACTCAACCAATGAGCGTTTCTCTGGCCTAACGACCATCAAATTTCTCGCGCCCAAAACTACTTTCGGAAAGGGCTCCGCACCATTCTTGGACTTCGACGAAGGCTCCATCCAGAAAGCCCAAATCAATGGCGTCGAAGTGCAGCTCCCCTACGATGGGAGCCGAATCCAGATTCCGTGGAAGGCAATCCAAGAAGGGTCCAATGAAGTCAAAATTCAATTCGACCGGGCCTATACCAAGACGGGCAATGGCCTCCACCGTTTTGTGGATCCCGAGGACAAACAAGTCTACTTACGCTCCGACCTTGAGCCTTATTATGCTCATTTGATCTTTCCATGCTTTGATCAACCTGACCTTAAGGCCCAGTACATTTTGACTGCTGAAACGCCCAAAGGCTGGGAATTGATTTCAAATACTTCCGTCACATCAAAAAAAGTGACCAAAGGATCGCTCAATTGGACTTTTGAAAAAAGCGCGCCAATGGCTACCTATGTGTTTGCTCTCATCGGCGGTCCATATACTTCTTGGAGCTCGAAGGCTGGAAAAATTCCGCTCAAGCTCTACGCTCGTAAGTCGCTGAAGAAATATGTCAATGCGCAGGAGTGGTTTAAGGTCACTCAACTTGGACTCGATTTCTTTGCAAAGACATTTAAGTACCCCTACCCCTTTGGAAAGTACGACCAGATTCTCGTACCGGACTTCAACTGGGGCGCGATGGAAAACATTGGAGCAGTTACTTTTTCGGAACGCTTTGCGTACCGATCAAAAATTACAGAAGAAATGAGAATCGACCGGGCCGACGTCATCTTGCATGAAATGGCGCATATGTGGTTCGGCAACCTCGTCACCATGAAGTGGTGGAATGACCTTTGGCTCAATGAAAGTTTCGCAACTTTTGCTGCTGCCTGGGCACTTGACACCATCGGCGGAAAGCTCAAGATGCGCGACACTTGGCAGAACTTCTTTGTCGACATGAAGCAATGGGCTTATGCCGAAGATCAGCAGGTCACTTCTCATCCCATCGAGGGCGAAGTGGTAAGCACCGATGAAGCATTCACGATGTTCGACGGAATCACTTATGGAAAAGGCGCTTCTACTCTGAAGCAAATTTTCTACGTTCTGGGTGAAAAGGCTTTTGCCAAAGGACTCCAAACTTATTTCAAAACCTTTGCCTATCGAAACGCAACACTTAAGGATTTTATTTCTCACCTAGCGGCAGGCGCCAAAACGGACCTGAGTGATTGGCAAAAGGAATGGCTGCAAACGCTAGGAACCAACACGGTGCAGGCAGAAGTCGCTTGCAATGCCAAAGGAATCGAAAGCCTCACCTTGATTCAAGATCGGGCCCAACAGCCCAAAGGAAAGAGCATCCCCAACCGAAAGCATTCAACCCAGGTCGCGCTTTTCTATAAGAACAAGAAAGGACTTCTTGAGCCTAAGTACCTTCAGTCGGTTCGCTACGAAGGTAGCCGCACTCAAGTCAAAGGATTTGAGGGTCGGCCTTGTCCTGCTTTGATCATGCCTAACTTTGAAGACTACGATTTTGCAAAGATGCGTTTGGATGCCCAAAGCCTTGCAACTCTCGAAAGTGACCTCTCCGCAGTCACTGACCCTCTGACACGACAGATGCTTTGGTTTTCTTTGTGGGAAATGGTGTATGACGGCGAGTATCCTGCTCAAAAGTACATTGAACTTGCTTTGCGACACCTTCCAAAAGAAACCAATCCACCTATTGTTCGAAAAGTGCTCGGCACCCTTGCAAAAGCAAGTACTTCTCAGACCTCTGCATTGTGGCTATTGCCCAATGAAGAAACCACCGAAACTTACCGCAGCAAGCTTGAAGATTTCTTCCTCAAAGGCGCGCAGAAAGCTCCTGGCGGAAGTGACATTCAGCTTCTTTGGTATCAATCCTTTCTTTCAGTCGCAAAAAAGAAGGAAAGCCTCGCGCTTTTACTAAAATGGCTTGGAAGTCCTTCTGCAATGAAAGGCCTCAAGATTGATCAGGAGCGCCGCTGGGAAATGCTGCGAGCACTTGCTCGCAATGGTTTTGCCAGGGCCGTAGCTTTACTCGAAAAGGAAAAGAAACGCGATCGCTCCGATCATGGTGAAAAAATGGCGATCTCGGTCGAAGTGCAACTCCCTGACCCCAAGATCAAGTCCAAATGGAAAGCGCTATTGACGGAAGAGGCGTCTCACCCCACCGATAAGAGCCTGCCAGATTCAAAATTGATTGTCGCGATTCAGAGCATGCACACTTTTGCTCAAGAAGCGCTGACACGATCGCTTGAGGATAGTTATTTTGAATTTCTGCCCATTCTGGATAAGAAGCGCGATCGCCACTTTGTCAGCGCATTTGCTTGGTTTTACCTGCCACGTTCCTGCGACGATCGACTTATTGGCAGATTGAAAGACTTGCTCAAGGATCACCGGGACCTAACAGCAACCAGCAAGAAGAGCTTGGAGACTCAGATACAAGACCTTGAACGTTGCCAAAAAGCTCGAGCACTTTCACTCCAATGGCAAAAAGACGAAGGCAGTATCGTCAACTAAGCGTCTCGCGTCTCAAGCAGTGTGGGGCAGTGATCTGAACCCGAAACCTCGGGCTGATGTTCCACGCGCTTGACCCGCTCTACAAAAGCGTCATCGACGCAGTGGTAGTCTAATCTCCAACCAATGTTTTTCTCTCGGACGCCCGGGCGATAGCTCCACCATGTATAGTGATCGGGCTCTGGCCAATGCTTCCGAAACACATCGTTCATTCCTGAAGCCAGAAAACTTGTCATCCACTGCCGCTCCTCAGGAAGAAATCCAGCATTGTTTTGATTTGATTTTGGGTTTTTGAGATCAATCTCTTGATGGGCAATATTGTAATCACCACAGAGAATGACATGCTTCCCGGTAGCGACAATTTCACCGCAGCGCTTTTGCATGGCGTTGCAGAATTTTAGTTTATAGTCCAGGCGAGCGTGATCTCTTTGAGAATTGGGGAAGTAGGCATTCATCAAAAAGAAGTCCTGATACTCCAACTGCAAGACCCTTCCTTCGCAGTCAAATTCAGAATGCCCAAGTCCGTGAATAACGGCTTGCGGTTCTTTTTTGTAATAAACGGCAACTCCGCTGTATCCTTTTTTTTCGGCTGAATGCCAAACAGACCCATAGCCCTTTGGATGTATTACTGATTCATCCAGATCAGCCACCTGCGCCTTGGTTTCTTGAAGGGCAACGAAGTCAGCGTTTTGATCTTCAAACCAATGAAGAAACCCTTTGCCCCAGGCGGCCCGAATTCCATTGACGTTCCATGATCGAAATTTCATTCCTGAGAGATATCGCGAGATCTCCGGGAAGCGTCAAGCTCTTTTGACTCAGGAAGTGCCGCTTTGAGAAGGCACTTTACAATTTCAAGGTAGCTGTAGCCGGAAAGCTTGGCAGACTGAACAAAATCATCCTGAACATTGAGAGATGGATTGGCATTCAGCTCTAGCAAATACGGGCGCCCAGTAAGATCCAGTCGAAAATCTACTCGCCCAAATCCTCGGAGCTTACATGCATCAAAAATTTGCCGTGCGGAGGTTTCTAAATTTGCCAAGGTCTCCGGAGTAAGCCCTGTTGCCTTGCGCGAGTGAATGCCATTCTTCTTTCGATAGGCTTCGTCCCATTTGGCTCGGTAGGTAGCAATACCGTGACCCGAGAAGTCTTTGCCAAAAACAAGCTCTCGCGGCTGAAGAACCTGCAAGCCTTCGTCTTCAAGTAACCCTACATAGATATCCTGACCGTCAATAAATTCTTCGACCAAAACACCCGACTGAAATTTTTCTCGAATCCAGGCAACCCGTTCCAAACAAGCAGAAACTTGATTTACCACCGATACTTCATGAATTCCTTCAGAGGATTCTTGATCTCGCGGCTTCACAAGAACCGGAAAAGCCAATCCAGCCAATGAGACCGAATCGAGAGGTTGATTCATTTCTACTTCAACGGCTTGAGGCGTTTCGATTGCCAAACTCCCAGCCAAGCGGCGGACCAATGACTTATCTTGTGCAATCTGAAGTCCGCGCGACCCGCTTCCCGTGAATGGAATTCCAAGAAGTTCAATAACGGAAGCAACCTGGGCTTCCAAGTCCCTTCGATGACGAAATCCCTCGCATGCATTGACGATGACATCAGGCTTGAAGTCACGGGCGACTTCAAAGAGAGGTTGAAGGTCTTGATAGAGCACCAAGAGTTGAACTTCGTGTCGCAATTTTTTGAGAGTCATGAGGAGCTGGCGTTCTTGGCTCCACTCGGGCGAGCGCAAACAAGCTTGCAGCTCAGTTGATTGCGGTGGCGCTTCGCCTATATCCGATAAAACGAGTACTCTCACCTTTCTTAATGGTACCTAGTGGCGAGAGATGACATGGAGCGGTATTTTCTACTTTAACGCTGTATAAATGCGATGCACATCATCCTGATCATCCACCGCGTCAAGAAACTCGCCTACTTCCTTCATTTTATCCGCATCGACTTCAATAGGCGTCTTGGGGACATAACTCAGCTCAACCTGCGTTGGGACCCACTGCGCCGCAGCAAGCGCTTTACTCACTGAATCAAGGTCGGAGGAGGTGCAATAGAAGCGCGCACCCAGTCGGTCTTCTCCTGCTTCCTTCACATCCATCGATTCGACATTCTGAGCCCCTACTTCGATCGCAACCGTCTCAAGGTCTAGGCTTCGATCAGGATGAGACGCCTCGACGACACCACACCTTTCAAACATCCAAGAGACGCTACCGGGTGACCCGAGCTGGCCTTTTCGGAAAATAAGTCGAATATCAGAGGCCGTACGATTTTTATTATCCGTGAGGCACTCAATCATTAGCGGCACCTGGTGTGGAGCAAATCCTTCGTAAGTCACGATCTCAAAGTTGACCGCATCATCCGACTGGCCCGATCCTTTTTTTATCGCGCGTTCTATATTGTCTCTCGGAACCGAAAGTCGCTTGGCAGCTTCTATCGCTGCACGGAGGCGAAAATTGCCTTCCGGATTTGGCCCTCCGGACTTTACCGATACGATGATTTCTTTGACCAGCTTGCTGATCATAGCACCGCGCTTGGCTGAATTCTCCGTCCTACCTGCATGCTTCCATTGTGCGCCCATAGGATTTCGAGATAGCACGGAATCTCTAAAAAGGCGAAAGTCAGAAGCCCCTGGCGATTTGATACCTAAAATGTCAAAATACAACCCATGATGGACCGCATTCTTAAGGCCGTAGACGAAACACTCAAGGAAGACTGTGCCTTTGTCTACCTTCTTGGATCCGCTGGAACGGAACGCTTCCGAGACGATAGCGATATCGATCTAGCAGCTTTTTTTAAGACGCACTCGGGACTCGCGACTCTTTTTGAGAAATCGTTGCAACTTGAAAAAAAACTCCAGCGCGAGGTGCAGCTAGTGGCCCTCAATACGGTGGACCCGATCTTTGGCAGACAGGTACTTGAAACAGGGAGATTGCTTTTCTCGACGGATCCGGGAAGCCTCCTTCAATGGAAGACTCACCAAATGTCTATTTATCCCGATTTTAAATTTAGCCGCGCTATTATTGAAAAAGCGCTCCTCAATAGGAAACGCTATGACTGAAAAAGACGTCATCTATTCCAAAATCAACATCATCAAAAACTGCCTCATGGCGATTGAGAAGGCCAAAACGCAGGAAGCCGACCCTGACTTTCGGCAGGGACTCTACGAGCTCAACCTCCAGCGCGCCATTCAGGCGTGCATTGACATTGCCAACGCCGCCATTGCCAAAGAAGGAATTGGACTTCCCAATACCTACCGTCAAGCATTTGAGATTCTTTCTAAACATCAAGTCATTTCTCAAACACTTGCAGATAAGATGGTCGCAATGGTGGGATTTCGAAATGTGTCCGTTCACGACTACGAAATCGTAAAACCAGAAATCGTAGAAGCAATCGTCAAGAAGCACCTTAAGGATTTTGAGGAGTATTACACAGTGATCTTCAAACGCGTCCAAAAAAAATGGTAGTATATCCTTAAGTCAAAGAAAGTTAATCTATCTTTAAGTTCCGATTCACTTTAAACACCAATTGATACTGGCTAGCTTTCGTCCACCATCATAAGAATAGGCCAAATGATTCTTGAGAAGTATCGGACCTATAGATTTTCCGTCAGCCCAAACTTCAGCTAGGATCCTAAAATACTTATCTCGACCAATGTTTCGAAGTTCAATTGACGTTGCATGTTCCAGAAGATTGCCCACCAGTCGTTGGGCATCACGCGCCCGATCTTTCTCGCACGGCTTCTTCCCATTTTTCTCGGGAGTATCAACGCCTAGAACTCGCACCGAGATAGATTTTCCCAAAAGAGGATGCACGCCCGGTATTTCAAAGGTGACGGTGTCCCCATCGTAATTGTGGAGGTACTTCACACATCTAAAGGTCTTGGCGTCATGTTCGCAGCTTGCCTGAACTTGCGAATGACAAGACAATCCAAGAAAAAATAGTACCAGGGCAGACATTCCACAGATGCTTCTCAACGAGGTCATATCATTCAATTGCTACCATTAAGTGATTTCGTTGAGTACTAAGAATTTAGAAGTTAGTAGCAATGCTTTTTCTGATTCTACAGAAAGGGGTCGGCGGCCCGAAGGCCGCCTTTTCCTTACTCTGATACTCCGCAATGAAGAAAGATCGCAGCGATCTGACTTCGAACATCATGCGGATAAGGGTTGTTTCCAGAATCTGTTTTGACTTGAGAAACAAACTGAATCGCATCTACCAATTCAGACGTTGAAACTTTTAATTCAGCCATGCGACGGATCAGGTCATCCGCACTCTGCTTGGCTTGTACGTTGATCTCTGTCAACTCTTTTTCAATCTGTTGAGCAGACAGGGTTCGCAGGTCAACTTTCTGCAAGATCAAGTCAAAGATTCGTCCGTGGATGAGTTCCAACGTGCGACCTTCTTTTACAAATTGATGAATGGCTCGAATGGACCGTTCTTCCGTTGGATTGATTTCTTTTGTAAGAACTGGCTTTTGAAAATCTGCATCGATGCCAGCCAACATTCTTTTATGCAAAGTTGAATCACTATTTCTATCATTGGCCAGAGTGATCAACAAGGCTTCCACCTCTTGGCGAGTCAATGACGTATTTGACTTTGCAGGACACTGTAGGGTAGCGGACGCCACTTGATCCTGTACGAGGTTGGACTCACCGTTGGATTGACCACTGGTCAAACTACTTGGCGAAGAACATGCTCCCAAAAATAGGAGACCTAGTAGTAATCCATTTTCCATTTTAAAATTTAGTTTTCCGTTCATACTCTGCCCTCTTTCTCTCTTTCGTTCATTTGCTGTTTCTTCAGCATCTCTCTACTCAAACTACAGAACTTCGTTCCGCTTGCTATGAGTTCATTGCAATGCATATGCCGAAGAGTCGCTTGAGGTTTTAAGCGGCGTTAGGCGCTTTTTGATTCAATTAAACTGTCTAAATTTTTGACAGATCACTGACTATCAGTCAGACAACTTTAGGGGGGCCAATTTTAACCCCTTAATATATCAGGATTTTATTTTTCAAAAATTGGCACTCCACATGCTCTATCTAAGATCAATTGAATTTCTAAAATTGGATGAGAGGTAGTTATGTCCCTTGTAAGAAAACTTTTTATAACTTCTGCAATTTACTTCATCGTTTTGACGATTGGGCTCTTTGCTTACTTACACCGCGCAAATGCGCAGTCGACATCGACAGGATCCACTACAAAAGTGGCACTTACTGGCCATCAGCTTATCGGATATAATAAAGAAGCAGATGCCATCCCTTTTGCGCTGTCTACCTTCATTGGTGAAAAAATTACTGCTTTTGGTGATGCTGGAATATTCTTAGAATACGTATTTCCGAAGAATACGGCTAGCAACGGCTATATGGCTGGCATTAGCGTCGCACCTTATATTTTCAACCTTAACTGGGGAAGACTCCTTTGGAAGAATCAAATTGGTTATGGCCGCTATGGCTCAACCGGTGGCGTAAATTTTTCGTCGGGATTTCAGTTTGAGCCAGGATCCTTTATTCACTTTCGAATCGAAGGATTAGCTCGCTTCCCTACGACCGAGAATCCACAAACCTTGCCCGCCGCATTAGCACTGGGTATTGGTTTTAATATGTAAGAGAAGCCAAGTACTACCGGCCGAAATCTGATTCTATTGGTTCCACTGGCTCTATTGATTTCGAATGTGAACTCCCAGTTTGGCAAACGAGCCATTCGTGCTATGCCCTAGAGATGAGCTTGGAAACGGCATCCTTTGTTCTCAAACGCGTTCCAGTCGATTCCGTCGGCATTCAGGAACGTTGCAACTTCTTCACCCAACGTAGCATCAAGAAATCCTCGAAACTCGATGCACTCTACGCCTCCATACAACTCATGGACCTGACTACGCTGGAGGGTTCTGACACTCCCGAACGCGTCAAACAACTTTGCAATAAAGCACGCTACCCTATGACTCCCGCACTGTCGGAGCAGCTCAGCCGGATGGAATCTTTTCGGCCCATTCCATCGGTGGCGGCAGTATGCGTCTATCCCGAAATGGTAAGCGTGGCAGTGAAGGCCCTGCAGGGTACCAAGATACAAATTGCGTCTGTCGCAACTGGATTTCCTTCGGGTCAAACACCATTGAAGACACGCTTAGAAGAGGTAACTTTCGCGGTAGAGGCTGGAGCAACTGAGATCGACATGGTGATTCAGCGAGGCGCATTTCTCTCGGGCGACTATCAGCGCGTCTATGATGAAATTGCCGCAGTCAAAGAAGTGTGCGGCCTAGCTCACCTCAAAGTCATCTTAGAAACGGGCGAACTAGGTACACTCGAAAAAGTTCGATTCGCCTCGGACCTAGCCATGGAGGCAGGGGCAGATTTTATCAAAACCTCGACAGGAAAAATTCCTTCAGCCGCAAGTCTGCCGGTAACGTTGGTGATGTTTCAGGCAATTGCAGATTTCTACACCCGAACAGGAAGAAAAATTGGCATGAAGCCCGCAGGTGGCATTCGTACCGCTAAGCAGAGCATTCACTACCTTGTCATGTTGCAGGAGACCCTGGGTCCTGAATGGATACGCCCAGAGCTTTTTCGATTTGGGGCAAGTGCATTACTGAATGATGTATTGAAGCAAATCGCCAAACAACTTACTGGTCACTATTTTTATGACAAAGCTTTTTCACTCGACTAGGAGCGAGGCCCCTCATGCTTGATATTCATTCAACCGCTGAACGAAACAAGTCCCCAGCAAAGAAAGCGTCTTATCCTGCACAAGGATTGTTTCAGGCAAATTACGATCCCTCAATCGAATCGGACAAAGTGGTCAAGATCAGGGCAACCTATGAACTCTTTATTGATGGAAAATGGACACCTGCCGAAGGTGGAAAGACTTTCTTGACCCTCAATCCTGCGACAGGAAAGCCCTTGGCGCAAATAGCCGAGGCCTCTAGCAAAGATGTGGACCGCGCGGTACAGGCAGCCAAGCGAGCCTATGAAAAATCTTGGAGGTCCACGTCTGGGAGAGATCGCGGTCGAATTTTATTTCGAATTGCACGAATCCTTCAGGAGAGAGCGCGGGAATTTGCCGTGCTCGAAACACTCGACAATGGCAAACCTATTCGAGAATCACGAGAGATCGATATTCCGCTCGCTGCGGCCCATTTCTTTTATTACGCGGGCTGGGCTGACAAGTTGGAATACGCAGTGCCTGGTCAGAGATTTCAGTCGCTCGGCGTTGCGGGTCAAATCATTCCATGGAATTTTCCGCTTCTGATGGCTGCGTGGAAGATTGCACCAGCTCTTGCCACCGGGAATACCGTCGTGCTCAAGCCGGCAGAGACTACCCCCCTTACTGCGCTTCTTCTTGCCGAAGTACTACAAGAAGCAGGCCTCCCAGATGGAGTAGTCAATATCATCACTGGCGCGAGCCAAACAGGCGCTGCACTTGTGGCACATCCTGATGTTTCGAAAATAGCTTTTACAGGTTCTACCGAAATCGGAAAATCCATTGCGCGCCAAGTAGCTGGTACAAGTAAGAAGCTTACGCTTGAGCTGGGTGGAAAGTCTGCGCACCTTATTTTTGAAGATGCTGCTATCGATCAGGCTGTCGAGGGTATCGTTCAGGGAATTTACTTCAATCAAGGCCATGTTTGCTGTGCAGGATCTCGATTGCTCGTAGAGGAATCCATATTGGAAACTATCCTTTCCAAGCTGAAACGCAGAATTCGGACACTGCGAGTAGGCAATCCCATGGACAAAAACACTGATCTCGGGGCAATCAATTCCTCCGAGCAACTCCAAAAGATTCAGACTCTCGTAGCCCTTGGCAAAGAGGAGGGAGGCGATTTCTATGAACCAGAGTCAACACCCCTTCCGACGGAAGGGTACTTTCATCGTCCGTGTTTTTTCTCGAGTGTTCCTGCATCCTCGACGCTTTCTCGCGTAGAGATTTTTGGGCCCGTGCTTACTATTTCAACATTTAGAACTCCCGAAGAAGCTGTTCAGAAGGCCAATGATACCCCATACGGACTGGCCGCCGGGATTTGGTCGGACAAGGGTGGAAAGATTCAGAAAGTCGCACGCGGACTGAAGGCGGGAGTCATCTGGGCCAATACCTACAACAAGTTTGATCCATGTTCCCCCTTCGGTGGCTACTTCGAAAGTGGCTGGGGCCGCGAAGGTGGACGTCATGGACTCCTTCCCTACTTGGAGGTTCAATCATGAGCGGTTTGATATCTACAGAGGCGAGGATCCCAAAGACGACCAAGCTATTTGTAGGTGGAGAATTTCCACGCACGGAATCTGGAAGGAGCTATCCTCTTTTTGTTCAAGGCACTCAGCAGGTCTATTCGCACCTTTGTCAGGGATCAAAGAAGGATTTTCGAAACGCTGTAGAAAAAGCTCGAAGCGCACTCGGAGACTGGTCCGGTCGCTCCGCAATGAACCGGTCTCAGATTCTCTATCGAGTTGCTGAAATGCTCGAGACCAAGCGCGATGAATTACGGGAGATCCTTACTCTTATTGAAGCACTTTCTACCTCTGAGGTAACGCGATCCTTGGACTACGCCATCGATGCATGGGTTTACTATGCTGGATTTTCGGATAAGATTGCTTCCTTGCTTGGTTCGCTCAACCCAGTCGCAAGTCCCCACCAAAATATTACATCGATCGAACCTATGGGTGTTGTGACTTACCTTGCCAGCAAAGACGCCCCACTTGGAACGGTATGCAGCCACCTCGCGGCGATTCTCTGCAGTGGAAACACAGTGGTCGCGATCCTTCCAGAGAAAAAGGGCGCTTGGATTGCACCATTGGGAGAGGCCTTGGCCACTTCCGATCTGCCCAAGGGCACGGTGAACCTTTTGTCCGGATATGAGGAAGAACTTCTGGAAGTCATCGGCTCACACCGAGAAGTAAATGCGGTTTGCTACGCAGGAAGCAAACTTGACCATCTGACGCAACTAAAGACCCTTGGGGTCGAAAACATGAAGCGAGTCCACATTCCTGCACTCCGGGACCGCTCGATTGACCAGATACTTCCCTTTTTGGAGTACAAAACCACCTGGCATCCCGTTGGGTGGTAATTGGCGGTTGACGTTGCCAGTCGAGTGATTTAATCAAAAGGAACTTCAAGAACATTGGCATCTTGGGGGCGTAGTTGAGTTGGTTACAACGCTGCCCTGTCACGGCAGAGGTCGAGGGTTCGAGTCCCTTCGCTCCCGCCATTTTTTGTCGGAAGATTCCTCCACAGAGTCGCTCAGCAAATCATTTGGCGAGCTACCGCTCGCATGGGCTCCCGCCATTTCTTGTCGGAAGATTCCTCCACAGAATCGCTCAGAACAAATTACCAAGTTTTGGTTGATATAAACCAGATTTTGGTAGATAATATTCCCAGGAGTCACTTCATGCTTGAAGGAATCTTTGGGAACAAAACAGCCGAAAAAGTCCTACTTCACATTTTTCATTATTCAGAAATTCATGCATCAGCAATTGCATCTGACTATAAAATAGCGTTGAACCCCGTTGTTGGACAGCTCAATCGATTTGAAAATGCTGGCATTTTGGTCTCTAAGGAAATGGGCCGTACACGCGTATATTTTTTTAATCCAAAGTCCCCACTTCTTCGCCCGGTAAAAGAACTTATTCAAATCGTCTACGAAAATATTCCCTTGAAGGAGCGTGAAATTTTATTCGGGGTGAGGCGCAGGCCTCGTCGGAAGGGTAAGCCTGTCTTATGAAAGAGCCGGATTGGGTGTCTTGTACTGAGGAAGAGCTTTGGAAGTATGTCTACATTCACTTCAATGCCAACGAATGCCTGGACCAAGCCGCGATGGTCGCTAAACGCCACAAATTCGATCTCAACAAAGTTAAAAAGTGGTGTGAAGGCGAAGGAGGAGCAAAACATTTTGAGGAATTTAAAAACCGCATTGAGAAAAAAGTGTGAACTCGAATAAAGAAAATCAACAAAAACTTTGGTTTACGCGACATGGGCGGGAATGATAGCTATTCTGCTGCCTACGGAACTCAAACTGGATGTGCGGGGACCGGTTTTGTTGCTACCAAATCTCCAAGGCTGAGCTCTACTTATGCTTGATTCCAAATTGAGTAGCCAAAGCTCGGACCATTGAACGCATAGCCGCCTCGTTTGCATCATCTAAGAGGTATCGCCCTCCTTCTCTTCGGACAGTCTTGATTGCCAAAATTTGCAAAGCCTCAAGGGCATCCATGCTCATAACAGTTACGCCATTCATGCCATTTGCCTTGAGAACAGATCTCACCTTATCGATATGTTTGGTCTCAGTAAAAACATACTGCAGATCCAGGCCGAACTTTGCTTTTGAAACCACCGCTTCATGCCGACCACCAACGAAAGTAAAGTCATCAGGTCTCAACGTACGTGATCCAACTACAACCGGTATATTGGCCAACTCTCGCTCCAGTTCGGTCAGTTTCCTTGCAGGAGGCTTCTTGAGCTCAGACCGAATTTTTTTAATCTCCAGACGAGCTTCAGGATGAGCCTTTTGCGCCTGTTTGAGTAATCGATTCAATTCACGCATCACATTGCGCTTGTAGTAATCAAAGTCATAAATTTTGGAACGTTCAATCCGACTGCTTAGAATAGCCGCCGCAGCGTGAGCCCCGCCTTGCGTAAACTTCCAAGCTCCGGGCTGTGCAAGTAAGATGGGATCCTCGGGATGATAGATATTGGCAGGGCTTCGAGCATATTTTATTGCTCGATCATCTCCAGGAACAGTGCCTGAAATACGCACCTGGTTTATTCCGTTTGCCGAAATTCCTACGTCTGCTTCTCCCACCAGGGGCATTTTCTTGACCTTAAGAAGGTGGCCGGTTGGGTAGAGAGTATTTTCAGTTTTACTCGCGGACTGAATGGTCAACGCGCGAGTGCCGTGCATAAAGCGCATCCCCGTAAGGTCCGGATGGATTGCCAATAATCGCAACCCACGTCGCTGCTCAGGGTGATCTTGGATGAGTTGCCTCGCAACCGTTTGTCTGTCATCGTGCTCAATCAGTTCATCTTGAAGACAGGCTCCAAAGGTCAGAGCTTCCGCACGGAGAGGAATCAAAACACTAAATAGAAGCCCCCAATAAACCCTAAAGCGCATCTTTATAAGTATGCCATAGAGTTTTTGTTCGCCCTAATCTGACTTGCAATGTTGCGACAGGTCAGACTTTTCTGTTCAAATCGCTCTTACTCCGGATCTGAATAGCGTATTTCTTCTGCAGTTAATCCGCGACGCCTCAGGGCCTCGTCAAGTAGCTCAATCATCCACGTGTCCAGGGGAACTCTAACCTCTAGGGATGAAGACGGGTCATGCCTATCAATATAATCAGCTACGTTCATCGCGCGCGCTTCTGCGACCATTTTCCAAATGCCCACAAGATGAGGAAGAAAAACACCCGCTGACCGAATTGCGCCCCCATTCAAAAGGTTACTTCTAGCTGTTTCCAAAGGATACTTGGCATGGTCCGGTGTTGCTTCTATTTCAACACTCAAAGATTGAATCAAAACTCGGCGAAGAAGCGAAAGTGCAAGTTCTGCCTGCTCTGGATGATCCGCAAGGATTTTGGCCTTTATATGTCTATTCCCCAAATTTGAATCGACCAATACATCAAGGAGCGACCGATGTTGCGGTAGTTTCTGCTCCGCAAACTCAGCCCTCAAGGATGCTACAATCTTATTCCAACGCTCTTTGGAAGTTGCGGTTGGGTGGCTTTGCGGCAAAAATATATTCACTGCTCCTTTCAAAAAGTAGAAGTAAGCCTCCGGGTCCTTGTTGGGATCCTTATTGAGTGCTTCCATTTCTAAGTTTAGAGAATAGTAGATATTCGCAATCTTAGCGATTGAGTAAATGCCCTGGGACTCTAGCGGAAATACTTTAAGTTTAGGAATTTTGGTCCAAGGTGCCAATCTCCATTCTATAGCCTCGACTTCGGTCGCATGCTCGACAGGCGCCAACCCAGGAATACCTACGGCATAGCTCTTTGGCCGATAAGTGTGACTCTCTCGTCTCTCTATGAGCTCCAAGACAGACTGTGCGATGAGGTCTTCTTGAGCAGCACTCCATTCTGCACTACCGTATCCCGCATGGACCAATACGATACGACACGGATCATCCTGAGCCCATGAGTTCCATGCAAAGAGTGCAAAGCCGAAGAGAATTGCCTGACGGAAGCGCGGTAGCAATGCGAAAACCATTTGCTTGGGTTAACACACCGCGTATCCATATTCTAAAAAAAAGGGACTGCAGCCACTGAAGCCGCAGTCCCTCAAAGTAATAGAACCTGAAGTTTAAATTAACTATTTAAGTGTATTATTTTACTTACACAGACACTGAAGCTTACCTCTCCAAGAGCCAACTTTTCCTGACCCGGCTTTAGTCAATTTGTACTTTTGCTTACCGCCAGTAGTCGACACAAGCTCCAACTCCACGCTGTCGTCCATATTTGAGTAAAGAGCTGTTTCTGTACAGGTGCCTGTCGCGCAGTTTCCTGAGCAAACAATCTCTGGATATCCCGCAATAATTTCCTTAATGGCTTTGGCTTTTTCTTTAGGGTTGTTAGGATCGAATTCACTCGACTCTCTTGGAACATCGATATCGTAAGTAAACCTCTGACCAATGCAATCGTCCGTGGAATCGAGATCTACCGTCATGGTATTCCAGTCACCGGCACTATTACGTGTGGTTTCTTTGCTGCAACCATATTGAAAGTCAAATCTTGCGATATCAAAGCCTTTCAGCTCTTCTCTGTAAAGCTCGATCACCAAAATATGACCCGATTGAACGACATTGGCTGCAACCCCACTAAAATCTACCGTTTCATTTGGATGTGCAAAGGTCGATGCGACCCCTTCCAAGCCACCCTTAGCAATGCTCTCGCGGAATTCAGAAACGCTAATCTTCGCCTCTGAAACCTGAATGGCCACAACACATAGAACTAAAACCAGGCTTAGCCTGGCAAATGCGCGCTGATACATAGGACCCCCTCGTTGTTTTCATTATTTCAACTTAGTTAAGATAAATTGTCAACTTGCGGGGCAGTGCGCTATTCAAATTTTCGCAACACCAGGAATAGCTTCGAATCAAAGAGATTAGCGCTAGAGCACTTCACTCCAAGGTGGGCTCACTGCAAATGCGGCATTGATCAGTCCCACATGTGAGTAAGCCTGCGGAAAATTACCAAGCTGCATCCGGCTAGAAGGAAGGTAGTGTTCTGAAAGAAGTCCGACATGGTTCGAAGCACCCAAGGCTCCTTCCAAAATCTGTCTGGCTTCTTGCTTTAAGCCAAGACGAGCCAGAGACTGAGCAATCCAAAAAGAACAAATGACAAAAGCGGACCCGGGCTTACCAAAATCATCTTTTCTCAGATACCGGTAGAAAAAGGAGGACTCAGCCCCTTGGGTACCTAGTGCAAGACTTTTTTGGATTCCTTTCACGGTTGCTAAGTTAATTTCATCTCTCGGCAACCGTAAGATAGCCGACAATGCCAAGGAAGAGTCGAAGCTGGAATCGGTAGGCCCATTGCGAAGCGACTGATCTTTGGCAGATTGCTCAACTGCCTTAAGGGCTCGGTCGCGAGCAGAGCCAAGGTCAAAGGCGATATCTTTCAAAAAATGGCCGTCTTGAATTCTTGCAGCGCGATCAAGTCCCGCCCAACACATCAGATTGGTAAAAGTATGCTCTTGCCAGCCATTTCGGACTTCCCAAAGTCCAGCATCTGGTTTGGAGATGGACCGTTCGCAGAGCTTTGCCAAGTGAGCAAGGAGGTCTTCGTGATCTTTGTCTCGTAAATGAAAAAAACGCTCATCAAAATAAATAGGAGCAAGCGTAAGAACCATCTCTCCATACACGTCATTTTGGACGTGCTCAGCTGCTTGATTGTGAGTTCTAACGGGACTACTCGACAAATATCCCTGCCAATTGAGTTGTTCGGCCTCGGGTAGAGGTAGACCTTGACTAAGCGTGTACACAGGAGCCAATCGATCCTTGGATGCCTCGTGTTTCTGAGCAATTCCCAAAAAGAACTTCAAGAATCCTTCCATCTCCTCGAAGTGGCCAAGATTGTGGAAGGCTGAAAGCACAAAGTGAGCGTCTCGCAACCAACAATAGCGATAGTCCCAATTGCGAGTATGTCCCACTTCTTCTGGAAGACTCGTGGTAAGTGCTGCTAATATTGCGCCAGTATCTTCATAGCAATGCAACTTGAGCGCCAAGGCAGATCGAATAGTCTCCGCTTGAAATAAACTCGGTATGGAGCAGTGCTTGACCCAAGTCCGCCAATAACTTTGGGTCAATTGCAAAAATCGTTCAGTAAGCTGAACCAAATCCTCTTCAACCCCCGCTCCCCAAGTTAGCGCAAAATAAAGTTTCTCTTTGAGGGGAAAAGGAGTTTCTTCGCAGAGGTAGGTGAGCGGCATGTTGGTCGTAAGACGCAAACTATCTTCCCTGAAATCAAACCTCAAATGGCTACTACCACGCAGGGACTTGGCACTTTCCTTGTTCCACCCTGTGACAGGAGTGCAAGAGACCTTCACTGTGGGAGAACCCGAAAGCGGCTCCACGACACGAAACAACGACATCGGTCGATAGAGTCGTCCATATTGCTCAAATCGAGGGCAAAAATCGGTGATTCGTAGACGACTCCCGTCGGAGGACTGTATCTCTGTGACGAGTAAATTGGTATTTTCTAAATAATACTGTCGAGATTTATCATTAGACACATCAGCCACTTGAATAGAAAAGGATCCGCCTAAGGGATCTAGCAGTTTTCCAAATACGGGCTCACTGTCTGGCCTTGGCAAACAGAGCCAATCAATTGAACCTAATTTAGAAATCAACGCTGAAACCTGACAGTTGCCGATCAATCCATAGTCATACATTCTTCCGAGACTACTTGGGTTTACTATCAATGTAAAATGTGCTTACAATGAAACATATGAGACTAGCTCTGCGATTTATTTTTCCCTTAGCTGTGGCTTTGGGTCTCATTGCCTATGGCCTTTTGCCCTTGGTAGATGCGCTAACTCTCAAATGGTTTGTTCGCGATTTAGATATTCGTTCAGGCTTCATAGCCAGCACCATGCAAGAGCCTCTGAGCGAGCTCATTCATTCTCATTCCACTTTGGGTATCAATCGCTTTTTTGAACGTGCAACCCAAGATGAAAGACTCTTTGCATTGGGTTTTTGCGATAATCAAAACAAGCTTAGCTATAAATCCAGTACCTTTCCTAAGCAACTGACCTGCAATCTTCCCTTTTATTTAGACGAATCCACAAGTCATGTTCTTCGCCAACAGCAAGGTCCTCTACACTTTGCAATTCATCCGATCATGGCAGAGAACGTAACACTTGGCAGATTGGTCCTAGTGCATGACATGAGTTTTGTGGACCGTAGGAGTAGCGATACAAAACAATATGTTTTTTATCTTTTCATAGCACTTGCAACTGTTATTTCATTAATCACCGTCGTTATAGCTCATTTCAGCCAGCGAGGTTTGGTGAATGGAATGAGAGCACTCCTACACGGCGAAGGATTGCTGAAGCCACTTGTTCGAGTATCAACTCCCGAACTACTCCCCGTTGCGAGAGAATTGCGATCGCTTGTTCGTGAATTGGAGCAAGACCGCCGAATCAAGGACGAGGGGCAAATGGATTGGACCCCAAAAACTCTCAAAACTATTCTCAATGAAGACCTTGTTGGGGACGAAGTACTCATTGTATCCAACCGCGAGCCCTATATTCATGTGAGAAAAGACTCTGGAATTGAGATTCAAGTACCGGCAAGTGGATTGGTCACAGCACTAGAACCCATTATGCGCGCGTGTTCCGGTACTTGGATTGCACACGGAAGTGGCTCTGCAGATCGAGAGGTCGTAGACGAAAGGGACCACCTTCGTGTTCCACCGAATGATCCGTCCTACCAGATTCGGCGAGTTTGGCTGACTTCGAAAGAGGAAGCAGGATACTACTATGGCTTTTCGAATGAAGGACTTTGGCCCCTTTGCCATATAGCCCACACAAGACCGACCTTTCGAACCTCCGATTGGCAGCAGTACGTTGCAGTAAATAAAAAATTTGCTGAAGTCGTGATTGAGGAATCTAAAACAGACGACCCTGTCATTCTGGTGCAAGACTATCACTTAGCCCTTGTTCCAAAGATGATTCGTGAAAAGCTTCCTCAAGCTACGGTCATTACTTTTTGGCATATCCCATGGCCCAATCCAGAGGCTTTTGGCATCTGTCCATGGCGGGAGGAAATCCTAGCTGGCCTACTAGGTAGTAGCATTATGGGCTTTCACACCAAATTTCATTGCAATAACTTCATAGACACGGTTGATAGGTTTTTAGAGGCAAGGTTGGATCGAGAAAGTTCTACCGTATCTTTTGGCGGAAAGCTTACGGCGGTACGGAATTATCCGATCTCTATTGAATGGCCGTCAAGATGGTTGAAAAATGCCAAATCAATCGCTGAATGCCGATCTTATGTGTCTCATCTCAATCATCTATCCTCCGATAGATTTATTGGAGTCGGCGTGGATCGGCTAGATTACACTAAAGGAATCATTGAACGTTTTCTTGCTGTGGAACGACTCCTTGAGCTCTACCCCCAGTGGGTCGGAAGATTTACCTTCATTCAAATTGCTGCTCCAAGCAGATCAAGTATCGTGGAATATCAGAATTTTGATTTGCAAGTGCGTGCGCTCGCGGAAAAGATCAACCAACGCTTCCGAATGGATGGCTATGAGGCCATTTGTCTCAAAGTTGAACATCATGAGCCGAATCAAGTCTTTGAGTACTATCGCTCGGCCAACGTCTGTATGGTGACCAGTCTCCATGATGGAATGAACCTGGTTGCTAAGGAATTTGCGGCAGCCCGGGAAGATGAACGGGGCGTCCTGATCTTAAGTCAATTTACGGGAGCATCTCGAGAATTGCCTGAAGCACTCGTCGTCAATCCTTATAACATTGACCAGTGCGCCGTCGCGCTTCATATTGCTCTCACCATGCCGGAATCAGAACAACGTGATCGAATGCGTAGCATGAGAGGCTTAATTCAAGAGTTTAATGTTTATCGTTGGGCTGGGCGAATGCTCATTGATGCAGCCCGGATGCGGCAACGTCAAAGGCTCATGGGACGCATACAGTCTACCGATTCATCATCACAAGAAGGGCGGCTTCATTGACTTACCTCTTCAGACCCAAAAACATCCAGGCTCTCCAAGGCCTTATTCAAAAAGCACCTCTGCTTGCTTTTGATTTTGACGGAACGCTAGCACCACTTGTGCAAAATCACGAAGGGGCCAAATTGAGTAAGAAAACCGAGATGCTTTTGAAGCATCTCGCCCAACTCTATCCAGTCATCATTGTTTCTGGACGATCCATCAAGGACCTTAAGAGTCGGCTCCGAAATTCAAAATGGCTGCTCATCGGAAATCACGGGGTCGAAGGACTACAAAAAAATACAAAGCATGCAAATCAAAGCAAACGACTTAGCCTTCATTGGCAAAAGTCGATCGAACAAGTCCTAGACTCAACCCCACTTCTTGCTAAAATCGCCCTTGAGAACAAAACCTATTCACTTTCTTTGCACCTTCGCTATAGTAAGAACAAAGCAGCCGCCAAAAAAATATTGGTAAAAGCTGCAATGCAACTGGAACCAATACCACGCTTAGTTCACGGCAAATCTGTAATAAACCTGATCCCTCAAGGTCTTCCCCACAAAGGGGATGCGTTATTGTCCGCAATGAAAAAGCTGAAAAAATCTCATGCTTTTTTTATAGGAGATGACGTAACGGACGAAGACGCTTTTTCGTTGAAAAATAAAAAAATCTTTAGCGTAAGAATCGGAAAGAAAATGGGCTCAAGCGCCAAATACCATCTGAAACGACAAAGTGAGATCAACCGAGTTCTTAAGTACTTTTTACAGATAAATCAATAGATCTGACTAAAAAATCACCACTGGCATCGGCACTAGACTTGCCAGTCTAATTCTATTATAAGTTGAAACTCACCGAAACACTCCAAAGGATAAAACTCCATGAGACCAAGCCAACCCTTTATCAATGACTTTCAACAAAATAAAAAAATGATCCAACTGCTCGTAGGGGGCGTCGCCTTTGTGATTCTTGCCTTTTCAAGTAGCTATATCATTCCTCCAGGGCATCGTGGCGTCTTGGTGACAATGGGAAAAGTATCGCCGTTTTTTGCTCCTGAAGGGTTAGGCTTCAAACTCCCGTTTATTACTTCAGTCATTCCAATCTCGGTTCGACAGGAGACCGAAGTCACGAAGTCGGAGTGCTACTCCTCGGACCTGCAGCAGATTAAAGTAGAATTGAAAATTCTTTATCGGTTGCCGGAAAATCAGATTGTAAGGATTTTTAGAGATTTTCGTGGAAATCCATTTGAAAGCTTAATTGCGCCACGAGTGAGTGAAGCGTTAAAAGAAGTCACTGCCTTACAGAGCGCTGAGCAAATAGTAAAGAAACGTGAGGAAATCAAGGCAAAGACTTTGGCAGCTTCACGAGTTAAAATCGGAGAAATACTGATCATTGAAGACGTCGTCATTCAAGATGTTGCACTTTCTTCTGAATTGGAGTCAGCAATCGAGGCCAAAATGGTTCAAGAGCAAGAAGCGGCAAAAGCTAAATTTACTCAGGCAAAAGCAGAAATTGAAGCACAAACTGCAATTATCCGAGCCAAGGGTGAGGCGGAAGCGATCCGAGTCCGAGGCCGTGCCGTGCAAGACAATCCTGGCTTGGTTCAACTTCAGATTGTAGAAAAGTGGAATGGAGTCTCTCCTCTTGTAGTGGGAAGCGGAAAGGGGGCAAATATTTTACTCCCCATCGGAGGAGCTAAAGAGTGAGAATGAGGTAGCTATGACACGAACCCTAATCACAGTGATCGGCTTCATTTTATTGATACGTCTCATGCCCCTCATTATCCGAGGTGTGGAGTCCATGATGGTGCTCTCTCGAGGATATGGACTAGCAATACTCGGCCTTATGCTTTGCTTGTTTTTATTGCGTCGGGCTAAGCGAAAAACTGGAACTTATCGTATCCTTTAGTCTTTAAATCGAGGAGACAGTTTCAGTGTGTGGCAGAGCCTACCAAACCTATACCGACGAAGAACTTGAACTTCGATACCTGAATCGCAAAGCACCAAGCCTCAAGGGCTACCACGCCAACTACAATATGGCGCCCTCTCAACTGTCGCCAGTGGTGAGAATGGAAGACGGCCAAAGGCAGTTGTCGCTTTTAAAATGGGGCTTGGTTCCGAGCTGGTCAAAGGATGAAAAGATTGGCTACAAGATGATCAATGCTCGCTCTGAAACAGTTTTCGAGAAACCTTCGTTTCGAGTCGCCATCAAGCAAAGACGATGCATTGTGCCGCTAAGCGGATTTATTGAATGGAAGCAAGGCAAGGCCGGAAAAATTCCGTATGCCATATCCTTGGTAAGCGATGAAATAATGAGTGTTGCTGGAATTTGGGAAATCTGGAAAAAGCCAGAAGGGTCGGCGCTGGAAAGTTTCACAATCCTCACTACACAGGCCAATGACTTCATGAAGAACATTCATGATCGAATGCCGGTTCTACTAGACCTAAAGTCAGAATCAGATTGGTTGGATAGCACCATAAGCAATCAAGAAGCTATTAATCCCCTGCTAAAACCCTGCCCCAATAAGTGGCTCAAATCACACCCCATCTCGACTCGGATCAATAATCCTAGGAATAATAGTTTAGACTTAATCCAACCTCATCAAGAATTACTCTCAGAGGACTCTTGAATCACGGATTCACTCTCTGGAATATCCCCTACTCCTTCGCTTATATAGTGGTAGGCTACTTTTTCTCCAGGTTTAATGACAACGACGCCACCCATTTGCTGGTGTACTCCCATATCTTTGACATAGGGTTTTTGACGATCGCCCTTGATAAATAGCGCAGCTACATGCTGAACACTGGTGAGATTGACCAAACTCAAAAAGCCCTCTCTAAATCCACAAGCCTTAAAGGTCTCTAAACTTGGATCTGTATAGACTTCGCTCGATTGAATCCCCATGTCTTCTTTAAAGTACTGAATCATTTTGCTCTGGCCATTGCCAATAAAAATGATCTTTGCCCCTGCCTGGTCATATTTTTCTTTATGCGACATGACTTCCCTGACATGGCCACGACATGCGATACACGCAAAGTGTCTAAGAAAAACCAGGATCGTAGTGCCACTATGAAACAGATTTCTCATCAGCACTCTCTGGTTGGAACTATTGAGCACATAAGAGCTACTTAGCCTTAAGACATCTACGCTCTGTCTTGGAGTCCGACTCATTGCCATAGAATGAGATTCTAACGAAGTCCCAAGATATCGCCAGACATAAATCTATTCCTTACTATTAAAGGCTTTGTAACGTTTCCAACTCAAATCGCATGGCTTTGTCTTTATTGAGAGTACGAATAACTTTCTGAAGCGATTGAGAGATGGGGGTGAGGTAGGAGTTCAGCTGTCGTTGTACACCTGGGTCCCAGGTAGAAAAGTAGACTCGGACTTTGCCTCGGTCAGATCCCTCAAGGTTCAGTTTGACCCCAAATCCTAATTTCTTTAAGTCCGCAAATGCAATCACGCCACCCGCTTCGAGATCTTTTCTAAGCTTCTTCTCTACCTCTTCTCCAAAAACGACGAGTCGATGGTAGGAACCAGAATTGAGAGAGGAGGCCAGTCGTTGTGCTGGTTTTGGCAGAAAGGTTAACCTCATAAAGTGAGACTTGCCGGTGGCGGATGCTAAATGCATCAACTCTTTGATCTGACTTTCTGTTAGGTCCGAGACGAGGTGGGCATAGCCATCATCCCCGGTAAATTTAAGGTTTGATACTTGTACACCCGTCAGTTGATTCAAGAAATCTTCAAAAGCCGACTTCAGACCATCGATGTGTTGCGTAACTCGATCAATAGCTGCGCGAGACTCTTGGGCGATACGCCGACTGAGTTCTACCGGAGAATCCTTGTCTTGAATTGCTCTGATCAAGGCTCTCTGAGTCTCGTAAGCATTCAAGCTCCCAGCTCCCTTGAAATCAACAGCAACCAGGCTCATCTCTGTTCGACCCAAGACAATTATCTCTCGCTTTGCAATCCAGGGATTCAAATTAAATGGATCAATTCCTTCGTACATTTCGAGAATTTTCTCCATTTGATGGTGCAGAATTCCACCATCACTGAAGGTTGCTTTGCCAAACCTATTTTCGAATGACTTCATTAGCTCACGAATCGTCACGTCTCTATTTTTACGCACTTTTTCTTTTCGACGAGGATCGAGCTCAAAAGAGCGAATCAACTCAATAGCCTCAAACGATAGTACTCTGGCTTCATCATCGCCACTCACTTTTTCAAATAAATGTGGCTTACCTTCCTGAATTTCTTTGGGAAAATGACCCGCAATTTCTCTCGAGCGTTGGACCCATTTATTTGCGGCTGATTCTATTTCAGCGGCAAGCTCATGGTAGTGAAAGAGTATTTTTTGATTTCCTTTTTCAACGCGAGAACGCGCAAATCGGATGCCAAGCGCAGCTTCATCTGCAGAACCGGCCATCACTCCCACATGCATTCTACTCGGTTGAGCCTGAATGCCTGTGAGGACTTTGGATTCGACCGCTCTGCTATACCAACTTTCAGATGTGAGTTCGGATTCAAAACGCAAAGCAGCGCGGTTACTAACCGTCTCGATGATTGCATGCCAGTCTCTTGGAGGCGGCCCAGAGGTAACTTCCCAGAAGCTCTTATAGTCGCCATAGGCGCCCGCGAATTTGTCCCAGCTTGTGGATCTTGCCTTCATTTCTTTTTGAAGCTCATCCCAGTAAACCGTTTTGAAGTGATTCCCCATGGCCGTCACAACGCCTTTGTCGATCTTTCGATTCAGGTCGCGAATAAGGAAGTTCTCCCTCGCCATAAAAGTTCGCAAAGGGGGAGACGCCTCCGTGGCAAGGGCGATAAAATGCGGATTGGGATTTCGTTCGGAATCAAACCAATGAGTGGGAAGCTCCGGAATGAAAGTATTGAGATCAAAGGTTCCGTACTTTTCCTTATAGGATCGGGCCTCATCGCCCCGAATCAGCTTGCCGCCTGAAAACCAAGCCATTACACATTGGACGATCTCTTTTGGACCAGCCCGGGCGGCTGTGCTGGCCATACCAGTGGCAAAAAGCAAAGCCCCTACTAAAAAGAAGCGCTTCTTCCGTGCGTTCATCGTAACCTTATCGGAAATTCCTATTCTGAACTATAAGCAGTCTGGATGTTCATGCTGCCTTTTTGCGCTGCGCATCCAACTGTGTCAAGCACTCCTACATTGCTGCTTCGAGCTGGGCTTCTGGGAAGGGCTTTGGAAGGACCGCCATAAACCCTAATGCCTGGTATTGGTTTCGTATCTTAGTATCGTCACCCGTCATTAAAATGACGGCTGGCGCAGAACCACCCATTTTCTTGCATTCGGCCGCTAGCTCAACTCCAGCGTTGGTCTTTTCAAGATTGAGGTCCGTAAGAATAAGGTCAAACTCATTGCTACGAATCAATTTCATTGCTTCCTTCAGATAAAGAGCCCGATGAACTTGAAGACCAAGGTCTTCCAGCATCGCACCTAGAGCCTCAAGCAGCAGCGATTCATCATCCACGAGAAGAATTTTGCGACCCTGAAAAAATCCCATACCCAAGCATCTCGGCCGGACAGATAACTTGCCTGAGTTAAGTAATTATTTCTAGTCGAGGTCATCCTCTGACGCCCGCGCCCATTGATTAGTAACGCGACAGCTCAAATAGGAATGGATCAAACCATCCAGGTCTCCATCCAAGACACCTTCTGCCATAGACACCACAAATCCCGTGCGATGGTCCTTCACCATTTTATAGGGATGCAAGACATAAGACCTTATCTGATGTCCCCATGAAATATCTGTCTTAGCATCCTCAAGCAGGTCCTGTTTCCTTCTCTCTTCGTCCAGATAGCGCTCATACAGACGAGAACGAAGGATCTTCATCGCTTGTGCACGATTTTTTATCTGAGAACGTTCTTGCTGGCAGGTAACCACAATATTGGTTGGAAGGTGGGTAATCCGAACCGCGGAATCGGTTGTATTGACTCCCTGTCCACCTTTACCTCCAGATCGATAGACGTCTACCCTTAGATCCGCTGGATTGATTTCTACTTCAAAATCATCCTCTACTTCTGGGGTAACATACACGCTAGTAAAAGAAGTATGCCTCCTCTTGTTAGAATCAAAAGGAGAAATTCGCACCAATCGATGAACTCCTGCTTCTGACTTCAAAAAACCGTAGGCCAGGTTACCCGATATGGTAAACGTGACGTTTTTAATTCCTGCATCATCGCCAGGCAAAAAATCAATAATTTGAAATTGATACCCATGAGACTGCGCCCACTTTTGGTACATTCTCAAAAGCATTTCCGCCCAATCCTGAGATTCCGTACCTCCAGCCCCTGCATTGATACTAAGGATGGCGTTACGAGTGTCCGCTTCTTCTGAAAGCATCTTACGAAGTTCTGCCTTCTCAAATTTTTTCTTCAATTCGAGGCATTCAAGAAAAGCTTCCTTCAGCGAAGCATCATCTTCAGACTCTTGTGCCAGCTCAAAAAGAGTCTCAGCATCAGAATACCCTGATTCTAGAGTCCTAAAATCGTCAAGCTCCGCTTCAAGGCGCGCCTTCTCTTGAGTCATTTTTCTGGCCAATTGATTTTGATTCCAAAATTCAGGCTGGTTGGACAGTTCAGCAATTTCGGAAATTCGACGTTGTTTGACCGTCAGGTCAAAGTGAACCTCGTAGAAATTCTAATTTGCCCTTCATTTCCTGAAGGAGTTGACGCACTTCGTGGGCAGAAACAATGGAATTCTTTTTATCTTTAGATGAGTCCATCCCTTGGATTTAACGTAGACTCTGCTGCGAATCAAGTTCGACTTCGAAGCAAAAGGCCAGCCCCGGCAGAGGCCCCTAACTCCACAAGGAGCTTGGACTCCCAGCGTTTCATTTCCCTAGCGTGGGCAGGACCCTTTTCATGGTCAAATCCCAGCAAATGAAGAAAGCCGTGAATCAAAAGCACCTTCAACTCTGTCCTTAGGCTATGCGAATACTGCTTTGCTTGCCGCTCCGCTACTGGAAGGCAAATCGCCAAGGATCCCAAAAAGCCCTGACTCCAAAAAGGTTCACCCGCCGGAAAACTTAATACGTCTGTGGCCTGACGAATTCCCATATGTTTTTCCTTCAGCCTTGCCATGGCACTACTTGAGACCAAGACGAGGTCAATGTTCCAATCTGCCACTTTTGGCCCACGCTTCTTTAAACTGCGGGAATCTTTAGCCAATCGATTCAGCTTTTTTAACTGTAGCGCTAGGTAGCGAGGGCTAACCTTTGGTTTGGATGATCGCATCTTGGCATGCTATCACAACCCAATGGCTGATTCGATCCGTGACGTGCTTAAGACAGTCCAACAACTTCGTAGTCCTGAAGGTTGCCCTTGGGATCTCGCACAGACGCATCAGACGTTGCGACCTTATCTCATTGAAGAGGCTTATGAAGTACTTGACGTCTTAGACGAAGTTTCTCAATCAGATTCTCTAAAAGACCCCGACATCAAAGGGCGATTGATCGAAGAGCTTGGCGATTTACTTCTCCAAGTACTCCTTCATTCAGAAATAGCCGATCAAGAAGGCCACTTTAGTTTCGCGGAAGTTGCGAAAGTTCTGAACGAGAAATTGATTCGCCGACACCCGCATGTATTTGGCAATGAAACGGCCTCGAATGCGGGAGACGCCTACAAAAAATGGGAAGAGTTAAAAGCTAAAGAGAAGGAAAGGAAGATCGGCAAGGAAGGTCTGCTTTCTGGTTTGCCTCGGGCCCTGCCAGCTCTCCAAAAAGCGGGAAGGGTCATAGAAAAAGTTTCGCGCGTCGGCTTTCAGTGGAAGGACCTTGAAGGGCCTCTTCTGAAGGTTAAAGAAGAGCTTCAAGAACTCGAGGAAGAAATCCAAGAGCCCTCTCCACAAAAGGAGAAGATCGAAGATGAAATGGGCGATCTTCTATTCAGTTTGTGCAATTTGTCACACCACCTCAAAATTGAACCAGAAAATGCACTAAGAAGGACACTCGAAAAGTTTCGGATTCGTTTTTCGTACGTGGAAGAAGGACTTCGAAAGCGAGGGAAGAATGCGGAAGAAAGTACGCTAGAAGAAATGGATGGCTTGTGGCAGGAAGCAAAAAAGAAGCTACGATAGAATCGCAAGTCTGGGGACTCACTGGGGGAATCGCCTCTGGAAAAACGACCGTTGCTCAATGCCTTGAGTCCCTTGGTGGAAGCGTTATCTATGCCGATCGTATAGGCGCGGCACTTCGACAAAAAGGTGGCAGGGCTCATTCACTCTTAATTAGAAAATTTGGTACCGCAGATACCGAAGTCCTACGTGAGCGAACCTTTTCAGACCTCAACTTCAAAGCAGAATTAGAAGGCTTGCTGCATCCATTGATTTTGGAAGAAAGCCTCTCTCAAATGAAGGAGGCGCTTCAAGGTGCCCAAGGTCCAGTATTCTACGAATCCCCACTTCTCATAGAGAAGGGACGAGCCTCCCAGTTTCGTGGTCTCATCGTAGTACTTGCTTCCACGGAATTGCGACTCCAGCGACTCCTCACACGCTCTGGAATGACCTCGGAACTTGCCCGGCGTATACTCCAAACTCAAGCAACCGATGCTGAGCGAAGAAAGCAAGGCACCTATATCTTAGAAAACCAGGGCAGCCTCCCCGACCTCCAGAAGGCCACTCAGGAACTGTATAAAAGCCTCAAGTATTAATAAATATTAACTATTTAGGAAAATGAAGATTCAAACAGCGGTTAACTATATGTATTTATTGAACTTAATTGGATATTTAGGCTTATTTGCAATTAGACGCGCTGGGCCAGATAATGGAACTTGAGGTACGTTGCGTGTTTACTCCATCACCAGTCCCCAAGAAGCCACAAAAGAAGGCCCGCAAAGGTCACTCCTTCCATCTCAAGCGGGCTACCGGACAGCTGAGAACAGTGGACGGGCCGCTTGGCAGCAAGCCAATCACCGCCATGATTCGAGTGATGCTCAATGACTTTAAACCCTATGAAGTCGATTTCTTTTCTAACGTCAAGCTCCCCCAAGGAGAGATGGCCGCCTTAACAATGGAAGCGCCCGCGCGCTTTTTTCAGAAAGGTAAAGTCATGCGATGCGAGGAGGCTATCCCGTCGAGTAAGATTGTTACCGACACTGCCTTCAAATATCGACTGACCTTGAAGTTTCAATTTGAATCGCCCGAGCAAGAGTCCACCGTAAAGGCGTTTGTCATGGCGATCAGAAATGAACACCTAAAGGTTGATGCAGCTGCTTAACTCATGAGGGCAAGGAATTCGTCCCAGTGATTGCGAAGCTTCCCTTTGAGTCGAAGGACAGCCTGAGTATGAAGCTGACTAACTCGTGATTCAGTCACATCCAGAACTTTTCCGATTTCTTTGAGGTTCAAGTCTTCGTAATAATACAGAGATAAAACCAGACGCTGCTTTTCGGGGAGTTCCTTGATTGCTTCGGCAATCATCCGCTTGAGCGATGCCAAATTGACTTCACTAAAAGGATTGGCAACACGTGGACTACCATCCATCATATTCTGAAGGCTTTTTTTGTCCGCCTTTGAAAAGCTGGTTAGGTCATCAAACGATAAAATAGAAACACTTCGAACTTGATTGAGAAGGTCATGGAACTCTTCTTTCGAAAGGTTTAGCTCGCTACAAATCTCATCATCCGATGCCTGACGCCCTTTGTCCTGCTCAATTTTTGCATAAGCTCTTTCCAACATCTTGGCCTTCTCACGAACAGAGCGAGGCACCCAATCCTGAGCACGCAGTTCGTCTAGTATCGCGCCACGAATTCGAAACTCAGCATAAGTCTTAAACTTATTGTCTCGACTGGAATCGTATTTATCAATGGCATCCATTAATCCAATAACGCCGGAGCTAATAAGATCATCCAATTCAATATTTGCTGGCAATCTCGCCGCAATTCTCTGAGCGATGTATTTTATCAAAGGAGCAAATTCAATAATAAGGCTTTCACGACCTGTATTTGCTGGTGAGCAATCATCTTTTACAAAAGAGCCAGTCGTGCGATCCCGCTCCATCTCTCTTCTGATTTCTGCCTGCAGCTCCTCTTCTTGGCGCTTTCGCTCCTCGAGCTCTTTCAATTCTTCAACTGCAGCTTCCATCTTTTCAGCTTTGGTCAGTTCTCGCTTTGGTCTAACTCTGGCTTTCGCAGTCGCAGGCTTGCTCACCCCACTTTTTGCAGCAGCCTTCACAGGAGGCTTGCTCAGCTTTTCTGGCTTCGTCGGAGTCGACTTCTTTGCTGGTTTACTGACTTTTGATCGAGATTCCTTCTCAGGCACTGCCATAACTGAGCCCCACTTCCATCCTAGAATGCATCAATCTTTGATGCCAATCCACCATGCGTCTTGTCGCCAACTCGGCGCAAGCACCTGGTGAAAACCCATTCCTTAATTCTATCAGGTTTTTATTTCCTGCGATAACTTTGGAAACATTTTTTATTCGAGGAAACGCGCCTAAGTAATCAAACTCAAGTTGCGGAACCGCTCGCACTTCTCGCTGCAATAAATAGAATTGAGACCTCGCCTCTGTCTGAGATGCCACCTGATTGACGATAACTCCCACGCTGCTTCTTAGATCTAACTGCGGGACTTCATTCGTCAAAAATATGCCGTCCTCTAATAAACTAAAGCGGTCCCCTGTCGTCACAAGAATTTGGCGATCCACACCAGTAATCGACCTTTTCGACTCGACCAGTATATTGTCATAGGTTGCGTGGGATTCGGCCCTACCAATCCAATCTGCCAAAGTGACCTGGCTCAATGCTCCGAGAAAAGGCGCTACACATAGACGATCGATCGATCCTTTGAGCATTCTAGGGATCGAAGCGTAGCCCATGGGATTTTGAACTTCCTCTACTACCAAAACACTCTTACCCTCAGAAACCAACTGCGCCGCAATTGCACTAATAATTAGGCTCTTACCCGCACCTGGTCGACTACTCAAAAAGGAGGTCGTACGACCCAAAATCGCCACATTGGAGTGTTCGGCCACCATTTTTCTTAGCTTCTCGGCTTGATCCATCACAAGTCCATCAAGAGTGAAGCAACGCGCTCAGCGGTTACCGGCTCGATATCATCGGGAACATTTTGACCGGTTGTAAAATAAGCTAAGGGTAACTTTGCCCGATGAGACAAATTGTAAACTGATCCATAGGTCACGGCCTCATCGAGCTTTGAGAAAATAAGCGCGGTGGGATGAAAAAGCGAGTAGCGGTTCACAACATCCATCATTTCCCGATCCCGCGTAGTAGCCGAAACGACCAAAAAGCTTCGTAAGTCTGGAATGTTTTCCAAAAGCGCTGCTTGTTCATCTAGGGCTTCCACATCCCTCTGTGACCGACCAATCGTATCTATAATAACTAGGTCGTAAGAGGCAAAGTCCTTGATCGCTGCATCCAGCTGCTCTCTGCTTTGTACTTGCTTGACCGGAACCTTAAGGATTTTAGCGTAAGTCATGAGTTGATCCACAGCACCCACTCGAAAGAAGTCTAAGTTGATCAGGCCGACTTTCATTCCACGCTTCAAGGCGGATTCACTTGCGATCTTTGCAACAGTGGTCGTTTTCCCCACGCCGGTAGCTCCAATAAAAGCCATAATCTTCGGGCCGGTACCTCGCTTTGCTTCCAAAGGGTCGATGACTTCCGTGCTCTCCATTATCGTCAAAGCCACCTGATCAGTGGTGTCATCCACACTCTTCAGCCCTTCTGCATCTAAATCAAAAGCCACTTTCTTACATACTTCATAGGCAAAGCGAGTTTCTAGGCCATTCAAAATCAGTTGCTCAAATCGATCCTTTAGAATTTCTGAGGAGAAAAGCCCTAAATCAGCCCGCGCCACTTGAGCGCCAGAGCTTCGAGCCTCTACGGCCTCTTTTTCTAATCTTCCAACTTTTTCCTGCAAGTCTTTCACCAGTGCCAAAACTTGGTGGTCTGCAGGTGCCGGTCTTGCATCTTTCACCTCAACATACGGAATCCGAGATACCGATGGATACTGCCCCTTTGGCTGCTTGGCAGGAACTTCATCTCTAGGACCGGCATACCGATCGTAAACGGCGTTGATCGCCTTTGCAGGCATTTGATAGAGCTGATCTTTGGCTTCCTCTGGAATTCGCTTTTCATAGGCCGTCTTCTTACTCAACTCTTTATCAGGCACAGCAGCTGTCACTTCAAAGGATCCCCCAGACATAAGCCCGAATCCTTTTTTATTTTTCTTCGTCTGAAGGATGATCGCCTGCGGTCCTAATTCCCGCTTAATGGTATCTAGGGCCTCCTGAATGGTCGGTGCTTCAAATTTTTTAATATGCATGACTAATCCTCACGGTATCAAGTGCCCGAATGTTTACGTTCGACGTTATTTCATTATGAGAAAGAATGACGATGTTTGGAATAAACCGATCCACAAGTGTTTTGAGGTGGAATCTAATCATCGGAGAGCAAAGCACAATTGCCTGGGCTGACTCTTGCGCCATTTGGGATACTTTTTGATTCAACTCTCCAATAAACTTCCGAACAAATTCGGGATCTAATGAGAGCTGAGGGCCGTGCTCGGTTTGAATGATTCCACTTGCTACTGTTTCCTCAATATCCTTCTCTAGGGTAAGAAGCGTCAAGTTGCCATCGCCGCCTACCAGCTTTTTGGTGATAGTGCGTGCAAGGTTGGTTCGAACGAATTCGGTCAATAGAACCGGATCCTTTGAGGTCGAGGCATATTCGCCAAGGGCCTCTAAGATACTCTTGAGATCGCGGATAGAGACCGCCTCTTTCAGAAGATTCTTTAGCACCTTCAGCACAGTCCCGACAGGAAGAAGGTTTGGAATGAGGTCCTCAATAACCTTGGGCGCCGTCTCTTTAAGTTGGTCCAACAATACTTGCAACTCTTGCCGGCCAAACAACTCATGTCCATGCTGACGAACAAGTTCAGTGAGATGGGTGGCAACAACTGTGGAGAGATCCACTACCGTGTATCCAGCGAAGGTAGCTTCTTCCTTTTGATGCTCGCTAATCCAAATGGCATCAAGGCCAAAGGCAGGTTCTTTCGTTTTAATTCCAGCAATACGCTTCGTCGTATTTCCAGGGTCCATCGCTAAAAGATGGGCGACCATGAGAGATCCCGAACCAATAGCAACCCCCTTGAGAAGCACTTGGTAGTCGCCTGGCTTTAATTCGAGATTGTCTCGAATTCTCAGTGGCGGTACGATAATGCCAAGATCCAGAGCAAACTGCTTTCGAATATTCGATATACGTTCAAGAAGATCGCCTTTCTGTTCGACGTCGACAATATTAATGAGCCCATAACCCACTTCGAGTTCTAGGAGATCCACACCCAATAGGCTCTCGAGTTTTTCTGGTTTCGGCTTAAGCTTCTCTCTTTCCTTCTCAGCATTATCTTTCTTTTCTTCCTGGGAACGCTTCGAATAAATCTGATACCCAATGTAACCCAGACCGCTTCCTAAAACAGCAAAGGGTAAAAATGGTAGACCTGGAACAAGTCCAAGAAAAGACATCACGCCGGAAGCCGCAAACATCGATCGGTGATTGGAGAACAACTGTCGGCCCATCTCACTACCCAAGTGTGATCCACCGCCGGATCGAGTAACCACGATACCTGCTGCTGTCGAAATAATAAGTGCTGGAATCTGAGTCAAAAGACCTTCACCGATAGTGAGCAAGGTAAAGGTCTTGGCCGCGTCTCCTATAGACATCCCTCTTTGAAGGGTTCCGATAATAATGCCGCCGAAGATATTGACCCCGACAATAAGCATCCCCGCAATGGCATCTCCTCGCACAAATTTCGAGGCACCGTCCATCGCCCCGTAGAAATCGGCTTCCTGGGATATTTCTTCGCGCCGTCGGCGGGATTCTTTCTCGTCGATAACTCCCGCATTGAGGTCAGCATCGATAGCCATTTGCTTACCTGGCATAGCATCCAAGGTAAACCTAGCTGCCACTTCAGCGACACGACCCGCACCCTTGGTTATAACAACAAAGTTGATGATCACCAGTATCGTGAAGATCACAATACCTACCGCGTAGTTGCCACCAACCACAAATTGACCAAAAGAGTGAATCAGTTGGCCTGCCGCCTCGGGACCATTGGGACCGCCGCGAAGTAGAATCGCGCGGGTCGTGGCAACGTTGACCGACAAACGAAACAAGGTCGTTACCAAAAGCAAGGTAGGAAAGAGACTAAAGTCTAATACTTTTGTTGTGTAGACTGAGGTGAGCAAAAGCACGACAGAAGTTGCAATTCCAAGGGCCAACAGTATATCGATTACAAAAGGTGACAGCGGAACGACCATTACGGCCAGCGTGCCAACAAGGCATGCGGCCAAAAGCAAATCTGAATGTTTACTCAGACGACTCGTTAAGTTTGCCATGGATTCTTCCTCAATTTAAAGACGTAAGCTAGCACTTCAGCAACAGCCTGATAAAGAGCGCGAGGTATGGTTTTTCCAATTTTCACAGTCTTATAGAGCGTCCGCGCCAGCGGGACATTTTCGACCAATGGGATATTGTTATCAAAGGCGACCTGCTTGATTTTCTGCGCGAGGAAGTCTGCCCCCTTTGCCACCACTCTAGGCGCATCCATTTTTTCCCGATCGTAAACAATCGCCACGGCGATGTGGGTAGGATTCGTAATTACCACGTTGGCTTTTTTGACATCTTCCAACATTCGCTTGCGGGCCATTTCTTTCTGAACGGACCTAATACGAGCACGAATCAAGGGGTCCCCTTCGTGCTCTTTGTGCTCTTCTTTGGCTTCTTGCTTGGTTACTCGCGTGTTCTTAGAATACTCCCAGCGCTGCAACCAAAAATCTAATCCCGAAAAGACCAGGAGCGCACCACATAGAGCCATAAACATCGATTTACTATTTGCCCAAAGAGTTGCTGATAGATTTTCGGGATCCATGAAAACATGCATGCCACTATTCATTACGATGGGTTTGACCATGACATAGGCAACGAAGCCAACAACGAGGGCCTTGATGAGCATCCGACCGCTTTCAATGACCTGCCGAAAGGACAAATAGCGCTGCAGTCCTGAGAGGGGGTTAACTCGATCAAAGTCAGGCTCAAGGGGGGTTGTCGAAAAAATGGATCCAATTTGTGCGAAGCTTGAAATGACGCCGAAAACGAGGGCGCTGAGTGCGACTGGAAGGGCAAGCTTTGCCAAAATTCCTAGCGCTCGAAAAAGTGCATCGCTCAGCGTATCTTCCTTGCCGAAATCTAAATGAGCCGATTGGTCAGTTCTAAAAGCATCCTGCATAAGCGATAGCATATCCGGAGCATAGGCCTTTATAACTACCATCAAGGCAATTCCTGCTGCAATAAGACCCACCAATGAGTTGAGCTCGCGGCTTTGCGCAACTTTTCCTTGCTCGCGTAACTTCTCGAGTCGATAGGGCGACGCTTCGTCGGATAAGTCATCCCTATCTCGATTTTTTTCGCCTTCAGCCACAGCTCAATTCCCCCAAAGAATATCTACGGCCCCTTCATGGTCCGCATCACAGACCCCATTTCTTCTCCGATTCGTCCAAGCGCCTCAGAAGTCGCTCCATAAAATTCTGGCAAACCTGTCAATAAAACTATGAATCCCACAAGGGCACTGATCGACAAAGAAAGAACTAAGATATTCATCTGCGGAAGAGCTTTAGAAAAAACCCCATAGATAACGTTTACGACGAAGAGAGAAATGGCCATTGGTGCTGATAACTGGAGCCCAAGGCGAATCATCTCACCCGAAAAATGCATAAGCTTCTCGACAAAGGCGCCGCCGATCGTAACGTGTCCAAGGCCGACCATTTCATAACTACGAATAACGGCCTTCAACATCTGATGGTGGCCATCTATTGTTATGAAGAGCAATAGCGTCAGTGTGGTCAGTAGCCTTGCGACAAGCTGTGAGGAGCTTTCTTGCTGAGGGTCATATTGGCTAGCGGCCGAAAACCCCATGAAAGTACCCATTAACTCACCCGTAATCTGAAAGGCTGAGAATAACATTCGAACAAAAAGGCCGAGCGCAGCGCCAAACACAGCTTCCATACCAATAGTAGATATGAGGCTACCTGCTGTTGCCGACCACTTTTCTGCATCCTGTGGCACAACAATCTGATCAGCCACGAGTACAGGAAATACCGCTATCGTTACCGCCAGCGGCAACAGAATCTTCACTGGAGATGGAATCGCGTTATCTCCAAAGATGGGCAGAATGACCATAACCACACTAAGACGCACAAGTACGGCAAAAAAAGTCATGATTTCGAATGCGTTAAACTCAAAAACTCCGGTCACCTAATCCAATCTCCCATATTCCCAAATATCCCTATGGCGTACTCTTCTAGCGTATGAAGCATCCAAGGGGCCATTACGATGAGCACTACAATGACAGCAACCATTTTTGGAATGAAGGTCAGTGTTGCCTCATTGATCTGGGTAATTGCCTGAATGATACTGATAACGATACCAATAAGCATAGCAGTAATGAGCAATGGGCCGGCAAGGTATATAATTGTCTTTATTGCTTCACCGCCAATATCTAAGACCATTTGCTCATTCATTTAAAAATCCTCTATACTGCAAAGCTCTTCATAAGACTTCCAACCACCAATTCCCAACCATCCACAAGGACAAAGAGAAGGATCTTGAATGGCAAAGAGATCATCATAGGAGGAAGCATCATCATACCCATTGCCATAAGGACACTAGCTACGACCATATCCAGAACCAGAAACGGCAGATACAACATGAATCCAATTTGAAAGGCAGTCTTCAATTCACTGATTACAAAAGCAGGAACCAGCGCATAAGTAGGAACTTCTGATCGGTTTTTGGGCTTGGCTTGCTTGGTCATGCCTAGAAAAAGTTCAAGGTCCTTTTCTCGTGTTTGGGCAAACATAAAGTCGCGAACTGGAACTTCTGCGAGTTTAAAAGCTGAACTTTGATCTAACTTTTCGTCTAAATAGGGCTGAAGCGCGGTGTCGTTGATCTTCTGCCAAGTGGGAGCCATAACAAAGAATGATAAAAATAATGACAAGCCAACAATCAGTTGGTTAGGAGGCATCTGCTGAGTGCCGAGTGACTGACGGAGAAAACTCAGCACGACGACAATTCTGGTAAAAGAAGTCATCATTATAAGAATGGCCGGGGCAAGTGTCAGTACGGTCAGAAGAATGACTATCCTCAGAACGGACACCAACTCCGTTGGACTGGACCCATTGGGAAAGCTCATGCTGAAGTTCGGCAATCCTAGTCCACCAGCTACAGCAGATCCTTTCGATTGTGCGAAAGCTGATGCGGATAGGATTAATAGCCAACCCAGTAAGAAGGAAAGTTGCAGAAAGCGTTGCTTCATAGTGATTTCATGCCTTCCATTCGCCGTCGAATACGCTCTCTTACAGAGGCCGAACCCTTGAGAGGGGTTTTAGGAGCATAATGGTCATGACTACTGACAAGAAGGTCGGCAAAAGAAGCTGAGCCAGCTGAAGTTGCTCCACTTGGAGCTTTTGCATTCTCAATAAAAGATTCCTCTTCTTTTTCTTCCTCTGACGAATGGTCGGTACTAATGAGATTGATACTTCCATTGGAGATTCCAAGGACCATT
Source organism: Bdellovibrionota bacterium (assembly GCA_963169695.1). Taxonomy (GTDB): domain Bacteria; phylum Bdellovibrionota; class UBA1018; order UBA1018; family CAUJDS01; genus CAUJDS01. Next base: position 85,499 of record CAUJDS010000062.1, read on the forward strand.
CTCTTTGTACCAATTTCTACAACAGCGATCTGCGCGTTGGGACCGAGGGACTGAGTGGCAACAATTCGAATGTTTCCGGGCGCATTTCCATCTTGCGGAACCCAGCGCGTGAGCCATTTAAATATTCTTTGGTGGGATCGCCGACTCTCGCCCTTATGCTTAGTCTTTGATGCCTTCTTAAGAAAAGCTGCCACGAATACAAAGGCCATTATCACAATGAGAAGTAAAACGAGGATTCGTAGAGGAGATCCTTCTTCTTTTTTTAAACCGAGCGAAGTCGTGGACCCAGACGAAAGGTCTTTATTCAACACTTCCTTGAGAAGTGCCTTGTCGGTTAGAGAGACCGTAGGACTTACGAATTCGTTAGAAGGGGCGGGAGCCTTCATAGCCTGAGCTGCCTGAACACTAATCTTGTCACTCAGAACGCGATCATTGGGCAAGTGAATGGAAAGTGTTCGTCCATTTAGGCTTACTTTGACTTGAGATTGCAATTGCTCGGCATTGCCTTTAACGGTCAGTCGGCACCGCACCACGTTGGGAGTGTATTGGTAAGCAAATATTTTGCTAACCACACCCTCTTCGACGTTTACTATTTTAGCTGGATAAGTAGCGACTTCATCAAAAGAAACCTGGACGATATCTCGAAAAAACTCCGTCTTAAATTGGCTCTTTTTTAAGGCCCGGTCAAAAGACAGTTCAATGCGATTGGGCTCAGCAACTTTGACCTCCCGTAAGATACTCATCGACCAGGCCTGACTTGCAGGATATGCAACCCAAAGGATGCCTAACCAAAACCACCGAAAACTTCCTGTTCCCATCATACCGCCGTCCTGGCTTAAGTCAGCTTCGCAATCCTAGCGAAGCTGTTCAATTCTTTCTACTGGTGAAATAATATCTGTTAGCCTGATTCCAAATTTTTCGTTTACGACTACGACTTCACCGCGCGCAACTAGCTTTTCATTGACGAGAACCTCAAGTGGCTCGCCTGCCAATTTGCTCAATTCCACTACTGACCCTTGCCCGAGTTCTAGGATTTCTCGAATAGACATTCTGGTTCTACCAAGTTCCACAGTGAGGCGGAGAGGAATATCCAAAATGAAGTCGAGCGACTGAACTGGGCCCGTCGGAGCCTCGTTCCCTCCCCCTGGGGAAGGTGTCGGGACGCCGGATGGAGGCGCCGAGCCCGCTACCGCTGCTGCCGCTTCGGCTACTCCAGACATATCGATATTTGGTTCACCTGCCATTTGCACTCCTCACTAAGCTTCTTCGTCGATGACGCGTGTTATCTGTACCGCACGACTACCGCGCGATATTCCAAAAAAAGACTTAAACTTGGCTACGCCCTGTACCGTAACATTAAGCTCCGCATCAGAGTCCTGCTCCAATGGAATGATATCGCCAATATTGAGATTAACCAAATCTGATACGGTGATTGTGGCTTCTCCCAATACTACCGACATATCCGCGCGTGTGTGCCGAATGTGGTATTCAACTTTCTCAGTCCACTCACGATCAACCTTGTCGGTCTCTGCTTGAAAGGACTGATTGAGTTTATTCTTGATGGGCTCAATCGTACTGTAAGGAATGACTAAGGCAATGGTACCGCTGGCATTTTCTAATTCCACTTCGAACGTCGTAGAAATGATAACGTCGGAAGGAGGAACGACGCCGACAAATTGAGGATTCACTTCAATTCGATTAAAAGAAACATCGACGCGATGTACGGGAGCCCAAGCCTCTTCGAGATCCTTCAGGCCGAGATCCATGACTTTTCGCATGATTGAAAGTTCGATACGTGTAAACTCTTTACCTTCAATCTTAGAATACGGGCGATCGGTCCCACCGAAATAACTATCAACTAATGCGTAAGCGAGCTTGGATTCAAATACCAGCAATGCTGGACCTCTTAAGCTCTCGAAACGCATAATGCACATGCAACTCGGGATGGGAAGGGTGTTTACGAATTCACCAAACTTTAAAAGATCCGTTGAAATAATACTGATTGCCGCAATTTTTCGTAAGGAGTTGGAAAGTGACATTCGAAAGAGACGAATAAATCGCTCGTAGATAATATCCAACGTCGGCATTCTACCACGAATGACTCGGTCTTGATTGGTAAGGTCATAAGGAGTGACTTCAGGTTCAGCTTCATCGCTGACATTGCCGCCTGCAGATGAAATATCGCCTAATGCACCGGTCGGTGCGCCGCCACCAGCGGCTGCCCCAGCACCAGGTGCGCCGGATTCTCCATCCGATACGGCACTAAGGAGTGCGTCTACTTCTGCTTGTGTCAGTACCTGATTCATAGTTTCGTCCTAGTTACCTTCCTTACTAACTGCTTAAAGCAAAACTGGTAAAGAAGACTCCCCTCACTTTTCCCGTAACAATAAAACTATTGAGTGCATTTTGGATTTGTTCCTTGAGAAGGTTTCGACTTTCTGGAGTTTGAAGATCCGATGGTTGCTTACTGTTGAAAAGATCAATGATGGTGTTTCTTACTTGGGGCATCTTTTGATTCACTTCAAGCTCAGTATCTTCGGATGGCACTTCGATAGACAAACTGACTCTCGCAAATTTAGGCTTCACCGTTCCTGTCGTCGCCAGATTGACCGTGAATTGCTCCAAAGAAATCATTTTACCAAAGTTGTGGTTGGTTTTTGCTTCTGACTTTGCACCGCCATGCCCGCCGCCGTGCTCTCCACCTTTGGCTTCGCTCTTGCCACCACCATGCTCGCCGCCCTTGGCCTCGCCGTGGCCACCTCCGTGTCCACCTTCAGCTTCGGGACTGTCTCCTTCGGTAGCCATATCCTCTACTCGAGGGGCTGATTGTTCTTTTTTAAAGCCCAGAAATACAACAATGGCTATTCCTAACGAAATAACGACATTGGTAATGGTAAGAATCGTTACGAGCTTATTACTCCCACCCGATTCTTCTTCCTCTTGCTCTTCTGCCGCTGGTTGTTGCCCTTCTTCAGCCATTTTCCGCGCATCCTCCCCTACCCAATATTGTGCATGGGGAGAATTTTCCGAACAAGTCGGCAAAAGAGACCGGGTTAGCTAATCTGAATGGAGGCAGCTGGGTGTCATCCATTTGACGACACCCAGCTCCTCAAGAGAATTAAGTACGAATATTGAGGACTTCTTGCATCATTTCGTCGGAGGTCTTAACCACTCGAGTATTTGCTTGGAAGTTTCGTTGCGCACCCATCAAATTGATGAATTCATTCGCAATGTCCGTAGTAGAGGACTCAATAGACTTCGGTTGAATCGACCCGCGACCCCCTGTAGTAGGAGATCCAATGGTCGGTTGACCTGATAAACGACTCTCTCGAAATCGATTTCCACCCATTTTGAACATCCCTTCAGGATTCTCAAACTTGGCTAAAACCAATTGTGCGAGATTGACGTTTTCACCGTTACTAAAAACGGCCGTCAAAGTTCCGTCATCATTGAAGGTCAAACCCTTCAACGTACCCGCAGTGTATCCATCCTGAGTCGTCTTATACGCCTCAGAAGCGGTACCGAAGGTTGTCACCTGGGTACCATCGCCACCAGCTGTTTTATCGTTTCCGAAATCAAAACGAATGTTTTGCTCAGGCGCCGCGCCCTTAGTGAAATTAAAGGCCGACTGGTCGGTCGTTTGAGAAAGCAGACCGCCATCACCATCGAAGGTCAATACCCCAGACGCCTGTTGGGCCATCTTACCAGGTTCAGCTCCAACGATTTCTTCTCCTTTGGCCATTGCCCGCCATCTCCACACACGATCATCCTCTTTGTTGAAATAAAGAGTAACCACGTGAGCGGTACCGGCCGAGTCATAAACAGTTGCCCCCGTCGCAAAATGTGCGGTTTCATCTGGACGAAGGGGATCAAACTGCAAACTCTTCTCCGCCTTGAGATCCAGGTTCATAAACATATTCACCTGGTCAGTTTTCTTCGCGTCGATTACAGTTCGATCAACTGATATATTGCCAAGCTTAGACGTAATTCGACCATTCTTATCTGCTTGAAACCCTAGAACGTGGAATCCATCAGCGTTGATTAGCTTTCCGTCTTTATCAAAGTGAAAAGATCCATTCCGGCTATAACTTCTGCCATCGATACCTTCCATTGCGAAGAAGCCATCTCCTTGAATAGCAATATCGGTGGCGGAATCGGTCTGGATGACTGATCCCTGAGAGAAAATCGGATTTACTGCTTGTAAGCGAACACCACTACCTATTTGGTTACCACCCAGAAGTCCCTTGAGTGATTTTGCAACCACGTCAGAAAACTCTGGTCGACTGACCTTGAAGCCATTGGTGTTTGCGTTGGCTAGGTTGTCGGCGTAAATCGACAGAGCCTCACCTTGTCCACGAAGTCCGGTTATACCGGTATAGAGAGACGATAGAATACCCATATCAGGACGCCTCCTTGCGTCTTACAGGTTATAAGTCAATGCCAACTCCTCAATCCATCAGAGTCGGCTAGGCTTCCCGATAGGGTCCAGCCTATTTCCTCACCATCTAACTCACAACAACCGCGCCATCAATGTTCGTAAAAACATTTTCGGCTAAATTGTTGCGATCCATTGCAGTCACTACAGTTCTATTCTTCACATTCACAATAAAAGCTGCGTCGGGTGTAATGACTAATGTATCCTCGACGCCCTTACTTGCTGCTCGATCAATTGCTCCACTCATTTTTTGCATCAATTTCGGGCTTACCTCAATGTTACGATCTTTCAAACGCTGCATTGCATGACCCGAAAACTTCAAAGATTGTTTAACTTCATTAAGGTCTAAAGCCTGCTGCTGGCTGGCAAGCTGATCCAACAATTGATCAAATTCAGCCGGTCCATTCTTTTTAGGACCCTGAGGACCAGCCCCACGATCCATCTCTGTTCTGGGCTTAATTGGCCCAGTCACATTGGGATAGAGCACTGCTTTTCCAATACTCATGGCTTGTCACCTAACCCATTTGGAAATCCCTTAGTCACTGGCCGCTCGGCATGTTGTGCTTCGGGTTGCTTGTAACTCTTCAGAATATTTGCCACGGCAGGCTCCAAGTTATCGGGCCCAATGGCAGTTGAGCCTTTGCCCTTCTCAAAACCGAAAAACTTCTTCGTTGGATTATTGTCAATCAATCCCATTGGTTCGGTACTTCCGCCACCTGAGGCGGGTTGAGAATCCGCCGTCTCTACGCTAAGGATACTCTCGAAGCCGATTCGCTTTTGCTGCTTAGCATCTCCGACAAGAAAGAACGGCTCACTACCTTCAAAACTCACACCTATAATCTTAGATCGTGCGAGAGTACTCATTTGCACTGGGAGACCTTTTTCATTTTCCGCCTCGAAACGGACCGTGTAGTTTCCGTTGAGAGCGTCCGTGGTATTGGATTTCTTTCCGTCCCAGTTGATCGTATTAACGCCTGGCTTCATGTTGCCAAGTTCTTTCTCTAGTACGATTTCGCCCTTATCAGAAATGATCTGTAATTTTCCCTTGGCAATTTCTTCAGAGACCTTGAACTGAATGGAATCGACTTTACCTTGGACATGAACAAATCTATTTTCATCAATCGTAGCAATTTTTCCAATGAGATTGGTCATATTCATTCGTTCAAGAGGACGATTATTTTCCGTCATCTTCTTCAGTGCGCTATTGACGTTTTGAAGCTGCTCCACCGATGTCATCTGCGCAATCTGAGCAGCCAGCTTATCGGCATCCATAGGACTGGTGGGATCCTGATGTTGCATCTGTGTAACCATGATTTTAAGAAAGTCATCCTTATCAAGCTGTTTATGGAGCTTTCGTTGCTCCTTTGGCTTCTCACCATACTTGGCTTGAATTTCTTTCCAAATGTTTCCATCGGTTTGATGGCTCGGCAACGTTTCCAAAAAATCCCCTAATCTTTATAAAACCCCGAGGCATCGAGCCTCGGGGTTCTTTTATCACTAAGCAATGACATCCAGTCTCTGGTTAAGCAAAGGTGTCGCCACCTTTCTCTCTGAGTGACCTTTGGTCAAATACTCTTTTGATTCTTGTCGCAATCCTTGATGGCCTTGCCGCTCTCTCTCTTGTTGTCCAGAAGGCTGATTCCATGAGTTGTTGGAATGATCACCCAACGATCCCATGAAGTCCTGCCTGTCAGGCATTGGAGCAGAAGACGGCGTCACATGGAAATCTACCTTCGAGAGCACTAGATTCTGACTGGCCAATTTCTCCGTCAAAGAAGAGAGGCTTTCCTCTAGGATCTTCCTTGAACCTTCGTCGGCTGCCGTAATCCTTAACCCTACGCGATTTCCAAAGGTGGTGACCTTGAGACTAACTTCTCCAAGGCTTTCAGGCTTAAGACGGATATGAACTTCACCTCCGCCCGTACCTGCCACTTGACGAATCTCTTGACCCAAATTCATCAGGCTTTCTGAAGACAAACGATTCTGCGCCATTGATCCCTGCACAACATGACCCACTACTTCCGACGGAGCCGGCCTTACAGGGTTTATTCCCCCTTCAGTAGCGAGGCTGTGCTGAGCCTGGATGGCCTGAGCCGTCGGCGAAAGAACATCTTCCACTGGAAGGAATTCTTTTTTCGAACGGTCCTGCAAGATTCCAATCTCTTGAGTCCCCGCAGAATTTCCTGGCAGATAGTTTTGGGCCAAAAACTCCTTAGCAGGAATCCCTTTAGTAAGAGGCAGCGGTTCAACAGTATCTCTTACAGACCTGGACTGATCCATGGCCTTCAGAAATTCCATTCCTCCCATGGGGCTCTTGATGGGCCCACTGGGACGCCCCTCTGACTTAGGATTGGGCTGAGCGAGAATCGCAACAGGCATAGATTCTGCCTGATAGAGTCCCTGAAGTTCTTTCAGAGCCGAAAGCGGAACTTCTTGCTGACGTGCTATCTCCATTGGCCGAGCTTCTGGGTTTGTAATAACCGCATTAGAATGACTTCCCTGAGAAGGGGCCTTGCCTTGTAAATGAGGCAAACTCGCGAGCAATTGTTCTAATTCTGGTGAAACAGCTGCTGGGGCTTTTCCTTCTATCTTGGGTCCGGCCTTTTCTAATTCCGCGTTCGTGCGGATGCTTGGCTTAGGCGATATTCCATCTGCCAGTACCTGGCTTGGTACAAGGCCATCTGCTACTTTGAGGTCAGGTTTGCTGGTTTTAGGAACAGGTTCCTTTCCAGCCGCAACTTCCATTGAGGCGGCCTTGACGGGCGCTTCCTCCGAAATCACTTCTCGTGGAATCAAAGTAGGCTGAGGCATTTGTACAACCACGGACTGAGCAAGATTCACCGGAGATCCAGAGGTTGGTACCTCTTCCTTCGGTGCAATCCACTGTGGCTGCTGAATCATTGTTATCAGCGGCAATGCGTCTTCCTCTACTTTTTTGAGCGCTTGCTCAAAAGAAGCATTGGACTCCGAATCGGACGCCTTAGACAATGCTAGATCTTGCAGGTTCTCAATAGCCTGAGACTGTACTTGTGAAACAGGTACAGTCGGTATGTTGAGATTACCCATTAGATCCATTGTTTTTTTCCACTCCTTTCTTGGTTTGTTTGGTTTTTCCTAACGCCATCAGCTCCGCGAGCCTCGAAGAGACCTGAGGATCCATGGCGGAAAGAACTTTAGCTAAAATAGGAGCGGACAATCGAGTCGCAGCAGGAACGCTCAATGCATCCTCTGTTTGAGCAAGAATTACTGCCGCTGCTTTTGGACTCATTTTTTCGAGCGTCTCGACCATCTTCGAAATACGTTCTTCATTTTTTGCTTCAAATAATTCGGATGCGGCTTTCACTTGCTTTCGAAGTTCTTCGATTTTTTTTATTTCTTCCTGAATCGCAATTTCTCTCTGCTTGAGGTCTTCTTCTTTCTTGTTTAAAACCGCCTGCTGCTCTTTGAGTGATGCTTTTTGTCGGACCAAATCTTGTAGGGCCGTTTCATCCACTAAACAGCGCTCCCCTTCAGATTCTGCGCGGGCTGCAAATCCAAAGAGAATCAATGTCAGTACAGGCCATTGAGAAATCCTCATCAGAATTCTCCTCGGAATCTGTCGCGCATAACCATCATATCGTCAGATTCACGAATGAGGTCTCGATTACTTGTCTCAATGTATTTTTGATATTCCCGTTCGCGTAGCTTTTCGAACTTCTTGAGTTCTTGCTTTGCCTTGATATACTTTTGCATGGCTAGGTTTACTTTTTTCTGGGCACGAACGATGGCGCGATCAGCGTAGACCAATCGATATTTATTCCCAACAATGAAATCCTCTTCGGCCCGAAAATGGGAAGGCTTTGTTGGCTCAGTACCCAGGCTCTCTCTTCGATCCAATCCGGCGTGAATTTGCGAAAGGATCTGCATCTTCTTCTGAATTTCTTTTTCTCGATCACGCTGAGCGAGCGCCAATTCACGAAGTGATTCTTCTTCTTTGAGTTTTCTTACTCGCTCAATGGTTGAAAATCGAGACACGAACTTCTTCATCTCTCCATTTTCGCGCCTTTAGCTACGACGCAACAGGCTGAAAGTTTTACCTAGGACGGCTGGGAAGTACCTGCCGAAGTGAGTGCCGAGAGGTAGGCAATTGTTTCTGGAAGGGTTCCTCGCTCTTGTGCCCCTTGCCTTAGAAATTGAATCATGCGGTCATAGACCACTACGGCTTGATCCAACTTGGGGTTGGTTCCTTTGACGTAGGCACCGATTTCTATTAAGTCTCTGGCTTGCTCGTACACGGACAGCCATTCTCGAACCTGCTGCGCGGCCTTAAGATGCTCTTTGGTTGCCACAGCGGACATCACCCGACTTACGCTTTGTAAGATATCTACGGCTGGAAAATGCCCTCTCTCTGCCAGGCGCCTTGAAAGAACGATATGTCCGTCAAGTATAGCGCGTGCGGCATCTGCAACGGGGTCGTTAAGGTCATCCCCTTCCACTAGCACTGTATAGAGGCCGGTGACACTCCCGCCTCGGCTGTCTAGGCCGGCACGTTCCAATAGCTTTGGCATCAATGCAAATACACTAGGTGTGTAGCCCTTGGATGCGGGTGGTTCTCCGAGCGACAGGCCCATCTCTCGTTGGGCCATACAGAATCGAGTCAATGAGTCCATCAAAAGCAAAACCTGCTTGCCCTGGTCGCGATAGTACTCAGCCACCGTTGTGGCCAAAAAAGCCGCTCTAACTCTCAAGAGTGGCGCTGTATCAGATGTCGCCACTATGACGACCGAGCGAGCAAGTCCTTCTGGTCCTAAATCACGCTCTATAAATTCTCTTACCTCACGACCTCGTTCGCCGACGAGCGCGATGACATTGATATCTGCCGATGTATTTCGAGCTGTCATTCCCATTAAGACAGACTTACCGACACCAGACCCGGCCATGATTCCTACTCGCTGACCCCTGCCACAGGTGATGAGGCCGTTGATACTTCGAACACCCAAATCTAGGCTATCCGAAATCATTCCACGATCTAGAGGATCCAGAGGAATGGCGTAAAGATTCCGGTCTTCGGATGGACCTGTATCTGCTATAGGCCCTTTTCCATCGATGGGTTCCCCGCGTGCATCAATCACGCGACCTAATAGACCACTTCTCACTCGATAGGATGAGCTTCGTTTCTTCAACACTACCAGGCTTCCTGGATTGATTCCCGCAAGCTGTTCAAAAGGCATCAGCAAAACCCGCTTGTCCCGAAATCCAACCACTTCGGCCTCTACCCTGTCCGAACTCTCGCCAATCAGGGGATCCGCAATCACATCGCAGAGACTTCCAACGGAAGCCCCCGGCAAGTAGGCCTCGTACATAACGCCCAGGGTTTTAGTGATCTTTCCCGCTTCTCCATAGAGAAGGGTCGTTGCGACCTGTGTTCGGATTCTTTTTTCATCTAATGGGATGTTCAAACAGAAGATCCCTGCGATAAGAGTGAATCGTGAATTCGCTTCAACTGAACTTCGATTCTGGCATCAACGGTACTAAATTCTGTCTCTACAATACAACCACCTTCTGCAACCTTATCGGAAGGCTCCAACTGAAGATTCTGCAGTCCCGCAATCTTTTCTTTAATTTTATCCCGTAACATTCCCATGGTCTCACTATCCTGGGGATTGATCTTGATTCGAATATTGTCTTTGACTCCAACTTTCTCAATGATTTCCTGCGAAAGTCTGACTAGGTACTCCGGATCCTGCTTTGTTTCTTTAAGTAAAACCATTCTAGAAATCTGAGCCATCATCTCCAAGATAAATCGCTCATTCTGTCGAAGAATTTCAATCTTGGCATTTTCCATGCCATCGATAAGCGCCTCCAGGGATTCCAATCGGCGTTGTCCCTCGGCTTGAAACGCCTTCCGAGCTTCTTCATGCCCGGTCTTCAGTCCCTCTGCATACCCTTGGTCATATGCACTCTTTGACACTTGCTCCTTCAAGGCTGCCACTTCACCTTGAACTAATTCCTGAATCGCGCGCTTTTCTTCCTTATCGATTGAAAGTGGGTCACGCAAAATAGAACTCAGCTTAAATTGCGTGTCACGGGTATTGGTTCGTTTCCGGTCGGGATCCGTAACAGCAAGTGGACCATAGTTCTTCTTTGTAAAGCTATAGTCGCCATCGCCCTTTTTTTTGATAGGCTTCATCACATGTTCACGAACATTGCTAGCCTTCGTAGCGCCGTCTACTTTATAAACACCTGGCTTAATAGAATTGGTCTTGTCTTCCCGTATCTCAATCTGCTGGGGCTTGAATTCCTTGATATTAGACAAGCGCGTCCGCCTCTCCGCCGCGACTGATGATAATCTTTCCTTCGGCTTCTAGTCGCTTGGCCACGTTTACAATTTCTTGCTGGGCAGTTTCTACGTCAGACAGACGCACTGGTCCCATTGAATCAAGATCTTCCTTAAGAATATCGGCAGCTCGCTTGGAAATATTCTTGAAGATCTTATCCTTGATTTCCTCCGGAGCCGTTTTAAGTGCAATGACCAACTTGTCATTAGCCACATCTTTCAACAGGGTCTGCATACCGCGATCATCAATGAAGACAATGTCTTCGAAGACAAACATAAGTTTTCGAATTTCTTCTGCCAACTGAGGATCTTTTTCTTCGACCCGCGACATGATGTTTTGTTCGGTATTCTTTTCCATGACGTTCAACATGTCAGCAATCGGCTGTACTCCACCTAGCTGCTGCGTATCGATAGATCCGAGTGTTGCCAACTCTTGCTTAAGAACTTCGTCCACCTGTGCAATGAGTGTCGGAGAGATATAATCCAAATTAGCTATTCTTAGAACAACTTCTGTTTGAATACCTTCAGGAAGGCGTTTGAGTACATCACACTTCTTGCCCGGCTCAAGGTGCGCCAATATCAAAGCGATTGTTTGGGGATGTTCGTTGACTAAGAAGTTGGACAAGGTTCGAGGATCGACCAGCTCAAGTGCTTCTAGAGTTCTACTGCCCTCGACCACGCTCAATTGTCCGAGAACGGTCTTCGCTCGCTCCTCGCCCAAGGTCTCAAGAACAAAGTCGCGTCCTTGTGCATGACCAAAGATCAAAGTATCTTCTTCAGAAACTTCAGCGTAGAAATGCTCGAGGACCTTTTTTACAATGGGAATCGAGACTTTAGAAACCTGCCCCATGGCGGTTACAAGAATCTTGACGTCATTGTCCTTCATACTTTTAAATATTTGAGCCGTGACTTGATTACCAAGCACATTCAAAAGAACGGCGGCTCGGTCTAATCCTGTCATTTCATCAAATTTCTCAAACTTAGCTGGCATTAGGCTTTCCTCTTCCTATTCTACTTTAGCTTCAGGATCCTTATTTGCGTCCTTGTTTGACTCACCTCTTACCCATTCACGCAGAATCAACGCTGCTTTCTGTGGGTTGGCATCAACCAAGGTGGTGACCTTCTCTTTGATCATTTCTCCTTCGACCTTTTCTGGATCGATACGCTCTGGGATATCTGGAACAACATCCTCTAAACCAGGGAGACCATTCCCATGCTGCATGCGCTCTAGTTCCTCGATGGTCTGAGGTAAGAAGGTATCGACGCTGTCGATGGTGTTTTCTGTTACCCACTTGATGAATGGCCGCACGACAAACAGGAAGAATCCTGCAATGATTAAGCCAATCAGAATATAGACCATCAGATTCTTGTAATAAGTTCTGCGTTCGGCCTCTTCAATTTGCCGCTCAGCATCCTCGAAGTCCAGACGCGTAAATTCCATATTCTTGATTTCGAGAATGTCACCCCGTTTCGGATCCAACCCCACCGCCCTGGATACGACGGACTCAAATTCTTTGATGCGCTCAGGACCCCATAGTGCTGACTTCGATAGAACCTTGCCGTCCTTATCAGTCTCTTTGACTTCCTTTGCATCTACTACTACAGCGACGCTTAATTTCTTAACACCACCCACGGAGTGGGTAGTCTGTTTGATGGTTTTGGGTATTTCGTAATTGACTGTTTCCTTGTTCTTGGTCGTTGACTGCGAAATGGTATTGGTCTCAGGCCCTGGCTGACCTGGCAGGTTTGAAGCAGCACCGGGCCGACCGTAAGGTCCTGGTCGCTTGCCTTCCATCGCATTGATATTCTTCTGCACCGATCGAATAGCTGATCCATCCGGATCGTAGAGTGTCTGAGTTTCCGAGGACCTTGAAAAATCTATTTCCGCAGTAACTCTAGCAACTACCCGTCCTTCACCCACGATCGGACCAAGGATTGCTTCGACGCGTTTCTCCATCTCGCGCTCGACATTCCTTTGGTAGTCTAGCTGATTGGCGGAGATCGCGACTGTCGAATCATGTACGTTTTTGGATAGCGTCTTTCCAGCAGAATTTACTATAACGACGTTCTCGGCGCTCAACCCTTCAACGGCGCTTGCAACCAAGTTTCCAATTCCGAGAATCTGCTTTTCTTCCAAAATCACGCCCGGCCTAAGATCCAAGAGTACCGAGGCAGTCGCGTCTTTTTGGTCTTCAATGAAGGCGCTCTTTTTTGGTAAAGCCAGGTGGACACGAGCTTTTCGAATTCCCTTCATCGCGCCAATGGTTCTCATTAGCTCGCCTTCGAGTGCGCGTTTGCGATTGACCATTTGGACAAAGTTAGTGGTCCCCAGAGACTGTTTATCAAAGACTTCGTATCCGACAAAGCTAGACTCGGGTAAACCAAGTGTTGCTATCTCCAATCGAAGTTCATCCATATTTTCAGGAGGAACTTCTATAGAACTCCCTCCGCGATCAACCTTAAACGGTATCCCCTTATCTCTAAGGATCCGAATGACGTTGGCAGAGTCCTCGGGCGATAGGTTGCTCATAATAGGCTGAAAGTTCTTTTGACCCGCCCAGATGAACATACCTACTATCCCGACCGTGATAGCGAAACCCGTCACGATAAGCGCTATTCTTCTACCAATAGACAACGACATAAAGAAGTCGTTGATCTGTTTGACAACCTTCTTCAGGTACTCTGCCACTGCTTACCCTCTTCCTAACTACACTTGCATGCGCATGATTTCTCGATACGCATCCACCACTTTGTTTCTCACTTGCATCATGAGCTTCAACGAAAGATCAGCTTGTTCCAAAGCCAACATGGTTTCGTGAATATTCTTTGTGCGACCTGCAACTAAGTCCTTTACGGATTGATCCGCAGACAGCTGCATGTCATTGACTTTCGAAACAGAACTTTCAAGCATTTCCGCAAAAGTACCGTGCGGTACTGTTAGAGGTAGCGAACTCTCCGTCCCCTGCGCTTCTGCTAGGCTCTGTGCGGCTCGAGTTTCTAATCGATTGCTAAGGACGTCAGGACCAAGTCGATCAACTTGGCTCAATCCTTCGATCGAAAGTGTGCTCATCTAATTCCCCTTACCTAACTATCTCAAGTGCTTTTTGTGCCATTGACTTTGCTGCACCCATTGCTGTGACATTCGCCTCATAGGCTCTCTGCGCACTAATCATATTTGCCATTTCTTCAGCGGGATTGACGTTCGGCATAGCAACATATCCCTGAGGATCAGCATCTGGATGCGAAGGATTGTAAACCATGCGAGGACCTGAGGGATCTTCTTGAACATCCATTACCAATACCCCTTGGATATCCTCGTCTAATTCGCTTTCTAGAATTTCTCCGAAGCCTTCTCGGTCTGGTATGGCTCCAAATACTGGGTCCTTGCGCTTGTAGGGACCCCCCGCTTCCGTTCGCGTTGTATCGGCGTTGGCGAGGTTGCTGGAGATCGTATTCATGCGCTTCATTTGAGCGTCTAATCCGGATGAACTCACCCGCATTGAAGAAAAGAAGTCCATTATCGATTTCCTCCGCCTTCAGTGATGGCGTATCGAACCATACCCAGTTTTTTCTTCATTGCTTCCACTGAGGAAGAGTAAAGAATTTGATTCTCCGCTAGTTTTGCCATTTCAGCTGCTCGATCTACGGTATTCCCATCCAGAGACTCTACGCCATTGGGGTCGTCATATATTTCTGGGGATATGGGCTCGCCTTCGCGCGGAACGATATGATGAGGATTTTCTCCAGCAAGCTTAAGCTCATCCGTCTCTCCCAAAGCTTCTCGAAGCTCTTGTTCGAAATCAATTTCTTTTGCCTTAAATCCTGGCGTGTCGGCATTAGCTATATTGGAACTGACAACGTTCTGCTTCATGAGACGCAGATCCATGGATTGACTAAGGGTGCCTATTGTATTGTCAAAGACTCCTGAACTCATAGGTGATCTCCTCGACTATCTCTAAGATTAACGTCTCGCTTCCAAAATAAGTAGGTAGGGAGGAAATTGCCTAGCCTCCCTACCTGCTTGCCACTTAAACGTGAATCCCAAGGCGTCGATAATCGGCTAATTTATTTCGAAGTGTACGGATCGAAATTCCCAATGCTCGAGCCGTATGTGTACGATTTCCCTTGTGAAACTCAAGGGCTTCGAGAATCACGGAGCGTTCGATATCATCCAGCGTGCGTCCAGGAGCCCAATTGATCTTCTCGGATGGATCCGAAAGGAGGGAGGCTTCCATTACAGTATTTGAACGCTGACTTTCTATCTGGATATCTGTTGCTTCGACTAATGTCTGACTTGCAGTAATCACTGCGCGCTCAATAACGTTCTCTAGCTCTCGGATATTGCCTGGCCATCCATACTGATTTAGCTTTCCCATGGCATCCGGTGAGAAACCCTTAATCGGCTTCTGGTTTTTCTCAGCGTACTTTCGCATAAAGCTTTCAGCCAACAACTCTACATCTCCTAACCGGTCCTTAAGAGGAGGCAAAGTGAAATTGACGACATTCAATCGATAGTAGAGGTCTTCGCGAAAGCTGCCGTCTTTGATACATTCCGTGAGGTTCTTATTAGTAGTTGCTACAATTCGCACATCTACTGGAACGGGCCTTCGTCCGCCAATTCTATCGACCTCTCCTTGTTGGAGAACTCTCAATAACTTAGCCTGCAAACGGATATCCATCTCTGATATTTCATCCAGAAGTAAGGTACCGCCATTTGCCAATTCGAATTTTCCGGCTTTGCTAGATACGGCTCCCGTAAAGGCACCACGCTCGTAGCCAAATAACTCTGACTCCAATAGGTTCTCTGGAATGGCAGCGCAATTTATTGCCACGAAGGGACGAGCGCTTCTATTGCTGCTTTTATGTACCAACGCCGCCATGAGCTCCTTCCCAGTGCCGCTTTCACCCTGAATGAGTACGGTTGCCTTGCTTTGTGCCACTGTTTTTGCGAGTTGGATCAAATCTCGCATCCTGCGATCCGCGGTCACTATCTGACTCATGACTTACCCTCCTTGGTTTCTAGCGCCTCTTGCGCTAGTTTTTTCCAAAAGTCATCCTCCGGACTTTTTAGAATTTCTTTTAAAGTACTGATAATTTCTGACTGTTTTTCGGATTTTCCAGTCTTTTCGAGCGCCCGGGCATACGAAAACAGCGTCCGATTGTCTTTCGTGCCTTCTTTTAAAATTTCTGAGTAGTAAGATGCAACCTCACCCCACTTAGCATTGGCCTCGGCCATTTCTATAAGAAGAGCATAGACGTCGCTTTTGCCAGTTAAGACGGGAAGGAGCGTGCTAGAAATGGAATCCGCTGGTTTAGGGTCTTCTTTTTTTATTTTTAGAAGCAAGTCTTGCAAAAGCTTCGTAGCGGTCTCAAAATCTTTTTGTTTTCGGTATAGCCTTGCAAGCCAAAACTTTAGCTTATTAGCATCCGCCACTGATGGCTTTCCAAGTAACTCTGCCTTCGTGCCGTGCTGAATGGCCGAACTAATAACGCCCGTCTCCTCCGCCAGCACGCCGAGAAGAAGTTCTTTTTCGTAGGAATGAGGAGATTCGGCATCTACTTTCTCTAGGTGCTCCACGATAGCTTTTTCTTCCTTTTCACCCGTACCCATCCACAAAGAGATTGCTTTAGTGAAGTGTTCCTCAGATTGACGGGCTCGGACGTCAGCGTCGCCTGGCTGACTCGAAGCTAACTCGCGTTTTCTCCAGTCGGCCGTCAGCTTTTCGTATTTTTCACTTAGATTTTGTGCAAATTCTCCTAACGAAAGTTTCGATGCTGCTTGAGAGAGTCTTAGAAGAAAATCATAAAGAATGGCTGGAGATTTGTCAGAAAAAGCCCATTCGTATTTCTTATAGAAACTGACTGCCTCAAAGTCTTTTTCATGATCTAGCAGGGCCATGATATATCGCCGAAACACAAGATTGAAGGCCGCGGTCACAATCTCTCGATTGTTCTGACCGAGTTGACCACCGATAAGACGCGCTCCCACTGAGATCGCCTCGGCGTCTTCACCAAGGGTCACGAATGTCCGAAATTCGCTCATTCCTTTCATGTCTTGATAGTCGCGCATGTCAATCTCGGACGATGCCTTCAGATTTGCGGCTTCGTCGTTGAAGAACTTTCGAGCTGAATCTAGGTTGAATCCGCCATGGTCTCCGCAGGGGGCCAATCGCAGGCGCGCTAGGGTTGCTCCCGAACTGAGTGGATTGTCATTGATGGCTTGATAGAGCCACTTCTGAAAGTCGGGCGTTACCCCGTTTTTTCTGCCTTCGATTTCGCCTAGACGATAGCTTGCACGCCAGCTTGTAGGATGACTTCGATGACGAGAAAGGTAGTCCTTGAATTCCTTGTCAGAACGATCCCACTCTCCCAACCAGTACAAAGCCTCGCCCCGATTGACGCCCACCTCGGCATATTTTTTTGCTTCAGTGGGAAAAGCCTGAACGGCTTTATAGTACTGCGCCAAAGCTTGGGCGTACTGATAGCGATCCAAAAAGAGATCACCCATCTTGAGCGCTGCTTCACCTTTGATTCGTGAATTGGGTCCCTTCTCGGCAACCCACTGGTAGGCTTCCATTGCACGTTCGGTTTGCTTCAACTCATAGGCCGACTCGGCGACGCCCATGTGGAAACTCCAAACAAGCCGATGCTCTGGATAATTCTTCACAAGCCAAAGAAAATGTTCCATGGCTTCTAAGGGGTTTTTTTGCACCATGCTTTGCCCGGCCAAATAGATTGCGCTGTGAAGTGCTACAGGTGAGCCAAAGGCCTCAACCATCAATTCCCTAAAAAGAGCTTTGGCTTTGTCGAAGTACCCGAGTTTAACTAAGGCATTGGCGTGGAGAAACTTCATCTGTCCGCGATGGGACGACTTAGGGAAGTCCTTAGCAAAGAACTCGATGGTTCGGATGGCCAAGCCCTGCTGACCTCTCTCATAGAGCTCTAATGCCAAGCGAAGGTACTGAGACTCTTTGTCAGGCCCCGTGGGTTGCCAATAGGGGTAATCTGAGTCGGGATGCGTAAGTGGATAGATCTTCGAAAAGTCAACCGTGGCGTGAGCGGGGCGGAAGGGAAGAAAAACATCATACTCCGGGGAAAGTGGCCGCTTGCAAAATTGAGACGCATCAGCGAGTGCCGTATTCTCCTGAAGACTTGCCGTTCTACGCTGGATCCTGCTCTTGAGCCTTCGTTCCATCTCCTCGTAGGCGCGCTTGCGCTTGTCTGCGAGCTGCTTTTGGTGCACCTCTGCTACGGTTGGGCCTTTCTTCAACCAAAAATCTAAGACAAACTGCGAAGTCTCGGCAACACGATAGGAGAAAAACTCCATCTGCGGAACGGCGGGCGCATTGTTCCCTTTTGGGTATTTCCAACGCCCTACAACCCTAAGGCCTTCATCAGAGTCATAAAAGCGCAAAAGGCTTAAACGAGAATCCGAAAGATCTCGAAACTTCTCTACCCACTGGGACTCCAGGCCAAAAGGCGCCCCTAGATCCGACAAGGAGATGCCCTTAAAGGTTATTTCGAAACCCCCGGGAAGGTCTTTCCATTGATGGTCGATCCCGCTATTGACTCGGAGGCTCAAACGGCTGTGATCGTCAAAAGTTTGTAGGAAGACTGGAAGGGGCTCTTTGGATGCAGCAGTGAGCAAGAGCGTTGCTCCAATGCCAAATACAAAAAATCTGAGCCTCCTGCTCATCTTTCTCCATCTCCAAAACAGGACCCAGGTGTCCCGACTTACCTAGAGGCAAAGCAAGCCCAGTGCCAATTTTTTCCTGGTTCAAAAATTTCCTCCCTCCTTCATTAAATATTTGATGTTGTTCCTTCTTTTTTCTACTCTGGTTATCAATCAACCTGTAGATAGGAAAAGATGAATCACACTTTTTTGACCATCCGTCAGAGAATCTCCTTCTTTCGTTGGACCTTTGACTCTTTTGATAAATATTCACTAACGATTTTCATCTGTTTTCTAGCTGCGGTTTTGCTTTCTCAGGGCTGTAGCACGGTAGGCTATCTTGTTGGAAATGCTGATCCGGTTTCGCATAAAGCAAGGCTCTACCAAGTCAAACCAATGACAGAAATGGGACCCCAGTGGAAAAAAATAGATCCAATCGAAACCAGCGACCGCAAAACTGAGGACGTCCCTCAGAACGAAATCTCGGATTTGGTGTATCAGAGTCAAAAGACTGCCTCCCTCGTGTCTCTCAACAGCTCTTGCCGAGGAGGAGCGCACTGGGAAGGCAAAACTTTGCAAGACCTTACCAATCTTCTTCTCATTGGAATTCATGAATTGGGCGAACGCCAAGAGTCGACATTGCAGATCGACAAAGAGCCAGCCCTCAAGACCCAGTTGACGGGAGTGGTCGAAGGTCGAAAGAGGAAGATTGAAACCATAGTGATTCTCAGGGATCAGTGTGTCTACGACCTCATGTACTTTTCTTCCGAGAAAAATTTTGCCGTGGATCTGAATGATTTTGAGCAGTTTGTTGCTTCTCTCACCTTCGCTCGATAAACTAGTACAATCATGATCCAATCTGAAGCAACTGCACCTCGTGAAGCCACTTTTCTTACTGTCCTGAGCCGACGCTTAGGTAAGCGGGTATTTGATGCTTTGCGATTTGCTGGCGGGTTTGGACTCCTTAGCATTCAAGTCTTTCGAGAACTATTCAAAGGTCCCTTTTATTTCTACCTTACCGTGGAGCAATTACTCTCGCTCGGAGTACGATCTGTGTTGCTGGTGGCGGTTACCGGACTTGCTACCGGTTCTGTTATGGCGCTTCAATTTGGTTATGGTTTGCAGAAATTTGGAGGAACCCTTTATGTGCCTAAGATTGTCGCACTTTCCATCCTTCGAGAAATGGGTCCAGTCTTTACAAGTTTGCTTTTAGCCGGAAGGATAGGGTCTGGAATTGCATCCGAAGTGGCTTCCATGAATGTGACTCAGCAAATCGATGCCATTCGAGCGCTCGGAACCAGCCCTATCAAGCGCATCGTGATACCGCGCTTGGTGGCAAGTCTTATCGCACTTCCGATTTTGACTCTTTTTGCGGACTTTATTGGGATCTTTGGTGCCATGATGATTGCGAAGCACGAACTCAACATCAACACCGAGTTTTTTATCGCGAAAGCGCTTGAAGCCATTACTTTTCCGGACCTTTGGTCTGGAATGCTAAAGACAATGGTATTTGCTTACTTCATATCAATCACGGCCTGCTGGAAAGGCTTTAATACAGATAAAGGAACCGTCGGAGTCGGTAACACCACAACTTGGGTAGTCGTTACTTCGAGTATTTTTATTATGATTAGTGACTTTTTTCTTACGAAGCTTTTTATTCTTGGAGTGTACAGAAACTAAATGGTCAATCGAGTGGTTCTGGATGTTCGTGAAGTTCGAAAAAGCTTTGGTGAAAAAGTTGTGCACAAAGGTGTCTCTTTTCAGGTACATGAACGAGAAATTCTCGCGCTATTTGGCGGATCAGGGACTGGAAAGTCTGTCATCCTTCGTTCAATCATTGGACTAGAAAAACCTGATTCAGGTGAAATTCTTTTTGAAGGCCATGACCTTACTAAAATGACGGAAGACGAACTCAAACAAGTTCGACTCAAGATTGGATATGTTTTTCAGAATGGGGCACTTTTTGACTCCCTGACAGTAGAAGAAAATCTGTCTTACCCGCTAGAAGCGCATACTAAACTCTCGCCTTCTGAAATTCTCACAAAGGTTAACGCCATGCTCGAACTCATCGACATGAAGGGTTCTAATGATTTGTTACCGGCCGAACTCTCAGGCGGGATGCAGAAGCGGGCTGGATTGGCGCGGGCCATCATAATGGAACCCAAGATTATCCTCTTTGACGAACCCACGGCAGGTCTGGACCCCACCAATACGAAAAGATTGATTCAGAACATAAACCGGCTTAAAACTCTCGGCATCACCGGGATCTTCGTGACGCATGACATCCCTTCCGCATTTGAGATAGCGGATCGCGTTGCCATTCTGTCTGAAGGCCGGATTCCCATTATTGACACAGTGGAGAATATCCGAAAGAGTAATGACCCACTGGTTCAATCCTTTATCAGTGAGGCAATGGCTCAGGAAAAAATGAGCAGGATCCGACACGCCAAGTGAACCAACTAGGATTAAGAGAGTGAAAAAAGACCGCCTCGAAACTGAAGTAAAAGTGGGACTCTTCGTTGCCATAGGCATAGGGCTAACCATGCTCTCTATTGTTGTTGCAGGTGGATCCGCCATGTGGTTTCAAAGTCAATCTCGCTATTACACCTACTTCAAAGACGCCATGGGGATGATCAATGGCGCTAAAGTCATCTTAGACGGTATCCACGTCGGTACGATCGATACGGTGGACTTCGATGCAGAACGGAAGCGAATCAAAGTTTCTGTCTTGATACAATCGCGCTATCAAAAGTGGATCCGAAATTCGACAGTCTCCGAGATCGCAACCCAAGGGGTATTGGGAGACAAATTTCTATCATTAAAAAATAATAGTGATAGCGACTCCACCCTATTGCCATCCAACTCTGAGATTCCTTCTGTTGAAGGCGGCGGACTGGGCGAAGTATTGTCAAGCGGCGGTCAAGTCATAGACAATCTGAAGGCCCTCAGTGCCAGCCTTTCAAGAATCACTCATTCTTTTGAGACCGGTCGGAGGAACGATATCTTCTTTGAGAATCTCGCTTCGGCGATGAAGAACCTCAACTCCGTATCCAAAAAATTTGACGACCAAATGACCGACATTGAAATCAAAAGCGCCATCTC
>CAUJDS010000063.1 GCA_963169695.1 Bdellovibrionota bacterium
CTTTCCGATCGGTAATTAACCCAAGTATCTTGAAAAAAGCCTCCGTTAGGTGCCCGTCACCTTTTTGGCCCGTGGCGCGACACGATCTGCCGCTTGGGCAGCCTCCAATTTTATGACGCGCCACGGGCCAAAAAGGTGACGGGCACCTATAGAACTCATGATCCTCCGAGGTTTGGCCGAGGAGAGACGCAGGTAGTACCAGCTATGAAGTTAAATGACTCATTGCGTCTATTCGCAGCTCTTTTTCTGGCCCTTTTGGGGTTGCTGAAGCCTCTCGCGGTTCGAGGCAGCGACGCGGCTCCCTCCCTCTACTACGATCCCATCAATGACCGCTATTTTACGGCCGGACAGGTTCAGGTTCCGTTTCAGCCCGCCGGTCGCATGTACCAAAAGACGCCCTTGTCCTTTCGAATCAATGGCGGCGAATATCAAACTTTCACCGGCAAGCTCGATCTCTCGAATGAAGGGCTCTTCGTCGTTGATTTTCGGGCGCCGGATCCAGTCTTGAAGTGGTCTCCCGTACAGACGATCCGCATCTTCGTCGACAACTCTCCTCCCAAGACCTCGTACGCCTTTGAAGGCCCTCACTTTGAACGAGACGGAACACACTACATCCAGCCAACCACGCAGATCCTGCTAGAGGCCCAAGACGCTTACTCCGGTGTCAATGCTACCTATTGGAAGTTCGGAGATAAAATTCAACGCTTTCCACAAAAAGTGAAATTCGAAAAAGAAGGCAAGTATCACTTTGAATTTAGGTCCCTCGACCAAGTCAAGAACACAGAGTCTTGGAAGTCGATCGACTTTGTGGTCGATGCCACTGCTCCTATCACTAAGCCGGTAGTCCAAGGCGATTCTTCACTCAAAGGAAAAGAGCTTTACCTCTCTGCCGGAAGTCTCGTTGCACTCGAGTACCAAGAAAAAGGCGCAGGTATCGACAAAATTGAATACCAAATCGACAAGCTCCCGATTGCGGCGTACCACCAGCCACTTGCTATCACTCAGGCTAAAACCGAAATTCGTTTCCGCGCCATCGATGCCATCGGCAATACCGAATCCTGGAAATCATTTACTGTCTACATGGACAATAAGGCGCCTCTCCTTAGCTTGAAACGTGAGGGACACCATGTGCTCCGAAAAGGCCTGATCTTTGCTCAACCGGGTTTCTCTATTATTCCGGAAGCTCGGGATGACGAAAGCGGCATTGAAGGCATTTACCTCAAGTCACAGAATGAGGACAAGTGGATCAAGACCAGCAAGTCAAAACTTGAGTACCAGAAACCTGGACAATACGAAGTCGCTGTCCGTGTAGCAGACAAAGTAGGCAATGTAACAGAATCCGAATCTCTCACCATCGTGATCGATCATCAGGCTCCGGATACTCAATTGCGTGCATCCTCCGAACTCAAAAAAACCGACCGAGGCTTCCTTGCCTCGATTCCCAACATTATTCACCTTGAATGCGAAGAAAGTGGCGTCGGTGTGCTTCGAACTGAGTACAGCTTTGATGGAAGAAATTACGTAGCATTTACGAATGACCTCGACCTTTCAAAATGGAAGACACCTAGCAGGACGCTCTACTACCGATCCATTGATCGCCTCGGCAATAGTGAAGCCCCCAAGAAAATGACTATCTGGATTGAAAGCACTATTCCTCAAGCTGACCTTTATGTTGAAGCCAAATCCTACAGCAATGTCCCGCTCTCGAAAGTCATGAATCAAGGAGAGAGCCTTTCCGACACAGAAGAGACCCCAAATGCCGTGCCTTCTTCAATTCCATCCATCGAGCACGCTCAGCCAGTCCGAGAAGTACCCAAGGTCCGTGCCCCAGCCTCCAATCTCATCAAGAAGAGCACCGAAAAATCGAATAAAACCTCCAAAAAGAAAACCAAGAAAGGAAAGCGATCCCGATGAACTCGCGAGTTCTCTCTACCTTTAAAGTAGTATTGCTCAGTATTCTATTTTTCTTGGGATTGGTCATGTCCCTCGAGGCATCGGCAGATGCTCCGAAGGTCAAAACGGTAGTCAAATTCAAAAACCACACTCAAGTCGACCTATCTGGAGAAACCGTCCAAGGAAAAATACGTGCGCCGGAGATCTTCTACATCTTTCAAAGAAAACGCCATGGTCGCCATCACGTAGCACGTCCTCCAGCTACACTTGATCATCACGAGACCATTGCAATGGACCAACTGAAGCGTGAGGTTCAACCATGAGTTTGCCCGATCTTCGCTCCAAATCAGAGCCTAAGCACGGCGTCTTTGTCAAAGACCCCGTTACGCGTCAAGAAACGCTGCTTGGCCACTTTGATTCTGAAGGCGTGATCGGAAAATCAGCAGAATCAGACATCCTACTTAAAGACCTGCGCTGCGACTCGCTTCATGCATGGATTCAACCTCATGCGACCGAGCGCGGCACTTACACACTCGTTGATCTCGGCAGTCACTTCGGAACTTTCTACAAGAAGAAGCGAATACAAGAAGCCGAAGTAAGGCAAGGCGATATTTTTCAGATTGGGACGCAGTGGCTCGTGATTCGAGAGACACTTCTTACCGCAGAGGATATCCAAAGCATTCAGATCGATCGTTCAAAAAAGAATGCTAATCTAACCTCAAAAGAAACCGCCTTAGACTTAGCAAGTGACCAGCGCCTCTTGCAGGTCACTCTTTTTTGGGGCGACCAAGTATTGGAAATGCGCACGTTTTATCCCGGCACCGACGTAACCCTCGGCAACACCATGGATTCTACTTTCCAGGTGACTCTCGCCGATCAGCAGAAATCAAGAAAAACATTTCGAATCGCTCAGTACAAATCCGACGAACTCCTGCTTAAAATTCCACGCGAAGCTAACGGACTAATCTGGAAAGGTCCGCAACCTACTTCGATTGATAAAATGCGACACCTTGACAGCAAGAACAAAGACTTTGGAATGGTAGAAATTTCGCTTAAAAACACCGAACGAGCCGATATTCATATCGGCGAATTGATGATGTCTTTTCGATTCGTTCCTCCCACTCGTAGTATTCCGTTTCAGTGGCCACGGCTAGAAAAGCACCTCGTCATTGCACTGGGAATTCTCTTTCTTTTCTATGGTTCACTCTTCACTTACATCACCACCTCCCAACCAAATGAAGAAGAAGCGGTAAAGACGTTAAAGGATGTACCAAAGCAGCTCAAAAGAATCCTCTACGACGCCGGAATTGAACAAGGATTGAAGAAACAACAGGCTGCCATCGGAGAACTAGTGAGCCAACTCGAAGGTGGACGTGCAAGAGGCGAAGAAGGAAAAGTCTCAGCGTCGAGGTCCGAAGAAAAGGTTGAAGTTCAAAAGCCGGTGGAAAAAGTCGACACCAAAAAACCAAGCAAATCCGCTCCTAAAACACAACTCAAGCGTTCTAACCAGGCAACTCGCAAGGCGGAGCTAAGTGAGCCTGCTTTGGATTTGGATGCTGCATTCTCAGCCTCACCTTCTTCCAAGAAGTCTGTCAGTCAAACCGCTCACCTCGTAGGCAAGCGTGAAAACGGCAACGCGGCAGCTGCCATCACGGGTGGCAACTTTGCCAGAGGCAGTAAGGGAATTGGTGGAGGCGGCGGCGGGACCAGCGTCGGCATCGGAGAACTGAAGGGATACTCTACAGGCGGTGGGCTTGGGACCGGCGACTACGGACTATCTCCATCGAAGGGCCGTGAGATTCGAGTCCCTGATTCTGAGGAGATCGTTATCCTAGGGGGCCTCGATCCCGACGTCATTGCTTCTATCATCAAACGGTATCTTCCACAGATTCAGCACTGCTATGAGCAACAACTCGCACTCAATCCCACGCTCAAGGGCAAAGTGACCGTAGCATTCACCATCGGTGGTACCGGAAGTGTAAGCAAAGCGAGTATCGCGGATACTACACTCAGAAACAAAGCAGCCGAGAGCTGCATTACAAAAAAAATCATGAATTGGAAATTTCCAAAACCAAGGGGCGGCGGGACCGTAGGGGTCAAATATCCGTTCTTACTCATGTCGAGTAGTGCAAAATGAATCAAAGGGGGTCCTTATGAATAACCAATCACTTTTTATCGTGAAGTTCTTTCAAGACGGAGGATGGCATATGTATCCCATCGCCGTCATGCTGGTACTAGCGTCCATCGTCATCGTAGAGCGCTTGTATATGTTGATGTTTGTCTACTCTGCCAATTCCGCCGGACTGATGCAGAAGGTTCAGCGACTGATCCTCGATAACAATATCGATGAGGCAGTCAAGCTGGCAAGTAGCAAGAAGAATGCAGTAATCTACCAGGTCTTCAAGGCAGCATTAATGAATGCGGATCGACCTTTTGAGGAAATTCAAGACCACGTTGAAGTGGCGACTTTGGGCGTAGTACCAAAGCTCCAGAACCGCATGCCTTACCTCTTTACTTTTGCCAACGTGGCAACGCTCATGGGACTCTTGGGTACCATTGCAGGCTTGATTGAGACCTTTCAAGCAGTAGGTGCTGTCGAAGCCTCACAAAAGCAAGTCCTGCTATCAGCGGGTATTTCTACGGCATTGAACGCTACGGCATTTGGATTGGTTGTTGCGATTCCTTGTATGCTCGTTTACGGATTTCTATCCAATCGAATCAATTCGATGGTGGACGAGATTGACCACTACTCGGCAAGGCTGCTTGTTCTCCTAAGAACCGGAAGCAGCTACTTTGATAAATTCTCTTCAGACAACGGCTCTTCAACCGAGCAATTGCCTCAGAAGGCTAAGGATCGAAAGCATGCTGCGTAAGGATACTCGTCGAAAAAAACACCGCATACCCCTAGCGGAAATCAACGTCGTATCTTTGATGGACATTCTTACGACGCTTTTGTTTTTTTTGATACTATCAGCCAACTTTGTGGAGTTTGGAGCGGTTCAAGCTAAGAGCTCTTCACCGGAGGTTTCGACACAGTCGGATCCAAAGCCGGTTTTTGCGCTTGATATTACTTTGAAGTCACCTACTTCAGCGAGGATCTACTTGGGACCTATTGCGAAACTGAAGTTCCAAAAGAGCGACCAGCTCAATGGATTGATCCAAAGACAATTCAAAGGCAATGAACGGTTGGGTTACCTTTCCACCATTGAAGGAAGGTCGACCAAAGAAATGATAGCCAAGTTGCAAGGGCTTTTGATTCCCATCAAGCAAAGCTTTCCGCATGAGACCAAAGCGGTACTCTCACTGGCCGACCCGTTGGTTTATGAAGATTGGATCCAAGTCATGAACGGCATTCAATCAATGGGTGATGAAGGAAAAGCCTTTCCACTGACCAACGCTCTCGGCAAAACTGAGAAAACCGTCGTACTCTTCCCTACGGTTTTGGTCTCTGAAATGGGGAGGTTCGAAAGATAAAATGGCGATTGCAAGAAAACGTAGGCATCGCGAAACTGGTGATATGTCACTGAACGTCACGTCGCTTATGGACGTATTGACGGTTTTGCTTTTCTTCCTGATCAAGAGCTTTTCGGTCACTTCTACTTCACTCTTGGTACCTGAGGGCCTTGCACTGCCGCACCTCGATCAAGCAGCAGGTGCCGAAGAAGCACTCGTCGTTTCCTTAAGCAAAACAGACCTTCGCGTCGGCGAAAGGCGTCTCGCTAAATTAAATTCTGGATCCTATTCTCCTTCTGACGTAGCTGGAGATGGAAGTACCATCCTTCCTCTTAAACACGCACTAGACAAAGAGATCAAAAAGCGCAATGCACTTTTTGAAGGTACGGATTCCAGCCGCATTCCTCCGGCCAAGATTCTCCTTCAAGTCGACAAGCGCCTTCCCTTTGCGACGGTCAAACTTCTCCTTCATACAGCGTCGCAAGCCGGATACAGCGACTACCAGTTTGCGGTAATGAAGACCCTGGAGTAATCCGTAGGACGAATAATCAATCTCGATAGGGCTTGTTCAATAAGCATCAATCCAGAGTTAGTGCAACCCCAGCAAGGCGGGTTTGAAGCAAGGAAGCCCATACGGGATGACAGGAAGAAGACTCAGCGAGGGGGGGGGTCGCCTAAGAAAGGCTCCTACGAGTACAAGTGCGCAGCGATCATTAAAACTCACCCGCTACTTTGATAATGTTCCAATCGATGATGGGCGCTGCAAAGCAAAGTAAGATTCTCTAACCTATTGGTTCCACCCTTTGCTACTGGAAGCTTGTGATGAAAGTGTAAGAACCTTTCTTTGTCACATCGAAGCTGGGTCCTAGGGTCTTGATAGGTGCACTGATGTGCATTCTTGATAATCACTTCGTGTTTGATGCCGGCTGGGATGGGGATTCGGCCTTTCGTTTGAATCTTGGTTATAGGCTTATCTATAGGCCTAAGATTCAATTCAGAATTTCTAGCAGCTGCGTCAAATTCTCGTACTGTACGACGGGATTGTTCTACCGACTCGGGAGCTTTGCTTTTTCGAACTTCATGACGCTTGGCTTTTTCTTTTGGGTCTTTGTGCTGAAGGTAAAACTCTACGACTTGTTCCAAGGTCTCTGCTAAACCCACCCACTTCTTTTGCGACTCAGAGACTCGGTCTTGGGCCCGGCGGATTTTTTCCATGACTTCTTTTGGCAGGCACAAAGCAAGCGCAGCCTGCGTAGCATTGATCACCCGAGCACGCTCTTCGATGCTTGGAATCTTGGGGCATTCCTTGGCGAGCGCTTCTTGGAGCTTCTCTCTTGGCATGGCTTGCGCAAGTGCAATGAACTTCTGAGAATTTTCTTTCGTCAAATGGGGAGCGATCTGCCTGGCTTTACTCAGAGGAAGCACTCCCATTTGTACTGCGTGCTTTAGCTCTGGTACGGCTTTGGACTTATGAACAATGGTAACAAGGTTCCAGCTGACATCTCGAGAGAGACCAAGTGCCTTTTGCGAATACTCAGTCAGGCTTGCATAGCCTTGCTTAAGATAGACCTTCTTGGCGTCAATCTTCACAAGGATTTCTAAAAGTGCTTTCTCGCAGGCAAGGTATTGCCTAGAGAGTTTCAAAGCTTGATCGTGGAGAGAACAAAGCAGCTGTGACATTGGAGAGTTCCTTTCGACGAATAGGAACTTACCACGGGTTTGACGGCGCGATTTTTATCGCTACTTTAGACGCTAATGCGTTTCATTCTTAAAATAAAGATCCTCCCCATAAAATGAACATTTCCCGCTCTGAATGAAAGCGGGAAGCCTTAGCATCGTGATAAAAGAATTTGAGCAATTTTCGAAAAGAAACAAATGAAACTAATTTTCAAGGCGCCAAGAAGAAAATCACCTGTATTTCATTTTGCACTCACAGCGAAGTCACAATCGGAAAAGCTAACTATGCTGCAGGCTTTCTGTGTATCAAATTCCCGTACAGTACGACGAGGCGGTACCTTTCAGTTCCTAGTGCTAATTCGCTAGTATACATATTATAAATGTATTTAATCAAGGCACCCCCCGCCCCCCTCGCTGTTCCCCCCTGTCATCCATCGCTCACTTCCGGGAATCAAACCCGCCTTGCTGGGGCTGGTTTGTTTCGGGTGATACCTTCCGCAAACTTCGAGGACTTTCTCCATGAAGCATTATTTTCAACGTTCATTACGGAGACCTGGCCAAAATTGTCACCCTGGCCAAGGGATAGGCATGAATGAGAGAGCGGACAAATGCTTCGCCACTTTGTCCCTGTCGCACACTGACCATGAGGCTGACACCCCCGACTACAATCTACGGTAAGTACGAGCGTTTTTGGCGTAAGCCTCCTAAGCAATACTGCCCAAAATCTCAACAAGATATCGAGGATTAGCTTCATTATTTCAATAGCTTAAGCATGCCTCTTGCATGGTTAGGTAGTGGGGATACAGGGGTTTATGATCATCCAATTTCGCGCATTACGATCCACTGCCTTGCTTACCGGATTGGTATTGGCCGTGGGCGGCTGCCTGGGATCCGAAAGCCTCAAAAAGAAAAGCGCCGACGCCAGTCTCACCAGCGGTGCAACCTCCGCCCAGGTTCTTAATTATGGCGCTGGGACTCGGTCCGCAAAAATCGTTTTCAGAATAACTGATGCCAACAGCTCACAGAACTACGGAAGCTTCGATTCTGCTCAGGCGACCAATCCAACACCCAATGAATTTGGAGAAGGTGTTCCTGTTGCTCGATACTATGGCATCGATGATACGCTTATCGGACCTACCGTACCCTTTATACGATCAGCTGAGGTTCGAATCTCAGGCCCAGGAAATACCGCTGCACAGCGACCCGGTTGCGCGCGCTTTACTCCCTTTGATGCCACTGGATATCAGTGTGGGCCTACTGCGCCTGCTACGCCAAGCACTTGCTCGGGACCAGCTGGATACTACGCTGTGAATGAGGCGGAATGTTCTGCGACCTCGACCACCACTGCACGAGGATCAGGCGCACCAACGGATGGCGTTGGCGTTTTTATCGAGTTGGATCGTAGTGCAATGGGAAGTTTCGAAAACCTCAAGATCACACTGCAATACAATGCTGCTGCACCCGTAACAGCAGGAAGTGGATTGGATCCGGCTCTCTGCTTTGCTGGTCCCAATCAAAATGTCGATCCCACCAATCCTAATTGTTCGCCACTAAGTTGGCAGGCTTACTTACGAAGCAGCCTGGATCCTAGTGAATCTCCACACGCCTTCCTCAATCTCTTTCCGCCGGTCAGTCAGGTAGTCGAAAACGACCGCATCCGTAGCGCTGTACAGACTCGAGACATCATCGTTCCACTCGCTGCCTATCCCGAAGCAAAGTACCTCTTTCTTACTCGTACCGATGCCAATGCTGGCTTGGCTGCTCAGTGTATGGTCCTCAATCAGACCGTGCCTCTGCCTTATGGCAATCTCTCTGCCCTTTGCCACGGAGTCGTATTGATGAGCGCCATCCTAGAGAGGTTCTAGTGGCGGCGACAACTAAACTAAACCAAAGCAATCGCCTTCTCTTCTTGATGCTGATCTATTCGGGCTGTAGTGGGACTTTTCCTGCACCAAAAAACAATAACCTCTCACAAGGCTCATCCACTTCATCTAGTGCTGACAAAGTCGCTTCACGCAAGTTTAAATCCGCCATGGTCTACTTCAAACAAAGTGACTTCTACTCCTTAGAATCTCCCAATGCCAGTCAATGCGCAGGGAATGCCAAGGTGTTTCGAGATCCTCGTCACTCACTTGCTGAAGGAATCGCCGCTCCTTTTGCAGCTTCAAGTAGTGTCGCCGGGGAAACTCTCCGTCCTGCATTTTTAGTCAGCGTATCCGTCGATCTCACAGATACTACCGAAGAATCATCCGTGGGTGTGTATCGCTATCCCGCCAACGCCTGCGCGAACAAAGGTGGAAGCTACCCGGGCCCAAGCCTTTGTGCGTACTTCGATACGGATGCCAATCGTGTCCTCACTGGTCAAAAGGGCGCGGCCTTAGGCACAGGATACTATTCAATGAATCACCTCAATTGCGATGGCGCGGGTCCTGTTTTGGCCTACCCCAACTATTACGCGGGTGGTGTGGACATTGATCTCGATCGCACCGAAATGGCTTCGAATGCTCAAATGCTTTTGACCATGAACTGGTTTCCGATGGACTTTGCCAATCCGCGACCACTTGTCACTGGATCGACTGCGCCGGCCTCTCGCTCGCCAGATGAGGTGGCGGAGTTTCAGATTCACCTCGTTGAAACGGAGGAGACTCTCGATTCGTTGCAAAGGATTTTTCAACCACGCTACTTCTCAAGCTTCCTCAATTCCGCTCGCTTTCCTATTCGGGCAAAGTCCTACGCACTCCTCTCTCGAGCAAAAGCGCAGATGACTGATCAACAAGTGCTCCTCAACTTTGGTGGCACAACCTCCAATCGAATTCGCATTGAGCGCATCAAAGGAGACGCCATCCTTGGCTCCATTCGACTAGACCTTCTCGAAGGGCGTTAGCCCCTCGGTCCTCTCCGACACAGCGACCAAGCTTGTCACCTGTGGAAAGCCTAAACGGTTTTGAAGGAATCACAAAAGAAAGCTCTTGCAACCCTTTGGATTTCTTACCGAATTACTTCAAACTTCACGCACGTTCCTTGCATCTCTCTCCTATGGGGATATCAGGGAAATGCTGGGGAATCGCTTCAATCAGAACTTCATCCAAGTGCTTACGGCAGTAGCCCTGCTTTGCTCATTGGGTGCGTGCACGGGCAATCGACTGAACCTCAAACAGAAGTCGACGTCTAGCCTGGTCACTGGCGGATCGTCGAGTACTTTTGCGATTCGACTCAATGCCGTCGTGCCACAAGCCTCCAATCCATCGGGAAATTTTTCGCTCGCAGGAGATTCTAGCATTGGCCAATATTGTTACGCAGTAGGTGGAACGCCTGGAGTATCGGGCACCGGCGTAAGTACCTGCCAGTGCGACTATCAGTTTACCGTAGGAACCACTTCACAACAGAGAAATGCCAATACCGTAAGCTATAGCAATAACGAAATTGTTTGCTCGTATTCAAGCGTCATTCCCTCGCAAGCTAATCAAGTGGCAGTGAAAATTGTGGCTTCGGCTGCTGGCGCATCGTCGAACACCCTCACCGTCAATTTGAACGGAACGGGGAGCAATCTCTTTCTAGACCTTACTAATCCTGAGAGCTTCCGCAAAGTACAAATGTACCA
The DNA here is from genome assembly GCA_963169695.1 of Bdellovibrionota bacterium. Classification (GTDB taxonomy): domain Bacteria; phylum Bdellovibrionota; class UBA1018; order UBA1018; family CAUJDS01; genus CAUJDS01. Next base: position 10,625 of record CAUJDS010000063.1, read on the forward strand.
AGCCAGAAAGCTCTTTGAAGATATCCTACATCCGTACTGCGATGATGCAGACAACTGCCCTATCGATCCGATTCAGACCGAGAACTACCTGCTTTCTTTTCCCGTAATTTTTTATTCGACCAACCTAGGTAAGACCCTGCTGAACTACGGCAATTATTCTGGAGAAAATCCCGAAACCGCGCCAACGCATTGGTCATTAGGCTATTCTAGAAACCAAGCCAAAGTTTCTTTCTGGCAAAATCACAAAATCTATTCACGAGGTTCAAGTACGCAAGGCTCTTCTTCCGAAGGGTACCTCATGTATGATGCTTTTGGACGCAGTAAGAATACTCGCATCGACTTTGAACTCGCACGAGGCCAAACCGGTGTCTTTCAATACGAAGTCACGCTGCCGGAGTCTCCTGCCAATTTGAACATTATGGGATATGCAGCAGCGCCTATTACGGATGCTGCCGGGCGACTTCAATGCCCCGAAGCTACTGGAAATATCCCTATCGGAAAGCATTGGGTCCTTATCAACTTATTCAAGTCGACTAGTTCTTTCGATACCGTTTATGCATGGAGACCAGCTTACCTTCAGCAAGGACCTACCACTCACACCAAGATTGCATGCAACCCAGGTGTAGTGACCGGAAGCAGTGCTACTTCACAACCGGACACCTACGTAAGTTGCGATGGCGGAAGAAATCTCGATACCGCGACAAGCACCGCAGGTGAATTCACTGGATCAGCATTGACCACTCAACGCGCCTTCTACCTCTCTAGCGCCAGCATTGCCAATCCAGCTGCTTGTTTTTCTGTTTCACCGGGAGCCAATGCTACCTTCGGAATGCAACGCCTTGATGGCTATCAAAATTCCACGACAGGAAACGCAAGCTTTAGTGTGCTTATGCACCCTTGGCAGCTGAGTCCTACGAACTCTTCTTCGCAAACAGGTCAAGAGAACCAGATCAATGGCAGCATCATCACAAAGACGACAACACATAGTAAGGGATCTTACACAGGCTCTAACAAAGACAATATTATGGTGGTCTACCCGACGGGACTAACCAACGCAGAATACGAGTCCAGAAAAGATGAATTTACACCCCTACGCTACAAGAACCGATTGGCTTGTGATGTCGGATCAGCAACCAATCCCGAAACCGGATGTCCAACCTCAGGAGCTGCCATTATTAGTTACAACCTCGATGATGAAGCCCAACAATACCCTTTATGCGCGGTTCAGGAGGACTAAACGTGATGACACCAAAGTCTTTCAGTATCAAAATATTCTCAACGCTCTTCTGCTTAGGATTGCTCGCTTCGTGTAGCAATGGTGTTATTCGACCAAAATCTAGCCTTTCTACTTCTGGCGGTACGGCTAGCCAACTCAATGTCAATGCGACCCTTATTTCTGCGGAAGAGGCCAGCAACCAACTGAGCGTGACACTGCGCTTTGATTCTAGCATCACCAAGACCCTGCAACCCATCCCTCAGTATTGTACAGTTACAGGCTCGGGCGAAACCAATCCACGGCCTTGTACCTGCCAAATTGAACGACGTGTGATTAGCCCCAATGGCGGCAATCCCTACCTCTTCGACAAAGTCGATACGACAACACTGACATCAGTAGGATCCTACGAGCTCGCTTGCGGACTTCCAACCGACTACGCCCAAATTCCTACTGGCACCGTCGTCAAATTCAGCGTACTCCCGGCGCAAGGCAATTCATCTGGACTCTCCACCAATGTCTTCGAAAGAGTCAAAGGCGCTACGTCTTCGGGTGGCACGGCAGACTACACGACCAGCGCTGGAATTCGCTTCAATGATATTTTGAATTTTGTTTGCTTTGAAAGACAGACGGTGCTTCCAAGCCTGCTCAATAAGGTAGACACCTTTAGCGGTGACCCCGGAGGGGGAACTCGGAATAATATTCCTCTCGCCACACAATTCTGCTCAAAAACAAATGATAGCTCGGGTATCGGAACCTGCCCCAGTCCATCTGGAGCCCAAAACTCCGCGCAGTCCGGTTATTTTCACTTCCTTGTCCGTAATAAAGCAGGTGGAGCCCTAGGAATCACCAATAACAATAGTCGTTACTACTGCCCCCAAGTGGACGAGGGCTTACCTAAGCGGGGCGACTTCGCCAATGGTCCTAATTTCTATCCTCTGAGGTCAGACTTCTCGCTTGCTCAAACTTGGAGTACCCAATTCCCCATCGGTATCGAAGCGCCATCAGCCCTCTATGATGGAAGCCAAGCAACCGCTCCCACTCGTTGCAAAGGCCCTGATGGATCTGACCCAGAAGCCTTGCCTACTCCCGATCCAGGTCAGATTTCTACACAGTGCAAAGGCTACGCGGCCCCAGTGCAATCCAACGGCCGCTGTGGCTATTTCATGGATCAAAATAATTCCGTACGGCTGATGACACACTTGCGCCAGTATGTACGACTGGGCCCATTGCACATGGATGCCGACGGTCGTTTTGCCAAGAGTGGAGCCCGAGCCGTCGAAGTACTCTATGTGCCGGATCGAGTTGTTGAGAATCCCAATGCTGATCCGCTCAATCCCTTTACGATGCTGGGGCCCCTTCCTTGCGAAGAAGCGGTGCTAGATCATAAAGGCGTTACCAAGAAACGACCTGTCGCTCTCGTCGATGCTGGAAGCAATTTGCGCTCGGGACCCAATTTTCCACGGGGAATGGGAGTGCCGGTCTATATGTCTCGTGCGGGCTCCTTTGTCGCAATCAACAAATATACTGCGGCCAATCCGACTAACACCCAATACAATACGGGATTTGAAGGCAAGAATATGGACGGAATCTTCTTTCCCAATCACGATAGCAAGGCCGATCTCTCTTGCTCCGCAATCCTGCCACGCGTGGCTTATAATTCCTATCTCGCTCCAAGCGGTATGGCGCTATTTACCACCAATCACAGTGCCCGCAATCCGATTGCTGTTCAACCGGGAGACAATTCAACGAGTCCCGCCTACCCAATCTACACCGACGAAGTCTACCTTCGTCCGATCGAAAAGGGCGAGCGTACGAAGTGGGTGCTCAATCCTGATTTTCAGGCCTGTGCTCCTGCCCCCAAAGACGGTGTGCATGATGCTTTCTTACACTTCGTCAAGAAACCCAATGGCGCAACTGCCTATTGTGTGTCGGACTACCCTACCAGGATGACGGACCTGGATCGCTTTGACCGCTACCTGGACGGAACCCTTTCGGGAAGATTCAAGAACTTCACTTCTCCAGTCGTCAAGAATGTCCGAAATCCTACCTCCACCTGCAACGCCACTCCCATCTCGAACTTAGGGAGCATAGCAGGTACCTACCCTGCAGCCGGTCAGGACGCCAACGACTACATCGGATGGGCACATCACGATCAAAGTAGCAAAGTTGATCACGACGGAGCCAATTTCATTGGTGCGGACAAAACCTGCGACCAAACTCTTACACAAAGTACCAACTCCGACCTCAAAGCCATTCCCCTCCAAGCGGAGCCGCATGACATCGAAGAGGCCCTTTGGAATGACGAGCAGTATGAGTGCAAAATCACCTACGATGCCGCGGGCGGAAAGTCCTGGAAGCAATACCAAGGGGGACAAACACCTTCTTCGGGTTGTTGCGGTGTGGACGAAAGCGGAGCACTTATTCTTAAGGACCAGTTTCAATCAGGAGTCGGCACGGGCGTTCCTAACGCTGCGGATATCGCAAATCGTAAGAACTCGACCAGCTATCGCAGTGTAGAAAGATACACAGCTGGCGCACGTCCAGATCCCGTGACTGGCAAAATCTGCGGTAAAATTACTTACTAAGAAGTCGCCCTAGCGACAAAAGCAGTTGGGTTGCTTGTTCTTCACCATAGACTCTTCGATGGTCATAAAGCCTGCGTGATAAATACTACAATAGCTCACCGACTTGCCTTCGCATCGGTCCGAGCACTGAAACCGCGTCCCCATACTTGAAGCTTGCGATGAATTGATCGAAAACCCACAACGCGTGGGCTCGTTGAATTCTGCTGTGCAACCTGATCCGCGCGACTCACAATACTCCACGCAGGCACGCTTGGCGGACTTACGAATCGTCTGCAAGAAATCGGCAACATCCGATTCTACGTCTTTCTCTGCGCAGCACTTCCACATCACTCCCTGAACTTTGACAGAGTCCGAACACTTGCCATTGAGGGTTTTGGCGCCAATGACTCGCGTTTCCGGCCCAAAAGCACAGAACTTAAAACTATCCGCTCCCCACGCTGCGTGACTGAGGCCAATCACCATTCCAAAAATCATGAAGTTTTTCATTTGAGAACCTCCTTCAGTTTTTTTCTAAATTCTTCAAAAATCCCGTGCAGCCTCACATCGGGACTGAGGTAGGTAAATCCAACTTGCCCCGTGGTCAATTGCGTTCCACGCATTTCGGACAAGAAGCTTGGGTCCAGTACTTTTTCGGGATTCCACTTCTTAATTGCTTCAGAAGTTTGGCCGTTAGAAAAGCGACTGTCCTCCGGAACCATCTCATAGGCATGGATGAGACTTTTGTAAAACTCTTGCAGCTTTCGGATCGCCTCGACTCGATCTTTCCTCACTAAGAGGGCTTCATAGGCATCGCTTTCGATCAGGGTACGATACGCGTCCACTTTCTTTTTTCGAAGGACCGCAGCCTCACTCGACTTCTTCCAAACTTCCCAACTCCACTCGCTTGCAACTCCAGCGGCATAGAATATTCCCAGCGGAACTCGCTCGAGGGTTTCCACCATGACCAAGAGGGTTTGGTTGGTGATGGGATTGGAGAGCCTTCGATACACCCTAGGCCCTTTTCGAATCGTCAAGACTTCGTAAGGTTCTATCCATCCTGCCAGCTTCCATTGACCACGATGTCGCCCCACCCTTCCATCCGAATCCAAGAATAAAATTCCATCCTGCTCCAAGCGAGGGTCCCACCCAGCACGAGGATGCGCGTCGATAAACCAACCCTTGTGCTCCGTAAAAAGATTTTCTACATGCCCGCTGGTGACCATCGACGTGCAGACCTCAAGGCTGATCCGTTCCTTCAGTGCTCCCAGGCTCCGATCGCCTTCTGCCGCTTTGGCGTCGGCCTCGAGTCCTGGTGCCCAGATCGAAACTGCTGGATCTTCCAAGAGAAATCGTACGATTTGCGACTCCTTGAGTGATTGCTCCATGGAGTAAACACGTGAACGCTTTGCCTCGCCCACGGTGATTCCCAAATGGGGCGGTCTGCCTCCGATGGCCTTGTCGCAGACAGCTCGAGGCAGCTCCCGATTGAGCCGCACAAAATCTTCCAGATTGCCTGAGCTCTGAGCCATCGCATCTCGGCCAATGATTAGCGCCAATCCAATGACGCCCCTTCTCAACCACCCATCCATACGGTAGTAATGGTACCATGATTTCATTAACGATCGGAGTCGAGATCACTGCAGAATCCTCCGCCCTACGGGCGGACGAGGTTTTGACGCAGGAGATCCGGCAGCGATTCCTTCCTAGCTTTTCCAGAAACCGCGCCAAACAATGGATCGCAACCAAGTCCATCACCTATCGCGAGAAGCCCGGCGCTCCTTTGAAGGCCCTGGCTCCTAGCCTGCGACTCCGCGGCCCCTTCGTGGAAATTCGGATTGAAGGACTCGATGCTACCGACCTTGCCCCCGCGCGTGCACACGCCTCGATGCAAGGATCCTTCCTCCCTGTGATTTATCAAGATGACCAATTGCTCGTACTCAATAAGAGCCATGGCATTCCGTCGCAGCCCCTTTCTCCTCTCGAGACAGAAACCGCTGTTGGCAGTGCTATTGCCCTCCTCCCCGAACTTTCAAAAACATTTATGAACTCCTTAGAACCCGGATTGGTGCATCGACTCGATGTGGATACCAGCGGCGTGCTCTGCTTTGCGAAGGACGAAAAGACGCTCGACTTTCTTCAGCGCCACTGGAATCGTTCTGCCATTCCGCGCGTTCGAAAATGGTACCGCGCCATCGTGCATTCTACCAAGCGTGTCCGCACCCAGCGCATCGATCACGCCATCGAACGCAATCCCAAGAGCACCAAACGGATGCAAGTGAGTCGCAAGAAGACTGCCCTCACCGCCCGAACTTATATTCGAGCAGCCAATCCTCTTGGGAAGGGCCTGTGGGATTTGACGATTGAAATCGAAACGGGAGTTCAGCATCAAATCCGTTGCCACCTGGCCCATATTCATTCACCTATCCTGGGAGATGATTTGTATCGCGGCAAAAAATCCTCACGCCTCTGGCTTCACGCGTGGCGCGCCGAAATTCCAAAGCCACAATCTAAGAAGACCCGAATGGTCGAAGCCCCGCTACCTGCTGATTGGCCGGTTGCGCAGAGCTAGCTGCACCCCATGCTATTGCCGCAATTCATGCACTTGTAGCAAGCGGCGTTGCGAACGGTTGTATGCCCGCACTGATCGCAAGGCGGCGCATCCCCCATCATCTCCGAAAGCTGAGAAGCTATGGCCAATTCCATTTGAGGCTCGATGCCTTCGACCGGTCCACCACTCGCAAGGTTTTCTGCCGTATTTTTGGGGTAAACGCGCTCAACCGCACCCTTGTCTGCAGTTAGATCCGCCGTTGGATCTGGTTTGATCTGAAGGAAGTCGGTTCGCCCGAGGTACTCCATACCCAAGACCCGAAAAATATAATCCACGATGGAAGTCGCCATCTTGACATTGGGATGTCCCGCGACCATTCCCGAAGGTTCAAACCGCGTGAACGTAAATTTATCTACAAATTCTCGCAACGGAACTCCGTATTGCAATCCCAAGCTGACCGAAATCGCGAAGCAATTCATCATCGCGCGATAAGCAGCACCTTCTTTGTGCATATCAATAAAAATCTCACCCAGACTTCCATCTTCGTATTCACCCGTTCTGAGATAAACCTTGTGACCTGCTACAGTTGCTTCTTGCGTAAAACCTTTTCTGCGCTGCGGAAGGCGTCTTCGGACCGGAGAAAGTGGGGCGAAGAGACTGGCCTCTTCTTTTTTCTTATCTGCCTTTGAGTTCAACGGCTGCGAACTCTTGCAGCCGTCTCGATAGAGCGCAACGGCTTTTAGGCCCAGCTTCCAAGACTCGGTATAAATCTGTTCGACCTCTTCTACGGTCGTTTCATTAGGGAGATTCACCGTTTTTGAAATCGCTCCCGAAAGAAACGGCTGCACGGCTGCCATCATTCGGACATGGCCCATCGGAGCAATGAAGCGTTTGCCTTTCTCTCCGCAAGGATTAGCGCAATCAAAGATAGGCAAGTGTTCGACCTTGAGATGAGGTGCGCCCTCTACCGTCATCGTCTCTGTCAAATAATCGGTAATCTCTCTCACCTCTTGAGCGTTGTATCCCAAGCGTTCGAGCGCGCGGGGCACGGATTGATTAGCAATCTTGAAATGTCCACCGCCTGCTAATTTCTTAAACTTAACGAGCGCAAAGTCTGGCTCCACTCCCGTCGTGTCACAATCCATCAAGAGACCGATCGTGCCCGTTGGGGCAAGGACTGTTACCTGCGCATTTCGAAATCCAAATGCTGCGCCTTGGGTACAGGCAGCATCCCAATCTTCTTGGGCTGCTTGAACAAGCGCATCCGGCAACCCCTTGCCAGATCCCTGCGCGTTGGCTTCGCGATGCATTTCCATCACTCCCAACATGCTTGATCGATTGGGCGCATAGCCTTCGAAGGGTCCGATCTTTTCGGCCATCTCCGCACTGACGCGATAGGCTTGCCCGCACATCAGGGAGGTGATCTTTCCGGCCCATGCACGTCCTTCTTCACTGTCGTAGGGAATGCCGTTCAACATCAACAATGTGCCGAGGTTGGCATAACCTAGGCCCAATGGCCGATAGGCGTGAGAGTTTTTTGCAATCTCGGGAGTTGGGTAACTCGACAATCCCACCAGCAGCTCTTGCGCGATAATAAAGGTTCGACACGCACTCCGAAACCGTTCGACCTCAAGCTCACCCGCCTCGTTCATAAATTTTACGAGATTGAGCGAAGCAAGGTTGCAAGCTGTATTGTCCAAAAACATATATTCCGAGCAGGGATTGGAAGCTCGAATTCCATCAGTGGCTTTGCAGGTATGCCAACGATTGATCGTTGAATCAAACTGCACACCTGGATCGGCACATTCCCACGCGGCTTGCGCCACTTCCTTCCACATCCAACGCGAAGCATGGGTGTCAATGACATCGCCGGTAGTGCGAGCACGGGTTGACCAGGTTTGGTCTTTTTCTACCGCTTCCATAAAAGCATCGGTCACGCGGATGGAGTTGTTAGAATTCTGTCCACTCACCGTACGGTACGCCTCACCATTGAAGTCCGCCGGATATCCCGCTTCGATCAACGCACGGACCTTTTTTTCTTCTCGGCTCTTCCAATGGATGAAGTCCATGATCTCAGGGTGATCCATATCCAGACAAACCATCTTGGCTGCTCGACGAGTCACTCCGCCTGATTTGGTTGCACCCGCACCTTTGTCAAAAACTTCCAAAAAACTCATCAATCCTGACGAAGTCCCACCGCCAGAAATTTTTTCTTGCCGCCCTCGTAGCGTAGAAAAATTAGTGCCCGTCCCCGAACCATACTTAAACAATCGCGCCTCGGATTGCAGCAATCCAAAAATCGACATCAAGTCATCATCTACCGCCTGAATAAAGCAAGCCGAGCACTGGGGATGTTCGTAGGCGTTGGTCGTCTCTTCCGACCTTTTCTTCTCAGGATGGTAGTGAAAATTTCCGCCGCGACCTTCGATGCCGTACTCATGCCAAAGCCCCAGGTTGAACCAAACAGGACTATTGAAGGCTCCCATCTGATGAATCAGCAAGTACGAAAGCTCTCGCTCAAACTGCTGCGCATCTTTTGCATCGAAGTAGCCTTCGCGCTCGCCGACACTTGCAAGTGTGCGTGCAATACGACGTACCGTTTGCTTGACGGAGGTCTCATGCCCCGTCTTGGGCACTCCCGTTTTGCGCAAGTATTTGGAAAGCAGAATATCCACGGCAAGCTGAGACCAAGCTTCTGGGACTTCGACTCCCTTCATTTCAAAAACCACGGTCCCATCCGCACCCTTAATCACGGAATCCGCCATACGATAAGTCAGGGATTCGAGGGGGTCCTTGCCATCCGTCACAAACACCGCCTCAACTGGCAAAGCAGCGCCCTTGCGACGCTCAGTCTTACCCGAGATCGGCATAAGGTTGAGCTGCTTGGCCGCTCGGCTTGGCTTAGCAGCCTTCGCGGATTTCTTGGGGGCCTTTCGGATCGTCAAACTTTCCTCGATTTTTTCCATAAGGGGACTAGGCTACCGCCAATTGCGTAAGTGATCCAGTCCCCGACCCCGTCTGATCGGAAAAAAACAGGCTAAACCTAATAGACGGTGCGCGTTAGCGCGCTGAGCGGACACAAAGATCTGATTCCTTATGTCTCCCGCGTCATAAACCAAAACTCCGGGACACCCGAGAAGCCTACTGGATGCGTGTGAAAACAAAAAAGCGCCAAGAAACGTGTCGCACACCTTTCTCCCTTTTTGGCCCGAGGCGCGTCAAAGCGAGACCAAGCCCCGGCAAGGCGGGTTTGATTCTTGGAAGTGAGCGATGGATGACAGGGGGGGAACAGCGAGGGGGCGGTGCCCGGAGGTAGGTACCTAATTACATAATATAAATGTATTTTACAGTTGCCTGTTAGCCAATCAAAACGTTTCCCTTATTCGTGCGCGCGAACTGGATCATCGTACTGTACGATGAAGGCTTGCTACCCTAGATGCCTGAAGTGAAGCTGAGGCGACCACGACGAGAGAAAAGGGCAAGCTTACCGTACCGATTGTGACTTGGTTGTGAGTGCAAAATAAAATGCAGTCTATTTTTTTCTTGGCGCATTGAAAAGCAGTTTCCTCTTTTACTCTTCGAGAATTGCTCGACCTTTTTTATCACGATGCTAAGGCCTCCGGCTTTCATTCAGAGCTGAGCATTTTCATTTCATGGGGTGGATCTTAATTTTAAGTATGAAACGCATGAGCAGCTAAAGCAGCGAGAATAATCGCGCCGTCAAACCCGTGGTAAGTTCCTCCTCGTTGAAAGGAACTCTCCTATGTCACACTTACTTTGCTCTCTCCACGATCAAGCCTTGAAACTCTCAAGACAGTACCTTGCTTGCGAGAAAGAACTTTTAGAAATCCTTGTAAAGATTGACGCCAAGAAAGTCTATCTTGAACAAGGCTATGCAAGCCTGACTGAGTATTCGCAAAAGGCTCTTGGTCTTTCTCGAGATGTCAGCTGGAACCTTGTTACTATTGTTCATAAATCCAAAGCCGTACCAGAGCTTAAGCACGCGGTGCAAATGGGAGTAATTCCTCTCAGTAAAGCCAGGCAGATCGCCCCCCATTTGACGAAAGAGAATTCTCAGAAGTTTATCGCACTTGCTCAGGCCATGCCAAGAGAGAAGCTCCAAGAGGCGCTCGCCAAAGAATGCCCCATGATTCCAAGCGTGGAAGAGCGTGCCCGGGTGATCAATGCTACGCAGGCTGAGCTTTCCTTGTGTCTGCCAAAAGAAGTCATGGAAAAAATCCGCCGAGCCCAAGACCGAGTGTCGGAGTCGCAGAAGAAGTGGGTGGGCTTAGCAGAGACATTGGAGCAAGTTGTGGAATTTTACCTTCAACACAAAGACCCAAAAGAAAAAGCCAAGCGCCATGAAGTTCGAAAGATCAGAGCAACTGTGAAGGCAGCCCAACCCCGTCGTACAGTACGAGAATTTAACGCGGCCGAGAAAAAGCTTGAATGGGGTTCAAAATCCTTGCCAATAGTCCAGACCAAGGACCGAGTCCCAATCCCTGCAGAGATTAAACATGAGGTCGTTAACAAAAACGCTCATCGGTGTACCTATCAAGATCCTAGGACCCAGCTTCGATGTGAGAAGGAAAGATTCTTACACTTTCATCACAAGCTTCCGGTAGCAATGGGTGGAACCAATGCGCTAGAAAATCTTACTTTGCTTTGTAGCGCCCATCATCGATTGGAGCATTATCAAAGTAGCGGGTGAGATTTTGATGATCGCTGCGCACTTGTACTCGTAGGCGCCTTTCTAAGGCGACCCCCCTCAACAATCGCTACGGAGCCCCACGGTAAATCCGCTCTTACTGCCATTTAACGCATAAGACCAAAATATCAAACCATCCCAGTGAAATCATGATAGTGGATTGCGCTATGCCTCATTGTAAAAGTCGATTCAAGTACGTGGTCCTATTGGGCTTTAGCTTCCTCCTTCTGGCTGCCTCACCCAGTGGCGATCCAAAAGGCCCCCGCCCTCCCCAATTAATCCGTGTTGGTACTAGCCAACAGAGTTGTGATCAGGCTTTCTTGTTGGGGTCCGCCAAGCAGCTAATCGATCAACCCCCCAAATCTGGGCGAGGCATGGTCTGGTGGGGTGGAATAAAAGACCTCGCTCAAATCCTCCAAAAGCCTCTTGGTGGAGAGGCCCAATCCGCCCTTGCCGTATCCGAGCTCACTCAATTTGCTGATTACTTCAAGAATGACCCGCTCATGGGCGGGCTAGTCTCCTTCCTTAAGGACAAGTCTGAAAGCCTCTCTGTCGCCTTCTGTCTGACAGGCCCCACCTGTGAACTCAAGGATGATACCCTCGCCATTTCGGTATCGAATACAGCCGACTGGGAATTTTATTTTTCGGGTGAACCCGGCAGTGATGCGACGAGACAGGGGCAGTTCTCTCTCCCCGAAAATACGAAACTAACCGAAAAAGTTGCTCAACTTGTTTTCTTCAACTACGCCAGACTGGCGAAAAAAACTCCGCAAGAAGCGGCCTCCATCATTGCTTCAGAAGTCCTGAAGCTTTCGGATATCGACTTCTTCAATCGGTGGGTTCGTGCAAATAAAACACTCATAGATCGTGGCCAAAGCCCAGACGGGTTGTTTTTGAAGTGGGCCACTTACCAAGCTTCTAAAGATAGTAAGGCCGATGTAAATGCCGCCTTCTTGAGAGTTTTTTTTGAATCTCGCGACGCTCATGTATTAAATCTTATCCGTGACTATGAGCTTACCCGATACGGTTCAAAGTTGGGAATTGAACAAGTCAGTGTAATAGATCACTATTATCAGAACCTGTTTCTTAGTGAACTGTCGATGCTTCTTGGCAAGGACCTAGCAATGAGCACTGTTAAAGCACTGGGGCTCACTCCCAATAATCTTTGGGAGCATGTACTCGCCTGGGATACAGAAATGAAGGCTACAATCCGACTCGTCGAAGACGGCGATCCTCGCAGAAATTAGCAATCCCTCACACCACTTGTCCAGCGCACCAGCCTGACGACCATGCCCACTGAAAGTTGTAACCCCCGAGCCAGCCAGTGACATCAACGACTTCACCGATAAAGTAGAGCCCTGGCACTTTCTTTGACTCCATCGTCTTAGAAGACAGCTCCACGGTATCGACTCCCCCTCGCGTAACTTCGGCTTTGGAATAGCCCACGGTACCTTGCGGCTGTAGCTTCCAGGAGTGCAGTCGGTCGCAGAACTTCTTTAGTTCCTTCTCCGAAACAGAAATCAATGGCTCAGTAGATTCAAAGTACTTTGAACAAAGCCATTCTGCGACTCGTGCTGGAATCAAATCGCTCAAAATATTTTTGACTTGCATGCGACTGCCTTGCGCCTTCTTCTCCCGAAACCACTCAAATAAATGCTGATCTGGGCTGAGATTGATCTCGATCATGCTACCCGGGCGCCAATGAAGCGACGCTTGCAATGCGACGGGGCCGCTCAATCCACGGTGAGTAAACAAAAGCGCCTCCCGAAACAAGGAGCCCCGGCAGCTCACTTCACAGTCCACCGCCACCCCTGCAAGCTGAGCGAGGTCGGCATCCTGTGGACCCAGCACGAATCCATCCAAAGCAGGCGCTCTTTCGACAAGTTTCAATCCAAATTGCTTGGCAATTTCGTAACCAATCCCCGTGGCTCCCAATTTTGGCAGAGACAACCCACCCGTTGCTACGACGAGCGATTCTGCCTCAAGGACCTCCGCTTCCGTATCGACCTGGAATACTCCGTGATGTTTCTTCACTCCTTTGACTTTGCACCCGGTCCGAATCTGAACGCCTGCGCTTTGGCAGTCCTCCTTAAGCATTTCGACAATACGCTTGGCAGAATCATCACAAAAAAGCTGACCCAAGGTTTTTTCATGGTACGGGATTTTGTGAGATTCTACTCTTTGAATGAAGTCTTGAGGCGTGAAACGCGCGAAGGCCGATTTGCAAAAATGCTCATTCTCCGAAACGTAATTTTTCGGCGCAACGCTCAGGTTGGTAAAGTTGCAACGGCCACCACCCGAGATAAGGATCTTACCACCCACCTTCTCTGAGTGATCAACAACAATGACACTTCTCCCGCGCCTTCCTGCTTCGATGCCACACATCAATCCAGCACCACCAGCGCCGAGAATCACAACGTCATTGGAAGCCATTACCATTTTCCCTCGTGGATGCGATTCAAATACTCTTTCCATGGCAAGATCCAAACTCCGTTATCAAGCTTCCTTGGAGTAGTTTCGAGTCCTACCAACCATTTATTTTTAAGCTTCACCTCTTCTCCGAACTTAAGGAGACCCTTTGCATCCTGACTGTGAATGGCGCCGGTTTTGAACTCCACAGCCGTGTGCGAGTCTATGATCAAATCCACTTCGTACCCGCTGGCGGATCTCCAATAGGTCAGTTTATCTATTTTTCGACCATATTCTTTAGCCGCAATAGTCTCCAAAACCATCAGTTGTTCAAAGGCCTTGCCATACTCAGGCGTTTTACGAGAAAGCTCTCGACCGAGAAGGGTGTTGGGCAATCCACAATCAAAAAAATAAAACTTAGGTGCCAAAATTGCCCTACGCTTTCTTACTTTGATATATGGGTCTAGGTAGTACCCGATCAGTGTATCGACCAAAATCTGAAAATACTCTTTGATGGTCTTCTGAGCAACACCGCAGTCCCTCGCTATGGTCGAGAAAGAAAGCAATTCTCCATTGCTCAGTGCGGACAATTCCAAAAACCTTGAAAACGCCGGCAAGTTTCGCACATGCCCTTCCGACTGAATTTCTTCTCGAAGGTACTCTCCACAGTAGTCCTTGAGATCCAATTTGGGATTCTTTGACAGGACAATGGACGGGAGACAGCCATATTGCAGCCTTTCCTCTAAATTGAATTTAGGAATTTCTGAGGCGACCAATGGAAAGAGATGGCGCGTCCTCAATCTACCAGCAAGGTTGGTCACACCTTCTTTGCGGAGCTTCCTAGCGCTAGATCCGGATAATATAAATCGCGACTTCGTGTTTTCGATCATCCAATGCACTTCACGAATCAACTCTGGAATCAGCTGGATCTCATCTACGACAATGACTTGCCTTTCTTTCGTGGCGCCATACCTCTCTCGGAGCAGCGCTGGTCGGGAGCGGTAGTCAAAAAAGACATCGGTCTTAAGCAAATCCACCCAGTGAGCATCACCAAAGTTCTCCTTTAGGTAAGTACTCTTCCCAACTCTCCGAGGCCCCAAAAGGAGGATGCTTTTATCGGGCTCCAGCTGCAGCTTTCTATCTATAAACATAAAGTCATTATATCATGATAAATTGACCTGCAAAGTAATTACTGCCATCGTCTAAAAATAGCCATAACCAATCGAAATGACGCGCTTTTGGCCGTGCGACTACGGTGCCTCGCTTCTCTGAATCCTGAGGATTTCGCTTTTGACAGTGACCACTCTTTGCGCAACTTTAGTGCGGAAAGCATTGAGGTCGTCTGCAAAGGGCGTATCAAAATCATCTGGCAACTCCGCGTCCGCGAAGTAGTGCTCCATTTGCTTAAGGAGTCTTCGCCGCTGGAATGCCTTTTTCCCTAAAGGGGCGTAGATCGGTACTTGGAGAAGGGACACTAATTCAATAGTACCGTGAAGGTATTGATGAGGTGAGGCGCCGCCTCCTAGTAACTCACGATAAGAATACTTCAATCCCTTCGGATCAAAAGCTAAGTACCCCATCACGTTGCCATTGCCCGCGTCCAATAGATCGGCTTGCCTGGCATAAACTTTGCTCATCACTTCTTGAAAAAATTCGAAGTCCCCATCCTTCCAATTTTCACTGCTGTTCATCCAACTTTCAAAGTCAAAAAGAGCCTGGGTGATTCGACGAGAGTGTTTCACAGCCTCCTCGTACAAAAAAATAGCGCCAGAATGATAAGACATATCATGAATTGCCAAACCAGAATTTCTATCAAAGGGTAAACGCGCCCGAAGCGACCACCTTTCGCAATAGCCCCGGGGATCTCCATCGACCAACTCCTTTGCATCATAGAAATGAACTGGAATATTCAGTTCAGCAGGAGTTAAGCGATTGAATCGCTCGATTCCGAAATTCATTTCGTCCATGAGGGGGCCAGCAATAAACTGCTTCGAAACCATCTCATATCCAAAAAATCCCCACGCATCTAAGCCGAGCAAGTAGCCCATCCAACGCGGATCACCTTGTGGCGCCTGCCTCCCGAGAAGATGGGAGGAAGGCCATGGCTCACGCGCCAACCGCTGCATCAGGAGCCTTCGGCTGTTAGGATAGGTACCTTCGATGATCGCCACTGGGAAAATCGTTTGCGGCATCCCGAAAAGCTGATAGCGCAGTTTTCGGCCCTTAGGTGCCTCTCGGTGACTCGGCCCGGTCTGCCAAAAAACCTCACTCAAGCACCGAATCCTAGAATCTGCCGTATCAGCGAGCGCCGCTGTAGGAACAAAAAGAACTGAGGCTACTGCCCCGATAAGGATGCCAAGGTAGGAATTGCGTACCATTTGAGATTGAATACCTGCCATTTTCTGTAAGGAATTTCAATCCTCAAAAAAGCGCCCATTTTTTCATTCCTAGGTGACGTATGATACCGCAAAGCTAGAGAGGTGCCTCTAACTATGACTTCCTTCGCAAGCGACAACTATGCTGGTGTTCATCCCAAGATCCTCGATGCACTCGTGCGAGCTTCCACTGGCCATATCAAGTCCTATGGTGGCGATTCGGAGTACACCGCTCGTGCCGAAGCCCAATTCAAAAGGCACTTCGGCCCAGCATGCGAAGTCTTCTTTGTCTTCAACGGTACTGCAGCCAATGTCTTGTCCTTGGCCTCCATCACGCAGAGTTTCAATGCTATCCTATGTTCGGAATATGCTCATATCCATATGGATGAGTGTGGGGCGCCCGAAAAATTCACGGGATGTAAATTGATCACCCTCCCCAGCAAGGACGGCAAGATCACACCCGCAGGCCTTCAGGCCGCAATCAAACGCGTCGGTGACCAGCACTTTGTGCAAATGAAGGCCGTGTCGATTTCTCAAACGACCGAATACGGAACCGTCTATCAACCCCAAGAAGTTGCTGCGATCGCGGAATGCGCCCATCGAAACAACCTCCTCCTCCATATGGACGGCGCTCGAATCAGCAATGCCGCTGCGAGCCTCGGTTGCTCTTTTCGGGAGTTTACGACCGACGCCGGTGTCGATGTTTTGTCTTTTGGCGGCACCAAGATTGGAATGATGCTGGGTGAAGCCGTGGTCTTTTTACAACCAGAATTGAGTCGCGACTTTCTCTATCGCCGCAAACAGAGCATGCAGCTGGCCTCCAAGATGCGATTTCTTTCCGTTCAGTTCGAAACCCTCTTAGAAGCTGACTTATGGAAGGAATCCGCCACTCACGCCAATCAAATGGCCAAGCTACTCAAGGAACGGCTCAACGGAATCCCTGGTGTCAAAATCACTCAACCCGTCCAGGCCAACGCCGTCTTTGCCCAGATCCCTCGAGAAATCGTGACTGCCCTGCAGAGTCAATTTGCGTTTTACCTTTGGGATGAGGCCACTTGCGAAGCGCGATGGATGACAGCCTTCGACACCCGAGCGGAAGATATCGAGAGGTTTGCGGAGGAAGTTCGGAATTTGGTCAAAGCTATCAGCGCATAAATATTTATTATTAAAGGCTTTTTTGTATTATATGAAATTTAGGATATAGCCTCTCAATTTTCATGATACCCTCATCCCTATGAAAAGAAGACTCGAATTGGAGCGAATCCATAGCGGTTTTTTAGTGCATCCGTGCGTTGCGCTGCTCGGACCTCGACAGGCTGGAAAAACAACCTTAGCAAGAGACTTTGCCTCCCAAAAAAAGCCCAGCGAAGTTCACCTATTTGACCTTGAAGACCCAACGGATCTGGCAAAATTTCTTGATCCCAAACTACTTCTGAGTCCCCTAAAGGGGCTTGTTGTAATTGATGAAATTCAACGCCAGCCAGACCTCTTTCCACTCCTTCGAGTACTGTTGGATCGACGCCCACTCCCAGCAAAATTTCTTATTCTCGGCTCCGCATCTCCCGATTTAATCCGACAGTCCTCCGAGTCACTTGCCGGAAGAATTGAATACCTCGAGCTTTGTCCGTTTCATCTCGATGAGACGGGAAATGAAACCCAGCTTTGGATTCGTGGGGGTTTTCCGCCGTCCTTCCTCTCACCAACGGATGCTATGAGCCTGCAGTGGAGAAAGTCTTACGTTAGAAACTATCTCGAAAGAGACATACCTCAGCTTGGAATTAGAATTCCGGCTGAAACACTTCGTCGATTCTGGATGATGCTCTCTCACAATCATGGCCAGATCTTCAATGCATCCGAGTTGGGGCGGTCACTCAACAGTACCGGAAAGACGATGCAGAGTTACCTTGATATTTTAACCGGCACTTTCATGGTGCGACGCTTAGCTCCTTGGCATCAGAACACAGGAAAAAGAGAGGTCAAATCTCCAAAGATATTTATCCGTGATTCTGGAATTTTTCACTTCTTGCAGAACATAGAGTCTCATGCCGACCTTTTAGGTCATCCAAAACTAGGTGCTTCATGGGAGGGCTACGCAATGGAACAGGTTCTCAGCGTGTTGCACTTAGGTCCGGAAGAAACATTTTTTTGGGCCGTACACAGCCAAGCAGAATTGGATCTTTTCGTGTTTCGAAGTGGAAAGAGACACGGCTTTGAATTCAAATACTCAAGTATGCCAAAGAAAACGCACTCCATGAATGTAGCAAGCAAGGAGTTAAAGCTCGATAAATTGACTGTGATTTTTCCAGGAGAAGGAACCGTCCCGCTTGATGAAACAACTGAAGCTATCGGACTGTCCACTTGGTGCAAATCTCAAGGCAATGATCCCTAGCCTTCAGATCGCCTTCTCTGAAAACTCGCCCTTCGAGTAGACCAGGAGCTTCTTTTGGTTTTCGATTTCGGTTTGAAGGTTGACGGGGCGGCCCCAAATCTTAGAAACCGACGCGAGCGTCTCTTTGGCCCAACGAAGATCCAGGTCTACGCCTTGGTGGTGGTGCCATAATAATAACTCACCACGATTTTCAAAATTACCATCCGTTACCATAATAAAGGGCTGTCCCATATTGGTGAGCTGCCCTAAGAGCTTTTCTTTGACCTTCTTGAAATCGCGCTCCGCGATTTCAAACTGATTGGTCCTACGATTGAATTCATAAGTATACAGCTTGAAGCGTTCGACAAATTCTGGGGTGATGTAATTGTCAATAAAAGTAATGTCATTGTCGACACGTCGGATCTGAAAAATCTTTTCGCGACCCTTACCTAGCTTTTTATCCCATCGAACCTTCTCTTCATTGTCTTGGCATTCCTCAAATTCTTTGCCGAAAGCACCACGATTCCAACGATCTTCGATGTCTCGAAATAACTCGATTCCGATTTTATAGGGATTGACCCGACCTGGTTGCATCACCAAGGTGCCCGCGTGATTGTGCGCAAAGTCGATGATCTCAGAATCTCTCAGCGCCTTCTGAGTCATAATCTTAGAATGCCAGTACGAAGCCCAGCCTTCGTTCATGATCTTGGTTTGTCTCTGCGGAACAAAATAGTAAGCTTCCTCACGGACAATGCTTAAGACGTCGCTTTGCCAAGACTCCAATGGGGCGTACTGCAGAAGAAACTGAAGCACGTCTTTTTGTGGCTCGGGTGGGATTTTCTTGGATTCTTTTCTTTTCTCATCGAAGCGCTTTTTCTGCTCATCCAGGAATTCTTTGGGATTAATAAAGGATTCCATATAGGGTCGATCGACGCGAATTTTCCCTACCTGTGCTTCTTGCTGCTGTTCGGTCTCAAGCTTTTTCTGATCCACTCCTTTTTCTTGAAAAGGAAGGTGCGGATCAATAAGGTTTTCGATACTCAGACACTGGTCAATAAAACTCTCTACTACCTCTTGACCGTATTCATCCATGTAACGCCGAATGCGAACGGAATGATTGGCCATGGAGTCTAACATTTTTCGATTGGTGCGAGAAAACCAGAAATTATTTTTAAAGAAATCAACATGCCCATAGACGTGGGCCATTACCATCTTTTGATCCACCAGTGGGTTGGACTTCAGAAGATAAGCATAGGAGGGATTGGTGTTGATCACCATTTCGTAAATCTTTTGCAGGCCCCACTCGTAGCCCTTACTCAATTGATCGTAGCTCATGCCGAATCGCCAATGCGGATACCGCACAGGAAACCCCTCTAGCGCCGCCAGGGAGTTCATTTCGTCGTAATCGACCATCTCGAAGATCACATCAAAAAAATCCAACCCAAAGTCAGCAGCGTACTTTCGGATCGCATCGCGAGCTTCTCTTAATTCGTCAGGAAGTGAGGTGTCCAATTATTTGCCTTTCCCAAGGAAATCTTTGATCGATCCCAGTATCCCCTCTTTATTTTCTATTTTTGAGAGGATCACACGCTCATGGTCTTTGCCGTAAGTCTCTAATAGGTCCTTAAAAAACTGACCCGATCCATAGCGACTCTCCACTTGTCCATAGCAGAAGACGTTGCTCGTCGGGAGAAGGGACTTATTCAAAATATCAAGGCAAAGCCGCGTATCTTCTCCGGACCAATTGTCTCCGTCCGAGAAATGAAAGGGATAGATATTCCAATCCGCTGGTGCATAGTCCATTTGGATCATTTTTTCGCAAAGCTTGTAGGCGGAGCTAATCAGCGTACCACCCGATTCTCGCGTCTTAAAAAACGTATCCTCATCCACTTCTCTCGCTGTCGCATCGTGAATGATGTAGCGGGTTTCGATGCCTTTGTACTGCGACCTAAGCCAGGTATCGATCCAGAAAGCCTCGGTCCGAACAATTTCTTTTTGTTCGTCGCCCATCGAGCCCGACACGTCCATCATATAGATAATGACTGCACTATTCTCTTGTCGGACGTCACTCTTCCATGATCGGTACTTTCGATCTTTGCGAGTTGGAATAATAATCGGATTGTCCGCATCATAAGTTCCAGTCGCAATTTGCCGCTTCAGCGCCTCTTTGTAGGTACGCCGAAAATGCTTCAGCGACTCAGGTCCATTGCTCGCAATTCCAGTGTAGCGATCGGTCTGAGAGCGAATGGTCTTTGAACCACGAGGTTCAATCTTTGGAAGCTCCAGTTGCTCGCCCAGAATTTCTGCTAGCTCTTCTAGCGTAAGATCCACCTCGAGCGAGTGCTGACCCTCTTGCTCTCCGGCTTTTCCTTCACCTTCCTGAGGATCTCCCGCACCAACAGGATCACCGGCCTTACCATTGCCATGCCCCACCCCGCCCTGTTGCTTTTGTCCAAATCGAAATTGTGGAATCTCGATCTGCGGCATTGGGACGCTGACATGATTCTTGCCCTTGCGTGCAATCAATTCGCCATGGGTCACGTACTTCTTGAGATCTTCCTTGATCTTCCCTTTGACGATATTGCGAAATCGCGAGTGATCTTGCTTTACGCCGTGAATCACGCTTAATGAGCCTTCTTTACGTCACCGCGAGCATAGATGCTTGCCACAAAGTTCAAAGCATCTGTAGCGCAGATGTCACAATAACCGTAGTTCTTAATCAATCGAGACTTCACAACGTCGATCTTCTCTTGGGTGTTTTTATCCACCACATTCGACACTAAGGTCGTCAACTTGATCGTGTCCTTTTGATCTTCAAACAACTTCAACTCGAGTGCTTTGTGAAGCCGTTCGTTGGTTTTGTAATCAAACTGCTTGCCATCAATGGCAAGCGCGCCGATGTAGTTCATGATCTCGCGTCGGAAGTCATCCTTACGACTCTCCGGCACCTCGATCTTGTCTTCAATCGACCGCATCAATCGCTCATCCGGCTCCTCGTATTGACCCGTATAACGATTTCGAACTTTCTCACGCTGCGTGTAGGCTTTGACGTTATCGATATAATTAGAGCAAAGTTTCTGAATGGCGTCCTCGTCCGCTGAAATGGCTCGCTGAACATCGTTCTTCACCATGTCCTCGTACTCTTGCTTCACAATCGCAAGCATTTCCTTGTAATCACGACGCTTATCTTCGGAAGCGATCAAAGCATGATGCTTGAGTCCACTGTCCAATTCATTCAATACCATGAAAGGATTTACGCACCCAATGTCGCCACTCTTGACGAGGGCATTGGAGATCTTGTCCTGAATATAGCGAGGACTAATGCCATCGAGCCCTTCGCGTACCGCTTCTTTACGCAACTCCTTGACGTTGTCTTCGGTGTAGCCCGTCAGTGTCTTTCCGTCATAGAGCTTCAATTTCTGTAGCAAAGCCAAATTGGCTTTCTTGGGTTGCTCCAAACGAGTCAAGATTGCCCACATCGCTGCCACATCCACGGTATAAGGGGCGATATGAATTCCTTTTACGGAATTGGGATTGAAGTCCTTGCGATAGATACGCACTTCCTCTTTGAGCTTCGTAATGTACGGCACATCGATCTTAACCGTTCGGTCTCGAAGCGCTTCCATAAATTCATTGGACTGCAGCTTTCGAAACTCAGGCTCATTGGTGTGACCAATGATCACTTCATCGATATCCGTCTGCGCAAATTTCTTCGGCTTGATCTTATGCTCTTGCGAAGCGCCAAGGAGGTCGTACAAGAAGGCCACATCCAGCTTCAACACCTCGATAAACTCAACCACACCTCGATTAGCGATATTGAACTCACCATCGAAGTTGAAAGCACGAGGGTCAGAATCTGAACCGAATTCAGCTATTTTTCTGTAATTGATATCCCCGGTCAATTCAGTCGAGTCTTGATTTTTCTCATCCTTCGGTTGAAACGTGCCAATGCCGATTCGGTCTTTTTCAGAAAGGATCAGGCGCTGTACTCGAATATGATCCATTACCTTGGACCAATCACCATCGTATAATTTCATCAACTCGCGTTGGACATAACGACAAGACGGATCCAAATCGCCACGAACATCGACCTTGTAACCTTTGTTGCCTTTATTGATCTCAGCAAGAAACTTGGGACGCATTCCATCTGGAATCAATCGAAGTGGCTCTTCGTGCATAGGGCAAGGCATTTCTGAGCGATTTCCGAGAATATCACGCGCCTTATTATCGGGATCGACCCACTTAAAGGTGTACATCGCGCCATCTTCTACTCGCGAGTACTGCTCAATTCCTTTTTTTAATAGGCGTGCGATGGTGGACTTGGCAGAACCCACAGGACCATGAAGCAAGAGTACGCGTTTCTCTGTTCCATAACCAAGGGCTGCGGACTTCAAGAAGTTCATCAACCGCATCAAGGAGATATCGAGTCCAAAGACGGCATCTTTTCCGTTATCAATGGGGTCTTCGAAGAATTTGAAGCGCGTAATTTGTTTTTTATACTCTGTGTAATTTTCGGTGCCGTACTTCATCACCATGTCGTAGCAACGCTGAAATGCGTTTCGTGCTACGCGTGGATCTTGCTTGACGATATCGAGGTACTCCCAGAAGGAACCTTCCCAATTGAGGTGTTTGAACTCCTCCTGATTTTCTTTTCCGCCAAGGAACTGAGTCCAATCTTTTTTTTCGGTCGTCGAGGTTTTCGTGGTCATCGCTACTCCCATTCTTCAGCTCTTATTTTACCTTTACAATCGAATGGATGTAAAGGTACGCTTCCAATAAGAATGGATGCGTCAAGCTCGCCAGATTCTTGGCTGGATTATGCGGTCCGCAAGATTCGAAGTCGTTGCTCCGATCGCTTTGAGATTTATTTCGAGACCAGGCGTGGTCTACAAATCGATGCGCGTAACCAAAAAATTGACAGCTTTTTAAGGTCTGAAGATCAAGGAATTGCCTTTCGAATCCTAAGAAAAGGAAGGATTGGATTCAGCTTCAGCACTCAGCTATCTCATTCGTCTATTGATCAAGCCATCGAGTCTGCCATTCAAGTCGGCACTCACCTTCCAGAAGATCGCTATGCCTCTCTTTTTCATTTTAATACCGCCGTCTATCCAGAAATAATGCAGAGGGACAAAAAAGGGCTCGAGCGCGGCGTCGACGAAAAGACCAAACTAGCTCTCACCCTCGAGCAAGCTTGTCGCGACGCAGACCCTCGCGTGACAACGGTTCGAAGTGCAAGCTATCGCGAATCCGAAATGGCCATAACCCTGGTCGATGACTCGGGTGAGCGCATCCAATACGATGCAACGCGGTTTTCACTCTCAACGGTTTGCAAAGCAGAGTCCAAGGGTGAAGCCCAGACAGGATATGACTTTGCTTTTTCGTGGGACCTTTCGGACCTGGAGCCAATGAGTGTTGGAAAAGGCGCCGCCGCAGATGCCACTCTATTATTGAATGCGACGGGACCTCAGACCAAGTCGGTACCAGTAGTGCTCACCAATCGCGTGATGGGTCAAATGATGGATCTCTTGGCTCCCAGTTTTTCTGCGGAGAACATCGACAAGAAAAAGAGCATGTTGGTGGACCGCAAGGGCCAAAGGATAGCTTCTGAAGCCCTGACATTAATGGATGACGGCCTCTATCCAGGGGGGTATTCGAGCGTGCCTTTTGACGCGGAGGGAATTCCTTCTCAGAAAACCACACTCATCGACCACGGACATTTTGAGTCTGCGCTCTATGACATCAGTGCCGCCGCCAAAGCAGGTTGCGAGCCTACGTCTAGCTCCAGTCGATCGCTGCAATCAGCGCCACACTTGGATCACTCCAATCTCTATATTGAACCCGGAAAAAAGAGCATGGCGGAACTGATGAGTCCCATTGAAGATGGCATCCTCATCACTCACCTTATGGGCCTTCATACGGCCAATGCCATTACGGGTGATTTCTCTTTGGGCGCCAATGGCGTGAGGATTCAAAAAGGAAAGCTTGCGGAGCCCGTCCGTGGATTTGCCATCGCAGGAAACCTCCTTACCCTCCTTCAGCGCGTCACTGAATTCGGTAGCGATCTGCGATTCTTTGGATCTACAGGCGCGCCATCCGCCTTTATTTCTGAGCTCTCCATCGGGGGCCGCTAATGGAATTTAAGGTAGGGTTTCGAACAGATATCGGCATGCGCCGACAGCAGAATCAGGACAACGGCGTTTACAAAACGGACCTCGGTCTATTTATGGTTGCTGACGGAATGGGCGGCCACAAGGGTGGAGAAACAGCAAGCCAGATCGTAGTCGACACCGTTCCGCGTGCCATAGAATCATCCATGAAAAACACCCGCGATTGGAATCCCACTGCCGCAATCATTCAGGCAATCTACCAATCCAATGAAGTTATTTTTCAGCGATCACAGCGCGACAAGAACCTTACCGGGATGGGGACGACCACTACCGCGCTTCTTTTTAAAAATGAACTCCTCACCGTTGGTCATGTTGGCGATAGTCGTTGCTATTTTTTTCAACGAGGAGCTTGCTGGCAAATTACGCGTGATCATTCCTTGGTAGAAGAAAAACTGCGTGCAGGGCTTATCACTCGCGAGCAACTGCGTACCGATCAAATGAAAAATGTCATTACGCGCTCGGTTGGATTTGAGCCGGATCTTGAAGTAGACACTTATGAAATGAGTGTGTCTAAGGGCGATGTCTTCATGCTCTGCTCAGACGGGCTTTCGGGCATGGTGGAAAATGAAGAAATTCAGACCATCATCGAAAAAAATTGCTTTGAAGATCATATGATTCAGGCGGCTGCTGACGGACTTGTTCAGGCTGCTAACAATAATGGTGGTGACGATAATATCACGGTGATCGTTATCCAGGTAGGGAGTTAGAAGTTCATGGCCAATCGTTTTTTTACGGTTCTTGTTATTCCAGAGAAGACTTCCAAAATTCGCCGATGGGTTGTTCCAAGTTGGATTATGAAAGCTGGGATTGTCGTGGGCTTATTCTTGGCAATCCTCGGTGCGATGATGTTCCTCGACTACTGGTACGTCATGAATCAAATCAACGTCAACAATGACCTCAAAGTTGAAAATCGACGCCTCCGCCAGCAGGTTCAAATCTATAAGAATAAAATGCAAACCATTGAAGGCACGATGGATCGCATTCGAACCTTCACGACTCGTCTAAAGGTCATCACCAATATTGAAGACCGTGAGAGCCTTGTTCAAAAGCTGGATCAAAAATTACCAGACTCGGCGTCCAACGTGGGCACACCTGCCAATGCCAAATCCGAGGCTGGAAATGAACAGGTGGATTTGGACCTCACGCATTTTTATGAAACGGCAAACCAGAAAGACCCGGAGTACTTGAGGCTTCAGCGAGAACACGGCGAGCTGGAAGAGATGTTTCGGGACTCTAATATGAATACGCTCTTGGTCGAGCAAGAGTTGCAAGACCTCTACGAGCTCCTCGTGGACCAAAAAGCGTTTCTATCAGCGCTTCCCACCATTCGGCCCGCCATTGGCTACTTCACATCCGGATTCGGTGTCCGCAAGTCACCCTACGGAGCCGGGGTCAAAATGCATGAGGGCCTCGACATTGCCAACCACATTGGGACGGTCATCCGCACAACGGCGACGGGAGTCGTCAAATTTGCCGGCCAAAAGCCAGGATACGGCAAGACGGTGATCATCGATCACGGCTACGGGCTCGAAACCTGGTACGGCCACGCTAAGCAGCTTTTTGTAAAAAAAGGCGAGCAGGTATCGCGAGGCCAGCGCATTTCGGCTATCGGCAATAGCGGCTGGTCAACCGGACCCCACGTCCACTATGAAGTCAGAGTCCATGGGATTCCCGTGGATCCGCTCTCCTACATTCTGGAAGACTAGTCCCTATGACTGCGTCATTGATCCAAGCCTAAAAGGCACCTAGGCGGATCAGGCAAGGTTAACTATGGGCTTTCATAATTAACTTTTTATCATTAAGATTAAATAAGAAAAAATCGAGACAAAATCCGTCTAGGATCGAATTTCTATGAAAAGGGACGAGCTAGCTCCTGCTCTCAAAGCACTCTATACAAAGGGTCGCCCGTGTGGAGTAGAAAAGTGTAAGAAAAAGGGCTTCGAAAACCTATGGTTTGTTGTACCCCCTTCTCCACCGGACAAGCTTCCTCCGGCTATGCCTGCCGGTAGCATTGCCAAAGCCCTGCGTGCACTAGAGCAGATGCCTAAGTTCAGCGAATCCAGCGACCTCGATAAAATCGTTTCATTTCTTTTTTTGCGTCGTGAAGCAGTGCAGTCTTCTCGAATGGAGGGAACGTGGTCGACCGTAGACCATGTCCTTACTCCCGGTTCAGTCTACGACAACGAAGAAGGCGCCTCCGAGCGAGCCTCCGTCCTCGGATATGCACGAGCTTTGGAAAAAGAGTTTAAGAGTGCTTTTGAGCGCGGAGTGGAAGTCTTCACGCCAGCGTTAGTCAGTAGGCTTCATCTGGAAGTCATGAGTAAGGATCTTGGGTATCAAGGCAGACCTGGGGAGATACGCAGGCCTGGAAGGGCAGGCTCTATCGTATTTATTGGCGGACTGAGACGAAAAGAAGAGTCTATTTACAACCCTGTTCTCCCAAAGCATGTAGCTCGGTGCCTTAGGGAAATCCTCGCCTGGATGTCAAGAAAGGCGGTCATCGAGATGGGAGATGCTGGAATGGGCTTACCCCTTCCAGTCCGAATGGCCATCGGGCACTCACATTTTGAGGCCGTACATCCATTCTCAGATGGCAATGGCCGAGTCGGCCGAATGCTTTTGGCGATCCAAATGGTCTGTCACCGCAGCCTGCCGCTTTATCTTTCTGGATACATGGAAGCCGAGAAGCGAGACTATATTCTTGCCCTACAAAACGCACAGAAAAAGCTCAAGTACGGCTTGATTGTTGAGTTCATTTGCGCTGCAATTGAGGCTTCTTTTCGTGAGGCAAGCGAAACGAAGACCGCGATCCTTCAGCTACCTGAACAGTGGGCCCGGCGTGGTGAGTTTAGGGATGGATCGGCGGCAAAACGCGCGCTGCACGTTCTATTGAACCATCCCATCTTCACTACGAAGGATTTAATGCGCTTGCTGAAAGTCAGTTCTCCGGCGGCCAATCGCGCGGTTACGCAGCTTGTTCACTCAAAGATTGCTCGGGAGCGCACAGGCCATGGACGCAATCGAGTCTTCGCAGCAGAGGAGGTTATTGAGCTGCTTTCTCGACGATTTGGCGATGGTCCGAGTGAGGCCCTTCAAAGGGCTAGGGACTTGTTGAAACTCAATCGATAGGCTGCTTGTTGGGACTAGACCCATTGGTCTGGTAGGTCCGCTCAGCTATATTCTGGAAGATTGAACGTGACATCGATTCACCAGATAGCTAAACTGAAAAAATCTCGATAACAAACTTATTTAGTAGGTCTTTTAGAATCCATGCTGGGACTTGATCAACTCGCGAAGAAACTATTCGGAACTCAAAACGAACGAGAACTCAAACGCATTCAACCGCTCGTCGTTCGGACCAATGAACTCGAAGACTCCATGAAGGCCTTAAGCGATGCTCAGCTTCAGGGCAAGACGACGGAATTTAAAGAACGAGTGGCGCGAGGCGAACACTTGGATCAACTCCTGCCAGAAGCATTTGCGGTAGTACGCGAAGCCGCCTTTCGTGTTTTGAAAATGCGGCACTACGATGTGCAGCTGATCGGTGGCGCAACCCTACACAGCGGCCGCATCGCAGAAATGAAAACGGGAGAAGGAAAGACCCTCGTCTGTACCCTCCCCGCCTACCTCAATGCCCTCGCCGGAAAAGGCGTTCATGTCATTACGGTAAACGACTACCTCGCACGTCGTGACACAGAATGGATGGGTCGCGTGTACCGTTACCTCGGACTTTCGGTAGGAACCATCGTCCACGGATTGTCCGATCGCCAGCGCAAAGAGAACTACGGTTGCGACATCACCTACGGAACCAATAACGAGTACGGATTTGATTACCTTCGCGACAATATGAAGTTTCGGCTCGAGGATTATGTTCAACGCGAGTTGAGCTATGCCATCATCGACGAAGTGGACTCTATTTTGATCGACGAGGCGCGGACACCGCTCATTATCAGTGGTCCCGCTGAAGATTCTACTGACCTCTATTACAAGATCGACAAACAAATCACAGCAAGTGGTGGACTCACTCCTGAGACCGACTACACCATCGACGAAAAATCCAAGACAGCCTCACTCACCGAATCCGGCGTAGATAAAATGGAAAAGCGCCTCGGAGTTGGCAACCTTTACGATCCCCAACATATTGAAGTTCTCCACCACGTCAACCAAGCACTTCGCGCTCACGTCTTATACAAGCGAGATGTGGACTACGTGGTTCGAGACGATGAAGTCATGATTGTGGATGAATTCACGGGACGGATGATGCCAGGCAGGCGCTGGTCGGATGGCCTTCATCAAGCCATTGAAGCCAAAGAAGACGTCACCATTGAAAACGAGAACCAAACACTCGCTACGATTACATTTCAGAATTATTTTCGAATGTACAAAAAACTCAGCGGCATGACCGGCACCGCGGACACAGAAGCCAATGAGTTCAAACAGATTTACAACTTAGATGTCACCGTCATCCCCACCAATAGCACCATGGTCCGCAAGGATCAGGCAGACCTTGTTTACAAGGCTGACACGTCTAAGTACCAAGCTATTGTCAAAGAGATTGAGCGCGTTCACGAAAAAGGTCAGCCCATATTGGTTGGTACGATTTCGGTAGAGAAATCTGAGCTTATTTCCAGTCACCTCAAACAAAAAGGCATTCGCCACCACGTCCTCAATGCTAAGCAACACGATCGAGAAGCTGAGATCGTGGCACAGGCAGGCCGTAAGAAGTCCGTCACCATCGCCACCAATATGGCAGGACGAGGAACGGACATCGTTCTGGGCGGAAATCCAGACTCCCTTGCTCGATCGGAAGTGGGTGCCGACGCAACTCCTGAGGCCTACGAAGAAACTCTCAAAAAATGGAATGCGGCATGCAACCAAGAAAAGCAGGAAGTCCTTGCAGCAGGCGGACTCTTTATTCTCGGTACCGAACGGCATGAATCCCGCCGTATCGACAATCAACTTCGCGGACGATCAGGTCGACAGGGCGATCCCGGAGAAAGTCGATTCTACCTTTCACTCGACGACGACCTCATGCGAATTTTTGGTGGATCCAATATCAAGAAATTCATGGAGGACGACCTCCCGATTGAACACCGCTGGATCACTCGCGCGATCGAGAACGCTCAGCGCAAGGTAGAGGCGCACAATTACGATATTCGAAAGCACCTCCTCAAATACGATGACGTCATGAACGAACAGCGCAAAGTCATCTACGGCATGCGCAAAGAAGTCCTCGGAAGCGAGAGCCTTCGAGAGATGATTTTCTCCATGGTGGACGAACTTGCCACCGTAGTGGCCTTTGATTTTTTTCCAAATGGCAAACTTCCGCGGGGCAATGGTCACCAAGGCCTCAATATGAAGGAACTCAATGACGCGATTGAAGTGACGTTTCAGATCCGATCGCCGATCACAGAGAATGAAATTGATCCTTTTACAGGCGACGGCCTAAAGGCACTTATTGTACGCAAGGCTGAAGCCGCGTATCAGGCCAAAGAATCTCAATACGGACCCGAACTCGTCCGCCAAGTAGAAAAGATGATTCTACTTTCCACCATCGACTCGCTCTGGAAAGACCACCTCCTTGCTATGGACCAACTTCGCGACGGAATTGGATTGCGTGGCTACGGACAAAAAGATCCACTGATGGAGTACAAAAAAGAGGGATTTCGATTCTTCGAAATGATGATGCATCAAATTACCGGGGACGTCGTACGCAAAGCCTTTGCCGTGCAGATGGCCAGCGACGATCCTTCGTTTGAAGATTTTGAAATGGAACAACCTCGCCAGATGCAAATGAACGTCAGCGCAGATGGCGAACTCATTGCGCCTACTCCCAAGACAGATCTGCCGGCAGCGGAGCTTCCGCAATCAGCAGCCCCTATCCGAGCAGGTGGTCCAGCAATGGGACCACTCGGCCCCTTGACTCCCATTGCCAAGCCCGTCATTAGCGGAGAGCCAAAAACTGGACGCAATGACCTCTGTCCCTGCGGCAGTGGCAAAAAATATAAGAAATGCCACGGTCGATAGGTTATTCTTAAATAAGAATGACTGAGGAAAACGGGACTCCGTCCTTTGGAAATGATGATGGACTTTGGAATGCGGAGGGCGCACAGGGCCCTTCCTTTGATGCTCCTCCGAGCGACGAGACACCTCCACAACCCATTGAATCTCACGAAGAACTTTCGAAACTTTTCGAGAATTCCGCCAGCTTTAATCCTCCAATAAATACCGAATCCGAGCCTTCCATTGAGGACACCCTTCGCCCGAACGACTTTTCCTCTCCCGCCGAACCGTCCTCACCCGCTTATGTGCCCGCGGCAGAACCGTTTAACCTTACCTTGACTGGCAAACTACAAAGCTACGAGCAAGAAAAGCTTGTCAGTATTCTCGCCAGCGAAAACTTAGGAATTCGAGAAACGGACCTTCAACCGCAATTTGACTCAGGCAAGATTCTTATCCCCCAAATCAGCGAATACGTTGGAGTGATGATTGTCCAAGCCCTACGGGATGCCGCCGTAATAATGCGACTCATGCCCAGCGATGAGCCTTCAGCGCCAGAACCCACGATTCAATTGCGAAGCTGGCTACCTGAGTCCGAAAATTCCGCTTTGCACATCCCCTTGGTGCCAGGAATAGAACTACCGGGAATTCCGCTTCAAAGCATCGAAACCCTCGATGGAGTTAGCTCTAGCATTCGACTCCAGTCTTTTCATGCTGAAGTGGAAGACTCCGAGGAGTACCGACTCGCAGTAGAATCTTTGCAGCGCAATTTACGTTTTAAGGCAAGGCGACTGGGAGCTGATGCTGTCGTTCATTTTAAGACCCAGCTCACGCAACTGAGAGACCCCGATCAGTACTGGTTGACTGCTATGGGGACCGCAGTGAAGAAGAAAGCATTTTAGCTTTTATTTCGGTCAATAGAGCTGGCGATAAGCGTTCCAGTACGCAGTATGAAACGCGGAAGGCCGATAGGATGACCATTCTGCGTGGCCTACTGAAGGTGGGGCCGGAAACCATCCCTCTTTTGGTGCAGTGCCTGGAGAATTGGTCAACCCAAAGAATGCCAAAAGCTGTAGGTACGGATTGGTATAGGGAGTGACTACCGCCGCAGGTGGAATCATAAAGCGATCGACGTAATCAAAAAATGCTGGATGATTCCATGCTTGAATCGAACTAACCGAAGGAGCACTCACGCTCATCATTCTTGCACTCAGTGCCAAAGCACCCCACACCACCCCTGTGCAACACAAGCGATAGCTCTCCCAATTGACCGAATCTCGAGCCGGAGTCTCTTCGTGATTAAATCCCCACTCCGGCATACCCTCGTGCATCGCAGAATAACCACCGAGGCCTCCATTGAATACTCCCGAGCTGGTTTGAGTTACATAAAAAGTTTGGCCAATTTCTCCAAAAGATCCAGGATCAGGAAACTGTGTTCTTACTGAGAGCATCGTCGCATCGTTGAGCATCGCTGCCGCAAAAATAATCAAAGGCAAGCGACCGCTACCCTGGCCGCCATTAGCTTGCTGTCGGTTTCCAGCTCGATAGTTTCCGTAGAAATCAATTCCTGCCTGTACCATACGGACAACAAGCGGACGTTTTTGAACTTGGGTAAAATTGGTATTGGCCAAGCGCAACCATCGCCTACAACTGCCGCGATGGTCTGACCATAGCCGGGCATATCGCGCCAAGGATGCCCGTAGCGAGCTCCCCAATTGGTGAAGTGGTCCAACCAAACATACTGAAAGCGATCTGCTGCCGATTGGAGCGTTGGCGGATTGGCTCCAGGCGGAACGGCAACATTCTGCAAAATCCCATAATGAAGGTCTTGCTCAGTATACGGCATAACCTTATCCGTACCGGCGTACGCAGGCCGAAAGGATCGAAATCCTTCAGCCTGATTTTTCAGCAACGTGGCCTGCTGTGTGGTCACCACGGTTAGTACCGCCGCTGACTCCAGCGCCGTTTGTTCGCCGCCGGTGCCACTGATTGGAATCAAATCCACAACAGCTTTGCTAAGAATAACCGAAGAATCAGGCGCAACGAGGAGAGGTTGCGAACCACTGATTTGCAATCCAACGTTGTGGGCATCTGAATAGCCCGCATCAAAAGTAAACTCTCCATTTGGATAGATCCTACCTAGACAGGAGGTGTAACCCTGCCGCTCAACTCCCCCTACTACCCGAGGATTGATCATGACTCCGTGTACCCGGCGCTGAACGATCGAAAATATCGGAGTATAGTTTGGAGCTGGACCCGTTCCTGTCTGACAACTAGTAGGATTGGTTTGTGAAGCGGGGGTCTTTGCAGAAATCGATACTGGTCCTTCAACCCACCAATCGCCATTGGCATATTGACCAGCCAGGACTGGAGATGCAAAAGTCACAGAAAAGCCTCGGCCCATATCTACGCTAGAAACCATTGTTCCATTGACGAACGTGGTACCACCGCTACCGCCACCGCTACCACCACCACCTGGATCTCTGGGATCCGGATCTTCGATCACGGGATCAGTGGACGGCACTATGGAAGCGGTCCTTGTTGGAGCGCAAGACACCAGGCCAAAGGCTATTAGGATAGGCAACATTATGAGTTTAAACTTTCCCAAACAATACCCCGTGTACTCATTCTATATCGAAGTAAATAGAGAATCGAGATGTGTCACGGGAGACACAGGTGAACAGCCAGAAAAGGGGTTAATGTGCTAGTCAGCCTTTAAAAAAGCCACCATTTCATCTTCATGGGCCTGGATGTCTGCGTACCCCATATCCATCAACTTCTGACAGAATTCTCCGTCAAACATCAGGTAGCTAATAAGATCTTCGGTTTGGCGACGACTTCCCAATCCCTTAAGGAGGTAACGAATAAGAAGAGGCAATCGACTGACATAATCTCGTGTCAGATGAGCCATATCTGCAGACGGATAAATCTCAAATACCTTTACTGGACGAACAGGAAGCTTACTCGCAGCTTCAGGACCGACACTTTCCAACATGGAATTAATGCGCTTCACACGCTCGAGGTCCGTGTCAATCGAATCTAAAAGCATCGCATTCAATACGACGTTCAACACACGACCGATACTTGGAATCGACCTGGACACATCCTGTGGTACCGATCCTGCTTTGGCACGCACGCCAATAATAAATAATTTATCAGCTCCCAAATGTATCGCCGGACTCAAGGGGGTATTGTTGCGTAAATTTCCATCACCAAAATAACGCCCACGATACTCCCCCGGCGGAAAAAGAAGTGGGATCGCGCATGAAGCCAGAATCAACTCCGAGGTCACTTCCCCTACTTCACTCTTTCTGCGATAGCGCGACCAAGGAGTAAAAGGCTTTTCTGAATGGACAAACGTTATCGAAGTCGCCGTGCTGTAATCCGTTGTCGATATAGCAATGTAGTCCAGAACTCCTGCCTTGAGATTTTTCTTAATTCGCTCGGCATCCATGTGTTTTTTCAAAAATGTTTGAAGTGGACTTGTATCTAAGAGTGCCTGCGCTGTTGCATGGCGATGAATCCCGCCCAAACCCAAACTCCAAAGCCACCGAAATGCGTTTCGGAAGACGGAGGCGATGTCCGTGCGATAGACATTTTCGACGCGAAGACCCCGCCAAAGCCGTTCCATTTCCAAAACCGCTTCTTGTGGCCGATCCGCATTGGCACACCAGAACCCCGCATTCACCGACCCCGCGCTGATGCCGGATACGACGGGTATCTCGACCGGAATACCGTGCTTGGTATAGATCTCGATGAGCCCCTTCATGACCCCCGCTTGATAAGCCCCGCGCGCGCCACCACCTGAAAGAACCAGTCCCAATCGCCCCATCGCTATTTTGCACCCCTCATTGGCTAAGCTTATCACGGAGTTGGAGAACTCAAGATTCTAGCTCCCTGCGCCTTGCGTTATCACCGCGTATTCCCTATAACCAAGAAGCTGGGGACGAAACGGCTTCGACAGAGGTCTTGAAGTTCTGGATGCATGCCGAGGATGCCATTAGGCCTCGTAAAAAAAGTGGCTCGTATAACTGCAAACGAAGAACTTGCACTAGCTGCCTAAACGGTTCAGCTACGCTTACTCTGACCTCGCTCGCGGGTGGGAGCTAAGCGACATTTAGTGAGCTAGCAGAGGGACTCTCGCAGGCGGTCCCTTTGTTAAAAAATGGTCTGCGGAGGATATCGGAAGTTTGTCTCTGTGCGACCGGTATCATCTTTAGTCAGAGACTACGCATGTAGAGTTTGGCGATGGATGACTTTTGGACGTGGGTTCGACTCCCACCGTCTCCACCATTTAGTTAGTAATATCATACACTTAGGTATGTTCACCCCGGTCCTGAGGGACCCTCTGGGCCGGGGTTATTTTAGATGATTGGCGGCGCGGAGTTTAGCTTCAGTTCCTCTTAACCGAAGAGAGGAATGTATGGCTTTACAGGTAAAACCACGAATTCATAAGGACGGCAGGGTCTATCGGCTCGCGGTGGTCATTGATCACGGCAATGATAAGAAGACCAAGAAAGCCAATCGGGAATACATCTACCCGAAGGTCGCCGAATATCACACTTACGGCTTTGATCCGATGTGGTCGCTGCCGGAAGCTCGTGCGCGACTCAAACAAGTTCAAGCTCAAGACAAGGTCGAGAGAATTAATAATCGACGAGCGAAGGCTCAAGTTCGCCTCCGTGAAAGAAAACTTGTCGACTCCGCTTACCTTCCCGAAAAGCTGTGCCGAGAATTTGAAGTTTTTCTCTCTCGCAAAATTGGTTTCGGCGACGGTCGCTTGCCCAGCCGAATTGATTCTCACTGGCTCGGCGCTCAGAAAATGATTTGCGAAGTTCAAACTGAACCCAAGGATTACGAAGAGTACTCCGAGCGATTTTATCAATACGTGATTAAGCATCAATACAGCCCGAGCTATCTTCAAAAAATGTTGAGGATCGTAAACTATTGGGGCTACTTCGTTTGTAAACATCAAAAGCAGGCCTTTCTTCCGGTGCGCTGGCCGCAAGGAATTTGGAAAGAGCGAATCGCAGATGCCTATTTTGATCAGCGACCTCACGGGCTTGAATCTGCACCACTCTTGCCGAACGAGCTGGAAAAAGCTCACAGTCGTCTTCTGACTCCGGCATACAACTGGCTTTTTATCTCGGTGTGGTTGGGTCTTCGCCCTAGTGAGATCGACGCACTAACTGATAAAAAGAAAATGAAGAACTGGAGAATCGAAAAAGATAAACAAGGAATCACAATCCTGCGGGTTTACCAACCAAAGCTTGTATCTATTGAACGAGAAAAACGCTGGAAAGGTATCCCGATTCTTTTTGACCAACAGGTTCAAGCTTTAGAATTTATTAAATCTGGCGAATTCAAGCGACCTCTAACCAAGACTATTCACTTACACATCAGTGAACGACACAACAACTACGGTGGTCGCAAAGGCTTCATGGATTTGATGTTGAGTCTCGGTCAGAAGTTCGAGAATGTTTCCGTCTGGCTTGGTCACACGACACTGGATCGTTCGCTTCGTAATTATAAGAACAAACAAATCGTCAACTACGACATACCCGTTAAGTCGGGCAAACCTCACCTTAAACGGGTGAAGTAAGTTGTTGCGGAGCAACCTGCGACATTCGAGTTGATCTTTCGAAACACTTCGGGCTGATCGTGATCATGAAGATTGCGATCAATGACATTTTTATCGAGCGACTTATTCGGGATTTTCGTTATGAGATAAGGGCCGATGGTACGGTGTGGACTACTGTTTGCCGGACTGGGAAGCAAAGCCTAACGGGTCAATGGCGGCAATCAGCCTTTGTGGTATCGGAATCAGGCCATCTTTCAATTAAGTACCAGCGCAAGCACTTGTGCATTCATAGAGTGATTTATCGGAAGTTTCACGGGCCACTCCGTGAAGACTATGCGGTCAATCACATTGACGGGAACAAACGAAACAATACTCCGCCGAACCTTGAACTCATCACTCATTCGGAAAATATGCTTCACTGTTGGCGGGTACTCGGTCATATCCCGATGAAGCCTCGAAAGAAAATTGATCAAGCCACAGCGGAACAAATGCGAATCGAATATATAGCTGGTGCAACTAACCGTGAGCTGCGGACAAAATATGGACTGGCCAAAGCGACCGTCAGTTACATTGTTAATGGTCGCACCTGGAAAACGAGTCCCCCCAACTAAAACCTTTTGAATCGACGTTGCGGCGAACGGTTTAAATAAAATAAATACTTTTGGCTCGGGTTTGCAGGAATCGCTATCTGCCTCTGTCTCATAGGTTGCCTAATCGAAAGACCTTGGCCTTGAGGGCGAGCAATTTGCTGCTCCGGATTTTCGTAGGCAAACACTATGTCGGTAAGAACCTTCATCAACTCAGAAAAGGTCTGTCCATTCTGAGTCAACAGTCCGTTATGAAGTTCAATAAAATTCTGGCGAGAAAAAGGTCCGATATAGTGTGCTGCCTTTAATGTTTTCGGCATAAGACACCATAGAGGAAACTCAAATCCGAAATCAAAAAACACGGGACCACTGCACGCAGACCACTCTTTTAGGAGCGAGCACTCATCAAGAACGGATGGAATCCGAGCGAGGTTAATGCCTTGGACTATCGGTTTTGCGTTTTTCAAGAATAGATGGAATCGTGACAAATCATTTTTTCTCTTCAATCCATCGACTACCCACACCAAATTATTGCCATAAAATTTATTTCGAGCCTGTCGTTCTTCTGGATTTAAGGACGAGTGTTGGAACTCGAGGATATAATCCGCTTTAGTTTTCACGTCCGCGATATGCCATTCGCCATCGTCTGCTCTGTGGCGGATCTCTTGCCACTCGGTAGGAAAATGGTTCTTCCAAGAGCGATGCCACTCCGTTTCGTTCTCCCACCAGTGGTCGCATTCGCAATTCACCTTGTGACGCCAATGCTTCACCTTTTTAATCCCGCATACCGGGATCATCGGCTTTTCACAACCAACGCATAGGCCGGTTAGTTCCTTCTCGGCCTCTTTCTTTTCGCCGTCTACAAGCGCAAATCTCATTCCTCACCCCTTCTGTTGAAAAATCTATTTTTTTGATGTAACACTTTATCTCATTAAAAGCGTTACGCCTTCAAGGGGGTGAATTTTTGAAAAAAGCGTTACAGGAGGAGAAAGAGCCTTTTTTACTTTATAGGAAGGGCGAACTTATTGGCTGGGGCGACAATGACGTCAAAAACTTGATCGAGGCTGCGAATGCAGCTGTCATAAACGAAGAAACAAAAACTCGAAAACTCACCTACGATGAGTATGTCAAAATCATCATTCACGATTGGTTTGAGATTTTCGTGAATGATGGAATAACCGAAAAAGCCATCAAACACCTAAATGCGCGAATCCAGCATATTCGTTTCCATCATGTTTTAAAGTATTCAGAAAAAGGTCTGCCTTATTGGCGATACATTGCGGATTCACAATCTGTGATGAGCGATCCGGAGCTTCAATCGGCCTACGGCATCACTCATCTATTGTCGATTGGGGCACTTAAAGACTTAAAGCGTTGTGGATTAAAGGAATGCCAGAAGTTCTTCATTGGCAGATCCAACGTTAGATGGTGTTCAAAATCTTGCGGCTCTCTCCATCGGGTCCGGCTGAAGCGAAAACGAGATAAAGAATGAAACTGATTGATCGGCTGCTTTCAGCTACATCAGACCCAATTAAGATCTGATTTTATGCTGCTTTCGATTTCAGAGCATTCAAAAAATCAGCTGCGGTCTCGAATATGATGAGTTCAAAACTGCAATCACGACATAAATTTTCAACAGTACTTACCATGAGGTGACCAGAAAGGTTGAATATCACGAGTCTTCGCATTCCTACAGCCCGTTTGATGAGTTCTTCTATAAATACCAACCCACCAAGATCCCAATCTACGCTGACCGTGTTAAAGCTCTCGCCTGATAAACGGCCTACCGCTCCATGTCGATTTTCCTCGAAAAGAGAGTCAGTTATATTAATTCGTTTTTGAAAATAACTGAGATCGTTTGCAGCAAGTAGTGATCGCATAGTTGTTCCTCCTCATAGCTCTTAGAGCCAGCCCATCTCTTATCGACAAAAAAATGATCAAGGTTTAGTTCATCTCTGATCTGCATCTGCGTTATATCCAACGTCAGTTTTATGAATTCTCGGCAACAGGCGCCTGTGGCACGTTTTGGACGAGGCACTGGAGGACCTCGGCCCATGCGCCGGGTAGCCCGACCAGGGCCAGGCCAGAGCAAAAGGTTTAGCACCTCTTTTTGAGATTTAATTTATTCAGCATCTTAATGGATACCGTTATCGTCAGGGATTTGTGATTAACATTGCTCAGCCGGGTTTCCTTTTCCACCTTGATAAAAGTACACTTCAGAGGTCATATAGTTCACTTCTGTATCTCGCGGGCATGTGTTGATGTAATGGCAGCAGGTCTATATCTAAACACCTGAAAATAGAGCATCGAGGCAAGTAGAAGACACGATGTTAAAACTGGAACGAAGAAACCTGCGTCCTAATTCAAAAAATGATTTACTTTTTGACATCCACCAGATACCGACAAAAACATTTATTGCACGTTAAGCGCAGATTTTCATCCAATAAAAATTCGCTTTTAAAAACCTGTTTACATTCAATACAAGGACAAGGCTCTACAAAATGCAAACGATAGACAATCGCATAAGCTTTAACTCCAAGCACAACTGACAAAATTAAAAATAGTGGCACCAAAAAGAAATGCAGCACCGGAATAAATACCGCTGCAAGTCCCAATAGAAAAAATGACCCAAACTTTCGCATTGAAATCTTAAATCGTTCTAACGACGACAATTTAATCAACCGCGCTTCGGGCAGCATAAACTTAGACTGATCGCTGGATAATATTATTTTCATTCTAAGTTTTACCCAATTTAAAAAAGCACTCACGCTTTTGTTCAAGTTCATGGTGATTTAAATGCGATTTCAAAAGATCACTGCGTGTAACAATACCCAGTATCTTTCCGGATTCAGATTTAGAAACCACGGGTAATCGTCCAATTCCAAGGGCTGCCATTTTTTCGGCGGCTTCACGACAGGATTGGTGAGGTTGGATTGTAATCATATTTTCATTCGCTATATCTTCGGCCGTATCAACTGCGTTCGCTTTATCTTGTAATTTATATCCCAGCACATCCGAGGCGGTAATCATTCCAACCAGATTTCCCGCTTGATCCACGACGGGATAACCCCGATATTTTTTATTTCCTGTAAAATAATCGGCAACAATTCTTTCGACCGGATAGGCGGCCGGTATTGTTTGCACCGGTTTTGTCATCACCTCGGCCACACTGACAACT
Source organism: Bdellovibrionota bacterium (assembly GCA_963169695.1). GTDB lineage: Bacteria > Bdellovibrionota > UBA1018 > UBA1018 > CAUJDS01 > CAUJDS01. Next base: position 50,326 of record CAUJDS010000063.1, read on the forward strand.
TCAAGTGGATCAACGTTGTACTCGCGAAAAATATCGTACCCACGACGCGCCACTTTTTCGGTTAAGATAGATCGGCGCATAATCCAAACTGTGATCGCATACGATGCGATTGACGCAATCAGCAGCGGCAGTAAAACATCTGAATCTTTTGTCAGTTCAAGACAAAAGATAATAGCTGTAAATGGCGATCGCATCATGCCACCCATGATGGCGCCCATTCCAATTAACGCCCAAACGCCTGTCGGTAAATCGCCTGGTAACACTGGACCTAATAACGAGCCAAGCGCGCAGCCAAAAATTAAAAGTGGTGCTAGCACACCGCCAGACGTTCCCGACGCCAGCGCAACAATCCAGATTAAGCCCTTCACTGCAAATAAAATCAGTAAATTTGATGGTGGAATTTGTCCATTTAACAGATCACCAATTACATCATACCCGACACCCAGCGCACGCGGCTGGAAGTAACCGCCTATTCCCACAATCAATCCGCCCAAGGCTGGCCACCACATCCAATGAATGGGAAGTTTGGCAAACATATCTTCTAACATATAAAGTGTTTTACTAAGTCCTGCAGAAAATACTCCAGTAGCCACACCTAAACCTGCGGCCGCAATTAAAGCTAAATCACTAAATACGCCGTGATGCTCAAGTGTAAATATGGGTCCCGCACCCAGTAAATGCACACGCACTAAAGCCGCACAAGAACTTGCAATCGCCACCGGAATCAAACTGCGTGGTTTCCATTCGAATAATAGTAATTCAACAGCTAAAAAAACCGCAGCAATTGGAGTCGCAAACACCGCCGACATTCCCGCAGCCGCGCCGGCCACCAACAAACATTTTCTTTCTGCTGAGGTCAGATGAAAAAATTGCGCTAGTAACGAGCCCACCGCTCCGCCTGTCATAATGATGGGACCTTCGGCGCCAAACGGACCGCCAGAGCCAATCGAAATCGCTGACGAAAAAGGTTTTAAAATCGCAACCTTAGGCTGCATAATACTTTTGCCGAATAAAATCGCCTCAAGCGCTTCGGGAATTCCGTGACCACGAATTTTTTCAGAACCAAAACGTGCCATAAGGCCGATAATTAATCCGCCAACAACCGGAACAAAAATAAATAAAATTCCCCAGTGTTCCATCGATGGTGCTTTTGAAACCAAAGAAAATTCACCGTAATAAAAAAGATTGGTAAATAAGGCGATCAGCATCAAAAGTGCTTTTGCGACAAAGGCCGCAATAAAACCAATCACCATGGCGATCGCACTTAAAAGTAATATTCTGGAATTCCTAGAAAAGTCTCCGCGCTGATGTTTCATTTTTGTTCCTTCACAGAATTATTTGCGTCACCCGATCTGTGAATACTGCCTGAACCACCAGGAAAGAAAATACGCGCCGTTTCGACGCGGCGCGCACTCCACACTGATGTCAGTTTCATTTCCGTTCGTTATTGCATTGATCGATTACTCGCCAAGCGAGGTCGCTGATTTAGTGGGGCTCATATTTATACGACCTTAGAGTTTGGCGCGGGTCAGAGTTCGTTCCGCGTGGAAATGAAAATGGAGACAATCAAAAGCAAAGCTGTAACTAAGTATTTAATCCATAAGTCGTTCACCCTTGACCAAAGGAATACTACAGAAAGAATAATCATGGAAATTGCGAGAACCTTGGTGGGCCTCGCAATGGATCGGTTTTTTTCCCAATCTTTGAGTGCCTTGCCAAAAAGCGGCTGACGATAGATCCATGCGTGAGCCCTTTCAGAACTTTTAAGGAAGCACCAAGCAGCAAGTAACAAAAAGGGTGTTGTCGGAAGCAGTGGTAAAAATACGCCGAGGGTTCCTAATCCAACAGATAAAATCCCAAGACTAAATAGGCAGAGTCTGATAACTCGGTTTTTAGCAACAGCCATTCGGTCCAGTTAGTTCACGCGAAATTTGCGCGATCTCATCCGAGACCTTCAGAACGCTACGATGATTATCCAAAATGGCACAGATTTCTACTCGCCACTTTTCGGGGAATGCTAATTTGCAATCAAGCTTCCCTAAGAAGTCACTCGGATCGTACTCGACGAGAACACTATTGCCTGTTGAAACTCTACGGAAACGGACTGCTGTGGGGCCAATCTCCGAATGCCCGTAAGAAAGCAGGTCCTTACGTTTGAAATTTCCTTTCAGCCCAGGAAATCCTGACGAAGCCCATGCGCCAGTGATAAAGCTAATTACATTTGAGCGCGGGCCGGTTGCTCGTTCGTCAAGATTTGAACCAAACTCCACTTCAAGATCGCCTCGCTCACAGACTTTTGTTTCAGGAAAGAGTCGCTCTATCGCGGCCTCCGCCGTAAGAAATGCTCCTGTTATCGCGTGGCACGCGTGACCAGACATTCGGTAGCAATCCAATAATGAAATTTCAAAACTATGCATGCTAGGTTCGGCATGCAGGAATTCGGCGAATGGTTCGTGAATGCGAATCTTACGAAGTTCCGCTATCTGTTCTAATGTCTTGGTCTCTTGATTCATATTCTCTCCTAAAAAGTTCGTTCTTCATGGATAAGCCCTCACCCATTCGTTCAGAAACCAACTTCCAGAGTGTGGCTTGTTCAGGTGTTAGATGTGTTTGAAGGGTTTCGTGAAAAATAGAAAGCCATCTTGTTAGAAGCTCACGATTAAATCCGGCGAAGAAATGTTTTAATACTGGATTGTAGTGATTGAAGAGATATGGCTTTCCCCCGAACCGAACCCACCAGAAGTGCGTGAGTCTTTGAATATGCTCGGGCCAATCACCAACCGATCTAAAGGGCACCTGAAGGACGGGATCGAGCTGAATACGAGTATAGAAATCATCGATGACATTAAAGATATCTCTGTGCCTGAAGGGCACACCGTTAACACTGATAAGTTCGTTTTCAGCAGGGTAGTCTTGCGCTTTCATTTTCATTCCCACTTTTGCGCATTAAGTTCCGCTTCGCCACCCCAAGATGTCGTTCTCGACTTTGTTTCGTCTTTCACTTTATTCACTAAATCTACGGTCACGAGGTCCGATTTATTTCCGAAAGAATTCCGAACGTAGGTAGCCACCGCTGCTATGTCTTCAGGTTTTAGTTGGTCTTTAAACGGTGGCATCACGCCTTGGAACTTTTGTCCCTTAACGTTGATTTCGCCTTGAAGTCCATGAAGAACAATGGCGATCACCCGCTTAGGGGAGCCATTTACCCATTCAGATTCTGCTAACGGCGGGAATGCTCCGGGAATCCCGGCACCCGTTGCTTGATGGCAGGCCTGACAAGTTGTAGTGAAAACCTGTTTTCCTTTTTCCATTAAAGCCGGAAGATTGTTTGCGTCCGTGCCCGCAGGACCTGTGTCACTGGCGGCGGCGAGGCCTGAAGGCTTTGTGCGGCTGTCCCCTGGAGTCATCGATGTATTGTCTGTTCGCAGAGCCAGATAAGTCGCCCCAAAACCTACAAAGAGAGCGATCAATACCAGCGGGACATTTATGAATTTTAAGGACGAACCTTCGTGCGGATCGCTTTTCTCATTTTCAAGTCGGTCTTCTTTAAAAGTCATTTTGTAGCCTCCGATGCTTTCACGGGATCGCGGTCGCGCTTTAAACTCATAAGGTAGGAAACAAGATTCTCCGCCTCTTCACTCGGAATAATCCACTGGTCAGTTTTGCCTGGAATACGAATAGCGCCTGGTTTAGGAGATTCAGATGAAGTTGCGACTTCGTAGAAAAAAGGAAAGCCGGGCATAATGCTCCAGCTCACGAGAAGCCTTGGATTATAAAAATGCAAGTGGTGCCAATCTCTACTGGGTTGTCTCGAGCCGATATTGGAGAGGTCTGGCCCCGTACGCATTGTTCCTAGCAAGTGGGGTTTGTCATAGATGTAATCCGAAGGAAGACTTGCGCGGCCCCAACCGAAAGCTTTATCGGCGCCCGCAACGGGATCTCGCACCTGTTGAGAGTGACAGTAGAGGCATCCGTTATCGATATAGGTTTTTCGGCCCTTTAATTCATTTTCTGTGTAAGGACTTTGCGCGCTCACTGCATCTTTATTGATTTCGGAAACCTGTAAACGAGGAACGAGAATGAAAAGGAAAATGGACAAGGTGATTGTACTCGTTCCGCCAAGAACAAAAATATATGCCTTATTCATTTGATCACCGCTTCTTTCTCGGGCCGCAAAATACTGAAAACATTATAAAGCATCAGGCAATGAGATAAGAGCATCAATGTTCCCCCGAAACTGCGAACCACGAGATAGGGCATCGTGAGCCTGACCGATTGCTCGAAACTGCCGTTCACATTTTGAAGTTCCTTACCTTGAAGCCAGCCGCCATATCCGAGTCCGACGGCATAAATGATGATGCCCGTTGCTGCCACCCAAAAATGGAGATTCAAAAGTCGCGGGTGCTTGAAATTTCGACCGACGAGTCTTGGGAGCGCATAGTAGATACCACCAAACAGCACCATCGTTGTGAATCCATAAAGACCCAGATGGGCATGCGAAACAGTCCAGTGGGTGAAATGAGTTGTGTAATTAAATGTTCTTAATGAATGGAGAGACCCTTGAAGTGAACTCACCGTGTAGGACATTGCTCCGAATACGATAAATCGTAACACGACTGACTCATTCAAAACATGAAAGTGCCTGTAAGCTGAAACGTGGTGATTAATTGCGGTTGTGATTACCGGGATTGCCATTCCGACGCTCATCACAACCGATAGATTCCCAAGCCAAGTCGGGATCGGGCCACCGAGCAAGTGGTGCATCCCAACTTGAGAATAGAAAAGCGCAAGCCCCCAGAATCCAAAAAGCGAGAGTTGATACGATGCAATTGGATGTCCGATAATTTTCGGCAGCAAGTAGTAAACGATTCCAAGTCCAAGCGGAGTCACCCAAAGGCCGAGTACATTATGTGCGAACCACCAATTTGCGATGGCTTGCTCGACACCCGAGTGAAGAAAGTGGGAGTTTGCGATAATAAAGAGCACGGGAAACCAAATCAATGCGGCAATAATATACCACATGGATACGTACAGGTGCTCCTCTTTGCTCAAATAGATAGTTCGAAAAAGAGGAATAGCAACCATCGCACCAGCAAGTGCCAGAAGAATTTTAAAGGGCCACCAAAACTCTAGCCATTCAAGGCCGTCGTTCAACCCGAACAGAAGACCAACGCATCCGAGAATCACTCCGATGTTCCAGATAACTCCAGCGGCAAAAAGAGTTTTGACGTTCTGTAGTGGAACTTTCGTCATTCTCGGCACGAGCCACATCGCAACCCCAAGAGCTGCGGGCGAGAGCCACCCATACGCGATGATATTGAGATGAAGGGGTCGCAGCTTTCCAAAGGTGAGAAGTGCTTCTGACCCGAGAAATTCAGGCGCGTGAAATTTGAAAGAAACAAGAAGTCCAAAGATAGATCCGAGGACAAGCCAAAGGACAGAAGAAACCATAAACAACAAAATCGGGATTTTGGCGGATTGATCGAGTGTTTTCCACTGATCACTCATTCTGCTTTTGGCGTCTAGTTCCGAATGCCCAACTTCATTTTTCCCGAAGATTGACTTCGCGGCAGAGGCTGGGACCAGGACCTGCTTTTGAATGAGCGCTACAACGAACGCTAGCATTCCAAGGACGGAAATTGAGAAGGTTAAGATTAAGAAAACCACTTTTGCATCCACGGTGCCGCCCTTAGACAAAGGTCCTCTGCATAAAGCCTTTGTGATTATATTTGTAATGTTGTATTTAACATGCAACATTAACAAGATAGTGTCAACTAGCTCGGAAGGAAAAAGTGGCCGCTGAAGCACCCCAACAACTTATCTATTTCGTATCGGGTATGTGGTGTTCGACCTGCGCGAAGACCATCCGCGAATCAGTGTCGCAGATTGAGGGTGTCGGTTCAGCGGATTTGAATTATTCCAGCAAGCTTTTATTAGTGCGGCCCAATCCGACTATGGAAGATAGCCGGGCTCTCGATCAATCCATTCAGACCAAAGTCGCGCGCACCGGTTTTGGCATAAAAAAGCAATCGGAAGGCTGGATTTTAAATTTCCACGAAAGCCTCAAGCGTGAGTCAAACCGCAAAATTCCATGGACGCTTATTAGCCTTGTTTGGTTTTTGGCGATGTGGTCTTCGATGCTCGCCTTTGCTGGTTACCTGGGCGGTGATCTTTCTCAGAGAGAATTATATTTTCTGGCCGCCGCCTCATCGGCGTTTGGCCTACCAGCCATACTGTTGGGCATCATCCCGTTCGGAAAGTCCGGTCTTCGTGCACTTTGGTTTAGCAGACTTCTTACTTTAGATTTTTTTATTTTTTTCGGTGGGCTGTCGGCATTTGCGGTGTCATTGATCGCTCTTTTTTCTCGCTCAAACGCGACCTATGCCGATTCGGCTTCAATGATTATCGCAATTTTACTGCTTACAAAAAAAATTGAAAACACCATCACGACATCGCTCACTTCAAACATTCTTTTTCAGCTACACCCCAAAAAGAAAACGGTGGAGGTCTATAAAAAAGGCCAGTGGGTTTTGGCCGAAGTTTCGCAGGTTAAAAAAGGCGATACGGTGCGAATTTTAGCGCAAGAGACAATTCCTTTCGATGGGGTTGTCGAAAGCGAGTGCGGCGAAATTAATAATCATCTTATGAGTGGAGAAGCTCACGTTATTTATCTGAAAAATGGCGATCATGTTTTTGCGGGTGCCATTGCACAAAGCGAATTTAAACTGTCAGTCGTCTCTCCTCAGGGACATCGAAAGATTGACACTTGGGCCGAAGCGGCACTTCTTTCGGAAAATAGTAAGTCAAAGTATAGTAAGCTCTTTGCAAAAATTGAGAGCAGTCTTGTGATATTTGCTTTTTGTGGTGCTCTATTTATTGCGGGAGTCCGTGCATTTATGGGTGCCGATGTGCAAGCCGTAATAGAATCATTTTTCGTCGGTATATTGATTTTTTGTCCCTGTCTTTTTGCAAGCATCATTCCGTTAATGAAACAGATGGTTCATTTGGCGCTTCTGAAGCGCGGAATTATGCTTTCCAGAGCTGATGCGCTCTTAGACCTTTCTCGAATTAAAAAATTCTATTTCGATAAAACGGGCACACTTGAAGCTGTTGAGACCATTTTCGTTTCATTAAACGAAGAGGGCGAAGCTGTGCTGCCCTATCTGAATGCCCTTGCAAGTAAGACTAAGCACGCCATTATGCGCGGCTTTAAGATCACCGGAGGACTTAGATCGATTGAGAAGGTTACAGAATATCCGGGAAAAGGGCTGGAGGCCGAAGCGAGCGATGGTACAAAAATCGCGATTGGTCGAGCCAGCTTTCTAGCGGAGATGGGAGTAGATGTCTCTGGCGACTCTCCATATCCTTTTGTGTCGATTGATCAAGTGGTTGTAGGTCATCTTTTTGTAAAAAGCATTTATGATTCAAATTCGCACCAGCTTCTAAAAAGGTTGCTAGCTCTGGGACCCGATACACGGATTGAAATTCTGTCTGGCGATTCAAGGACGGATGCTGGACGACAATTCACCGATTTGGATGCGAGAATCGCTTACTCGGGGAACCTCACTCCTGAGGAAAAGGCAGAAAAAATTTGCCAGCCCTCTGCATTTGTCGGAGATGGACTCAATGATACATTGGCGCTCGCAAAAGCCAGCACTAGTTTTAGACTCGGCCATCGAGTTCTCGGATTTGCGCCTGTTGATTTTCACCTTCAATCACCTGACGTGAATTTGGTTCTGGTTGCAATTCAGTATTCTAAAAAATATCGAAGGATTTTGATCCAGACAGCAGGTGCTGCGTTTGTTTATAATGTTCTCGCATTTACTCTCGCGGGCCTCGGGAAATTCAGTCCGTTGGGTGCGGTACTATCTATGCTCGCAAGCTTTTCGATCATGCTCTTAAGTGTTTCCCGTCTGCTGAAGATTCAAGAGGTCAGAAAATGAAAAAGCTTGCGCCGTATCAAATTTTTTTCCCACTAGGTTTATTAAACGCCTTGCTTGCCGTTGGCGTCTGGTTTGTCCAAAACCTGGGCTGGTTTGAAAGCCCTGCCATTCTGATCCATTCCAAACTTATCGTTGGAGGATTTCTTTGGAGCTTTATTGTAGGCTTCTTAATGACGGCAGTCCCTCGCATGACCGGCACTTCGAGTGCGAATAACTTTGAATACATTTTTTCTACTGCCTTGCTTCTCGGACAGACGGTCTTTTCCTGGCAGATAGACGCAAGACTTTTTTACGGGAATCAAGCGCTGTTGATTTTCTTTTTGATTATATATGGTGGCCGAAGAGTTCTCAAATTGACTAAGCCGATACCTATTTTTTTCTCTCACGTCGGCATAGCCATGGTTCTCGCTTTATTGGGAACCTATTATCACTTTATCGGCAATTCGCTGATGGGGATTCATCTTTACCACGTTGGAACCGTTCTGCTTTTAGTATTGGGAATTGGAACCCGATTTTTCTCGTTCCTTTCTGGACTGCCTTCAGCTTTCGAGAATGTAAATTCAACCTGGCCACAAATAATGTTCCATGGCTCCGGAATTTCAATGGGAGCACTCCTCTACTTAGCTGGTCGCGGAGTAACAGTTTCCTATCTCGGCCTGACATTACTATCGCTCGTATATCTTTTTAAAATTTGGCAAATTCAGCGTCCCTCCAATCGCCCATCACCTTTGAAGTATGGTGTACGTATTGTAGCGGCGATGATTCCCGTTAGCTTCTTTTTAACCTGGCTTCAGCCGCAGATGTTTATCACTTGGTTTCATCTTCTTTTTATTGGCTGCTTTGCCTTGATCACTTTTGCGGTCGCCACCCGCGTGACATTGGCCCATGGATCTTACTCGACCGATCTTGAGATGAAATCTCCTGCTCTTTGGTATCTCGTTGTATTTTTGGTCTTGGGGATAATCTCAAGGGTTTCTTACGGCTTCGCCGGAGGTTTATGGAAAATAAGTCTTCTCCATTTAGCGGCAACTTTTTGGGTGCTTGCAGTCGGAAGCTGGGCTTGGACATTTTTGCCAAGAATCTTTAAGCCCGGACCTCAAGCTAAACCTTCTTGTTAAAGGAAGTGGAAGATGCGTCTAACAGATCATACTGACTATTCGCTGCGAGTCCTGATTTATCTGAATGAACATAGGAGATTGGTTACCTTGAATGAGCTTTCAGAGAAAGTTGGAGTTTCAAAGAATAACTTGATCAAAGTTTCGAATCAGATGGCCAAACTCAACTTCATTGAAACGAGTCGAGGAAGATTCGGGGGCCTAATTATCAGGGAAGAAACGGGTCGGCGAAGTCTTAAGGAAATTATAACGAGGACGGAGCCGTCGTTTTATATTGCCGAATGCTTCTCTGGCCAGAGATGTGATTGTATTTATCAAACCCGATGTTCACTGAAGCTAAGTCTGACTGATGCGCTGCGCGCGTTTCTAGATTCATTAGCTCAGAAGACTCTTAATGATGTGACACCGAATTCAAATAAAAGTAATATTAACAATAATATGAAAGGATTTATATGAAATCAAAAACGAACAAACTAACCGCTCCAATCGCAATGGCATTTGTCGCTCTTCTTATGGGATCTGCTGCAAACGCGGCGACATTAAAAATATCTCCAAAGGGTGAACAACTTTTATTCGACCAGTCATCATTCACAGTAAAGGCTGGCGAGAAAGTTAAGCTCACTTTTAATAATACCTCAGGGATGCAGCATAACTGGGTGTTAACAGCGCCAGGGACAGCTGACAAAGTCGCACAAGAAAGCATCACCGCCGGAGCCGCAAAAGGCTGGCTAGCGCTTAGCCCCAATGTTTTAGCCCACACTAAACTCGTGGACCCTAAAAAAAGCGATACGATTGAGTTTGTAGCACCGACGAAACCTGGAGATTACCCATTCATTTGCAGTTTCCCGGGACATGCAATGACGATGAAGGGCACCTTAACTGTAAAATAAATCTCTACGGCATAGTTAGAGGGAGAGTTTGCGAATGAAAAAGCCATTATTTTTTATATCTGTTTCGGCAGCTGTTGTTCTAGCGAGCGTTGCTCTGGTTTCTTGTTTTGATAGGAACACCGGAGATAAGTGGGAATCTACTTCATCTAAGATTGCAACTGATGACGTCGATATAGATAAGCTTCCCAAGGAATCCTTTGCGCTGCTCCCTCCGCCACAAGTTCCGCCTCCGATTACAAGAAAATCTCCAGCGCGCGTCGCTATCGAAGTTGAGGTTCGAGAGGTTGTGAAAAGACTTTCCGACGGCGTTGATTATACTTTCTGGACGTTTGGAGGAACCGTACCTGGTCCGATGCTAAGAATCCGCGAGGGTGATTATGTTGATTTTACATTGGCCAATCATCCTTCTAACAAACTGCCACACAATATTGATTTGCACGCAGTAACCGGTCAAGGCGGTGGTGCTGAGGGTTCCTTCACAGCACCTGGGCACAAATCAACTTTTTCGTTCAGAGCTTTAAATGCAGGTCTCTATGTTTATCACTGTGCGACTGCCCCAGTGGGTATGCATGTTGGTAACGGAATGTATGGTTTGATTCTTGTCGAGCCAAAGGAAGGCCTTCCAAAAGTAGACCGTGAATACTACGTTGTTCAGGGCGAATTCTATACCAAGGGAAAATTTGGTGAGCGTGGGTTGCAGTCGTTTGATATGGAAAAAGCAATTCGTGAGCAACCCGAATATATCGTTTTCAATGGCTCAGTTGGAGCTATTGCAGGAGAACAATCGCTAAAAGCAGACATCGGTCAAACCGTTCGTCTTTTCGTTGGGAACGGTGGACCTGGTCTCATTTCTTCTTTTCATGTCATAGGCGAAATTTTCGATCACGTTTATCAAGAGGGCGGTATTCTCGTTAGTCAAAAAAACGTTCAGACGACCATTGTACCTGCGGGTGGTGCGGTCATCGTCGATTTTAAGGTGGACGGCCCTGGCAATCTGATTTTGGTCGATCATTCATTATTCCGCGCTTTCAACAAAGGCGCGATTGGAATGCTAAAAATTGAAGGTGAACACAACCCACGAGTGTATACGGGAAAAACGGTCGACGCTATTTACCTTCCAGAAGGACAAGCGATTCAACCCATCTCAATGGAGCAGAGAAAGGCTCCTGCCCCAACAAATTTTGAAGAGCGCATGAAGGCCGGAGCAATTGTTTTTAAAACAAACTGCGCGGCTTGCCACCAAGAAAATGGTCAGGGCATTCCGAATGCGTTCCCGCCTTTAGCGAATTCCGATTTTTTAATGGCAGATAAAAAACGCTCTATTAAAATTGTGAAACATGGGCTTGAAGGCTCCGTGACCGTTAACGGTAAGACCTTTAATAGCGTCATGCCCGCCTTAGGTCTCTCGGATGATGATGTTGCCAGCGTACTTACATTTGTACGCAATAGTTTTGGCAATAAAGGCGACGCAGTTACGGTAGATGAAGTGAAAAGTGTAAAATGAAAAGTGTGACCTTCCTCTTACTTTTGATCTTCTCACCGATTGTTTTCGGTAAGGAAGTCAAATTGCAAGAGGCGGTCTACGTTCCAGTTTTTCGAGACCCTGGTGAACTAGATATTAAAGTTGGACCGCTTCTGATTGATGAAACTCCAGTTACGAATCAAGAATTTCTTAAGTTCGTAAAAGCTCATCCTAATTTTAGCAGATCGAAAATATCTAAGCTCTTTGCCGATAGCGGTTACCTTTCCCGCTGGACTAGCGACACGACATTTGCAAAGTCAGAAGCCGATTTTCCAGTCACGCACGTTTCGTGGTTTGCGGCCCGCCACTACTGTGCGGCTCACGGAAAACGTCTTCCCACGATAGCTGAGTGGGAAGTGGCGAGTGATGCGCAGAACCCAAAAATCGAGTCCGAGATCCTTGAATGGTATTCAAACTCCAGTTCAAAGCTTCAAGGTGTGGGGAAAAAGGCCGGGAATAAATTCGGCGTAAAGGATGCGAATGGACTTATTTGGGAATGGGTAGACAATTTTTCTGAAGCTATCATGTCCGGCGATTCTCGCGGTGGTTCTTCGACAGATTCTCTTTTTTGCGGCGGTGCTGCCTTGAAAGCGAAGGACCCAAGGCTTTACGCGACATTTATGAGATTTGCATTTCGAAGCAGTCTGACCGCCAAATACAATTCTGCAAATCTTGGATTTCGGTGTGTAAAGGAAATTACGGGAGGACCCAAATGAAATTAGTTTTTTTTCTCACCTTACTTTTTTCTCAGTTGTCAGCCGCACATGATGGGCACGGGCCAGACCTAAAGGCTACCGCGCCATTGCCGGGTGCTTCAATTTTTCAGCTGGAATCAGAATGGAAGAATCAAAGGGGCGAAAGCGTCAAACTGGCCAGTCTTCGAGGAAGCCCTCGCCTTGTGGTTATGTTATTCACGAGATGTGATACTGCATGCCCCCTCATAGTTGAGGATCTAAAAGAAATCGCTAAGGATGTAGATGCAAAACGAACAACCAAAATTGATGTGTCGATTTTTTCATTGGATTCATTCAGAGAAACTCCGGCGTCACTTTCGGCTTTCTCCTTAAAAAGAAAATTACCTTCGCATTGGGGCTTATTCACATCGAACGCAGATGCCGTAGCTGAACTCGCGGCTTCTTTGGGCGTTCGATATAAGCGTCTTCCAAGCGGAGACTTTATCCATTCTAACATCATCTATTTTTTAAACAGTAACGGTGAAGTTGTTGCGCAAAAAGAAGGAATAAAGTCATCTCGAGGTGAGTTCATCAAGAAAATAGGAACGAATCTATAAGAGGTCGAAAGCAAAGGAGCGTCCAAATGTCACTATCAATTGAAAGCCCTTCTCAATCCAAAATACGAGAGGCGCAATTTCAATTCGGACGTCTCATGCGCGAAATCAACCAAAAGATAATGGCTGGTGACGAATTCAAAAGCATTCTCAATTTTCTCTTTAATACACTCGACACAATTATTCCCTATGATCGGATTGGAATTGCTTTAGTGGAGGATGGCCAACTTTGTGCAAAATGGATGAATTCAAAGTTGCCAGGTGGCAACTTAGGTCCTGGATATTGCGGCCCTCTCGCTGGAAGTAGCTTAAAGCAAATTTTAGAGACCGGTCAGCCAAGAATTATTAATGACCTTGTTCAATATGGGGGGCAAAAGCCTGAATCGGAATCTACGAGGCTTGCGCTCAAAGATGGTATTAAATCCAGCCTTACCTGTCCAGTTTACTCAGATGGAGCGCCAGTCGGTGTAGTGTTCTTTTCAAGCGGAAAACCTGACACATATAAGTCCGAACATATTGAAACGTATCTCGAGATAGCCGATGAACTCTCGTTTGTAATTAATCAAGATCGTATTCGGCAAGAGGCGGTCCACGGCAGATCAAGTCAGAACGTTCGGATGCTCTTACACGATCTCAAGTCTCCATTGGGAGTCATTCAGGGCTTTCTTCAGATTGCACAAGATGAATCTTGGTATGAAACGTTGGACCAAGATGCCAAGAAAATTTTCGAGACTTTACAGAGGAATGCATTTCACATGCATAATCTTCTGAATGAGTTGGCGGAACTGAATCATCTCAATTTTCATGGAATCAAGGCGGACGAGTGCGAGGTCTCCTTAATAGAGTTCCTTTCCGAGATCGCCACAGCTGCACAAGATTTAGCATCTAAAAAATCAATTACGTTCAAATTGGAGTGCCGTAACGATTTGCCTGAAAAAGCTTTCTTTGACCCTTTGAAAATTCGAAGAGCAATAGATAATTTGCTTTCAAATGCGGTCAAGTATTCAGCCCGTCAGACCTGTATTCGTCTCGTTATAAGCTTTCGCAATGAACAACTACATTGCGAAGTGGTAGATCAAGGACAAGGAATTCCTGAAAGCGAGTTTCCGAAATTATTTAAAGAGTTCGGGAAAACCAGTGTCCGCCCTACTGAAGGAGAAAGCAGTTCGGGCATTGGACTTGCGATTGTTAGAAAGATCGTCGAGCAACATAATGGCCAAGTTTCTATTCGTAGTGAGGTTGGCAGAGGCTCTACTTTTGGTTTTTGGATTCCTTTAGGCTCAAAGGTCTAAAAAAATGTTACATGGTAATGAATCCATCGCTCATTACAAAAAAAGTAATATCGCCATCTGGATGCTAATGGCGTTTCAAGGTGGATTTTTAAATATTGGTGGCCTGATGGCTTGCCATCGGTTTGTTTCCCATGTGACTGGCTATGGAACTACTGTTCCATATGAAATGGCGACAGAAGGAATTTTTGAAGCTGCCAGAATGGGTCTTGTGCCTTCGTTTTTTCTCGCTGGAGCGATGGTAAGTGGCTACCTTGTTGATATTCGATTAAAGCTTCATAAACGACCACGATACTATGTCTCTTTTGGCCTTATTTTTTGTGCTCTCGTTTTTATATGTATGACCGGTGATAAAGGGTTCTTCGGTGATTTTGGAGAGCCTCTGTCGAATAAGAGAGACTATTTCCTCTTAACTCTCTTGGCTTTTATTTGTGGCGTTCAAAACGGAACCATTACGACTGTTTCCAAATCGGTTATTAGAACCACTCATCTGAGTGGGATCACAACTGACCTGGGAATTGGTCTAATGCGATTTATTTTTAGAGGGAAAATTGGGACGGATGTTCAAAATGAAGGGCGTGCTAATTTAATGAGAATTGGAATCATAGCTTTTTTTCTCATTGGGTCATTCGCAGGATTCTATGCTTTCAGTTTCTATCGGTTTAACGGATTCATTCTCCCGATCTTCACTTCAGGAGTCTTGTGTTTCACTATGATTTACTTTGCAGTAACGGCGTCTCGACATTCGCAGAAAATGAATTAGTGGTCACCGAACCCTACTGATGGAGAAGTTGTTTGGGCTCTGGCTTTGAGGTTTCACTTTAGCGAGGAAATAATTAAATAATGCGAAACTGGTGTCCACACCGACTGCAATTCATGTTGGGCGCGATTTTGCTTTTATGGATTTCTAGAGTGCCGCACGAGCATTTTAAGATAGCCATGTAGCCCCATTGCGCCAATTCCGGAGAAATCGGAACATTATCCCGTATTGGCAATCCCATGCACTTCATATAATCAACCCATGTTCCACTATGGCTGGTGTTTCCGTCTCCATGTGCAGCCATAAAATGAGCCAGCTCGTGACCGTAGACTTCGTAAAGCAGTTTGGGGTTGTGCTTTGTGCAGTAGTGATTGATTAGCAATTCCCAGCGGTCTAAATGCGCTTGCCCCATGTCAGTAATACGAGTGGTTTCATAAATTCTTAGAGTTTGATTATCTTCTAATTTTTTTAGGTGGGTATAACGATTCGCCACTTTCGGCCAGAGTGTTTCGTGGAAGGAAAGAATCATGGATACAAAATCTTGCGATCCCTCGACTTTAATATGCATATGAGCTTCCTTGATCTCTCAAATCTTGTCCCTCCTGAGATCAAATTCCGTCAGTAGCCGAGCTGACGTAGCGCACGTTCATGCCACGACAAGCCTCTTCGATATTGGTCGTGTTTGATACGCCAACATTATAAAGAGAAAGTGATCCGCTATAATGCTGAGCCAACTTCTTTAAAAAATTGACGTCGACAAGGTTGAAATCCAGAACAACTCGTTCGTAGTTTCTTTCGCGCAATAATTCTAAGAGCTTGTTTGAGTTGTCAGTGACGTCGACTCGGTGAGAAGAGCTGTGCTTTGCATTCTGGGCACTACCGTAATCACTGCCTGCTGCGATCAAAATATTCATAAGTTCCTCCGCAAAGGACTTATCGGCTAAATGCCTTTAACTATTGAGCTTTATTATGGTCCGCCATGTCTTTGATTGTCCGCAATTTTCGGCCACAGGCGCCTGTAAATCGCTTTTGTACGAGGCCCTGATCGGACCTCGTCCTATGCGCTGAGCAAGCGCCCACCAGGGCAAGCCAGAGCGAAGGGAGAGCGGTTTTCATTATAATTACTCCTCGGCCCCTAAAGGCCGAGCATCTCTTTTTGAGATTATTATTTAGTATCTTAATAGATACCGTTATCCCTGGGGATCATCGAAACCGTCAAAAGGCGCACTTTCGATGATCTCAGGGCACTTTTCAGAAAATCTATTTATAGATCAAGCCCAATAAAAAAGGAGGGGCTGATCTATGAGTGATCTAAATCAGAACGAACAAAACCAAAAACAGCAACGGGAGATGCTGCTCTTCTATACTCCCATCTATAATCTCGTCATCCAAAGCAGGATGCTCGGCCTTGTTGAAAGAGACTTGGTGCTTTTGTTTGCAAGCTATCAAAATCTCGGCTGCAACTGGGCGCGAGCTTCGCTGATGGAACGAAGCGAATGCGGACCTTACCTCTTGGACCGAGCCATCCTACGGCTCGAGTACATGCACATCATCCATACCGTCCAAGGACGAAGGATTCCTGGATCGAAGCGACGAGAAAAAAATCGCTACACTTTCCAGACGAATCCTTACCTCTGGCGGGTTACCAAAGAGATGCAGGAACTCATCATCGAAGAAACGAAAAGGATGGGAAAAGAACCGCAGCCGTTTAAATACAAATTCTTTCCGAATCAGTTTGGTCTTGAGAAGTCCTTCGCTGAAATCTTCCCGAAGTACGCCAAAGGAAAAAAGGGCCGCAAGAAAAATAAAAACGATCCTCAGCCGACCCAATTAACAGATGCGGTGGAATCAGCTGCTGGGGCGGCAGAGCCAATCACCGAATCGGAATCTATGCTGTGGGACGAACCCGCACCCGAAAGCGAATCGCAGAAATGGCGACGAAAAACTGATTTCATCATGAATGATGAACTGCCGTTCATTGAACTTGCGATGGAGTATTACGATAAGTTTAGAAGCATCGAGAAATTTAGAAATGATCCCAATCACAACTTCTCGCATCACAAACAAACTTATCTCGAAAGACTTCATGCTATCTACACGGACCGTCGCCGGTCACCCAAAGGAGACGAGGCTGAGATTTTTAACAAAATCGAGAACTGGCTTGGTGAGCGTTTATCGCCCGTCGACATTAATGTGAGACTTGGACGACTCAATATAGAAAGAAAAATGAGTTAGAAGGGATAAGACTCTACTCTGGGAAAGGAATAACCAGAGCTTTATCTCGAACTCGCGGATTGCCGGATTTATTCGTCATTGGGCTTTTGCTTTTTCTTCTTGTCGCGCTCTTGTCTTTCAAATCCAGACTCAAAGCCGAAACCTAAGCCAAATAAAAAAGCCACCACTAGCCAAATCCAACTCACCATACGAATCCCTCCTTAACTCGTAACTTAAATAGAATCGGGCTTTGCCTACGGCCAGTAAACGTCGACGAGGCTCCCAAGCCACCACAAAAGGCCCGACAATGAGAGCAAGTACCATGCTGGCTCCTCACCCCCCAGCCAGAGCCAAACGAGGCCACACAGCGCCGTTTCGACCGCATGTTCGGCCAACCATTCCAGCACGAGGGTCTTTATTTTTTTAGGTCTTCCGACCGGACTTTTGTTTGGTTCCATACGAACATAAATGGAGACCCGAGATCCATTTAAAGACCAGGGGGTCACCTATGGAAATCGAGCATTTGTATCTATGGCTTTTAAATAAAAATAGCGGGATCGGAGATATTTCTCTGCGCCTGCTTCTCTACATTCAGATCGTCCACAAGACGGGTCCGAATCCCGAGAGAAGGCTCGTTTATCTGAGCCGAAGACGGATATGTAAACGGCTTGCGGTCTCTATCGGAGCTTGCCGATCAGCGGTCAGACAATTAGCCGACTTAGGCTTCATTAAACCCTGTGATTCAAAGGGTAACCCCGTAGAAGATACTGCTTCTAATTGGTTTACTCTTCAGCCCCGAGACTCTCTTAATAAGCTTCGCATTCAGGCTATTATAGAACACATCAATAAGGCTGACTCCGATTCAGGAGGAGGGTCTCCGGGAGATGCGGGATCAGAGGGACTTTTTGATAATATTCTGAGCGAGTAGGATACAAAGTATATCCTGAATAATTATTCAAGGGCAGTTTGGTGACAGGGGGGCCACTGGAAAGCGTAGGATCATTCGGCTTCCATTTAAGCTTCGTAACCCAATAAGAAAGGAGAATTTAAGTTATGACGCCTAAAAAATTGATCCATTCGTACCCCTTCGTAGAGCTACCGGACCCCAAGATTCGCTACTTGATTAGCGATGAAAAAAGAGACCCCCTTGCAGTGATTTGGTTCGAGGATGATGGGACCCCACAGCTTCGGTATTTGCGTGACACTTCTACCGATGTCGAGGTCCACATCATCCAGTTTATGCACGACAGAAGGCAGCTCTTGTTCGGGCGGTAAGCCGCTGGGTCAGCTCGCATAATGCTCGGCCTTTTCCCGGCCCACGGCGAGGAAGCACCAGTTCACAAATTCATCGTCAACCTCTCGCATGACTTCAGGAAGATACGGCATCTCGAGCCACTGCATTTGCTTGGCTTCCGACCATTGACCCGCCGTTAGCTGGTGGTGCCTTTCAACCGCCATATTCGTTAAAAAACTTCGGGCGATATAGTAATCATCCTTCAGACCTTTGGGCATGAGTTCTTGGTAGCGACTTGGGAATAACTTTTTCGCTGCGACCCTGAGTTTTTCAATCTCAGGCTTCTTCGGGAACAGCTCTTTAATGTGGAAATCATGCCTCATGGGATTGTAGCCATGTTTTTTGATATCCATCTCCCGGTATCGCGTTTCAATTTCGTGATCCGTCATATGGACGTGGTTGATATGCGGATTGAACCAAGTCTTGATCGTGAAGCCGATATGCTTGATAAGGCTCACGATTAAACCTGTCACGACAATCAGAGCCCACATTCCGCAGATCGCGGGGACCGCAGCCAGTAGTAAGCCCGGGATCGCAATTAGTAGTGTTGCTATCATAAATCCTCCATTCCTTTCGCGAGCGGTTGAATCACGCTCGCTTCTTTGCTTCTCTGATTTCGTGAGCCTCGATCTCCCGAGCGACCTGCATTATATCTTTGCGAACTCCTTTGAGGATGAGGCCCAGTCCGTACCAGAGATCGAGTTCATCTGATTCTATCAGTTGATCGTCCTTCTGATTTTCGAGAAGATGCTCAAGCGATCTTAACTTGAAGCAACACTCCCGAAGTTTCATATAATCCATCTCCTTTGATTTCTTCATATCGCTGACCCTCAAGATTATCGGTGAGTATAAAGAGTCGCCGATTCAACCTTGATATTCGCGCTTGTTGCTACGGGTAACGAAACCGTGAAGGAAGGTGTGTCGGTATTGTATCCGAAGTACCCAGAGAATGAATTGCCCGTGGGCTCAGAAATTGTGGCGGTCCAAAAATCAAGATTGGAGTAAGTGATCTTGGTTAATACTGAGAAGTAGACCGGATACTCCGTAACATTCATGCCATCGTAGTAACCGTGAACCATCAGCGTTAAATTTGAGTCCGAAGAAATAGTGTTATTTCCGGCCACCAGATTTACCGAAGACTGATTAATGTCCCCCGTTGTTGAGTCCAGGTTAATTGGAGTTCCTCCTGCCCCGCTGCAGGTGAGCGGAGTGTATCCAGAGCAATATGGTTTATTTTCCGTGGTGGAGGCGATGAAAACTCCTCCGACATTCGCGCAAGCATTTTGATGAGAAGAAGTTGCGCTACCTCCGCCAGAGACAAAGAAATCAACTCCGCTTAGGCGACAAATATCGGCTGTGCTCACCATGTTAGTTGGATGCCAGGTGCCTCCAGCATTTGAACAAGCGACCGAGTTAGAAGGCGCGGAGTAATTTGAAAGCAGAGCATTGTTCTTCACGCACTGAGTGGCTGAGCTACCCATCGCCAAGTTTTCAAATGCCGCACTACCTGCAGGGTTGCTGTTTTCAGCGCCGCCGCTTCCGCCGCCACTACCACCGCAGGCCGTTAATCCCATCATCATTAATACGGTTGCTACTTTTCTCATAAGGACCTCCCTTTAAGACTTCCGTCTTAGTTTTTTGATTGT
>CAUJDS010000064.1 GCA_963169695.1 Bdellovibrionota bacterium
GCCTATAAAGTTCAAAAGTTGCTATCAGACAGCGGTCTCAATAAGGGCGTGACCATTGCGCTACAGTCTACGGATCCTGAGACCCTAAAGAATGTGAAGCGTTCCAATATTTCGACCGAGTCCTTTCAGGAACTTCAGAGACGATTTACGAGAGATCGTGTGGACACGTACTCCGATTACATTCTTGCGTTGCCAGGTGAAACCTATCAGAGTCTTGTGGATGGAGTTTGTGCCGTCATTGAGAATGGCCAACACAATCGTATTCAGTTTGGGAATCTTTCTATTTTGCCCAATGCCGCCATGGGTGATCCTGAGTATCAGAAGAAATTTGGAATGGTCCTAGTTGAAAGTCCCGTCTCCAATATTCATGGCAGCATCAATCCCGCGGACGATGAGATTTTAGAGAATCAGATTTTAGTGGTCGGAACAAATTCTTGCCCAAAACCCGATTGGATTCGATCGCGTGCCTTTGCTTGGAGTTGTTCGCTTTTCTATTTTAATAAAATTCTTCAGATTCCACTTTTGCTTTTGTTTTCCCAATTTGGCGTGCGCTTTAAAGATATGCTTACGGTTTTCACGGACGGAGACCTCAGCGCCTATCCAACGCTGTCTCAGATTCAAAAATTTTTTAGAGACAAAGCTTTGGATATTCAGAATGGTGGCTCAGAGTATTGCGCATCGAAAGAATACCTCAATATTTGGTGGCCGCCGGATGAGCTCGTCTTGATCCAGATTTGCAATGAAGGAAAGCTCGAGGCCTTTTATGCAGAAGCGGAAGCTGCTTTGGGCGCTTACCTAAAAGCCAATTTCATTGATGTTCCGAAAGATATTTTGCATGAGGCTTTCCAGGTAAATCAAAAGTTGATGAAGCTGCCATTTCAAAGTGACGATTTGACGATTGATCTTCAGTACAATATTTGGAACGCTTATTTGGCAGCTCGCGTAGGCGAGAAAATACCACTCGAAAAAATGAGAAGTGCCTATAAAGTCGAGCGATCTCAAAAAAGCTGGACGGACTGGCAGGAGTGGTGTCGCGAAGTTATCTGGTGGGGCAATAAAAAGGGCGCCTACCTTTACACTAATATGACAGCTGACCCACAGGTCTCCGGTCATTATTAGGAAGCTCGAAAACTAATTTGCGTTTTTTAAGAAGAAGCTAAAGCGTTTGTAATGCTCGTGCATCGCAGACAGGTCATTCGAGTTAAACAGCGGAAGACCGCTTGCGCTAGCATTATCATCAACGTGGGCCCGGTTGAGCATTCCAGGTATCGTTGCACTCACTTCAGGAAATGACAGACAAAATCGTATCGCAAACTGCGCATTGGATTCCTTGGAGTCTTTAAACGAAATAAACTTCTCAATCCCTTCAGCCCAGGTCTTTCTCTGAGCGAGTGACCAAAGGCTGCGGTGATCGTTCTTCTCGAAGGCCACATTGCTGTACTCACCACTTAGAAAACCAAAGCAAAGCGGCGTTCGAACAATAACGCCAGTGCCAAGGGCACCGGCCTTTTCAAAGACTCCGAGTGAGAAAGCTCGCTGATCCAAAAGGTTGAAATTGACCTGAATCGAGTCCACTTCAAAATGATCTAGAGCGAGCACAGCCTCTTCGGGTGACTTTACTGAAAGTCCTATGGCTCGGATCAAACCAAGCATTTTTAATTCGCGCAGTTTTTCAAAAGCTGCTTTGCATGTCGGTAGGTCCTGGACTGGTGGATTGTGCAATTGATAGAGGTCCAGGTAGGTCGATTGAAGTCTCTCGAGGCTCTTGATGAGACATGAATGGATGTAGGCCGGATCAAAGTTCTGCTGCTCCATTGAAATTCCTGCGCCAACTTTGGATGCTAGAAACACTTCACTTCTCAGTTTGGTATTCACAGCTTGGCCTAGGATGGACTCGCTCTTTCCGTGTCCATAGAGGTCAGAGGTATCAAAGAGTGTGACACCTTTTTCAATGGAATAATGCAAAGCATCAATTGAAATGACATCGTCGGTCGTGCCGTAGGAGTCCCCAGCGATACCCCAGCAGCCGAATCCTACTTCAGATACTTTCAATCCTGTTTGACCTAATTGGCGATAGCGCATCCGGGGATACTGAGTTTTTTCTGAAAATAAATCAAGAGTTATGGTATCGCTTTTGGGGACAAGAACATTTGAGAGGATTTTGGTATGGCAAAGAAGAAACTTTTGGTTTGTGGCGCAACAGGCTTTTTGGGCAGAAACGTCGCTGAGGCATTTGCAGCTACGGACTTGTATGATGTCCATGCGACGTACTATTCTCGTACACCCACTCCCAATCCAAAAATCAAATTCCTTCAAGCAGATCTTACGGACCGCAAGCGAGTCAACGAAGTCCTAGACGGGATGGATATCGTTTTGGATTATGCTGCCTTGGCAACGAACTTTAAGGATGTCGTCCAGCGTCCGTATATTCATACGACAGACAATATTATCATGACCTCCCTCGTGATTCGTGTGGCTTTTGAAAAGAAGATCGAACA
Organism: Bdellovibrionota bacterium; assembly: GCA_963169695.1. Classification (GTDB taxonomy): domain Bacteria; phylum Bdellovibrionota; class UBA1018; order UBA1018; family CAUJDS01; genus CAUJDS01. The sequence continues at coordinate 2,499 of CAUJDS010000064.1, forward strand.
CGTGGTTTTTCCAAGTTGTGGGTACCTCTACAATTCTAAGCCTGAGGCCTTCAAAGAGACCGATGTCGATTACAATAACCTTCCTAAGCAGTATTTCGGTGCGGCTTGGTCTAAAGTTTATTGTGAAAAGATGTGCGAATTCTACTCAGGACTAGGCTCCACGAAATTTACTGTCGTTCGTCAGGCCAATATTTACGGAACCTACGACAAGCTTGACATGGATACTGCGCACGCACTTCCCGCAACCATCATGAAGGCACTGGCCTCTCGCGATGGTCAGATTGAAATTTGGGGAGATGGGTCTCAGCCTAAGGATCTGATTTATGTGACAGATCTGACGGATCTGTTGAAGAGTGTGGTTGCGAAGAAGCAGAATCAATTTGATTTCATCAATGCGGGATCGGGCGAATTTGTAACCATGAAGCAAATTGCTGAGAAAGTAGTTCACGCTTCAGGAAAAGACATCAAACTTGTATACAATACGGCAAAGCCAAGTACTTCGATGAGTTGGAAGCTAGACTGCACACGCGCCAAAGACTTATTCGGTTGGACTCCTAAAGTGTCTATTGATGATGGAATCAAGCTCACTTACGACTGGTATCGCTCCGTACTCTGAGAAGGATGAGTTCATTGGACAAGGAACTTAAGGATTTACAGGCTCAGCAATTTCAGAAAATCAGCAAATCTTATGACGAGGCCTCTGATCGCGTAGGCGAGGCCATAAGCAAAATGATGCGAGGTCACCTCTACAGCAGGCTTTCTGGAAAGAAAGTGCTTGATGTCGGAAATGGAGGCCTTACTCCGAATCAAGTCTTTGGAGAAGAGATTGCGAGCAGTATTGAGTTCTTTGTAGGAGTAGATGCAAGCTTAGATATGCTCCTGCGCCACCATGATGGGAGTTATTTTAAGGTAAAGGCAGATGGCAGAAAGTTGCCTTTTAAGGACAAAGCCTTTGATCATGTTGTCCTCAACGGAGTTCTTCACCATCTCGGATACAAGAATACAGCTCAGTCCCGAGAACAACTTGGAGCTTTTCTTAAAGAGCTAAAAAGAGTGAGTCGTGGCGAAATTTTGGTTTATGAAATTTTTCTTCCAGAAATATTAGAGATGGCAGAAAAGGTATTTTCAAAAATTAAAGGAAGTATGCCAACTTTCGTTTTATCTGAGAGGACACTTGATAGCGTTTTGAGGGTGAACCATTTGAGAAGAACTCAAATCGTAACGAAGACGCTATCGGATTTGACTAGCCCATTCTATTGGTACCTATTGATACTGGAGTATCCGTTTCTTAAGGTGCCGGCGTTGGTTTCGCCCTTTAAACATTCCTTTTTTCTAATTGATTCGGACTTCTAGAATAGGGATGCCTTCTTTAATGGCAAAGCTCGAATTGCATTGAGAGCAATTTAGAGTGTCCGTCGCTTGAGAAAGGTCCCCGTGACATTCTGGACAGGCAAGCACCTCAAGAAAACGATTATTAAGTAGCACCGGCGTTTTTGATGCGGCGTTAGTTAAGGAATCAATCGAGGTAATCATTTCATTTGTTGTCATAGTTATTAAGCCATCTAATTTAAGGTTTGAGCCTCAGCTGCAGGCGAAGGAGCAGGTACATTGCTTGATTTGTCGTGGTATTCGTCAAACTTTTCACAAATCATATCGGCAAACTGATAGCCAATGTCCGTTACTTCGAGGCCATTCTCACTCAGTTTGACTACCCCATCTTGAATGTACTCGCTCAGTGAAGCCAACTCATTGGAAAAATGCGAAGCAAAGTCAATCGCAAATTCTCGATTTACTTCTGAGAAATTGATTTGAAAATAGTTTCGAATCAATTGAATGACATGACGACGAAGGACATCTTCGGAGGTCATCTGGTATTCGCGGTAGATTGGAAATTTTCCGGCATCGAGACATTTCTTGTACTTATCTACTTCAAAATAGTTCTGGTAATAGTAGTTAGGGCCTAGGCGGCCATAACTATGGACTCCAATACCCATCATGTCTTCGCATCTTCCAGGAGTCGCACCCAATGAGTTCCACTGCATGGTGCCTTCCGACATGGCCTTAGCCACGGCATCGGTTGGTTTGGCAAAATGGTCATAGCCAGTCCTTACGTAACCGTTCTTAAGAAGGACATCCAATGCTTCAAGGAAAAGAATCTTTCTGTCCACAGCACCTGGAATTTCGTCCTGAGGCATGAGCATCTGGTGTGGCGAAAACTTTGGCGCCATATGCAGATAATTGAGACAAACACGGTCTGGACCGATTTCAGAAACCTTCTCCATGGTTTTGCGAATGGATTCTGGAGTCTGTTTTGGCAATCCACAAATAATGTCGAAGCTCACTCCATTTGGAAATTTTTCTCGTACATCTTCGGTGAGAAGGCGCTCGGTAAGTTCTGCGGGTTGAATCCGATTGACTGCCTTTTGGACGGACAAATCAAAGTCTTGAATGCCAAAGGAGATTCGATTAATTCCCTTCGATGCAAGGTAGAACATTTGGTCTTTTTTGACTCTCCTAGGATCAATTTCGATGGAAAACTCCACGAGGTTTGAAAAATCAACCAAAGATTGCAGTTTTGAAACGAGGAGGTCCATCTCATCGTTGTGCATAAAAGTGGGAGTGCCACCTCCGAGATGAATTTCTTTAATATTGGGTCTAGACCCTATCCTCTCAAATTCTGAGGCCAATAAATCGATCTCTTTGAAAAGGAGATTGAGATAAACTTTTACTGCAGAATAGTCGGTCGTTATGGCCGTATGGCAGGTACAATAAAAACACTGCTTTTGACAATGGAGCGTGTGAACATAGAGAAGCGTTGGAGCTTCTTTGCGATCAAGGGACATGTGAGAGAGGGCAGCTCTGAAGTCCGTATCCGTACCAGTTGGGTTGCTCCAATATTTCTTGTTTGGATATTCTGTGTACATAAACGCGCGTCCCGCGTACTTTTTGACGAGTTTACTATCCAATTCTCTTGAAATTTCGTTTGATTGTGCCATCTCGATACTTGTAACAACTGACGGGTTTCTCATCAATAGAATTCAAATTCAATGAGCTCATTGATCCCCTTCCAACGAAAGCGAGGCACTTATTGGCGCTTCATGTCAAATTTCTTGGGGATTGCATAAGTTAGAATAGTGGTGATACCTCCAAAGCTTAAGAAAAGAGGATGTTGAGTGGAAGCAATTAAGTCGGACGAGGGCAAGGTTAAGTTTGTTGATCAGGTTCTTGGAGAAAATCTTGGGGAAAAAACCGCTATTACCTCTGGATTTTATGAGTTTCCTCTTCATTGTGAAATTCGAGACCTTGACTGGAATCATCTCGATCAGGGCCATCGGCCCTGGATTCATAAGACCTATCGGCAGAGCCTTCGATTGAGTACGGGTAAGCAATTTGCTACCTCATTAACCAAAATGAGTCTGTTGGGTATCCCTTTTTATGTTTTGGTGTCGGATGTGCAGCTGGCTCCGGGTTTGTTTTTTCAGGGCTATACGCTTTTCAGTCTGATTTACATCCATACGGTGATTAGGGCGGATGAGGAGAAGGTCCGTGTTGAATGGCAGATTGTTTCTCCTCGGTTCTTTAAGTTTCTGCACGGGTATCTAAATCGAAGGCTGTAGAGGCTCAACAGCGTACAGAATCTTGACGATGTGCCCATTCGCGTCAGAAGGAAAGAACTTCGAGAGTTAGGCTATACTTTTAAAACGGACAAACCTGATTTTTTTAATTCCAATTCGATGGGCAACAACACCATCTATCCACCTATAAAGAGTCCTCATTTTATCCCCATTTCTGAAATGCCAGAAGCGGAGTTGAAGGCCTTTCAAGTTGAATCGATTGAGTTGCTTCTTCGTCGGGAATCCGACGGTAGCATTACGGCATGGCCTGGAGCGTGTCCTCATGAAGGAGCTCCATTGAAGGAGTTTAAGGCGTGTAAAAATGAAATCCAATGTGAATGGCATGGGTTAAAATTTTCGGGAATGAATCTTTCCATGGGAACAAAGCAGCGTGCTTTTCCAGGTGGACTACTCCTGTCATTCGGTGAGGAAGGCCTCTCGGTATCACCTAAAGATGTCGAATCCGTCATTTCGAACTCGGACATAGCCGGCAAATCCAAGTCGCTTAGCCTCGATCATTAGGACTTCATTGCTTATTTCGTCTACCTCGGACCTTTCGAGAGATTCCGGGTTGCGATAGCCATAGTAGTTGTACATGGGAGAATGGTCTCTTAGCGCAAAAATTCCAGGGTGACCCGAAAGAGTTGGAATGAGTAGTGACGGTCTGTGAGTGCCTGTACTGCCCCCATTTGTTTCGTATCCCCAAAACGCGGTTTCCTTTCGAGGAATGTAGACTAGGATGTCCTTGGGCACTTCTTTTGAGATCTTAATTAGTTGATTGAGGTAAGGAGTCAACTCACTTACGGTGCCTCGCCCCTCGTTGCAACTTGCACAGATAGGTACGCCGTTAGTATTTCTATTTTTAAAAGACCTAATGGCACATTTGATTTCGTAGAAACCATAGTGAATGATCGAAATCATTGCAAATCCAGCTAGGGCGTAGGCAATTACTCGAGTTTCTTTTCCTTTTTGTTTCACCCTCGTTGCCCAATAGGAGGCCGTGACAAGCAGAATGGGGATCGCCAAAAACATAGAAATATTGGTGAAGTAGTAGCCAGTCCCTCCTACAATCGAGAAATGCATTGATGGTAGTCCAACTAATACAGAGATCCACAGGGCCTGATGCTGCTTTTTGCATAGGGAGGCTAACTTTCTATCCCAGAGTAGCATAGCGCCATAAAGCGTTGATGCCACTATTGGATAAAAGTAATGTGTAAAAAGAAATGGAAGGTAGAAAGGTTCGCGCAATTCGGCACCGTAAGTCCTAGGAAAGTAGAGAAAATCAAATTGGAGTTCCACCACTTTATTGGATCCTCCATAGCCCCTAACAAACCAGTAGGCAACTGTGCCGGTCAGTCCAAGAGATAGTAGTGTTAGAATTTTCGTTCTATTCCAAGTTTTCAGATCCTTCATTTCAAAAAACAATAAAGTTACTAAAGTAACCGCACCGATTGAAATTTTTGAAAAGACTGTGGCTAAAGTTAGAATGACAAGGATGAATGGTTTTCGGATATTCCCGTTTAGGTAGATGGAGAAACTGGCAAGAAGTAGAATTAATCCAAACAAGTAGGATTCTGACAGTAGGTAGCTATTGAAGGCTCCGGCTTTATCAAAATGACTCCTTCCTAGGAAACCTATAAAACACGCAACCAAAATAAGTATCGATACGGGTCTGAATTTCGATTGACTATTAAGTTCATGAGAGAGCTCGGATGAGTAGGCAAGCAAAGTGACGATGAGAAGAGGGGCCAAAAAAGTCAAGGTAGCCCACCCGTAGGTAACATAGATAGGAGTGTGAATGAGATTGGAAATTGCCACGTAGAATAGATGCACAAGGAGGTGATAATCTAGCGGCGGTATTCCATGAAGGCCGGTAGAAAAGATGCCGTATTTCTGAAACATGGTGGCCAAAGACATAAAGAAAAGGGAATCTCCGTGAACTATTCCCGACATAATAGATTTTTGAATATTGAAATTGGCCCATCCTTCCGGAAGTACAGTAAGAGGCAAAAGGCCAAGCACGGCGGCATAGCCTATTGTGCAAAGATGGCCCGATGGCTGCGGGTCGAGGTTCGTTCTCAATCCTTTTGAGACCCTGAATAGCCAATAGGTTGCGATTGAAGTGACAAGTATCTGCAGAATGCCAGAAAAACTTCCCAAAAGAAGGAGACTCAAAAATAGAAAGAAAATGGCGCTTCCTAGATTGGCAAGGCGGCGATAGATGCCGATAGCTATGAAAGAGCAGAATGTACTCCACACGATAAACTTGACTGGAATAATGATCGGAATGGGGTCCTTCGAAAAGACAAAGCCATAAAGACATGTAAAAAAGGTAATGAAAGGAAGTAGTTTGAAATAATAAACTATTGTTTCATCTGTGCTTTTTTTCACAAATGTATCGTTGAGTTGGGTGAATCGTTTCCCTTGTCCAAAATAGAGGGCTTTTCTGTCGAATGCCTCTTGTGTTCCGTGTGGCACTTCTTTTTCTGTTCTTTTCGGATTTCGAAAATAGTTTGGAGACGTTGAAAAAAATGCTCAGATAATTTTCCGTCAGGCCTATGAAATGCCCAGTCTAGAGATTTCGCTCTGGCTTCCAACTCTTCTTTGGACACCGTATTGAGTGCTGGGTCGTCTTTTGCCCAATGATGGAGATCGTTCTTAAACTGCTCCGCAGAGTAGAGTGTTCTGCAAGCTCCGCTTTCCTTTAAAGGTAACATCATCGTATCTTGATCGACACATTCAGGAATGGACCAATGAGTGTACCAAAGGGGTTTTTTACCAAACATTGCCTCGTACATAGCTGTGGTTAGAAATCCAACTGTGAGGTCTGCATACATCATAAGCTCCGAGCATGGAAAAGCGCGACCAAGTGGTATGATATTTGTAATTCCTAAGACTTTGCATCGGTTTAGAAACTGATGATTGAGATCTTCATAGTGCCCCATTTTGTAAAAAACAGCGATATCATTGTGTTCTTTTGCAAAATTCAAAACAACATCTTCTGATTCAGCGAGGAGTTTGACCCAGTTCATATCAGGGGGAAGATTCGGAAAAGCATAGGGTTCAATGTAATTATTGGTTCCAAAGGTCAGAAAGACCATTTTTTTTCGATAGTGATTCCACTCTTGATATTCTGGTCTGTCGAACTGATGGTTAAAGTGAAAGAAATAGTCCGTATCAAGTTCTCCTATGACTTCGACACTTCGAACGCTCGGTTGACGGGATACTTCAAAAGTAAAAGCGTGGTTATGGTTTGCTGCAAAAACGTAGTGAGATTTAACAAGGCCAGAACGCTTAATTTGTTCAGCCACAAAATTTCGCGTGAAAGTTGTATAGATTCCCTCTCTGTCGTTAATTAAAAAAGAAATGCCTCTTTTTTGCCCTACTTCTACCATTTCAACGATGTGAATATCGTGCTGACTGCCCGCAAGGTAAAAGTCAATCGGACCTACTATGCTTTCTAGGGTATCAAATAATTTATTTAAAAATGCTCGATACCGCCCACGATTGGCATCATTGTCGTGTTGGACGTAGAAGTAAGGAACATCTTCGTATCGTCCAAGCTTTCGTCGATGAAAGGAATCGAAGTAGACACGTTCTATTGCCACTACGGAAGGGTAGAATTTAAACCAAACGGAATCTTCGTTATCGGGATCCTCTCCCATTTTGCGCACTCGCTCAAAGCGCCCATCAATTTCAGGTTGCCAAAAAATAATGGTGGGTTGCGCCCCCTTTTTTTTGAGCCTTATAAGCTTTTTAAGGTTCCTGACGTTGTTTATTAGAAACCAGGGCAGGCTGAATAGCCAAAGGTCAAGATGAAGGAACTTTAGGAACCGAAGTAGGCGAACTTCCTTTGTAACAACGTACTGGTCTACGAATCCGTAGACGCCATCAGAGACCAGCTTTTTTAGTCGTTGTTTCAAGGTCATAGCACCAACACCCTAACTTACCCCGAGGCCTTGGCAAAGTAGCAATTTGAATGCTAGACCGGGTGCTGGATGGTGGAAAAATGAAGCGACGAGTTAGGGTGGGGTTGTTTGTATTTTTGCTTTTGTATTTGCCTTGGGTAACTTTCGCGCAAGAACCCCAGCCGGTGGACCTCTCTTATGGGCATTACCCCATGATCCTCAGTGGAATTGGACCGACCGAGGCCCATTTCAATCTCCTTTTTCCTAGAAATAAAACCTATCGTTTTGAAGCTCAGCCCTTGGTCGAAGGGGGAGGCGCACTGATCCATGGGCAGCTGGCAGGGACTCCAATCCACGATCCGAAGGGAATCCTTCATGACCACGTTTTGAAAGTGAGCTTCAAGGGACTTGAACCTGGCACCCGCTACGAGCTTCGAGTGGTGGAATTATTCAGGGGAGATGAAAGCGTGGTCGATCGGCGTGAGTTCTCGAGCTGGGATGATTCGAAGTCTGAGCTTCGTTTTGCCACTGGGTCTTGCATCTCAGATGAGATGCGCTATGAAGCGGCCCGACAAGGTGTTGTCAGAAAGATGTTGGAGAGAAAGCCTGAGTTGATTGTGCTGATGGGGGATCAGGTCTATGTAGACGCCTTTGATTACATCGAGCGTGGCAAGGTTTCTGAGTATGATATTTGGGCCAGAAACTTCCGCGCTTTTCAGACGAACCCACTTTTTCGAAGTCGGGACTTGGTTCCTACCATTGTGACGTGGGATGATCATGATACTGGTGTTGACAATGGAAATCGTCACACTCCAACCATCGGTGAAGCCAGGAAAGCGTTTTTTGCGCTTTTTGGGAGTCCTGATGTGCCAGGATTTTCTTCCAATGCTATGCAAGAAGATCAAGGGGTCTTAGGGGTCTATCGAATTGTTAGTCTTCGGGGTCAGCACTTTGTCCTCCTGGACAATCGATCGTTTCGAGCCGAGCCGGAGCGAGAAAATCAGAAAAGCGCTGCTGCTAGGCGCTTTGATCATTTGGGATCTGTACAGGAGATGTGGCTCTTGGATCAGCTTAAGAATTATGTCGGGTTCTTCTGGTTGGTCAGTGGAGATATGTGGGGAAGCGAGCCAGTGATGAAGGAGCATGGCCCCAAGAAAGCAATAGCAGAAGGGTTTTGGGCTGACCACCCAACTCAATACCGGGCTGTGATGGATGCTATTCATGGCAGTGGTGTGGCCTATGCGCTGATTTCTGGGGATATTCATTTTACTCAATTGGTTTCGCATGGTCCTGAGTGGATGGGGACACCGCGCCATGCTCCTTTCCCCACGATCGAAATCACTGCCAGCCCCTTGGCGAGTATCTTGTTTCAACCAAAAGAAGGCCAACCCGAATTTTGGCCCGACGCCCAAAGAATAGCGGCAGTTCGAGGGTACGGCTTTGTGCAAGTAAACGTAGCTGAAGCGGTAGAGGGAATACGATTGGAAATACAAGCTCACATCGTTGATCAGGCGGATCCGGCGATTTTTCATCAAAAGACAATACTGATGCCGCCCCCTCGAAAGGATCAGTGCAACGAGGTTTTTTAGGGTGAGTAGTAGGTATCAATCACCCAATCAGCAAAGGCAAAACTCGCTGTAAAGGCCGGAGATACAGCATTGAGGATGTGGGTGGAGTTCTTTCCGCGCTCCACGACAAAGTCCATTTCGAGTTTGCCTTCGTCCACGCGATAAAGTTGGGCGCGAAGTCCTACCTTGTAGACGCCTCCAATATCCTCTTGCCGAATATTCGGAGCAAGTGGGGTGATGGATTGATGGAAGCGTGCAAGGTGGTATTTTGGGATTTCCTCTCTAACGAGGTTGCGAAATCCGTTTTGATTGGCGCTCCAGAGTCGTAAAAGGCTTATCGCCATTTCAGGGGTCTCTGAGAGGTTGAGACCTTCAAAGATTCCATAATTTTCACGACCCAGAGCCGGAATAGCCGTAGGCCCGACGCTCACGCTTCCATCCATGTTTTTGGTTAAGTGAACTCCCAGAAACGGTACGCGAAGATCCGGAACTGGGTAGATAAGCTTCCGAAACCGTCTCGCAGCCTCTGGGTGCAGTTTTCGATAAACCCCTTTGAAAGGCAAAATGCGGTAGTTTTGACCAACACCAATCTGATGTGCAACACGGTCTGCGTGAAGTCCCGCTGCATTGATTAAGTGACCGTAGGCCAGGGTGCGTTGATTGGTGTGAAGTTCCTTGGTGTCTTCGTCGATTCGAAGGGCTTTTTCACCGAGAGAAATTTCGACCGATTGATTTTGCAATTCTTGTTGAACAGAAGCCAATACCTTCTTGGAGTCAATGATGGCGGTCTCGGGAGAGTAGAGCGCCTGATTGCCACAAGTCTTTGCCTCGGGTTCTAATTCGCGAAGTTGCTGATCGTCAATGCGCTCGATCCGGACTCCACACTGAACTGCGCGATCATGAATGGTCTCGATCATTGGAAGTTGCTCAGGCGTCGGAGATACGATGACTTTTCCTATTGGCTGGAAGGGAATCCCGCGTTCTTGGGCATAGGCTCGCATTTGTCGCGATCCTTCCACGCAGAGTCGCGCTTTGAGAGATCCTGCGGGATAATAGAGTCCTGCATGGATGACTCCACTGTTTCGACCACTGGAGTGCTCGCCTAGGTGGTCTTCTTTTTCGAGGACGATGATTTTGCCGACACCTTTTTTTTTCAGGGCACGTGCCAGGGTGAGTCCAACGATTCCCCCTCCGATGATGACGACATCTGTGGAACTATTGCTCATCGAGCATCCTTTGACAGAAGCTTGCGTAGTCTTCCGGGATACCAATATCAATAAAGGATCCTGGCACCGGGATTCCACGGAGTTTGTTTTGGGCTGCGAGTTTCGGAAAAACTTCGCCCTCTAAAGAGAAGCGACTTTGAGTTTCGCATAAAATAGATTCGCTATCGATGCGGCAGATGCCACCATAAATCCATCCTGGCTTTTCAGAGGGGGACTTTTCAACGAAGGACTCAACGTAGCCATGGGAAGAGAGCGACACGGTCCCGTAGCGTCGTGCATCTTCCACTCGCACAAGTCCAAGGAGTGCATCCTTTTGAGTCGCTTGGTGCAGGGTCTCCAATCCCGCGGGCAAGTAGGTGTCTCCATTACAAACGAGGATTCGCTCGCCCAGTGCATGATTGGATAGGATCCATTTGACGGCTCCGCCAGTGCCTAGGGGTTCGGGCTCCGCGGCACAAAGGAACTCAAGTTCGGGAAAAAGCCTGCGCGAGGTCCAATCACAAACAGCTTCTTCGATTCGGTCGGCCTGATGATGCAGGCTAAGGACTACCTTTCTGATGCCCGATTGATAGGCATTTTGGACAAGGATCTCAAGAAAGCTGCGGTTGCCAACGGGCGCCAAGGGCTTCGGAACATCCGAAACCACGGATTTCAGCCTTGTTCCAAAACCACCTGCCAGGACAATGAGCGGTAGGGTCATCTTTTGTGAGATACCTTAGAGACCCGTAGCCTTTCCATCTCCAAATCAGTATAAAAAGAAGGTACCGGAGGTAATGGTGAATAAAGATAGTCGGATATATGTCGCAGGACACCGAGGTTTGGTAGGAGCCGCTTTGGTTCGGCTTTTGGAGCGCGAAGGTTATCATCGCCTTCTTCTGAGGACTCACGCGGAGTTAGACCTGACACGACAAGAGAAGGTCGAAACTTTTTTTCGCGAAGAAAAGCCAGAATACGTTTTTGTTGCCGCGGCAAAAGTGGGCGGCATTCATGCCAACTTTGTTCAGGCAGCCGACTTTATTTATCAGAATTTGATGATCGCGGCCAATACGGTCAAAGCAGCTGCAGATTACGATACAAAGAAGCTCTTGTTTCTCGGCAGCACCTGCATTTATCCGCGACTTGCTCCCCAGCCGATGAAAGAGGAGTATTTGCTCTCAGGGCCACTCGAACCAACCAATGAAGCTTACGCCATAAGCAAAATTGCGGGGCTCAAGCTTTGCGAGAAATTCTACAAACAGTATCAAAAGTGTTTTATCTCTGCGATGCCCACCAACCTCTATGGTCCATGCGATTCCTTTCATCCCGAAAATTCGCATGTCATTCCTGGAATGATGCGAAGGATTCATGAGGCCAAAGTACAAAACCTACCTGAAGTAAAAATTTGGGGAACGGGCAAGGCCTTTCGAGAATTTCTTCATGTGGATGACTTGGCGTCGGCTTTGTTTTTGCTGATGAAGGATTATGATTCGCCCGAGACGATCAATATTGGAACCGGTGTGGAATGCACCACGGGTGAACTTGCCGAGACGATCAAGTCGGTAGTGGGATTTCATGGAAAGCTTGTCTTTGATCCGACGAAGCCAGATGGGCCACCTCGAAAAATCTCAGATATTAGCAAGATCACCAAAATGGGATGGAAGGCCGCCTATGATTTGAGGCGGGGCCTGGAGCATGAGTACCAGTGGGCTTTAGAAAATCGAGCGCTGGAAACTTAGGACTAGAAGTTGAATGCGATAAAACTCTCCCTCATCATTCCTACGCTTCACCGAGTTCAAGAGCTGGATCGTTTCTTTGCGTCACTTGTCAGTCAGTCGTCGACTGAATGGCCGCTCACTCAGGTGGAAGTGATCTTGGTGGATCAGAATGACGATGATCGCTTGAGCCTGATCCTGGTGAAGTATCAAAATCGATTAAATATTCGGCGCTTTCGTTGTCCATCGTGGGGCCAGTCCAACGCTAAGAATGAGGGCCTCGCCGTTGCCCAGGGCGATTGGGTTGGATTTCCGGATGACGACTGCTATTTTGCGCCACAAACTTTGCAGCACTTAAGTCGCGCAATTGAGAAACTAGCAGAAGAAGAAGCAGGGCTTTTCGGAAGAGTGACCGATCCGTTGTCTCAAGATCAACCGCTCCTTCGCTATCCCGATACGCTGGGGTTTGATATTGAGAGCCCCAGAGACTCTCGTGTTTTTTTGGCGCTGCAGGTAGCTCAGTTTTATCGACGCAGCAGTCTTTCCAGAATCGGAGGATTCGATCTCGAACTTTGTAGCGGTGGAGCTTGGGGGTCAGGAGAAGAAACCGATATGGCGATTCGCTACCTCGAGTGGGGTGGGAAGTTGAAGTTTCTTCCAGAGCTAGTTGTGCATCATCCATTGGTGGATGCATCGACAATGACCCTGAATAAGCTCGGCAGGTATGCCACCGGATTTGGGGCCCTCTGTCGCAAGCACGGTTTGACTATAGAATGGCTCACCAAAGTTTTTAAGCAGTTGGCAGGTTCGGTGTTTTATTTTTTAACTCTGCGCTGGAATCGATCGCTGCGATGCGCTTGGATTGCGTGGAATCGGGCGTGGGGATTTGTTCGCTATCCACGATTGATGCCAGCTCGGCCCGCCAGAGGAAATTCGTGAAAGGGATTGATGCATGTCAGTGAAGAAAAAATCCGAAAGTAAGAAGAAAGCCCACGCCTGGCCCCACGCAAAGGTTCTTGAAGGGAGTTTCAATCCCAAAGCTGCTTGGTCAGAGGTCTATGATTTCTGGGAAGGCAATGGGTGCTTTGAATCCGCAGACACCAGTCAGAAAGGCCAGAAAGCTTATTGCATCATGATCCCGCCTCCAAACGTGACAGGCGTGCTACACATGGGCCATGCCTTGACCAATACCATTCAAGATGTCCTCGTGCGCTGGCGTCGAATGAAGGGAGACAATACCCTTTGGCTTCCGGGTACCGACCATGCGGGAATTGCTACGCAAGCAGTGGTCGAACGTGAACTAAAAAAAGAAAAGAATGCCCAGGGCCGCCCCGTTTTGCGACAGGACTTGGGCCGTGACGCATTTATTCAACGTGTTTGGGAATGGAAAGAAGAGCACGGCAATCTCATTGCCCATCAGCAAAGACGGCTCGGCAACTCACTGGATTGGAGCCGAGAGCGTTTCACGATGGATCCAGGATTTTCGAGCGCAGTACGAGAAGTCTTTGTGCGACTTTACGAAGAGGGATTGATCTATCGGGGTGAACGCATCATCAATTGGTGCACCGTTAGTCAAACGGCGCTCTCTGATCTAGAAGTCATTCCAAAAGAAACGAAGGGATCGCTTTGGCATATTCGCTACCTGCTTACGAACGCAGAGGGTGAAGTAATCAAGAAGGATGACGGAACCGACGCTTCTATTATTGTTGCGACGACCCGACCAGAAACCCTGCTTGGGGACACGGCAGTTGCGGTCCATCCTGAGGACGAGCGGTATAAGTCATTTCATGGAATGTTTGCGCAATTGCCTCTACTGGGCAGGCTGATTCCCATTATCCAGGATGCTCATGTAGACCAAACTTTCGGTTCAGGAGCTGTCAAAGTCACTCCCGCGCACGACTTTGACGACTACGAAATTGGCCAACGTCATAAGTTGCCCATGATCCTGTTGATCAATAAGGAAGGAAAGCTCTCTGCCGCCGCTGGCCCTTACGCGGGGTTGAAGGTTATGGATGCGAGGAATCGCGTCGTATCGGATCTGAAGGATAAGGGGGCGCTGGTTAAGACCGAAGATCACCTTCATAAGGTAGGATACAGTCAGCGCAGTGATCAAATCGCAGAGCCGATGGTTTCAAAACAGTGGTTTGTGAAGATCAAGCCCCTTGCAGAGCCTGCTATTCAGGCAGTTCGGTCTGGTGAGATTGAGTTCACTCCAAAGTCTTGGGAAAAAACTTACTTTGAGTGGATGGAAAATATTCGTGATTGGTGCATCTCTCGCCAACTTTGGTGGGGGCATCAGATTCCTGCTTGGCATTGCCAACAGTGCGCTGAAATTACCGTAAGCAGAGAGACTCCCGTTGGTTGCAG
>CAUJDS010000065.1 GCA_963169695.1 Bdellovibrionota bacterium
GAGCGTGTTTTGGGTTGCTATGGTTACTGAGTCGCTGCCTTGAATTACGTCAAGCAAAGCCGCACAGAGATTCTGTTCCGTGGGAGTTTCGGAGTCAGAATTGGCGAGTGATTGTGGAGTTGAAGCAAGGGCTCTTCTTGGTCCACCTCGGCCACTAGTGCCTTCCGGGTTCTCAGTAAGGTCTGGAGCTTCCTTAGGAGAAGGCAGGTTTTGACCGAGTGCTGATTGGCTTGGGATAGAGATCAAGACCAAAAAAAGCGTTACCGCCGCGGCTTTATAGACCCATTTGAAATTCATTTTTCCCCCTAAAATAGCTGACGTTCCGCTGCGAAATAACTATGCGTGTCAATTACTATTTTGAATCAATGTACTAAATGAATCAAGTATTTAAATTTAGCTTAAGTATTTGAAAATAAAGGGAAAATATTGAAATATTAATTCAATGAGTTGAGGAAAGGCGGTAGCGAGTGGCTGGGCCCTTGCCATAAGGCTCGATCATGCCAGCCCAGGTGAGATTGAGTAGCTCCTTTTTGCACGAGGATGGCTTGAGCTTGAGAAGCTCTTGAATGGATCGGCGGTCCACGTCTGGGTTTCGTCGAAGGTAGGCCAGAATCCATCGTTGGTTGGCCGTAAACTCCTCGCCACGTCTCAAGGGCTCAGCAATCGTAAAAGTCTTGTGGGCCTGAAAGAGGTAAGCGCCTTCCTTCGTAAAAATCCACTCTTTGGTCGTGAGCTGTCGGATCAAAGCACGAAGCCGTCGGATGGAAGTGTGGATTCGGGTGTCGTGAACCAAGGGATTGTACCTTTCGTGCCAAACCTGGGCAGTCAGGGTTTCTTTGGTGAGGGGTAGACCGGAATTCAACATCATAAACTTTAGGAGGGGAACTAAGGCGCGTTTTTCTGAAAGGTTTAGCTTCTTGGGTCCAATGCGCAGGATGCCTGAGACGGTATCTAAGAGTATGGGATGTTGTTGAGTTTGAAGATCAAACTGAGATTTTAGAAGGATGATCTCTTTATTGAGTGTGGTGATTCGGACCCGCTTTATGTTCTCGACTCCAAGGCGGATCAAAAGCGTTTCAAAGTACTGACGTTGCTGAGGAGTTAGGTTGAGCTCTGAAAATTCGTTCTGGGAAATCCTATCGTACGTCAACTGGAAGAGGTAGCGAACGGGGTGTTTTCGCGGAAGTTTTTCCAAGATCCGCATGGCCGAAATGGAACTTCGACCCTGTCGGAGGGCTTCAAGAAAATAGACGAGGTAATAGTCTTCACGAAAATCCGTTTTTGGGAGTAATTTCTTAAGCAAAAGGATCCTTTGATCCAAGCTGCTCCATCTTGCAAATCGAAAATCAAGAACCGCCATCCCGAGTTCGCTCATAGCGATGTCTTGGAGGCAGAATTCTTGATGGGCTGCGGAATTGGCACGGCTCAAGCAGTCTTCTGCAATCTTCAATTTTCCGTAAGTAATAAAGTGCCACCCAAAAAAACAGCTGAAAGTTCCAGAGAAAAAAGAAAAATCTGTATTTTTCATGTCATCTAAAACAGTGGAAAGTATGCTTTCTAATTTCCATGGAAGGTAGGTGTTGAGGCTAATGACCATCAAGAATTCTAAAACTCGTATTTTCAGGGCAGCACTTTCTTCGCCTATTTTCTTAAAGTCCTCACTGATGCGGTCGGAACTATAGTTACCGATAATGACTTGTTGTAAAATCAGTCCAGCGTAGGAATAAAATGGAACGAGAGAACTCGAACGCCTCCAGTCAGCGTGGAGAAAAAGATGATCGATAATTTCTTTGGCTTTCAAGTATTGTTTGGCCTCTAAATAAAAATAAAACATTGTATGAATCGTTCTTAAGTCAGAGGGCCGAATGATGTTTTTTGAAAAAAATAATTGCAAGGTTCTTTCGGTTCTATTTATTGAAACAGTAATCGCGCCCTTGTTTTTGTTTTTACACGCGATAGCGAGAATCCAGGAATTGAACTGACTTTCCCAGTTCAGAAATGCAGTTTGAATTTGAAATTCTCGAAGATCGTCTAGTCGAGTTTCGTTGAGGATTGAAAGGTGTAAAAAAAAGGATAAATTTTTGCTCAAAGTCACGCGTTCGAAGTGAACTTCAGCCAAGGAGTAGTAGTTAACTGCTTTTTTCATCAGTCGCACTGCTTCAATTTGAGAAAAAACATAACGCTCCAATCGAGCCTGAATCGTCGCGCAGTCACCCAGTATTAAGGGTGGAAAGTCAATCGCATTGGCCTTGAGCTGATTAAGGTATTCTGAGCGTTGGCGAGCTAGCTTAATATCCTTTGCGGTCTCGTAATAAAGGAGTGCGATGTTCCAACGGAAATAATCCAAGGGGTCACTGGGCTTCTGGAGGGTCTCAATCACCTCAGCGGCTTCTTCAAGCTTTTGAAGGTGGGTGAGTGGGTAGATCAAATGGAGTCGGTATTCAAAACACTCGTGAGGGTCTGCCGAAAGCAGCAGTCGGGTTCGTAGTTCTTCTACGCTTGTTGCAGGGTCCTGAAAAAGCAGCAAATGCCGTTGCCTTCTTAGAAAAGTCTTAAGACTGAGGTGAGGCAAGAGTGCTTTTCCTAGTCGAAAGAGCGAGGCGCTGTCACCGATAGCTTCAAAGCTAGGGGCGAGATCTCCAAAGGCTTGTGCAGCTTCTGTCATCTGCCCATGATCGATCAGCGTTTGTATTGTATGAACCCCACGTAGGTGCTCGGGAGTGAAGGCTATTTTTCGTAGCGTTTCGCCGTGGGACCAGATGATCGTATCGTGAGCGTCAACTCGATCGAGGGGGCGATCCTCACGAATGCAAATTCCTAGGAGATGCTGAAATGAAACGGGTGACCCTTGGCATCCCTTCATTAGTAAATCCCAATCTGTTTCTAAGAAATCTTCCGAAACCTCCACCTTTGCAAGCAGTGCCATGCACTTCAGCTCGTCAGGCTGAAGGCCGTTCCAGCGATAGACACCTAAGGTACTAAGTAGATTTAGTTCCACTTTATCGAGGGATTCAAGTGTCGCTACCAAAGGTGTTCCGTTGGGGCTAAGTGCAGTCTTTATTCGGTCGTTGAAGTTTTCATGCAGATCGATGTCGTCTTCCCAATCGACGGTGCTTGCCTGTGAGGAAGGCAGCTTGCGAAGTTGGTTCAAAAGAGTGGATTTTCCGGAGAGCCGCCGGCCAACGATCAGAACCACCCGGTGGGAGATCATTTGATTCTGAAGTTCTTGGAGGGAGTGTTCGAACGTAACCTCGCGAGGATTCATTGAGAGAGGGTGGGATAACGCTAAGGCTTTTTCTTTCAAAATCATGCTCCGCGACAGCTGGAGAGGAATCCCTTCCTCTTTTGGGTTTTTGTATTTAAAACGTCGTCATTAATACCATACTGACATTATCAGATAAAGAACTATTTGATTAGAAAGAGAAAACCAGGACCTTTTTCTGTTGGTAGGGCTTTGACTAGGAGTGGTCCCGCCCTGGCACTCCACTGAATTCGTAGCAAATCTCTCCGTAGTGATGGGTTTGTACCGGCTACGTTGACGCAATGAAGTTGGGAGGATACCCGGAAGCTCTCTATACAGTTTGGAAGGGAGTGGGGTTTGAGGCTTTTCATTGTATTAGGACTGTTATCCGCCGGTTTGACCGCAGGTGCGCCAATGTCCTTTGCTCAAGAAATGCCTCTCATTGAGCGCGAGCCGTCTCGTACCTCGCTTCTTAGCAACGACCGTCTCAAGGTAAGTGCGCGAGTAGGCGTGGAGTGGTTCCTGAAAAAAGGGGCCCAAGGCCAGTCGGGTTATCGAGATACCTTGAGGTCGAATCGTACGGACCTCAATCTGGACTATCTCATCATGAAAGGGTTGCTTGCGCGCGTCGTACTTCGGCTCGACCAGTGGTACCGAGAGGACGGTGCCAATGAAGTCTCCACTTTGAAGGCGGAAGATTTGCTCCATCAGGTGTCGCTCGTAGCCATGCACGACGAGGGGTCCTGGGCGCTGGGTATCAAGGGAATCGAGCTAGGAAAGCTCAGCGAAGTAACCTTTGGTCAAAATCGATCACGTGAACACCGTCCCGTCTACAATAACAATTCCGTATTGAATGAATTGACACGTCTCGATCAAGCGATGGGTATTATTATGACCCTCGATACCTCTTTGGTGAATGATGTCATTCGAGATGTTGCAATTACGCTCTATGATTCGCAGCGCGAAGGATTTCAGTTTGAAAGAGTAGACGCATTTGCGGCGAGAGCTGTGCAGCGTTTTTTTGAGAATCAATTGCAAGTGACAGCCTCGTACCTCTTTCAGGGAAATCGCGAGAAGCATCAAAGCAACGAACAGCGTGGAAGTATCGGCTTTATTTATGACCTCGGTGGCGGAGAAGTTTGGGCAGAAGTCGTTTGGCTTGATGGAGCGCATGGAAATCTGAATCGAACGGACCGAGGATTTACCGTAGGCGCTAGTAATAAGAATCTTTTGAGCATGGCGGAGCTGGGTGCCGAAGTTAATTACGTCGAAAACCAGCAATCAGAGCTCGTTGGTTGGGCGAAGTTTAAAGTCAAACCGCAGGTAACGGTTGGTCCCGAGATAGGTTATCTCTGGGAAGATGCCAGCGTCGACGCTAAGGATGGATTTTATTTTGGATTGCGAGGGGAGTGGCTCATGGGGCCAGCTTATTCTGATGACCCCGCTCTCTTTGATGTCTTTGGCTCGAATCGGATAAAGGATTAAAGTTTGAAAGTTGTGAGATCCCGCCTAAAGGCCCGTCTATCCCCCCGGATTGATTTCCCAAGCCTTTGGGTGGGGTCTCACTTTTTCTTGCCTCGCGCATTTTTTATCAAAGAATGCTAGTGCTCCCTTCGTGATGATTTTTCTTTGGATAGGGATACTTCTTTCGGGCGTTCATGCTCAGGACAAGAAAGATTGGTATGATCGAGATTGGGTTGCGGCAGCCTACCTTGGCAAGACCATCCTTCGATCAGAGATTGATGCCACGGTTGATGCGTTGTATTTAGGTCCGCTACAACGTGAGGGATTGGTACGCGAAGCTCGCGATTGGACTTCTCAGCAATTGCGGCAAGAAAATCTAGATCCTGCAACGATGGAGTCTCGCGCTCAGGCTCGCTATATGACGCTCAAAGGTGAGTTCTATCGAAGCTTTTACAGGTTGGGCCTTCGGCACTTATTGATGTCGAAAGCGGCATCGCTTTCTGCCGTTCCGCGGGGCCTAAACTTCAAACAATCTGACCTTGATCAGCAAGTGAAAATGCTTTCGAAAGCCGAAGAGGAAAAGGTTGTACGTCGTTACCAGGCTGATCAGATTTTTAGAGCGCGAATCGACTCTTTCGAAAAGGAAAGAGATTCGACTTGGACGGCCAACGATTTTCCTCGTTTGGGACGATCAGACTTCGATCATTTTTTGACTTACCTGCAGATGGACTCGTTTGTCTTTGATTCCAAAAGACCCCTAGATGGGCATTTTGCATTTAAGCGTTGGCTGGAGAGTCACGCAATGGAAGTGCTTCGAGCCAGTCTGGTGGAAGAGCTGGCTTTTCATCCTTCCTACGCAAAAAGAAATCCTGATGGCTTTTCAGTTGATCAACTAGGACCGCAGGAATTTCGAGGGATATACCAAGAAGAAATCAGAAAATGGAAGCAGTTTCTCAGTCAGCCCAATTTACAGGGCCAAGCTATTGTCGAGTATCTGGAGGAGTTTCCTTATTTGAATAGCATTGTGAAGCCATTGGAAATCAGGGTCACAAAGCTTAGTTTTCAGTTTAAGCCTAGTGGATCCTATCGAGACGAATCAGACCAAAAATGGCAACGGGAGCGTTACGAAAATGTTTTGGATCGGGTATTTGATTCTGAAGTCCTACTCGATAAGTGGAAGTCTGACTGGGAAAAAGTTGTTCGCGCTCAAAACCTAATCTGTCAAAATGGATCTCCTTTGCAAAATGAAATGAAGGTGAACTCCTTAATTGATCAAGCCGTGCAAAAATATGGTGAAACGGGGGACAGGGCATTTCAAATTCAAGCTCAGCTCTATCGAGTTGTTCAAACGTTCGGGGATAGAAAAGTATTGGTCAGCCCCAATTGGATTGAGCTTAAAAAAGTCCTAACGGAAGTAAGAAAGCGATTCGAACTGAATGAGAAAGGCTATTTGAGATCCTCCGTACTTGGATTTTTATCAGGATACCTGTCCTCTCATAGAGGATACCTTTTTTCGGAATCGTTAGGCAAAGGCAGTGATGCGGTAGTTGAAGCATGGAAAGGATTGATGGAGCTGCGCGTAGCTGTTCAGCTGGAATATGCTCAGTTGGGGGAGATTGAAAAGTGGATTCAGCAATCGCTGATGGAGTCAGCAGTGCTCAATTCAAAGGCAACTGATGGACAAATTGGATTCCGACTGGATGAAGCTCGTTTTCAAGCATGGCGAGATCAGCAATCTGATAACAAAAAGCTTTCAATCCTTGAGCTGGGTTGGATTGATCCTCAGTCTGCAAAAGGCAAAGAAGTTTTTTCGCAACTAGTTACTGTAAGCGACTGGACCTCTGGGCTGGCCTTTCAGCCGAGAGGAGTATTTCTAGAAACCTACCATTCGGAAGAGCGTTCGATTGATGTTTATTTAGTACACGAGTCTCGGCCCATGGCTATTCGAGATTATATTGAAGTTCAGCAATCGTTTCGAGAGTCTTATTGTCAAAAGAAGCAAAAGGAACAGAAGGCAT
>CAUJDS010000066.1 GCA_963169695.1 Bdellovibrionota bacterium
GCAGAAGCTGTTTTGTTATAGTGGATTCGGGCATGGTCCAGGATTCCTTTCGTTGAATCAGTTCTTGTTAAACCAATTCTACGCATTGTTTCCTGACTGTGCCCTCCTTCTATTCACCCACCACTAAGCGAGAAGAGCCAATAATAAATAACATTTCTGAAATACCAAATGACAGAATCGAATGCGAAGCACTACCGCGTTGAACATGACTGTGTCCCCCAAGACACCCGTTAGAATTCTGTCAACCGTATCGCAGACTTTCATGTGTCACAAATTCTCCTTACCCTCTCTAGCCCTTAAAACACAAAAGGAGCCGTGGATCCGACTGGCACGGAGAATGCTAATAGCTAGGTAGCAGTTATAAAATCAGAGGAATTGGAAATGAGAAGTCTAAATAGCGATAGAAGTAATTTTGTGACACCAAACACCACAAGCATTTCAAAGTGGATCTCCATCCCGATCTTTGCTCTTTATCTTGTTTCAGCAAATCCAAGCCATGCCCAAGTAGTCAATGGAGGAGTAATGCACGCTGAAAATGCACTGATAGCGGAACTTAAAAAGTTAAAGGCCATTTCGGAAGAAGACATTAGTGAGTCCCATAGTCTCTTTTCTAAACTAAGCACCATTAAAAAGGGCCTTGAAAATCTTGGAATCAAGGACCTAGATGCCTCGAAGGCGGGTCTACTTTATAGAACCAAGCTCTACCAAGCGGCATTCAATGATTTCCAGAAAAAGGCACTCGTTGTTGAGCAGATCAAAAGAGTCACTTTAGAGACCCAAACAAAAGCAAATGAAGCGAGAAAGAACTACCAGACCCATCTCAGCGCTCAACTAAAGCGTGACAAGCCGGTATTAGATGAATTTTCTGATGCTTTTTTGCAAAATGACGCCAGCCGAAAAATTGAAGCTGCCAGGGCACTAGAAAGCGTTTCTAATAATGGTCTCCTTACTATCGAAAAGGACTTAGAAACAATCGGAGCGGACGCACCAGAGGCGGCGAAGCAATACCTCGCCACCGCTAGATTGCGGGTGAAGAAATTCAAAGAAGGCAAAATAGAAGACAAGGAGCTAGCTTCATTCGAGGTAGCAACCAAGCAATTTGACAACTTAGCCAGCGCACTCACCGAGTTGTCGGGCAGTGTTCAAGCTTGCTCAACTTCTGGTGCCCTACTTGAGGACGAAGGAGGACTAGCCAAGGAAATTGATCACCTAAAACGCTACCTCGAGAACGATCAAAGGCCTCATAGCTTAAAAGATGACGAAGACAGCAAACAAAAGATGGCTGAATTGCAGATCAAACTTAACCAAATACGAGAATGTCGGACTGCTGCAATCGATATTGAAACGGCCATCAAAGAACTCAAACCAACTACCGATGTCACAGAAGTAGCGGAGCTAGCTGCAAAGTATAAATCGTTGAATGAGAAAGCAGCTAAAACTAGGGCAGGCGCAGCCAAATAGATTTTCAATCAACGAACGCTGGAACTGCTCTCTCCGCATAAAGCAAAGAAGATTGCGGAACGGGATGGAGTCCTCGTTCCTCCTCTTCAAGCTCTGAGATCGTGCCACTACGCCGCTTCGGACTGGTCGTCGGCATGCCAGAGATCAAAAAGTGTCTTGCCGTTGGGAGCCTTGAGCCATTTGGAATAGTGATCGGTAGGCTCCATACCAAGGCATTCCTGAACAAATTGGCTGACAGTCATCATGGACTTGAGGTCGCTAGGCTTCTGAACTTTGTACTCGCCTCCGGGATGATGCACAATGACGCACGACTTAGTCTCATCGCTGATAAGAACTAAGACATCACCATTCTTAACGTATCCCTTATTCACTAATGCTTTGAGGTCGAATTTATTTTTCTTTCCCATGCTTCCTCCAACTCTCCTATCGGAAAACTTCTAAGATTTTGAGAGTGTGTCTTGATTGACCATTATTTTTTAATTATTGGCGGTGTCATATTTTTTTCGCAGGTGCCGACAGGAAATAGTATGAACTGGACTATTTCAAAGCAGTTGTGGGGCTATACTTTTGTCACGCTTTCGATCGTTGGAATCCTTGGATTTATTAACGCAAGAAAAGCTGAACAATTAGTATCGCAGTTAGATGAACTGGCGCTAACTCAGATTCCTGCTGTTAGAAACATGACGAATGCTGACATGATGCATGACGGATTAAGAGGCGTTCTCTACAATGCTTTCTTTATTGCCATATCGGGCACTAAGGAGGAGCTTGCCGAAATAAAAAAAGAGACTGAGGAAAAAATAGGAGACTTCAAAAAATACATTTCAGCGCTAGACCAACTCCACTTGCCGAAAGAAACAAAGGCGGTGATAGATGAAACTAAGCCTGCCTTGGACGACTACGCCAAAATTACGGACCAAGTAGTCAGTCTGATCGCATCCGGCAAGGGTGATCAGGCCAAGCAATATGTAAAGGAATTCGACGAGAAATTTAAGGCTCTCGAAACCAAGATGGAGTCACTTGGAGACCTCATTGAAAAGGACTCCTCGAAGACGCGAAATGAAGGCAAAGATGCTGCAAGCTTTAGTTATGCCGGCATGGCAATCGGACTCTTTTTGTCACTATTTATATCAATTTTAATGAACAGAAACGTAACAACGAGATTGCGACAGGTCATTACCACAATGATACAAGTCTCAAAATCGGTTGGTGAATTATCGAAGCTACTCCGAAGATCCAGCGAAAGTGTTTCTAAGGAAAGTGAAGCTCAGTGCCAAGAACTGCAAGGTGCGGTAGCCGCATTGCATGAATTTGAAACTGTCCTTCTTAACACCAATACCGGTGTTTCATCTTCCCTTGCTTCTACCCAAGAAATCACATTAGAAAGCGGAAAGGTAACAAAGACCATTGAAGAAACGAAGGAGGCGATGGAGAAAATATCCGATGCCAATTTACAAATTCAGAACCTCAATCAAGTAATCAACTCCATCGCAGAAAAAACAAGTGCGATCAATGATATTGTCTTCAAAACGCAGCTACTGTCTTTCAATGCATCCATCGAAGCAGCGCGAGCGGGGCAGCAAGGCCGAGGATTTGCGGTAGTAGCTGAGGAAGTAGCCATTCTGGCAAAGAATAGCGGCGTGACTGCAACAGAGATCCAGGTACTATTGGAGGAAAGTCGCAAGACAGTCGACTCAATTTTGAAACTCATCCAAGATCGCGTGAAGGAAGGGTCTGACATCAGCAGAAGTAGCTATGATTCGTTTCTAGGAATTACGAGGAAAATTCAATCGGTCAACGAGCAAGTCAAATCAATCCATGCGGCTTCCGAACAGCAATCTATTGCGATTAAGCAAACAAGTCAGTCAGTATCGCAAGTAGATCGTGCAGCACGAAGCAATCAGAGTGCCGCCAAAAATTCACTAGAAACTACGGTTTCACTCGAAGCGGAGTGTCAGCGGCTATCCGAAGTCGTGCTGGATGTCGGAAAGCTTGCAAGCTAGCTCGGTGAAAATAGCGACTAGCCGGGAGACTTAACCCCGAGGTGCTCCTTGAAGAACGCTTCCATGGCCTCATAGAACTCAAAGCGATTCTCTTCATTGTGAAATCCATGGCCTTCATTTTCCTTGACCATATACTTCACTTTCACTCCCTTTTTTTTGAGGGACTCGACCATCTGATTGGACTCATTGATGTTGACGCGCGGATCTTGCGCTCCTTGGGCAACAAAGAGTGGGGTCTTGATTTTATCAGCATGGAAGACCGGTGATGCAGCTCTCATCAGCTCTTGGTCCTTCTTAGGATCACCAACCATTGCGTACAATTTCTCTATCCCGGTTCTCCAATATGGCGGAATCGTGTCCATGAAAGTGAAGAGATTGGAGACCCCCACATAGTCCACGGCCGCTGCATACAGGTCTGGCGTAAAAGCAATTCCCGCCAAGGTGGCATAGCCACCATAGCTTCCGCCATAGATCGCAACGCGCTTAGGATCAGCTATTTTCTTCGCGATCAACCACTTTACTCCGTCCGTGATGTCGTCCTGCATCTTCTTACCCCATTGTTTAAAGGATTTTACGAAGAAGGACTTACCGTATCCGGTGGAACCGCGATAATTCATCTGAAACACCGCATAGCCTCTGTTTGCTAAAAACTGAACTTCGGGATCGAATCCCCATTCATCTCTTGCCCATGGACCGCCATGGGGATTGACAATAACTGGCAGATTTTTTCCATCGCTTCCCTTTGGAAGAGTAAGGTAGCCATGAATCGCCAATCCATCTCGAGATCGATACTGAACGGGCTTCATCTCAGCAAGCTGATCCGCCTTGAGCCAAGGTGAAACGTCAGTCAGGAAAGTGAGACGATCTTTCTTTGCATCGTAGAGATAATAGAGTCCTCGGGTCTTGTCACTTGTGGCAACCACAGTGAAGAGATCCTCTTCTTTGTTTTGGCTGGTGAAATGGTATTCAAAATCTCCTAATTCTTTTTTAACGCGTTGATAGCGCTTCTTGCTGAGTTTATCGAAGAAGTGATATTCGCTTTTCCAGGTAGTATATTCTGCGGCAGTTAGAACTTTGCGCTTTTTGGAATAGGCCATCCCCTCTACGTCGACTTCGGGATTTTGGTAGAGAACCTGCAACTCTTTGCCAGTCTTAGGATCGATCTTAACAATGGCACTCTTATCTCTAGTTAAGTTGGATGAGCCATAGAGGTATTTATTGTCAAAGGTAAAAAACAAGGGATCAAAATTTTGCTTATAATCAAATTGAAGGACTTCTTTGAAGGCATCTTTTTCTTTGGCACGCGTATAGATTTTGGTTTTGAGTCCGTCGCTCTCCACGGCAACGCGAACCTTTCCTTCGTGGTCCGTTATCCAACCTTCGACTTTGCCTGGGTTTTCTGCAACGACGGTCATTTCTCCAGTCAAAATATTTACCCGATAGACATCAAAAAGCTGGGGGTTTCTTTTATTCATCTGAACTAGAATGTCTGTGGGACTAAGATCTTCCAAGTCATCCAAGACGGACGCTCTCGTTTTGTCGAATGGCGTCAGGTCTTTTTCACTATCAGTGGATGTATCGATGCGGAAGACATGAAAATTTTCGTCCCCACCCTTGTCCTTCATATAGAGCAAGTAGTTTTCTTTCCAAAAGTATCCAGAAATATCGCGGTCTTTGACAAACGTTACCTGCTTAGCTTCCCCTATTGGAAGGCGATCCTCGGATAGCTTTTGGATAAAAATATTCATTCGATTCTTCCACGGCTTCATCGAGGAAAGGTAATTGCCATTGGGAGAGACCTGATAACGCCCTTGCTCAGGGTTCTTAAAAAAATCTTTCAGTGGAATTTCGCTCGCCAAAAGACGAGGGCCACAAAGAAAAGAAATCACAAGAAGGGGTAGTGCCAAGTTACGCATGGCAATTGCACGACTGCTCAACATAGAAGCTCCTTTTGTCTTGAGAAGGTCTCAGAATAGCTCTGATAGATCTTCTTTGAAAGAGCTGCAGCTAATGCCTGGACAAAATACTGTGACGAGTCGCGCTTAAGCTTTGACCTTCATTGCGTTGAGTCGGCTATTCTTAATGCCGTAACTAAAATAGACCACCAGTCCCAAGGCCAACCATATGAGGAAGCGAATCCAGGTGATGACACCCAGTTCCGTCATCAGAAAACTACAACTCACCAATCCTAAGACTGGAATAAGTGAAAGGTTTCGTTGGAAGGAAAGGATGGAAAGAGCCAAAACCTCGATTAAGAAGACCAGAAGGGGAATCGAGCCAGAAGAAAAATTCTGAAAATAAGCTGATACTCCATCTCCATTCATCGCCATCACCAAGATTGCGCCAATCAAGCTCATACCTGGAAAAAGATATTTGCCATCGATGTAGGGGACCCGAAACTTTCCAGGTTCCTTGGGGCGATGGGGATCGAGACGAAGAACGCCCAAGCAAACCAGTACAAACGCAAACAAAGTACCAATGCTGGTTAGGTCAGTGACTTCCGTCAGATTCATAAACAAGGATGGTACTGCAACCACAAACCCCGTAAGCAAGGTAGAAAACCAAGGAGTCTTGTACTTAGGATGAATGGAAGAAAAAATAGGCGGCAAGAGTCCATCACGACTAATGGACATCCAGATCCTTGGCTGACCAAGTTGGAAAACCAAGAGTACCGTAAACAATGCCACGACTGCACTGACAGCGATCACGCCGGAGATCCAACCAATATTGGCGCCCTGGGGTCCAAAAACAAAGGCCAATGGATCGCCTACCTGCAATTGGGTGTAGTGAACCATTCCAGTAAGCACCAGCGCGACCAGGACATAGAGCAGCGTGCAAATAACCAAAGTGTAAATCATGGCCCTTGGAAGGTCTCGCTGAGGATTCTTACATTCCTCGGCTGTTGAGGAAATGGCGTCAAAACCAATATAGGCAAAGAAAACCCCCGATACCCCTTTGAGGATCCCGGTTACGCCATTCGGGGCGAAGGGTGACCAATTGGCGGGTTGAACGTAGAAAGCACCCAATACAATGACCATCAGCACGACAGCCAGCTTGAGCAGCACCATGATGTTGCTGACCTTCTTGGACTCCTGAATTCCGACGTAAACAACCCAGGTGACAAGAACCACGACCAGGAGTGCCGGCAAGTCACAGACGATCGGCAAGCCAAAAAGATGGGGAGCAGTTGTCCATGCCTGATAACCCTCCATCTGAAAACTAGAAATGCCATTGGCAGTCAACTGATCCAACGGAATTCCCTGACTGAGGAGCGTCATTACGGCGTCATAAGCGCGAGACGCAGAGAGAAAGTCCATGGAGAGATAGGAAGGAACATTGATTCCGTAGCCAGATAAAAAGGCCGTAAAATAATCGCTCCAGGAAATCGCGACTGCAATATTTCCAATGGCGTATTCTAGCAAGAGATCCCAACCGATAATCCAAGCCACCATTTCACCAAGCGAGGCGTAAGCATAACTATAAGCGGATCCTGAAATAGGAAGGACCGACGCAAATTCCGCGTAACAAAAAGCGGAAAATGCACAGGCAATTGCCGTAAAAATAAAAAGGAGCGCTACCCCTGGACCACCTTGGAAGGCGGCATTGCCGATGGTCGAAAAAATCCCAGCTCCGATGACCGCTGCGATTCCAAATCCGGTAAGGTCCCAAACTCCCAAAACCTTTCTTAGCCCCGAGCCTGAATGAAGGGACTGGTCAGAAGCATTGGCTTCGCTGACCAAAACATTAATGGGCTTCCTTCGAAACAGCGTTTGTAGGTTCATCTTACTCGGCTCCTCATCCATTTATTCCAAAGAGATCAGATATTTTGCTCAGAGCGAAATGAAAAGAACTTTTTTCAACTTGCTCGCGATTTTTGGGACCAAGTGAGACTTTGGCCAAAATGCCTGATAGGATTTTTCTGCATGCTTACTCGCTCCGCCGTTTCAAAGATAGGATCCCTCGGTCTCGTTGTCGTGCTTGGTTTAGGAATGTTCTGGGCGCTCACGCGCGGCGCCCCGGACTTTCATGTTTTTCACTACGCTTGGAACCTCGTCCTGCATCATCAGAGCGCAATTCTCTACACAGATAGTCCCGACAGGTACCTTTACAGCCCTGGCTTTGCCTTCTTACTTTGCTGGTTGGGATGGCTGCCAAGAAGCGCAGCACTGATACTATGGAGCCTAGGTAAGGTAGCTTTGGTCCTTGGACTCCTCAAGCTCGCCACTCAAAAAGGCCAAAAACATAAGGTAAACTTGGGAATTGCAGCCTGGGGTTGCCTCATCCTTGCACGATCGATACTCATCGATTTTCAATATGGGCAGATTAATTTGCTGATCGTGGGTTGCGTGACACTGGCGCTGGTGCCGCTGCTAAGCGGTACTGGTAAAGCCAAATTTGGATTTTGGAAGGTTACTAGCGGCTTTGCTGCCTCCATCAAGCTCCTCCTAGCGCCTTCTATTCTTTGGAGCTGGAACCTTTCTAAACAACGTTCGGACAGAGTCCTCTTGGCGTCGGGGATCATTCTGGCAACTACACTGCCGCTCTTCTTCGTGGGTCCCCAAGGATTGCTTCACCTTCTCCAATCTTGGATCCAAGGTCTTCAAGAAAAAGGAATGCCTCATACTTCTCACAATCAAAGCTTTGCTGCCTTCTTGCACCACTGTTTTTCGGGACAGCCTACTCATGTGACAGCGCTTTGGGGTACCGTGGATACGACGCTTTGGATTTGGTCTGAGACCACCCGACAAACCATGGCATTCCTTTGGTCCTTGGCCTGGGCTGGCTTGCTTCTCCACTGGTCCTTCCAATGGAAGGCAAAGGCTATTCCGAACCTCCCACTTTTGCGGGTGGGAGTTTTTCTCGCTGTTTGTCCAATCCTTTCACCCCTGCTCTGGAAGCCTCATTTAGTTTTTGGGCTACCGCTCGCCATTGGCCTTGCCCTGCAGGCCATTCAAAATCGCAAACTCCTTTGGGGCTTAGGGGTGGTATTTATTATTCAAAATCTACTTACCATTGATGTATGGGGTCCTCATCTCGGAGGAAGGATCGAATGCTATGCACCTCTGCTTTGGGGGCATATGATTTTGATCATCATGGGATGGAGAGAGATCCGATCAATGCTTGCGAAGGCCAAGGTAAGATAAGATCCCACGGAGTTCATACTCGGCTTCTGAATCTCCTGCCCGAACTCTACAAAGCTCATTGAGGATCTTCTCAGCTTCTCGAAGCAAGGCTTGAGCACGCTCTCGAACGCGTTCCTTAGCAAGATCTAACTCGGTTTGTGTCCAAGGAGCGTGGACTAAATTTCCAGGTCCCATGCATTTTTGTAAAACGTCGCGATAGGAAGGTTGTGCCTCCAAAATCTCCAAGGTCACAAAGTTGATCTGACCTTCTTGAAGGTCCAAAGCAAAGGGTTTTTCGCTCTGCGTTTCAAAATCTAAGATGTCATCAATCATCTGAAATGACAGACCCAAAAAACGACCAAAATCACCACAAAGGTCTACGACATAGTCCTCTTGATTAGCAATTCTGGCAGGCGTGGTGCAGCACCAAGCAATCAGTGACATCGTCTTTCGATTGGCGATGGTTTCCAAAGTAAGCCGGGTCGGCAAATTAGAAAATCGATTGTCGAGTTGTAGCCACTCTCCACAGGAGAGGTCTTCCAAGACATCCGCCAGGTCACTTACGATACGAATGTTGCCTGCGCCAATCGTCTCTCGGACTACACGAGCCAAGAGGATATCTCCCGCAAGAACGGCCTTTGCATTGCTGGATTCTTTGTTCAACGTGGGACGGTTTCTTCGAGTGTCGGACTCATCAATGACATCATCGTGAGAAAGTGTCGCAGCATGAGTCAATTCGGCCGCTCGTGCATAGACGGCCACTTTGTCTGGACTCAATTCAAAAAAACGACCAATCAGAAAGCAAATCAATGGGCGCAAACGCTTTCCACCAAGCAAGAGCGTACGTTCAAGCAAGGGACCAAATTCTGGAATAGCATCAGGCGATTGAATTCGGAGATTCAGGTTCTCGATGGCATCAGACCACACTGCGGTAGGAGAGAGTACTTGAGTATTGGGAACCTGCATAAAAGTATGTTAACAACCTTACCCGACGCCTATTGAAAACACAAGGAGTCCCATGAAACGATCCGAACAGATCTTTCTGAGAAAGTTGCCTCGCTTTTCGGCCAAAGATCGAAAAGCGACCCTCGTCATATTTGATCACATCCTGACCAAATGGGTTCCTGGTTTTAGCACCTGGATCAGTCGATTTCCAAATGCCTATCCCGTCAAAGCAGGAGAGTCCCTGAAGTCCCTGCGATCGTACAGTGATTTTTGTGAAAGGGTGAGCCGAACGGCTCCCGATATTCGACGTAGTAATGGTCGAGTTCTTGGAATTGGTGGAGGCTCCGTTGGGGATTTCTCCGGATTTTTTGCTAGCACCTACCTACGCGGCCTACCCTTAGAGCTCCTCCCTACGACTTGGCTCTCGGCCATTGACTCAGCCCACGGCGGTAAGACCGCCCTAAATTTGCTTAACCATAAAAACCAAATTGGTACTTTTTATCCTGCCAGAAAAATCTACCTCGTTCGAGGCATGCTGGAAGTTCAAGGAAAAAGCCTCGAAGAACAAGCCTGGGGCGAACTTGCCAAGATTGCCATCTTGGATGGTGGAAAGTGGACCTACTCCCTCAACCGCGCTTCCCTTTGGTCCGTCCTTCCTCAGGCAATCGAAGCAAAGTGGAAGTGGGTACTTCAAGATCCCCTGGAGACAAAAGGAATTCGACATGCGCTGAACCTTGGCCACACCTGGGGTCATGTCTTAGAAGCAGCAAAGGGGCTATCCCACGGCGAGGCTGTCTTGCGTGGAATTCGGTTTGCTTTGCAATGGAGCTTCGAAAAAAACTACCTCTCCGAAAGAGATAGAAATCACTTAATCCAATTCCTGGGCTCCTCTCGCTCCGAGACCGGCCCACTCTCACGCAAACAAGCGACTGCTCACCTACTGCGAGATAAAAAAATAGATCCGAAGGGATTGCGATTCGTTTTCTTAAAGTCAAAGTCGTCTGGATCAAAAAATAAAATAAAACCCTTCTTTGAATCCGTCACACTTCCGCAACTATTGAAAGAATTAGAAAGACAAGGATGGCTGAAGGTTTGATTGCTGTACGAATCGCAGTTTCAAAATCAATCGCCAATCGAGCTATGATCCTCCAGAGCTTTCAAGCTGTGAAGCTTCTGGAAGAAGGCGCTTGCAATGACATTGCTCAACTCCGAAAGGCACTTCATGCTTTTCAGTCCGGAGAATCGGTACTGGATTGCGGCGAGGGCGGTACAGTTTTGAGGTTCCTACTGGCTCGAGTGTCGAGAGAGGCGGGCCACTGGCACCTTCTCATGGGTCCTTCCCTGCGTTGTCGACCCCACCAAGAACTCATGCAAGCACTCTCAGAACTCGGAGTGAGCACTTCACTTACCGCGCAAGGGATAGAGGTTCGGAGCAAAGGATGGCAAGCCCCTCGTAATCCACTGCGCATCTCTTGTGAACGCTCTAGCCAATTTCTAAGTGCCATACTCCTTTCGTCAGCGCACCTGCACTTCGACCTTGAAATAGATTTTTCTGGAAACAAGGTAAGCGAGCCTTACCTCGCCATGACCCTCGCACTTCTCGATCTCAATGGCATCAGGGCCGAAAATCTGGAGAACGCGAAACTCCGAATTCGTGCCAACCAAACACTTTCCCTTCCTCTGCTGATACCAAAAGAACCTGATCTTAGTTCCACCTTTGCTTTGGCAGCTCTCGCAAGTGTCAAAGGACGTGTGCTGATTGATGCATTTCCGCTTTCATCGCTTCAACCAGATGCTAGCTTTGTTCACCATCTTCGGTCCTTAGGTGCTTATTGCACTCGCAATCGGGAGGGACAGCTTCTCGTGGAAGCACGGGACCTCCATGGAGTTGACTGTGACTTAGGTTCGAGCCCGGATCTCTTTCCATGCCTCGCGTCGTTGGCTGGGATCGCGAAGGGATCCTCTCGATTCTTCGGCGCCACTCAACTGAATCACAAAGAAAGTCCCCGCATTCAAAAAATATCCGAACTGCTATCACTGATAGGGCGCCCTCATGAGGTCAAAGATGACGGAATCCTGATCGGAGCAGGATTACCCAGAGATCCCAAAGAATGTCTGTCTCCACTCGCTTTTGATCCAGCCAATGACCATCGAATGGTGATGGCAGCAGATATCCTGATTCGGGCGGGCTACCCCATCGAAGTGTCCCATCGCGAATGCGTAACTAAGAGTTTCTACGAATACGAGGATCTCAAATGCAACGCATTGTCTTAATAGGCCATCGCGGTGTGGGCAAGACCTCCCTTGCACGTCGCATTGCCGGATACCTCCAAACATCCTGGAGCGACCTGGATCAAGCTGTCGAAACTCAATTTGATAGAGCAATCGCTGATTACTTTCCAAAAGACGAAGCGTTGTTTCGTCAGCGTGAAACCTCCACCCTCAAGCACCTTTTGGAAAATAGGACTTCCGTCGTAGCAGTGGGTGCAGGATTTCAAGGTTGGGAGTTGCTTCATGACTGGAAGAAGAAAGATCCAGCTCTGAGAATCCTTTGGGTGCGTCGCCCAAGTGATCTGACGGGACGCATCTTCTTGGATCGTCCCGCACTTAGCGACGCTTCGCCATTGGATGAGTTTCACGCTTTTCGCAAAATACGAGATCCCATTTTTTCACAAGTTTGCACGGAGGAACTTTGGCTTTCGGAAGGTTTTGATTTTCCAAATAATCCCGAACGGAAGGCCTTACTGCTCGACGCTTCCGTCCATCCTGGTATTCTCACGCTTTTTCCGAAACACCTGGAAAAAGGCTTTCCTCGCTTTGAGCGATACGAATTGCGCACCGATCTTCTGAGCAAAGATGCCATTGAATCCTTTCGTGAGAAGATCCCTAGCCATCAGATACTTTTGAGTTATCGCACAACAGAGTGGCGACACTTCCCAGCTCGCCAAGGTGAATGGGTGGACTGGCCGTATGAATGGGGCCAACCTACAACTTCCGCTAACAACTCCCATTGGATTTTGTCTTCCCATGATGCGCTCATAGAACCCGAAAGCCCTCACCTTCTTAAGGCTGCACCTTGGGTTTCATCTTGGAAGGAACTGATCGAGGGACATGAATGGTGGATGCGTGATCCACGGAGACGATCCTTCCTTCCTCGGTCAACGGATGGACGTTGGACATGGTACCGACTTTGGATGCTTCACAAGCAGCCCATGGCCTTTGTACGCGTTGACGAAGGTTCATGCCTTGACCAACCCACCCTTCACCAAGTTCACCAAATGCCAGGTCCTTTTGATCATTTTGGGGCGGTTCTGGGTGATCCTGTTTCTTTGAGTCATTCACCTGCTTTGCATTTTGATTTCTTTCGAGAAAGAGGGATGCCTTTCTTTTCTATCTCGATCGTCCAAGGGGATTGGCCACTAGCCTGCCAATTCCTTCTCTCACTGGGGCTGCGTTTTGCCGCAGTGACCACTCCCCTCAAGCAGGTAGTGGCTCCAGAGGAAGGCTCGGTCAACACCTTGCGATGGTTAAGCGATGAGGTATCCCCAACTTGCGCCAATACCGACCTTGATGGATTGAGGGATAGCGTTGGAATGGACTCGCTAGGATCTACTGTCCTCTGGGGAGGAGGAGGAACGGAAGCTATTGTAAAAGCTGTTTTGCCAGACGTGCATATTTACTCTGCTCGTACTGGGTTGCTTCGAAGTGGAGCTTCACAGGATACCCATGATCCCGATACTTTGATCTGGGCGGTTCCACCTGCTCGACAAGAGGCTTGCAAGTGGCCATCCCCTCAGTGGAAGCCAAAGCTCGTCATCGACCTCAATTATTTTGAACACTCTCCAGCCAGGACTTATGCCAAATCGGTTGGAGCCCTCTACCGCTCAGGGAAAAAAATGTTAGCTTCACAAGCTGAGATGCAAAGGAAGTTTTGGAAATGAGTGCTAATCAATTTGGAAGTCGATTTCGAATCACGACCTTCGGAGAAAGCCATGGCCCTGCCTTGGGGGTGGTCATTGACGGTTGTCCCGCTGGAGTCCTTTTTGACGAAGTACTTCTACGGGATGTCCTGGATCGTCGAAAACCAGGTAAAGCACTCACCTCCTCTCGACAAGAAGCGGATCACTACGAAGTCTTGAGTGGAGTCTATGAAGGCAAAACCCTGGGCACTCCTCTCGCGATGATAGTAAGGAACCACGATGCGCGAAGTGAAGACTACATCACCATTGCAGACAATCCACGACGAGGTCATGCAGATGCGACTTGGAGAAACAAGTTCCAGCATTCTGACCCGCGTGGCGGCGGGAGATCCAGTGGAAGAGAAACTGTGGCGAGGGTACTGGCAGGCGCTGTGGCGCAAATGCTTGTGAGGACTCGATGTCCCGAAGTCGCAATACAAAGCCAGCTGCTTCAAGTGGGACCTTTGACACTCGAAAAGGCCTCTGATTGGGAGCGAGATTTAGAAACACTCCTTCAGCAAGCCAAAGTCGAAGGTCAAAGCTACGGAGGCGTTATTCGGGTGACACTCTCGGGTGTGCCTCCGTCTCTGGGGCAACCCGTCTTTCGAAAACTAAAATCCGATCTCGCCCAGGCCATTCTCTCGATCGGCGCAGTCAATGGATTTGAATTGGGAGCGGGTTTTTCGGGGGTAGAAAGTAAAGGCACCGACTTTCATGCTCCCGATTCACATCCTTATGGTGGAATCCAAGGTGGCATCAGCACGGGGGATCCTATTCAATTCAAGGCTTCCATCAAACCGACTTCGTCTATCTTGGATATTGCCAAAAAGGGCCGTCACGATCCGTTTATTGGATTGCGCGCGATTCCGGTTATGGAGGCAATGACTTGGCTAGTCTTGGCAGATCACTTGCTTTGGTCTGCTACCGATAAAATATAGAGGTAAGCAATTCCTCCGGTGAGAGCTTGAGACTGAACCTCAGCGAAACATCCCTGCGCACGAGCCAAATTTAAAAATGCCTCTCCATAGGGAAATGCTGAAGAAGACTTCTCGAGGTAAGCATAAGCCTGGCGCTTACCACTGACCCAGCCGCCCAATACGGGAAGGAGCTTGCGCGAGTACCACTGGTACATTCCACGCAACAATGCTCTCTTTGGCTGCCCAAACTCCAAAATCAAAACCTTGCCGCCTCTCTTCGTCACTCGGGCCAATTCACGCAGTCCTAATGCAGGATCCACGACATTGCGAATTCCGAAAGAAACACTTGCTGCATCAAACTGTTGGCTTGCAAAGGGAAGTTTGCAAATATCGGCGAACTCAAAATGAACCGTAGAGTCCCGCTGTGCGGCTTTTTTCTTAGCTAGCTCAAGCATGGGCTCACAGAAATCGGTTCCAATGATTTTCGCTTTGGATGAGAGGGAGCGTTCCCACGCAAATGCAACGTCTCCAGTGCCCGTTGCACAATCCAAAACCTTGGCATCCTGAGGCAAATGCACCGAAGACACCAAAGCCTTGCGCCAAAGGTGATGGATACCTACGGACAGCGTAGAATTGGCCAGATCATACCGATGGGCGATGGACGAAAAAAGATTTCGAATTTCGGAAGGGTTTTTGGTTTGAACCAAATCCTGATCATTCATTGAAACAATTCCTCCTAGAGGCTAGAAAAGAAAGGAATGCCAGGATCCGAAAGCCGGCGTCCCAAGGCTGGTAGAAGCGTTCGCAAACGTTTCATCAAATCTTCCAATTCAAATAAATCTAAAGCTTGAGCCCCATCCGAAAGCGCCTTTTCTGGATTCGGATGCACTTCAATCAATAGTCCATCCGCACCGGCTGCAGCTGCCGCGAGTGCCATAGGGAGGACCAAGTCTTTTCGACCGGTACCATGACTAGGATCCACCAAGATTGGATAATTTACTTTGGACTTCAAAATGGGTACGGCCGCAAGGTCTAACGTATTGCGTGTCTCGCGCTCAAAGGTACGAATCCCTCGCTCGCAAAGCATGACTCGAGAGTTGCCACCTTGAATGACGTAATTGGCGGCCTGAAGCCACTCTTCTAAATAAGCAGAGAGCCCACGCTTCAGAAGCACGGGCTTTTCTTGCTTTCCGAGTTCTTTGAGAAGTTCGTAGTTGTACATGTTGCGAGTTCCAACTTGCAGGACATCCGCAACTTCACTGAGGCCCTTGATCTGACGAACATCCGTGACTTCACTCACTAAGGATAGACCAAGCTCCTGCTTGACCTGCGCAACAATAGAATAGGCCGATTCTCCAAGACCCTGAAAGGACTCTGGATTTGTTCGCATCTTATAGATTCCACCACGAAGGGCGGTCACACCCAAATCTTGGATGGTACGCGCGACCTGGGTTAGAACCTCGTAACTTTCAATGGAACAAGGACCGGCTATGACGCAGAAAGGTAAAGAACTCACAAGTGGATGCACTTTATAGTGGAAGTTCTGTTTAATCAAATGCAATAGAAAACAGATGCGCGCTCTTTTGGATCCCAATCATTCAGCGTTCTTTCAGTCAGGTTTTATTCTCTCCAGATCAGAGAAACCTGGGGATCGAATTCAATTGGCGTCCCTCAGTTCAACTGAAAAAGATGCGCCTATCTTTGCGCCGTCCTTCTTTTCGAAGCATCAGGAGTCCACGATTCGAGCGGCAAATCTTATGGACATTGCCCGCTCGGACCTGCTTCGAGCGTGCGAAGGTCCAAGCCTTGATCCTCTAACCTGGTCGGCAGTCAACTGGCGAGAGTTCGAAAAAGACTTCCTCGACTTTCAATGGGAGGCCAGTCAAGGAAACTTAAAGAAAGCGGTCTTATTTGCATCGCAATCGGGCCCCCCACCGAGTGTCGATCGAATCCGATTCTGGCTAGGACAACTCTTGCTTCATACGGAGAACTACCCAGTTTGGATCTACGGATTTTGGAATGAAGAGGGCGGAATACTCGGCGCAACTCCCGAGCTTCTCTTTGAGCGCAAAGGGGATCAGCTCACAACCATGGCACTTGCCGGGACTCAGAAGCCCGGATTTCCAAGCCTGCAGTCAGACCCGAAAGAAATGCAGGAACACGCTTTGGTGGTGGAAGCCCTTTGTGAATCACTCGGTAAAGACCGCACGCAAGTGGGAGAACTTCAGCTTCGAGCCGCTGGGCCCACCCTTCAACACCTCTTCACACCGATACGAGCCAAAATTCCTGAATCCCTAAGCACCGAAGCCTTGATTCAAGCCCTTCACCCAACACCCGCCCTCGGTGGTGTCCCAAGAGAGACTGCATTGCGTTTTCTGGCAGAACGAGAGCGAGGGCGAGGCCGCTTTGGTGCACCCTTTGGCTTGGCTGAGCAAATGGTCGTAGCCATTCGTGGAATCCAATGGGACCGCGAGAAGAGTTGGATCACCGCGGGTGCAGGCATCCTGCCGCAAAGTATTTTAACAACCGAGCGCTACGAACTCATGATGAAACTTCGCTCGATTCGAAAGTCTTTTTCTGAGGACGCTTCATCGTGATTCAACGTTTGATTGATCAGGGCATCACGCAATTCTGCGTATGCCCGGGATCTCGCAACGCCCTTTTGATTCAGCAGCTGATTCAAAGAGGATCCGAAGTAGCCGTCACCTACCACTTTGAAGAACGATCGGCGGCTTTCTTTGCATTGGGTCTTGCTCGCTCATCGCAAAAGCCAGTGGGTATCCTAGTCACTTCTGGTACTGCCGCAGGAGAACTCCTTCCTGCTGCAATGGAAGCAACCTACACGCAAGTGCCATTGATACTAATGACTGCAGATCGACCTCGTCGTTTTTCGGGCACGAATGCCCCGCAAGCTGCCGAGCAAGTTGGAATTTTTGGCGTCTACGCCTCACCGACTATCGAAATAACCGAAGGGGATTTGACCTGGCAGCTTCCTCCTCGACCTTGGCTGAAACCTTTGCACCTCAATTTTTATTTGGAAGACCCTATGAGCGGAACGCTTGATGCTTCCGAACAAAAGCAGACTTCTCATTCTGGAATAGTCCTCACACTCGAAAGGATGGACGAATGGAAAGCGCAACTGGATCGCGCGCAATCCCCCCTAGCCATTGTAGGAGAAATCAGCAACACCAATGATCGACTTAGCGTGGAAGCATTTCTGCTGCACTTCAATTTGGCCTGCTACTGCGAGGCTACATCGGGACTAAGAGAATCACCTCAGTTGAAAAGCCTACGAGTCACGGATCTTTCGTCTCTCACTGACTTTGATGCCGTAGTTCGATTGGGCGGAATCCCCACCCATCGTGTCTGGAGAGATTTGGAACGGAAGTGGAAGACTTTCCCCGTCTTATCCTTGAGCGACCGCCCTTACTTGGGAATGGCAAGACCTAGTATTTTGCTACATGCCTCAATTGCAGAAGGAGTCCATGCACTTCAAACGGATTTGCTCCCGAAGAAGCGAAGACCTCCACTCAAAGATCCTATCCCCGAAGATTTCTCACCTGGTAGTGAGCGCCATTGGATGCGTTGGTTGTCGCTGAATTTTCCTAAAGGAAGTCGCATTTTTTTGGGCAATAGCCTTCCCATTCGACTTTGGGACGAGGCAGCTACTCACGATTCTCGAAATTACGAAATGGGAGCGTCACGAGGTCTCAATGGGATTGATGGGCAAGTTTCAACCTTCCTGGGTTGGTGTCAGAAGGACCAGCACAATTACGCAATCTTAGGAGACCTTACAACGCTGTACGATTTGGCGGGGCCGTGGGTTTTGCCGTCGCTTCAAGCGGACTCGATCCACCTCATCGTGCTCAACAATGGCGGCGGAAAAATATTTGCTCCAATGTTTCAACAGAAAGAATTTATCAACTCACATCACTATTCTTTTGAAGGGCTCGCTCGCCTTTGGAAGCTCCCTTACCATCGTTGGACGACTCCACCTGCGACACTCCCCACCCAGGGCCGCGGGCTAATAGAAATAGTTTGCCATGGAGACGAAGCGTGAAGCCTTGTTCCATACATGCGCTGCACGGATTCTTGGGAGATTCGCAGGACTGGGATGCATCCCCCTTGCCCTTAAAGTCCCTATCCCATGCGTCGATCCGTCGGAAGTCCCTTAGCGAAACGGGTCAGGCACTTGCAGAGTCTGTGTCTCATCAAGGAAAAAAGGTTCTCTTGGGATACTCGCTGGGCGGTCGCATCGCGCTTCATTCTCTTTTGGAGTGCCCCACGACTTGGTCTGCCGCGATCATGGTAAGCACCCATGCTGGCCTACCCACAGAACGAGAGCAAAAAACGCGAATCCAATCCGATCAGCACTGGATCCAACGTTACCAGCAGCTGGAATGGGAAGCATTTTTAGGCGCGTGGAATCAACAGCCAACCCTCCAATCGAGTAAGCCACTTAGCATTCCTCAACGCCCCGTGGAATCGGTGATTCGACCCCTTGACGAATGGAGCCTGGGACGACAGGAGTTTCTTTTACCAAAATTATCCCAGCTCCACCTTCCAGTACTTTGGGTAGCAGGAGAAGCGGACACGCGTTATGTCGAACTTGCGCGAAGTTATCAAAGCGAAAACAAGGATTTTCGGCTATACCTATGCCCTGGCGCGGGTCATCGCGTGCCTTGGGATCAACCCAATTTATTTTGGCAAAACGTAAAGGAGTTCCTCAATGAAACAGGAATGGACCCAGCTTAAGGAATATCAGGACATTCGATTTGAAGCGACGGAAGACGGCGTAGCAAAGATCACAATCAATCGTCCCCATGTGAGAAATGCATTTCGACCAGAGACGATCATGGAACTGATTGATGCGTTTCATCTAGTGCGCGACGACAGCGCAGTTGGAGTGGTGATCCTTACCGGCGAAGGGAATGAAGCATTCTGCTCAGGAGGAGATCAGAAAGTACGCGGCGATGGCGGATACATTGGTGGCGATGGCAAAGCTCGCTTGAATGTCTTGGATCTCCAAAAGCAAATTCGCTCATTGCCAAAGCCAGTGATTGCCATGGTTGCGGGATATGCCATTGGTGGTGGCCATATCCTTCATTTGGTTTGTGACTTATCTATTGCAGCCGATAACGCGCGCTTTGGCCAGACGGGACCGAAGGTTGGGTCCTTTGATGGCGGGTTGGGTAGCAGTTACCTTGCGAGAATTGTAGGCCAAAAGAAAGCGCGAGAAATCTGGTTCCTCTGTCGTCAGTACGACGCCAAGCAAGCCCTCGATATGGGATTGGTGAATACCGTCGTACCTTTGTCCGAACTTGAGTCTGAAACCCTAAAATGGAGTCGCGAGATCCTTCAACATTCGCCACTAGCTTTGCGTTGTCTCAAATCAGCCATGAATGCTGACTGTGACGGACAAATTGGACTATTGGATTTGGCTGGGAATGCAACACTCCTCTACTATCTTTCGGAAGAAGCCAAAGAAGGAAAGAAAGCCTTCCTCGAGAAGCGCAAACCTGACTTCAAGAAATTTGGACGCCTCCCATGAAGTCCGCTGCCCTCATTCAAGCGGCAAGACCGAAGACACTAACCGCGTCTCTCGTGCCATGCATGGTGGCTGGCGCTTATGCCATGCATGAATTGGGATTTGTGCCGTGGGGCTTACTCCTTTCAGCCTGCGCTAGTGCTTTGATGATTCAAATCGGAACCAACTATTTCAATGACGTCTACGACTTCAAGAAAGGCGCGGACACTGCAGAGAGAATGGGACCGCGTCGAGCCACCCTTTCTAAGGACCTTTCACCGCGACAGGTTTTTTCGCTCGGGGTCTTGGCATTTGGCTTGGCACTTCTTTTTTCGATTCCCCTGGTAATCAAAGCAGGAATTCCGATTCTTATTCTAGGATTGGTATCTTTGTTAGCAGGATACCTCTACACGGCTGGCCCCTTTCCACTTGCGTACGTGGGATTGGGAGAAGTCTTCGTGATCTTGTTCTTTGGTTGGGCAGCCGTTGGCGGTTTGGCATATCTCTTTGACTTACCTTTGGATGGAAGCGTTTGGATTTTGGCTACTCAAATAGGGCTCCTCTCAGCCGCGATGATCGCTATCAATAACCTACGTGACGCAAGAACGGATGTCTTTGCAGGCAAGAAGACACTTGCCGTAAGACTTGGAATCCCTGCAAGCAAAGTGCTGATTCAACTATTCTTGATCGCACCTTATATAATGAGTCTCTATTATATAGGGGCAAGACAGTCCTACTGGGCTGGTCTATTACCCTGGGTAACGCTACCCCTCGCCCTAAGACTTTGCGGAAACATCCGATCAGCAGAACCTTCACCCCTCTACAATGAGTTTTTGGCTCAAGCTGCCAAGATTCAACTTCTGTTTGGACTAACCTTGACCGTGGCGTGGCTACTTTGAACTGCGCTTACTGGCCTTATGAATTGCTTCCAAAAGAAACGGGGCAGGTGCGCAAGGGTGCCTTGCTTCGCTTTGATTTTCCTGACGTGGGATATGGCTATGCCGACTGTCACCCTTGGGAATCACTTGGGGACGCGCCACTCGACGATCAATTGAGGTTCTTATCAGCAGGCCGGCTCACGCTTTTGACTCAGCGAAGTAGAGATTTTGCAAATCAGGACGCGCTCGCTCGAGCAACCAAGGAAAACCTCTGGACGGGATTAAGAATCCCTCCCTCCTACCTACTTATTCAAAATTGGAAGGAAATCCAGCTGGGGACAGACCTAGGATTTAGCGAATTCAAAATCAAACTCCCTACTGATCTTCCGTCGCTTAAAGTACGCGTTCGACTCGATTGGCAAAATCAATCAAGTCCCGAGGCGCTTCAGACCTTTCTTCATCGGTACGCATCAAGTCGAGAGCAAGTGGTCTATAGCGAAGATCCGTTTCCTTGGGATCCGCTCACCTGGAAGAATGTTAGAAAAATGCTCGACCATCCTTTGGCTGTTGACCGACAGCCCTTTGACAAGGAACAATCGGACTTCATTCGGATCTTGAAGCCCGCGATTCAAAATCCTCAAGACTACCAGGATCACGCATCCTCGACGATCTACACCAGCTACCTCGATCATCCTATCGGGACGCTTTTTGCGATGTGGGAAGCAGCTCGTCGAGAATGTGAGGAACCATGCGGATTTGCCAGTCACCTGTATTACGAGCCGAACGAGTTTTCGGATCAGCTTGTGGTACAAAACAATCGAGTCCTTCCACCAGAAGGCACCGGTATCGGATTCGACGAACCCCTCAGGAGGCTCGCATGGATTGGAATTTGATCGATCGAGAAATCTTAGTGAATCCTCGCCTCGTCGAAGTGGATCGCAATACGCTCGTCCATCGACTTATTTCTTCCCGTGCCTACGAAGACCTGAAGGATCACCTCTGGATCCTCACATCAGGATCTTCGGGAGAACCTAAATGGATTGCACTCTCGCGCGAGGCTTTCTTATCGAGCGCGGCATCCGTCAACCGTGTGGCAGAAGTGACCTCTAACGATCGCTGGCTCAATGTACTTCCACTTTTTCATGTGGGTGGACTTGCCACTCAGGCTCGCGCTTGGTTGGCAAAT
Source organism: Bdellovibrionota bacterium (assembly GCA_963169695.1). Taxonomy (GTDB): domain Bacteria; phylum Bdellovibrionota; class UBA1018; order UBA1018; family CAUJDS01; genus CAUJDS01. The sequence goes on from CAUJDS010000066.1 coordinate 22,000, forward strand.
TCAACCTGGGTCGATCGATCCGAGATGAATTGGGATCCGGCCGTATTTGTAAGGACCGCCGAAGAACAACAGACAACGCTGACCTCCTTGGTACCATCGCAGGTCTATGATCTGGTTCAGCGAGAGTTGACTCCGCCTCCTACGCTGCGTCGTATATTTGTCGGTGGCGGCAAACTTACGGCAAGCACACGAGATCGCGCTTTGGCCCTAGGCTGGCCCCTCTGTATTACTTATGGCCTTACTGAATCAAGCTCTCAAGTCGGCTTGTATTTTGGTGATCAAGAATCGTATGCACCCCTTCCACACGTCGAATTTAGAATTGCTCAAGATGGCTGGATCGAAATCAAAAGTCCGGCATTGCTTACGGGTATGATTGACCACGAAGGATGGAAAGATCCCAAGGTAGACGGATGGTTTCGATGTGAGGACCTGGGTTCGCTCGATACCGAAGGACGTCTCACGTTGATTGGGCGTGCGTCAGGATTTATCAAAATCTTAGGCGAGAAGGTTTCTTTGACCAAACTTCAAGAAATGGTGGACTGCGGACGTCATGAGATGCGCCTGAGTCACACTCCCATCCTTTGGTCCGAGCCTTGCGAACGCAAGGAAAACACCCTTCATCTCGTTGCTGAGAATGAACTCGAAGCCCAAAAGCTTGTCGCTTGGTATCAGTCGAAGGTCATGCCTTACGAAAGGATCGAGGCTATTCGGATCATCGACCAAATCCCCCGAACTGAGATGGGGAAGACGCCTGTTTCTCAATTACGGCAGCGGTTAGCCGAACCACACAAAGTCGTTCCTGTTTCTCATTTCGAATCTGAATATCCCAAACCTGAAACCGCTTCCCCAACCTTAACGGCTGAACCCGCCCTGTAACAACTCCCTCGCGCACCGACTTGAGATGACTGGCACTAAGCTCAAGCCCTACAACGTCAGATATTTTTGCATCGATACAGAGGTAGGACGCGACACTTGCCAACGACTCCGCCAAGACCACACTGGCTCCTCCATGAAGCAAACCCGCTGGTTGCCGAGTACGATTCTCCACTGGCATGGTCGCTTCAATCCAATCATCACCTATGGCGGTAAACACAATGCCCAACGGCTTATGAATCGTAATGTCATTGAAGCGATTCAGATCTTGCACAGTAACTTGGTACTTCCAAATAGCCATAGTAGGGCCAAGGCTAGTATTGACACCGCATATCATGCAAGCTATTCCACCAAAGGTTTGCTACCCAAAAGAAGAGGTAACCATGTTGCGTAAAATAGGAGTGTTGGTCCTACTAGCTGCGATTTATTTAAGTACCCATTCTGCCATCGCAGGAGCTGGCGATTCTGACTCACAGCCAACGAACCCTTCCGAATCCTGTCGGCATACATGGATACGCAACAAGGGGATTGAAAAATGGTTCCTTGGCACTGCTTTGTTGGGCACCCTATTTGCCACCGCCGAAACCTATGGTTATGTTTCCAGGCAACTTCACTTTCCGCCCTCGACCAAGCAACCATTTGGAGAAAAAGCGATCGAAGGCCGAAGGTATTTATCCATGACGAACGAGGAGCTGACCTCTACGAGGAGCAAAGTGCTTCACGATTCTCATGCGAGCTACGGAAGGATCTGGGAAAACATTAAACCTGACAACGGTTTCGAGATTTTCTACCAAGATCAATTGCAGCAAACACTCGCAGTGGGCACCGGGCAATACCTCCCACGAGGTTACTCCATGGAAATAGTGGATCCTCGAACCAACGCCCCAATCGGCTGGATCGTAGAAGACCTCAGTGTCGAGGCCCAAGGACAGGTCCTAGCTCATTATCAGATTCTCAATGAAGCAAAATCCTCTGTCGCACATTCGATCCCGGTGGCCCTTGGCACTCAAGGAAGCACGGGAGCTTTGCAATTCCAAAACAGTCTTGATGAAAATTTTCTCAGCTTTCGCTGGGGCAAATTGAATTTTATGTTTCGCACGAGCTGGCAAACAGAATTGAGAGGAACCACCAGCATCGATCCCCGCCTCATTGTTCTCTTGCCTGCCTTTAAGTCGGCGGTTGATTCGAGACGGTAGTATTGACGCGACATATCAGCCATACGCCGCCCAATTTCTAGAACTTTACTCCTAGAGTTACTTCTCCAGGCCACTATCAATATTGACACGATATATCATAACAGCTAATTATCACCTCATTGGAGCTCGCTCTCTATGCGAATAAAAATTTTCCACGCACCCCTATTGGCAATCACCCTTTTGACTTCGTTAGTTCCCAATGCACTGTCGGCCGATCATTGTGGGCCAGATGTTTTTGGCAACGAATCTTTCAATTCCAAGTCACCTACTTACCTACTAAGAAAAAAAAGCAATAATGATCAACGGGCTGCCCGTCTCTTTGCAGGTGCAACCTTGTTGAGTCTTGGCTTTTGTTCGGTCCGCTGTACCGAGCCGAACTATCCCGATGCACCCGTAGCAGCCTGGACACACGACAGCAGGGGCCAATTGCTTCCGATTCTTCCAGACCAAACAAAGGCAAGTGAGTACCTTCTAACCATTCTTCGGGATGAAATGGCCATCCACGACGGGAAACAAAACTACGGGACAGTAACGGAACGATTCTGGGCCCTAACAAAGGGTTTTATCTATCGTTCAAGTTCCGGTGAAGTCGTGGCAAATGCTCGAATGAGAATTTTCAGCTTAGGTACTGCAATTGATGTGACTGATGCTACAGAGAAGCCTATTGGAACCTTTCGAGAGCGCATCTTCTACTCCTTACTTACCAAATCCTACTCCGTTTACGAGATTCTCGATCCTGTGGGTAATGTTTTAGCGGAATCAGAAAAATTTGATTTGTTCGGCACCACATTCACTCTTCGAACTCCAGCTGGAAAGGTGATAGCTGTCATTTCTCGCCCTTGGGTCAATTGGCTTCGAGATGATTGGTCGATTCAGATTGTGGACCACAAGACAGTAGATCCTAGAATCCTTGTAATGATACCGGCCTATAAGACTTCAATGGACAAAGAGCGATCGGAATCATCCGATTCTGACAATAAGGACACTCCTCCTTCCAATCCAAATAAGTAGTCGCAAATCTCATTGCCGCTGAGAATTGCGATTCCGGTCGCCACGGCGACCGAGTTCGGAACTTTTATATACATTGTTCCAATGTATAAATACACTCCGCCACCACCTATAGACGAGCCTGTCAAAGAAGCGCCATTGCACATTGCTTTGAAGGATCCTGTCGATACAATCATTTGCGACACGGATGTGATCAATCAAACAATGGAGGATGGTAATTATGTCTCAGCTTCAAGAGTTCTGCTTCACCCCGAGTGAGTTTGCAAAGCTCGCTCGAATCGACAAGGAAGTCTTGCCGATCTTAGAGGATCAGGGTCTGATCGAAACCTTTCGCCGCAAGAGCGGCAACGTGGACCGAAAGATGATTACGCTCGAAAGTGCTCAAGCTTACTTTCATCGTGTACGCGATGCCAAGTTTCAGGGCATGACCTTTGAGCCTGAAATCGGTCGCCGCGGCGACCAGCCTCTGACTGATGTTGCTGCTGGACCGCAGGTTCCCATCCTAGCTGCCGAGGAAGTTCAAAAGATCCTCGACCGCTTGATGGATACACCCGTCGCACATCCCCCACATCACAAGAAGCAAATGTTCTACAACGTCAAAGGCGGCACCGGAAAATCCACACTCACCGCTCAGTATGTGATGCGTGCTTCCATGATGGGCTATCGCGTATTAGCGATTGACCTCGATGCTCAAGGTCACCTCACCTTGAACCTCGACGTCTTAGATGGCCACGAGCTACCGACCATCTACGATGTCTTGATCAATGACCTTCCGATTCAAGACGCAATTATCTCAGTATCTCCTGGCCTGGACTTAGTCCCTGCTAGCCTTGGATTGTGCAATATTGAAATTCCGCTCAACTCAAAGCCCCGCAGAGAATACCGGCTCGCGGAAGCTTTGGAGCGTGTGCAAGATCAATATGACCTCATCGTAACCGACACCAATCCTGCGGCTTCGATCCTAAACAACTCGATGTTGGTGGCCGCTGATTTGGTCAATGTGGTTTGCGCAACAAGCCCTTTGTCCTTTCACGGCATGTCGCTTGTACTCTCCACCATCCAACAGATGGAAAAGGAGTTTCGTAGACAGCTTGCACTGAGGATCATTCCTAATATGTATGACAATCGCGAAGTCATCAGTCAGGAAGTCTTGGGAGAATTGAGAAGCCAATTCTCTGAGTATTGCACCAAGACCGTGGTCAACCGCTGCGCAGACCTCAATGAAGCCACTAAGCGACGCTCCACGGTTTGGAGTGTCAACGCTCGGGGCACTGCAGCAAATGACATCGACGCTCTCACGGAAGAGCTGCTCTTTACATAAATCCTTACCAACGATTCAAGGAGAATCCTCATGGAAGAAAAAGACAAAATAGACCCCAGTAAGAAAATCAAAACACGCGAAGGAAGTGGCTACCTTCGGCAGCTCTACAGCACCGCTCGAACCACTGCCGGAACCACCCATAGCAACCTCAAGAATCTAACGACCTTTATGGTCAATCTGATTCCTACGGAGAAGGTCGATGCCTCTGAGCTACAAGTGCGTTCGCATTTTGACTCTGCAGAGATCCAAGGCCTTTCAGAATCCATCAAGCAACATGGCGTCCTTCAGCCCATCTTGGTGGTACAAGACGGCGATCGCTACAAAGTGATTGCCGGAGAGCGGCGACTCCGAGCCACCAAGCTTGCAGGAATTGATCGAATCCCTGCTCGTGTCATCAGCACGGATGATCGTTCCACTCACGAAATCGCCTTGCGAGAAAACCTCGATCGAGTGGACCTCCATCCGGTGGAAGAAGGCGAGGCTTACTTGTCGCTCATCGAAGTCAAAGCCTTTACCAGCTACGACGCGATTGCCAAGGCCTTTGGTAAGCCCAAGTCTCGAATCACTGAGTGCATTGGTTTTACGAAGTTGCCAGCGGCAACCAAGGAAGAACTCATGCGCCACAACATGAAGCAGCGATCCATCCTAAGGAAGCTCCTGTCATCAGGCCCGGAGGAGCACATCCGCATTATTCAAGAGACTGCCAAAACCGAGACTGAAGAAAATGGACAGGGACTTCCGGAGATTCCAGCTTCTTCGATTTTGGCTGACAAAGCCGCACGAAGGGCAAAGGACCCTAAGGTCAAGCCTTACGAATACAGCGTCAAAAGCGACGCGGTCGTCGTTCCTGGATTTCGATGGAAGGTGGGCGAGGGACCACAGAAGCTCAAAGACTTCGCCGTCGCCATGCAGAACCTCGTGAAGGACCTAGAGGCCCAACACAAAATCTAATTCTCTTTGGTGCTGTGGGATCGCAAGATCCCGCAGCACTATTTCTTCTTCTTGCTTGGAGCGGGAGCGTCTACTTCTTTGATCTTAGACTGACCCAAGATGTGCTGAATGGTCTTGTTCTCCCGAATTCGAAACTCCAAATTCTCCTTGGCCTTAGCAGTCTTTTCGTAATAGGCCTTCACGTCTTCAAGCTTCATTTGTGTGCCAGCAGCGACCTTCTGGTACTCGGATTCAAAGTCCGCCTCTTGAATTTCGATTTTCTCCATCTCAGAGATTTTATCCAAGAGAAGACCGGCACGAACTTGACGCTCAGCTTGAGTTTCAAAATCCTTGGCATTCGTCTCAATCGCGCCTCGAATGCGATCTTCTGGCATGCCACGACGCTTCAGGTTCTCAGCAAAGTCGGTCATCAAACTCTGCATCTGCGCATGGAGCAATGCTTTAGGAAGCTCGAAGGGGTTCTTGCTGACCAACTCAGAAACCAACTCTTGCCTTAGGGCTGCGTCACTTTGCTCAGTCTGACTGCGCTCTACTGCATTCTTTGCCTTCGTGCGCAAATCAGCCATGGACTCATAGCCAGCTTCTTTTGCAAATTCGTCATCCAATTCTGGAAGGCGGCGGATACGAATATCCTGAGCCGTCACTTCAAACTTGGCCTTCTTGCCTTGAAAACCTTCTGCGCCATAATCCTCTGGAAACTGAATTTCGAATTGCTTGGACTCGCCTTTTTTGAGGCCAAGAAGCGCATCCTCAAAACCTGGAATCATTTGGCCTGAACCAATTTCAATCAACTGGGTTCCAGACATTCCTGGCTTTTCTTCCCACTGATCATTGTCCCAAAGCATCCCCTTAAAGAGGGTGTCAACAAATTCACCTTTTGCCACGACATGAGACGCAGCTTGGTCTTCGGGGACTGAGGTCATTTCGGCATGCTGGGTTTGAAGATTGGAGACAACCGCTTCCACATCTTCCGCCTGAACATCAACCTTCGGCTTCTTCAGTTGAAAACCGGCAGAATGCTTGATTTCGATTTCTGGAAAAACCTCAAAATGAGCTTCAAACTCCAACTCACCATCTTCTACCAGCAACACGCCCTCGGGCTTCTTGCGATGAATATGAGGGCGACCGACGATACGAACCTGATGTTCTTCCATCGCTCGCTGAGTCGCTTCATTGACGACTTGATCAAAGACCTTCTGCTTTACATCTTCGCCATAGACTTTTTTGACCATCTGCAGGGGCACATGACCAGGGCGAAAGCCCTTCACGCTTGCACGGCTCTGCTGCTCAACCATCACGCGGTCGTAACGGGCACGTATCTGCGTCGATGGGATGGTGATAAGAAGTTTACGATTGGTATCCGAGGTTTTTTCGAGTTTTGAAGAATATTCCATCCGAGGTTTTTATGACAAGACGCGATGCCAAGCAAGAATGGAATCGGGATAGGTGACTTTTTCGAGCCATAAAGCCCTACCCGGCGCGGTCGTTCCTAAGAGCGAACGATCCTGAGTCTCTAGTATTTTAGCAAAGATCTCGGGGGGCTGCTTTCCTTCTCCTACTTCCAGCAGGGTGCCCGCCATGGCCCGGACCATCTGCTTCAAAAATCCTGTGGCCACCACACGTATCCGGATCAAAGAAGCCCCCGAGTCCTGAAGCGGAAATCCCACCTGCGCGACCGTCACTTCGGCCTCATAAAGGGTCCTCACAGTCGTGCGAGTAACCCCTCCCGCTGCCTGAAAGACCTTAAAATCATGCTCACCCAAAAGGTATCCCAATCCCCGATTCATGGCCGCCACATCCAATGGAAGCCTGATCCACCGAGTCGTCGTCACCAAATGAGGGAGGGGCTCGGGGCCTTGCTGGTAGTAGTAAGAATACTGCTTCTTCACCGCATCGCGAGTGCTGTGGAAGTCCGCCCCCACCCTTACGCAGTCTAAGACTCTGACTGACTTCGGCAGCTGGGAGTTGAGGCCCTTGCGCAATTTATCCGGATCCCAATCCTTCAACCGAAGATCAAAGTGAGCCACCTGTCCCAGGGCATGAACCCCTGCATCGGTCCTCCCACTTGCCGTAAAAGGGGCGCGCTCTTGAGTGATCTCGTTCAGCGAATCTTCGAGCAGCTCTTGGACACTCCCCTGCCTGCCGGGTGGTTGCCTCTGCCAGCCGCAAAAATGGGTTCCAAGATAAGAAAGCAAGACGGCGTAGCGTTGTTGCACTGACATCACATATCAAATGAGAAGCCAGCGTAAAGACCTGATTGATCAAAATTCAGTGGACCCGAAAGCGCCGCTTGCAATCGATACTCCACATTGAGGTAATAACTCTTCACACCGCTGCTTCGATAAAGGTTGAAGGAGTCTCGCGAACTGATCCAATCCAGCCAGAGCGAGAGGCCCGCTCCATAAACAATTGCAGTTGAATATCCAACCTGAGAATCCTTGCCGTCACTTCGACTCTCTTCAAACGGAATGACCATCGCCCCGAGGAGTGCAAAGGGCCTCAGCACCCGAAAAAGATTGAAGCGATACTTCGCAATGGCCTCGATCGGAATGTAGGCGAATCGAAACTCCGTCTCCGAAGTTTGCGAAAAATCTGAAGTTCGACTGTTATTAGAAACTGCGTATTCAAACTGTCCAAACCCCTTGACGATGACCAATCCCGCGCCAAGTCCAAAGGCAAGATTCCCTAGGTACTCACTATTGAAGGGATACCATTCCACATTCACCCGAAAATCCGGAAACCACTTGGTCCCGTACATGTCCTTAAATCCAAGTCGCGTACCCGAATCTCCCGATGCTTGGATTCGATTGCTTACCGCTGCCCCCAATCGAAAACCAAACGAACGATAAGGCGTTCCTCTGTTCAGCGGTTCTAAGTCTACCTTGCCTGCTTTGACATTGGCGATGGTGCTTCCAGGTACATCAGCACCGAGCTTTTCTTTGAGACGTTGCGAATAACCCTCGGGAGATTCCTTCTCTGCTTCGAGCTTGCTTTTGATACCTTGAGTATAGCCTTCCGTACTGGGAGGCTGATTCTCTTTGGACTGAAGGCTCTCTTTCATGCGGCGAGAATAGCCCTCACTTGAGCCGCCCTCTTCAGAAGCAGGCTGACTTTGGAGGCGTTGCTTTTCGCGAGCGGTGTATCCTTCGGAGGACTCTGGCGTCTGTGCCTGAGCGGACAATGCAAGGATACAAAATAGCCCGACCCACCACTTCATTGTATTTCACGCTCGGAAGGCCGCTGAATCCAGCCAAACACAATCAATCCCATTCCCACCAAGAGCAAGGTTAGCAACAAAGCAGTGTGCAGCGCAATCCACGCCACCGCCTGAACTATCGCTAAAAAAAGAAACACAGGAAAGCGCAGCCAAGGATGCTCCACCAACCAAAGTGCAGCGGGCGGCGAAAACTTATAATAGCTCCTTACGAAGAGCTTTCCCCAGCTGGACTGCAAAAGGACCTCGTCTCGAAACATGCGCAACAAACTCAGACTAGGATTGGACTCCTCCCGAAAAGCTCCCGTCGCAATAAAGCAATTGCCCTTGCTGACAATTCCAAAAACCTTGGATGTTTGAACTCCTTGAACCTGACAAGTCGTTAAATCTCCTACCATCCCCGAAGCGTCCAAGGCGGCTACTGCAACCGTGTATTCATTGTCGCTGCCATCGGTTGTATTGCTGAATCCCGTTACCCACTGATCATTGCCGTAGCCAGTTCTTTCAACAATAGAATTGGATTCGTAAGTCGAGTCAGCGGAATAAACAGCTGTCCCCAAATTTGCAACAGCCAAAAGATTTTTCACTGGAGCTGCCGCTGAATTCACGCTACTTGGCGAAATGACCCCACTCTTCAGTGCGATTGCTCCATCTCGAGGAGCATAAAGATTACCTAAGTCGGAGCAACTTGTTGCGGGTCCGCCATATTGAAAAACAATTTTCAAAGTTTGACTCTGACTTCCAGAACCTTTCGAGGCCAAGGCAGAACCGACCGCGGTTGCTTCTCCGATCTCAACATAAAGCGTTTGACTAACTATGGTTGAAGTAGAAGAAGGTGCAGTAGCACTAGCTCCGGAGCATCCGTCGGCTGTCACACTGCCCCCAGCTGCTGAATTTGCATAAGCACACAAGTCATACATTCGAATGCCAATGCGTACAAAATTACCCGCCGTAGCTTTGACTCCAAAGTACTTGCTGTCTGTATTTTTGCCAGTGCATTGTCCTTGACTATCCGAGCATAAGGTTGGATTGGCGCTACTTCGATCCGATACGACATCCGCTGCATAAATTGGAACTCCCGGAAAAACACTAGTGTCGTTACTTTTTGCAAAAACGCTAACCACCAAATTACTGCCCGTGGTTGCAGCATCTACTAGAACATAGAAGACCAATAGATCATCAGGTGCAGTATCTTGATCGGTATTGTTACCAATATCAGGAGTCGTCGTGGATGTCGGGTTGACGAAATGAAAGGGCACAGCATAATCACTGGTACTATGGTCAATAAATTGTGTAAAATCAGACGTATCGCAAGAATAGCCACTATTCATAGTTAAAGGACAATAGCTATAATAGAGCGCGTTATTATAAATCTCATACGGCGGAACTCCGTAGAGCGTAATGGCATGAGCCAGTGTCGTCGATAAAAGCCCAAAGACGACGGCGAGAATCCTAGAATGCATCTTCATCAATAAGAAGCTCCGCAATTTGAACAGCGTTGAGGGCGGCTCCCTTTCTGAGATTGTCCGCGGTGATCCAGAAACTCAATCCCGCATCCACCGATGCATCCTCTCGAAGTCGCCCCAAATAAACGGTGTCCGCTCCACTTCCTATCGGTAGTCCTTGGTCCTTCCTGCCATCACAAAGAGGATAGAGATTCTTGCTGGGGTCATCGGCCAAGGTCAATCCCGCAGCTACCCGAAACGCCTCGCGTACCGCTTCGAGGGATGCGGGCTTCTTTTTGAGTTCAACGTAGACCACCTCTCCATGACTGGAGAGCGTGGGTACCCGGACGCAAGTTGCAGCAACTCGCAACTCCGGCAGTCCAAGGATTTTACGACTCTCTAAAATAATTTTTGTCTCTTCGCTGGTCGATCCGTCTTCTTTGAATCCCCCAATTTGAGGAATGCAATTAAAGGCCATCGGATACGCAAAGGATCTGGAAGAGTCCGGAAAACTTCCATGAAGCCTCATATGCGTGTGTTCGAGAAGCTCCTGGCGCGCCGCTTGACCTGCGCCACTCACACTTTGGTAGGATGCAACGACCACCCGATCAATTCCCCACGCGTCTCGTAAGGGCTTCAAGGCAACCACCAATTGCACCGTCGAACAATTGGGACCCGAAAGAATGCGGTCGCTTACATTGGACGGATGCTTGTCCGCCTTCAATCGATTACGAAGGAGGCTCCCATTCACTTCAGGAACCAAAAGTGGCACATCTTGCTCAAGTCGAAAGGCCGCTGAATTATCGACGACCCAGGCTCCCGATTCCGCCGCCTGCGGAACCCACTCTCTCGAAACTTCATCCGACGCATCGAAGAAAGCCAGGTCCACATCCGAAAAACACCCTGGACGCAGTCCTTCTACTTTGAGCGTCTGGTCTCCAAATTGAAAAGGCTTCCCCACCGATCGTGGAGACGCAAAGGCTCGGACCGATTGAAGCGGGAAATTCCGCTCCTTGAGAATGGAGAAAAGTTCTTTTCCAACAGCGCCTGTGGCGCCCACGACCGCTACTCGAATGGGTTTCATTTTGTTATGCCTCCTTGCTTCCAGAATGGGCAATGACTCGCACCCAACGGAGCAGATTCCAAAGCAAACTGGCTAGTAAATAGCAAAGAATCAAGAGAAAAAGAAAGACCTCGGGATTCACAGCAATCAAAACAAGGCTCAGAAGGACGACCAAGAGGTAACCAAAGGTGACTCGAGACCGCCAATTCCATTCTTTAAAGGATGGAAACAAAAGCGTGCTCACCATCAAAAGTCCCAGCCCAAGCGCAAAGACAAGCGAGAGAGCCTGAAGCCAGTGTTCTTCTGGGTACCCCGTCTTAAACCGATAAATACAGAAGGTTGCAACAATGCCTGCTGCTCCGGGGGTCGGCAGGCCCTGAAAGAATCCTTTGGGCTGCTTCTCACCCGATACGTTGAAACGCGCCAACCGAAAAGCCGCGCAACAGAGAAAGGCAAAGGCCGCGAGCATCCCCAAGCGTCCATAGCCCTCGAGAATCCAAAGGTACATGAGTAGCGCCGGCGCCATTCCAAAAGAAATCAGATCCGAAAGGCTATCGTACTCGCTTCCAAACTCAGACGTCGCACGGGCCAGGCGAGCGATGCGGCCGTCCAAGAGATCAAAAACCATCGCCAACAAGATTGCCCAAGCCGCCGTCTGAAAGTCATAGCGAATAGCGGCCGTAATGGACCAAAATCCACAAAAGAGATTTCCGGTCGTGACCAAATTAGGAACGATGTAGATACGTTTCATTGAAGCTCAAGCCCTTTTTTAGCGATCCTTCATCTTGGAACGAGTTGGACTAATTGGCAACTCGCCAGCGAGGAGTTTTAACTCAGCATGTGAAGCACGTGCGTAATTGGGGTGCACGCTCAAAGGCTTTTGTTCGAGACCCCGGGCAAGGGCCTCCCAAACAAGGGTAACAATCGACCTCCCTTGAATCTGGTCCGGAAAAGGATATCCCGTCTCTATAAGGGCTTTTTTGGGAATTCTTGCACAGGCTTCGGGATATCGATGCCATCCTTCGCCGATACATACAAAGCGCACGCCGCGAGGGGACTTCTTGCTACGACTCAGAACATCATCAATCAATAGATCTGGCGCAATAGATGCCTCTTGGACACCACGCTTCCAAAGACTTTGTGCAGGGTCCGAGGTGAGGATCACCGATTCTTCCACACCCGAGGCCAATCCCCACAATGCAAAGAGTTCACCCTTTGCCGCATCGACCGATGCAATCACCTGCACCGATTCTGATTTCGTGGCCGCTCCACTTTGGGTAGCCCATCGTGCTGCGGGTCGAGCAAGCAATGCCAAACTCGAAACCGCCACCAAAGGCTTTTTCATCAAATGCGCCAAAGTGCGCGCCGTCGTGATTCCGATTCGCAAACCTGTAAAGCTCCCTGGCCCAATACCCACGCCAAAGACATCGACTTCTTCCAATTTCCAACGGCTTGCTTCCAAAAGATTATGGACTGCCCACAACAATCGTTCCGAATGGGTGGCCTCGATGTTCAACGTCCATTCGGCGATAAGTTTCGGATGCGCACGATCTTGATCAAGCTCGAAGGCGGCCAAGACTGCAGACTTCGAAGAAGTATCCCAAGCAAGAACCTTCATCACGTCGCTCAGTTAAAGAACGGCAATCGCGTCAAATCGTTTCGCATCACGACCACCATCAGTAGGAGAATCAAGGATAGCCCCACCTGCTGGATCACTTCCGTTTGCCTCATAGTAAGCGGACGCCCTCGCACAACTTCTACTCCTAAGAGTAGGATATGTCCGCCGTCCAAAACAGGGACTGGAAGGATGTTCAAAACACCCAGACCGATGGACAGAATGGCCATCGTAGTAAGGAATGCAATAAGTCCCCGCTCAATGGAATCACCTGCAATTTTTCCAATCAAGATAGGTCCGCCAAGTGTTGCCAGAGAAACATCACCCGTAAACATTTTTCCGATCGAAACAAAATTTCTCCACGAGTAATCGACCATTCGGTAGACGGCTTCGGAGACCAACTTCAATGGATTCCAAATACGTTCCAAAATCATGGGAGGTTCCATAATCGTCAGCATCGGCATCATGCCAATGGTGTAGGCCATTTTTTTTCTTAAGGAAGGATCCCGAACTGATTTTCCCTCGGGCTCAATATTTAGCGAAAGCATCTTACCTAGGCGTTCTACCTTCATGACCACTTTGGGCGTGCCTGAAGTGACTCCTTCACCAGAATTTTGGATTTGCTCCTTCACCGTTTCAAAGCTAGTCGCTTCTTTTCCTTGAAACGCCACTACACGGTCACCCGCCATCAGACCCGCCTTTTCAGCAGGAGAAGCTTTGACTACTGTTTTGACAAATAGTTCAGAATTGAAAGCTCCAAAGTCAGAAGCAAGGTCTCGCTTCTTTGCTGCAACCTGAAAAGATTTTGCGAGGACTTTGCCATCGCGCCGAATTTCGAATGGTACTACGGTTCCTTTGGGCGTTTCAGCATAACGCTTCTCGAGCTGTTCCCAATTCTTGATCTCACTCCCATTATAAGAAACCCACTCGTCCCCTGTCTGTATTCCTAGCTTCGCCGCTTGGGACTGAGGATTCGAAACTCCGATTTGAATTCCTCGAGCATAAGGAAAAAGTCCTGGAATTTCTCCGACATCCTTTTCTTCTCCGTACTGAGAATACCCCTTTCGAACCGAAGGAGTTATCTTGAGTTCGAGTCTTTGATTTTTTTCGCTGGTGCGTTCAAGGACCCAGGCCTGGCCTTGGCCTGGATTTTCGTGAATCTTGATTGCGATGTCTCGAAAATAAGTCATCGGCTCACCATCGATGGACAAGACACGGTCTCCGGCCACGAGCCCAACGGACTGCGCCTGCGTACCTTTTTCGATTCGTCCTACGTAGTTGGCAATCTGAGGTTCTCCCAAAACCAGGATCACCATGAAAACAAGCGCCGCAAAAATAAAATTAAACAATGGACCGCCCAGAAAAATAAAGAAGCGCTTCCACGGTAATGCAGCTTGGAGGGATCGCGACTTGTCAGCTGCAGACAATTCTACTCCTGGCTCTTCACCCAGAAGTTTGACGTAGCCACCCAAGGGGATGAGGCTTACTCGAAACTCCGTCTCTCCCCACTGCCACTTCAATAATCGCGGCCCGAAACCAATCGAAAATGCTTCAGCCTTTACATTGAAAAGTCTGGCGAAAAAGAAATGCCCAAACTCATGAACAATGACCAAAGGCGCCAATATGACTAAAAAGCCTAATATAGAAATCACTGGATTCCTTCTTCCTCTAAGAAAAGAGGATGACCGAAGTATACATTACTGGGAGCGCAAAAACGACACCATCGAAGCGATCCATCATGCCGCCATGTCCTGGCAATATCCAACCAGAATCCTTGGCTCCGAGCCCACGCTTCAGCAAACTCTCGCATAAGTCACCGATTTGACTAGCGATATAAACAAGAATCGCAGAAATAAAAGAAACCGATAACCCATCAATTCCAAAGAAGTAAACACCCAGTAGAACTCCCAGCGGCACAGCCAAAAAGGCTCCCGAAACCGCCCCGGCCACCGTCTTTTTAGGACTCACTGCTGCATATAAGGGAGTTTTACCCATGGCCTTGCCACCAAAGTAAGCCCCGACGTCACCGCCCCAAACGACAAAAAGAAAGAAATACAGCCAGTTAGGACTCAACTGATAGAGGAGCGGCAAAAGCAAAGGCAAAGCCACCAAATAGAAGAGCGAAAACCCCGCTCCTAACGTCTCCTGGACGTGGCGAGTCAGAGTCGCCTCCTGCAAAGCATGAGCGCCAGCCAGCGCTACAAAGAACCCGAACAAAGTAATCAGCGCTATCATTAAAATCAAAAATTCTTGCTGATAGACCCAAGCAGAAGACAGGTGGACCAAAAGAGCAACAACAAGAAGAAACCATTTCTTACTGCGACGATCCTTTTGGTCAAACGTCAGGGTGGCAAACTCCCACGTCATCCCCAGTGAGATGACCAACCCAAAGAGACGAGTGCCCCATTCCCCACCATAAAAAATAGCGGACAACAGTACCGTGACTCCAACAAGGGCAGTAATGGTTCTCTGAGCAAGGTTACTTGCAACCGTCATGCTCGAAGCTCATGAGCCTTCGGAAAAGGGATTCGAATTTGACTGGAAAGCATTCCGTAGCGCCTTTCTCGACCCGCAAAACTCTCAATCGCCGAACGGAACTCGTCAGGAACAAAATCAGGCCAGCAGGTTTCTGTAAAATAATACTCAGCATAGGCCGCTTGCCATAGGAGAAAATTGCTCATGCGCAATTCTCCACCGGTACGAATCACCAGATCCACATCCGCCAAACTTCCCAGTTCCTTGGTTGCTAGGAATGACTCCAGCATCTCCTCATCTAAGACCGAAGGATCCAAGCCTGTTGCGATGCAGTGGCGAGCAAATTCCTGGGCCGCAACGACAAGCTCTCGTCGCGCGCCATACGAAACCGCAAACGTGAGCGTCAAACCACTGCAGGAATCCAAAAACCGTACCGTCTCATCCAATGTTTTTCGCAAAGCGGGGTCTAACCGGCCAACTTCACCAATGACACGAAGTCGAACATTTTCGCGCTTCAGTTCTTCGCGCTCTCTCAACAAGTATTTGCTCAGCAGTGACCAAAGCACTCTGCGTTCGGACTCGGGCCTTAGCCAATTCTCCGTAGAAAATGCAAAGAGCGTCAGCGCCTTGATTCCCACTTTGCTGGCCTCGCGAACAATGGCTTTGACCCTTCTTGCTCCGCGGATATGCCCGTGCACACGCGCACGACTTCGCCTCTGTGCCCACCGGCCATTGCCATCCATGATGATTGCCACATGGCTCGGGAGTGAAGTCATTGTCGCTGCTGGCGGCATGAGATTGAGGGTTCTTCCTTTTTAGATCGAGAGGATTTCTTTTTCTTTGGACTCGATCAATTTATCGACTTCTTTGATCTTCTCGTCGGTTTTCTTTTGAACAACGTCCATGGCTTTCTTGGATTCGTCTTCAGAGATGGCCTTATCTTTTTCTGCCTTCTTCACGCGCTCATTGGCATCTCGTCGTTGATTTCGCACGCCGACTTTGGTCTCTTCGCCCATCTTCTTGATGACCTTGACCATTTCTTTGCGTCGCTCTTCTGTCAAAGCGGGCAGCGGAACTCGAATAATTTTGCCGTCGCTCTGAGGAGTCAGTCCAATATTGGCCGCGAGAATGGCCTTCTCGATGGCACCTGCGACACCTGGTTCCCATGGAACGATTTGAATCGTTCTGGCATCTGGAGTTGTGACGTTGGCCACTTGATTCACTGGGACCTTCGACCCGTAATAATCAACTTGAACCGGCTCAATCAGTCCAACAGATGCTCGTCCAGTTCGGACTTTGACGAGATCTTTTTGAAGCGATTGGACCGTCTTCATCATATGGTCCTGCATTTCTTTTACTAGATTATCTACTACACCAGCCATGATCCACCTCCAGACAGTTAACGATCAGTGAACAAGAGTCCCGATGGCTTCGCCTTGAACGACTTTTTTAAGGCTACCAGGCTCATCCACCTTAAACACTACGATAGGAAGCTGATTATCCATACACAAAGATATCGCAGTCGAGTCCATGACCTTCAGCCCGCGCTGCAACACATCCAAATACTTTACGGTCTCAAAGCGAGTAGCAGTCTTATTCGTCTCGGGGTCATCCGTGTAAACACCGTCCACTCGGGTACCCTTAAGGACCACCTCGCTACCCACCTCAACGGCTCGCAAGGCGGCAGTGGTATCGGTGGTGAAGTAGGGATTTCCGATTCCAGCCGCGAAAATCACGACACGGCCTTTTTCAAGGTGTCGAACGGCACGGCGCCGAATGTAGGGTTCTGCCAACTCACGCATTTCAATAGCGGACTGAACCCGCGTATTGACTCCGGCTTTTTCCAAAGCATCTTGCATCGCCAGGCAATTCAAAACGGTGGCGAGCATCCCCATATAATCCGCAGACGCCCGATCCATTCCTTTGGTCGCGCCTTTGATGCCTCGAAAGATGTTTCCACCACCCAAGACAATGGCCAGCTGCAAACCAGGATTCTGCTCTTTGATGCCTTTGATTTCACCAGCAAGAAACTTCAGAATATCCGTATCGATGCCGTATCCCGTAGCTCCCGCGAGTGACTCTCCCGAGAGTTTTAACAGAACACGCTGATAGGGTTCCTGACGACGCTTGGCTGGCTGAGGCATGCTTTACTCTCCCAATACAAATCGAGAAAACCGACGAATCGCAATATTCTCACCAAGTGTCATAATTGCCTCCTTAAGGATATCAGAGACAGCCTTATCAGGAGTCTTCACAAACGCTTGGTCCATAAGACAATTCTCTTGGTAAAACTTCTTCAATTTTCCTTCGGCAATCTTGTCGATTACTGCTTCTGGCTTACCTTCATTGCGCATTTGAGCTTTGAAGATTTCTTTTTCTTGCTCCACTGTTTCTGGCGGCACATCCGAAGCGTTCACCCACTTTGGCGAAGCGGCTGCAATATGCATGGCAATGTCTTTGACGAATGCCTTGAATTGTTCCGTACGAGCCACAAAGTCAGTCTCGCAATTGATCTCGACCATAACACCAACACGACCCTCGCCGTGAATGTAGGATCCGACCGAACCTTCCTTCGTTGCACGACCAGCCTTTTTGTCAGCGGAAGCGATTCCCTTTTTTCGAAGGTATTCTACTGCTTTATCAAAATTGCCAGAGGTCTCGAGGAGTGCCTTCTTACAATCCATCATGCCAGCGCCAGTCTTCTCTCGAAGATCACGCACTTGATTTGCTGAAATATCCATTGTTTGACCTTTCAATTCTTAGGAAGTTTTTTCTTCCGTTGGCTCAACTTTCTCTTCTTCTTGAGCTTCTAGTTGTTCCAAGTCAGCGACGTCCATTCCCTTGAGATCGATGTCACCTTCAAATTTAGAAACTTTCTTTTCTACAATGAGGTCTTCTTCTTGTTGCGCGCGTGCCGCATCTTGCGAACGAAGGCGCTCTTGAAACAGCTTTGCACCTTCCAGACAGCTGTCTGCAATCAACTTGGTGAAAAGACCCACGCTTCGGAGCGCGTCATCATTGCCTGGGATGACAAAATCAATTCCCGTCGGATCACAATTCGTGTCAACAAGCGCAATCGTAGGAATGCCAAGCTTAATGGCTTCTTTGATAGCAATATGTTCCTTGCCGGTATCGACGACAAAAATCGCGCCTGGCAATTTCTTCATGTCTTCGATTCCACCCAAGGACTTCTTCAACTTGGCCAATTCGCGATCGAATCGAGCCTGTTCTTTCTTAGGTGTTTCTGCCCACTGCTCAGGGGATTCTTTCAATACTTCAATTTTCTTCATGCGATCAATAGACGCCCGAACCGTCGTGTAGTTGGTCAACATTCCACCGAGCCATCGATTGGTGACAAACGACATCTCGGATCGACGTGCTTCCATCTCGATCACATCTTTGACTTGCTTCTTCGTGCCGACAAAAAGGATTCGCTTTCCTTGTGCGGTGATATCTCGAACAAAATCAGCCGCTCGCTTTGCGCCGTCCACCGTCTTTTGTAGGTCGATGATGTAAATTCCGTTGCGCGTCCCGTAGACATACGAGCGCATGCGCGGGTTCCAGTGATTGGTCTGATGACCAAAGTGGACGCCTGCTTCTAAAAGGTCCTTCATTACGAATTGGGTCATTTGCTTCTCCATCCTCAGCTTGTCGTTCAAAATCAAACGGGATCTTGGGATACGCCAGGAGAGCGAACGCCCTCACAACAGAAACCTAAGATCGCGGTTTATCCTCCACCTCATTCGGCCCTGCAGGCCCACCCAGAACGCCATCGCCCCGAGCACCACGATTTCTCTAGAAAGAGGTGTGTGTAATAGGGAGCGTTCTATCGACGAAGCCCTGAGGAATCAAGGGGTTTCTTGACTTCGAGATCCCTTCCTCAGACACTAAAGCCGTGAAGCGACTCCTTTTGCTATGGACCTTCATCAGCATGGCTCACGCCAGCGACCTGACTCTGATTCAAGACGCAACGGGGTCCTTGCCCGCGTCCTTCAGCCAAAAATGGCTTCCCATCCTGACCGAACATCAGGCCGCTACGGGCGAAACCCTCTGGATCCGAGTTCTGACGGACTCCAAGCTCCTCGAGGACCCTGAGGCCTACGTCGAGCAAGAGCTCGGTGACGAACGCGAGATCCAAGAGCAATCGCTACTGGTATGGGTGGTGCCTTCGGAGAGGAAGTGGGGAGTTTTTCCCGGCATTCGGCTTGAGGGAAGGATTTCTGCAGCCCAAGGCGCAATGCGTTCAATTCCAGTCGTTGAATTTCTGGACGAGAAGCTTCGAAGTCTTCTGTCTACCCTTTCCACTCCGCTTGCCTTGCCCGACTCGCCCGGACTTCAAGCCCCCTCATCCACCGAACTGTCGATGAATTTTCCGGATAGGCCCAAGGGTTGGATGCGAGTAGTCATGATTGTTCTGGGGATTTTCTCGATCGCAGGATTTCTACTCGTTGCCTGGCGGATCAGGGGCGGAGAGATCCGCGTCGAAACGCAGCACCAGTCCAGTGGCCCCACCGCCCTTCATGATGCTTTGCGCCTTCATCTTATTCCACTCGAGGACAAACTTGGCCGCAAGGTAGCCGTCCTGCTCACCCACTACCCTGCTGAAGTTTTTTTGAAGCTAAGGCTGAAGCGCGAATGGCGCCGTCAAGAAAATGCCGGATTGCTTCTCTACGTCAACCTCAAGAAGGACCTCTTGGTGCACGAAATTCATCCATCAACCAACGCACTACTTCCTGCCGGCGTCTTGGATGAAACTTTGCAGAACTTGCGCTGGGACATGCACTCCACGCACCCCCTTCGTGCTGTGACGCTTTTCATCAAAACACTCACTTACTTGGTACCCACCGATCACGCTAAAAATAACTCCCACTCGCGTCCATAGAAAAAAGAAGCTATTCTATCTTCTGCAAAAGGCTTCTGTGGGAGGAGACCATCGATGATCCAGTTCTTGAAGAAAACAAGTCATGCTTTTGTTTTTATTGCACTGATTTGCGGTACCGTATTCGCTGCGCCAAATTTCAGTTTCAATCCGGGTGCCCAGTGGGAACCCAAACCCCTTGGCCCCAATAGCGGATGGATTGCTAAGGACAAAAAGGCCACTCTTTTTGTTTCATCCGATAAACTTCCGACGGGCGTTTATACCATTCAAGACAGCGACGCTCCAAAGATTGTGAAGCTCATTGAGCAGCTACAGAACTTCAAAGGCCAAGCTCAAGGAATGAAGAACTGGAAGGTCAAAAAATTTCAGTTCTCATCTGCCTTCGCCGGCAAGGGCTCACTCCTCCGAATGGAGGGCGACTACATGGGCTTCACCGGTAAGAAGGTTCAATTTGTTGAGTGGCATTACTATATCGGCAGCAGTCACTACCGCCTGGTCTACGCGCAAGATGCGGTCCGAGGAGTTTTGAATAAGAAGAGTGCTGAGTCTGTTTTAAGTTTATTCCGTCCTGAGGGGGTGTCGTCGTGAAAAAATCCGAAAATCATTTTGTTTCTTCCAATTTGGCAGGGGCCCTGTTTGGTTTTGCAAGTATGGCGCAAGTCCTTTTGCCGTTTTCGGCATTTGCCGCAGCAAACGATTGCGTATCGCCAGAATTGTCCTTGCCGCTCCCAGTCCTCAGCACCTTAGCACCAGCCATGGACTCCGTGGGTGCCCTTGCTACTCCTGCAGAATCCACCGCGGCCAATAGCTGTCCCGCGAGTTTAGAAAATCAGATTGATGGCGTTCCGGCCGAAGGAGATTGCGTTGCTTGCGATCAAATCAAGTCGGCCCTAAAAGCCAAAGGTGAGCTCCCTGGCAATCCAATTACGAGCGCCCTCACAGGTGCCGGAAAAGGGTTGAAGTTCGCAACCCTTACGCAGGCTGAAGATAATATCAACATGCTCGATCACTTGGTTACTTCTCCTTGGGAAGCTACCAAGAGCTTCATCGCAGGTGCTGGTACGGTATTGAGCTCTCTCTGGTCAGAAACAAAAGCCATATCGTCTGCCGCACTGACTGCCGCGACGTCGGATGCTGAATTTACGCATCTCTATATGAGCAATCCTGATTCTTATGGAGCCAAAATTGCCAAGCTCACCGAGCAGGTCAGTCCTGCAATTGGAGCGGGAATTCAAGCCTGGGACTGTCTTCCTTTGAGCAAGAAAGCCGAGATCATTGCGTCCGCAGTAGCAGGCGGGGGATTAACCATACTAAGCATGATAGCCGCTGGAGGACTTATAGGATTCTCCATGAAGACAGCTCGTCTTGGCAAATTGGGCAGTGGAGCTGAAAAATTTGTAGCGCTCGTCGATCACGCATTTTCAGAAGCTATGCATGGCTTGAAATTAGTGACGGGATCCAGAGGCCGCCTCCTAGCCAAAGGGAAGGAAGTAAGTGCAGATGCTGCCAAAGCTTTTGCTGCAGCTGAAGCCAAAGGTGGATTAGTGCGAGACGGAATTCAAGTCGTCAATAACGGTCACGAAACCAAGGTCTTTGCCAGACTAGGCAACGAACTTCGCGAATTTGAGTCTCATTCCGCTGAAGGGCAAAGTCTTGCCAAGCGATACCGACACCTCGATTCGACGCTCACTACCGAAACGCGAATCGCGCATGCACAAGCGGTGGAGCAAGCAGAGCGCGACTACAAAGAGGCAGCAAAAGCCGCCAAAACAGCCCGAAAGACCTACATCGCCGCCAATGATACGGCTCGAATGGAGAAGGTTGCCTCTGTCACCAAGGAGATCAAAGCCTTGGAGTATGGCAAAGGTGGCATTGCCGTAGCGCAAGATGGATCGGTCTTTATGAGAGAGGGATTAGTCTCGAAGAACTACTTCCGCTTCAAAGATGCGGACGCTGCCGAACAAGTGGCTAAGATTGCCTCTGCAGAAAAAGCAGCAGAGCTCAACCTCCAAGCCGTGCGAGCGGGGCTACCGGCAAACGCACTGTTAGACGCAAGCAAAGCCTCCAAAAGCTTGATGCGTGCCGTGGCCAATGCACCCTCGACGGACTCTATGACGGAAGCCTATGTCACGGCCCGTACCGCCGGAAGGATGGCATCCAAATCGGTCCTCCGCGAAGTCCAAGAAACCGCCCCCCTCCTCGACCAAGCAGTGGCTTCGATGATGCCGGATACGCATCCGCTCGTTCGAGCCAAACTGGTACGAAATGCTCTGACTGAAGCACAAGGAAACCAAGCCATTGCGTTCGATGCCATGAGACCAAAGCTTGTTGATCGAGCTAGGTACGCCAAGGTGGTTGATGAATTGGAAGGAGGCTTCGGCAAAGATAGCCTTCTGGACCACGCAGAACTCGGGGCTCTTTTGGCTGAGCAACAAGACCTTAAAAAGGCTTTGACTACTTTAGAAAGAGACGGTGAAAAAATTGATAAAGCCTACACTCAAGGCAGGCTTGGTGAAATTGCTGCAACGCTAGCAAGGAACGAAAGTGCTCGGCGAGAAGCAGAGGCTCTCGTGCGCTTTGGAAAAAACAACGAAGACCTCGTCGCTTCTGGTGTCAAGACCTTTAAAAATCTTGATGAAGCCAACCCTCCCAGCGATGCACTCGTTGCTGGAGTTGGGAGAAAGAAAGCCGTAGAACACGGAGCAGTGGGAGAAGGCAAAGTAAGTTCCGAGGTAAGCAAGAAAGTTGAACAGGATTTCGACGGACTTGCAAAGAGTTGCGCAGTCCCTGGCTAATTCTCTCACTTAAATAGCGCCTTTATTTTGCGGCTCCGCTGCCTGTCCTGCAGGCACCGGGGCCGCAGTTGTTTGGGAAATGCGAGGAATCTTAGCCAGAGCGGGGGAACGATACTTCACCTTGGGCGTAAACAGGCCATTGCCCGCATCGACAAATTCTGCATCCAATACAACTTCAGCCCGATAAATCTCGTTGGCATTTCTGGCCAGCGGCCCAATCAACAACTCGTGCACCTCCGTCAAGGTACCCCGTGAGCCAGAAACCGTAGCCGGCTTGGGACTCCATAGGTAGCGGACTCGGCGCAAGGATTGCTCGTCTGCCTTTTCCGGCTTTGCTGAGGGATCACACCAAAAACCCAAATACGCTTGCCGCTCTGCCGCCGGAATTTTTGTCGCAAAAACACCCCCTTTGGGACAGGTGCTTCCCGACAAAACCACGTCAATCGCCACTCCTTCGTTGGTCCAAGCAAGTGACTTTCCACGAGACTCCACTCCACCCAGTTCCACTGAATTCACTTCTAAGACAGAAACATCGATGGCTTCATAGGGTCGCGATGCCTTCCAGAAATAGCGAAACCCCCATGCCGCAACAATAATCACCAAAAGGGCGACGGCCAAAACGGCTGGTTTTGAAAATCCCGAATGAGTGAGTCCAAATTTTTTCATCTGCCAAGTTTACCCGAACTCGATTAGAAAGAATACCCATGAAGCCAAGCTTAAGCGCCCTAGACTGGTCGATCTTTGGAGGAGTCTTGTTTCTCACGGTCTTTATGGCTAGGTTTGGAACACTGCTTCGAAAAAAGGAGAGCCCAAGCCAAGAAGCGGGCTATCTCGAATACCTCGTAGCGGGGCGCAGACTCACCTTGCCTCTCTTTGTGGCTACCCTGGTGTCCACCTGGTACGGCGGAATCTTTGGCGTGACTCAAATTGCCTTTGAGCAAGGCATCTATAATTTTGTGACCCAGGGATTATTTTGGTACGTCACGTACTTATTCTTTGCATGGGTCCTTGCGCCACGCCTCAAAGCCACCAGCGCCGCAACGCTGCCCGAAATGGTTGGCGAACTCTTTGGCCCGCGTTCTCGAAAACTCAGCGCAGTCCTCAACTTTCTGGGAATCATGCCCATTGCCTACGCCATGAGTGCGGGGATTTTTCTGCAGTCCCTCTTTGGCATGTCGCTTCTCACGGGGTCGCTCTTGGGTGTGCTCTTTGTCGTGCTCTATAGTTTTCGAGGCGGTCTTCGTGCGGTGGTTTGGGCTGAGGCTGTGCAATGTGTCGTGATGGTCCTCGCAGTATGCATGGTGCCGCTCTTTTCGTGGATGAAATGGGGAGGCTGGGGATTTCTGACGGAGCACCTTCCTGCTTCGCACTTTGATTGGAAGGGCGGACAAAGTGCCTGGTCCACTTGGGTTTGGGGATTGATTGCATTGGGCACCTTGGTGGATCCAAGTTTCTATCAGCGCTGCTTTGCAGCCCAAGACAAAAAGACGGCCCAACGCGGAATCCTTATCGCAACCGTCATCTGGGTCTTCTTTGATCTCAGTACCACCTTAGGCGGAATGTACGCACGGGCCGTGCTCCCGCAAGCGTCTTCTCAAGAAGCTTACTTGCTCTATGTATTGGAATTGCTGCCCAATGGATTGCGAGGGTTTTTCTTGGCAGGAGTCTTAGCGACGGTACTATCGACCTTAGACTCCTTTCTATTTGTTGCAAGCTCCGTGGTCATCCATGACCTTCTTCCCAATAAGGTGGGTCATCGAAAAGTCGTTCGGCAAGGAAGCCTGATTGCTGTTGGAATTCTTGCCGTAGGAATGGTTCCGCTCTTTGATGGAAGCATGAAGCAAATTTGGCTCACGATGGGAAGTCTGTCTGCGGGAGCACTTTTCTTTCCAGTATTGTTTGGAATGCTAGGCAAACGCAAAATATCGGACTTCCAGTTTGTCTTCACCTGCCTCCTTTCTATTGTGGCAATGCTATTATGGAAGCTTCTTTCGGCAGAGAGCAACTATGCCGAGGTGGATCCTCTTTATATTGGAATTTTGGTTTCGGCCGGGTCGGTGTTAGCTTGGACGTATGCACGTCGTATTTGAGTACTCGCATCCTTTGCCCGTTCTGCGCTATGGCGGGACCGAACGTGTCTTGATTTGGCTTATGAAAGCACTCCTGCAATTAGGTCATCGCGTGTCTCTTATTGGACATCCAGAAAGCCAAGTTGCACCTTTGGGTATTCAACTCATTCCAAGAAACCAACAAGACTGGGAGTCACAAATCCCGGCTGACGCCGATATCCTTCACTTCCAAGGAACCCCAAGATTAGAACTAGCTCGTCCCTTTGTTGTTACGATTCATGGCAATGGCAAACCTGGAGAGACCTTCCATCGCAATACGGTTTTTATTTCAAGGCGACATGCGCAGCTTCATTCCGCCGAGACTTTTGTCTTCAACGGAATGGACTGGAACGAATATCCGTATGTCGACCGACCCTCCACCGACTGGAAGCAATTTGCCTTCTTGGCGAAGGCCTCTTGGAAAGTCAAGAACCTAAGGGACTGCATCCGAGCTTGCCGAAACACCAATAAGAACCTGCATATTGCGGGTGGACGGAGCTGGCAGTCTTGGCTATTTCCGTCGATCCATTCTTACGGAATGGTGGCAGATTCCGCCAAATTAGCAATCTTGAGAAGCTGTGACGCCCTTTTGTTCCCGGTTCGATGGGAGGAGCCTTTTGGCATTGCGATTTTGGAGGCTTACTCGCAGGGCTTGCCCGTATTGGGTTCTTCGCATGGAAGCCTGCCCGAGCTCATCACAGAAGAATCGGGCCTTATTTGCGAGAATTTTGAAGCCTTTGAACAAGCGATCCGAGAAATGCCGCGCCAATTTGAACCGAAGAATATTCGAGCTCAGGGCGAGGCGCGCTTCTCTCACCTCCAAATGGCCCGCGAATATTTGAAGTGCTACGAACGTGTTCTGTCCGGAGAGACTTTGAATCGCTCTGCACCCTTCGCTCCCCAAAAAGCGCCGGAGAACCTATTACCATTTTGACTAAGACTATTATGAAACGCCTCAAACCCTTTATTCGATGGGACTCTCCGCTGTATTTGATGTTTTGGATTGCTCTGGCCTACCTTCCTTTTATTTGGAAAACAGGACTCCTCCTGACTGGAGATCAAAAAACTTACTTACGTATTGCTCAAGAGATGTTCACCACAGGAGACTGGCTTCATCCAAGACTCTTTGGAGAAACCTGCTACCTCAAGCCGCCCCTGCAATACTGGGCAACCCTTCTAGGCATGACTTTCTTTGGTAATAATGCGGTAGGTGCCTACCTTCCTTCTGCTTTGGCAATGATGGCAACCAGTGCATTGCTGTGGAGAATGGAAGCCGGGTTTTTTGCGCGACCTGCGGGACTGGCTGCTTTGTTTTTTGCGTTTTCGATGGGGACTTATACCTATGCGCAATCCGCGCAGATGGAAATCTATTTGGTCTGGCTATGGACGCAAGCCTGGTACTTTGGATGGAAGCACTTGCACGACAGAAAATGGAAGTCCCTTGCTTGGGCCTTTCTATCCGCGGGACTCTTGGCCCTCGTAAAGAGTCCGCTTTATTCGGGTCTGTGGACCATCACTTTCTTTGCGGTCGCGGCCTTTCGAAAGGACTTTTGGCTTTTTCGATCGTGGCGCTCCTACCTTTCCCTCGCACTAGGAGTCCTCGTAGGAGTGAGCTGGTACTTCGCTGTGTACTGGACGGATCGCGATCGATTTTGGACCCAGTACATTCAGGTCGAAACTTTCGGAAAGAAGGGTGGCAACTCGGGATCCGTCCTTCATATGTGGGCAGATTTCTCTACCTTTCTTTGGCCACTGCTTCTCTTGATTCCGGCTGCACTTTGGCAGAAAATTCGCAAAGCCAAATCCTTGCGCATAGATAGAAAGAATCTGCTCGTCGCAGGAATGGTACTTCCAGGAGCCGTGTTTTTCTCTCTCTTTCCTTACCGTACCGAGACTTACCTTTACCTTTTGACACCTGGAGTTTTTTTGGGACTGGGCCAACATTTAGACAGAAAGATCCTTACCGAAGCCATAAAGAAATCAGCATGGCTAAGCGGAGTAGCGATCCTTCTAGCGGGACCCTTTCTTGGTTGGATTGTCTTTCAACTCGAAGTCACTTCTTGGTGGATTTATCTCTTCTTTACTGCGACTTCTGTTCTTTCCGGATGGAGCCTCAGTCGGATGCGATGGAAGGTTTGGGTTCCATCTACTGCGTTGTGGATTCTCGCGCTCCGGCTCTTGGTCATTGACCTCAATCAGGCAGACTACCAAGCACTTTATGCGATGTCAGACAACCACCCACAGGCTCAGTGGATGGTCTACGATCCCGATCGAGCGATTTGGGGAGAGGCTGGCGTTTTCGGAATTCAATTGGGTACCATAGTGGATAGAAAGGAATCCCTTTATGAAATGCTGTCGGACCTTCGAGCCAGAAAAATCGCGATCCTTTCAGAAGAAGATTACCAGCAATTCAAGACACTCACTTCGCGCGACGAACTAAAAGCAACCGAATGGCTCAGGTGGAAAAAACGTGAAAGTTTTCCTTGGTGGGAACTCATCCTTCATGGCAAGTCTTCTATTTCGGACTGGAATATGCGATTCTCCCGAAAATTCTATCTCGTAGAAAGAGCTCAACCATGAAGTCCTTTGAAGCCAATATTCGAGTCTACTATGAAGATACCGACGCGGGAGGCGTGGTCTATCATGCCAACTACCTCAAGTTCTTTGAGAGGGTACGTTCTGATTTTTTAAGATTTTTGGGATTTGCACATCTCGAAATGCGTGAATCGAAGGGTCTCGTCCTGATGATTAAGAATCTGGATATTGACTACCTCAAGCCGGCCCATCTCGATGATGTACTGACGATTCGCAGTTGGATTTCTGAAATTAGGCCCGCTAGCTTGATATTTAAACATGAAGTCCGCACGGTCGCCTCTCCTGAGACACTGATTTGCACGGGACAGGTTCGGATATTTTGCATGGACCTGCACAAGAAGAAGCCCGGACTTCTTCCTCCTGAACTCAGCGCCGCCTACGCCCGCTTTTTGACTGAACCCTCATCCGATTAGAGCTTGGCCAAAAGCTCTTTGAGAGATTGAAGGAGCTGGCTTTCGTCGTCTTGATAGCCCGTAGGCTCCACCACGCTGCAATTATAATTTTTCTTTTCTAACAATCGCTGGAGACCCTTTGCGTGCATTCCTCCAAAGAGGATTGCCAAATTCTTTTCTTTGGATTGCTCCACGATCTGCAATACTTTTTCGTTTCTTTTTTCGATGGAGACTTCGACACGATCGATCGCCTTTTTTAATTCGACTTTCAGGCGAGCCATGGCTTGAAGGATAGAGGTGTTTTTATCCATGGCGTAGGCTTTGACCACACCGTCTATGTAGAGCTGGGCTTTGACTTTATCTTTTTTATTTTGAATTATTCGAGTCAAAAACCCAAGTGCCCCTCTTGCATCCGAGAATGCCAACAGCCCTTCCTTGATCAAGGCTTCATCATCACCACAGAGCGTCTGAATCGCATCTCCAAACTTAGTCTCCAATTTCATTGCCACACTGGTTGGAATTTCTGAGAAGCGTCCAGCTTGAAGCTCGGGTTTGAGATCGGATATCTTCCAACCATTGAAGCGAAGAACACTCGCCTCGGTGATTTCTCCTGTGCAGCCCTCGGCTATTAATTGCTTGATTGCTGAAGCTTCAATCCATTTCTCCAGCTGAAGATAGAGAGAAGTTAGGTTCTTAGTTTGCAGAATCGAGGAATAGTCCTGCAACACACGCGTGTCGGTCGAGGGGCTGAGGTGCCACTGCTTCAGTATCCAAATCTTAGGTGCGTCGGGTACACTTTTGCATTTCTCCGTGACCTTGCCCCATTCACTTTGAATGGTAAGCGGAACAGCCCCAAATGCCGAAGGCAATATCAAAATGCTAAAGATCCAAATCCCATTTCGCACCATAAACTAAATTGTACGTAGGCAAAGAGACCCTAACAAGTGAGAATCTCTCTTGCTCGCCGTTTTTTTATTTAAAGGTTAGGTAGATCAGCAGGTTTTGGCCTGGGATGAATGGTTAGGCCCACTTCTTTGAGCAGTTGGTCAAAAACCCTAGGGACTTTGCCCTCTCTGAAAGTAATTTTGACAATCAACGATGCCGCCAATTTATTTTCGGTTCTTCCTACCTGATAGAGCTTATGGCTGACCCAAATCCATTGTGAATCCCAATAAACCATTTCCGTATGCAGCTCGATTAACTGAAACCTTCGAAGTGGTCTGTGAAATCGAACTTGAATGGCTCCCGCAACGACATAGATTTTTTTCTTCAAGCAGTACCAAACCAACTTGCTACGAAAGAAATAGTCCAACCTACCAAATTCTGCATAGGTGAGGATCAGAGCATTGTTGACGATATTGAGATCCACGTCTGTCGGCCAAACTCGAAAGCGAAGGATGGTTGAACCATTGGGGTCAAACGACTTCTTCAGCATTCCACAGAACATAAACCCCAGAAATCGAAGCCATCGAGTCATACCTAGACGCTAACGAACTCTTCCCTACAAAACAAGTTAGTAAGGTCGCACAAAGTTCCTTGGTAGGCTTCCTTCATAGATTAATTGCTGAGCTGTGACGGGCTGTGCCTGAGGGAGATTGTCAAAGAGATTCATAGCTCGGAATTGAAACAAGTCCTTGTCCGTGGTGCTTGCTCGATTAAGCGCAAGACCGCGGTCGGATCGCATCAGTCGTCCCAACTGATACCCCATGTATTTTGGTGAAGTGATTTCGAGATTGTACTGATTGCTTACGCGATAGCTATAATCCACCCCGACGGCGATGTACTGCGTAGGAAGGTTGGTATCCAAATTGATGAGTCGTCCCTTTCTGTTTTCGAACTGAAAGCTCATTTTTGATACTCGCAATGCTTGAATGACGAATGCTACCTGATCCAAAAAGTCCTTACAGGTTTCGCTCATACCAGATCGATAGTACTCAGCTAGTCGTACCGAATCCAGGTACTCCACGGTGACACCGCTCATCTCTAGATGGATCGTCGTAATATCATCAAAGCGGGCCCCGATGGACCCAAGGCCATTGGAAAAATTCAAAAATTTAAGCAGGCTTAACTTGGCTCCACCACTCACCGACAGGTTGTAGGTCTTGGAAGCCAAGGTAGTCTTGTCGACAAAACGAAGCCCGGTAGGCTGGCCCTCCACCTGATCCGGAAAACAAGTTTGTGGCGGGGCAACAACTTGCAACTGACTAGGCCTTCCACCAATCAAGGTCCCTGGGCCAGAAAATTCTAATGGAGTTGTGTAAGAGATATATCCTAGACTTCGAATTTCCTTATTCAGAACTCCGACTGGATCCTTCGTCTTACAAGCAGATGAAGTGGCGGCGAAGAGAAGGATCACACCAAAATTCAGTTTCTGTCTTCTATTCATCTTCTGGTGGCTCCCCTATAACTGTTAATATTTGTTAACTTTGACTCTCCTCAGTATGGGGTGCATTAGCCAAATTGACTAGTTGTGTCATTTTAGACAACTCTTTGATTATATTTAAATTATTTGAGTTTACTGTAGAACCCTTTCCACGCCAGGATCAGCGCGAAGGGCCGAGGAGACTATATAGGTGGCAAGGTGACTGGGCCTTATTTCATTTCAGGTAGGGCCAGGATCTCCCGTCGGGCATCACGAATGGCAACGTCCAGTTCTTGAAGTAGCCTGGGACCCTCTAAGCCTGTACCTGCACTACCCATTTTTTCCAATTGAGCGCAGATTTCTGTCATTTTGGTCAGCCCCGAATTGGCACTGCTCGACTTCAGTGAATGTGCCTCTCCCTCCAAAGCCGAAAAATCTGAGACAGACAAGGCCTTTTCGATGGCTTTGAATCGCACAGGCATAGAGGCCAGAATAAGATCGAAATACTCCTTCAGGAATCCGGGATTATCGCTAGATACCAACTCCCGTAATCCTGCGAGGATTTCTGAATCAATAATTTCTGCACTCATCATTACTTCATGCTCCCTCGTAGAAAAACGCTAAGTCGATCCGACGGGTCAGCCAGAACGATTCGTCCCCTGGATCCATCCGTGCCAATCCCGTCTTTTAAGGTTACTCTCAAGCAAGGGGAAGGGCAAAGGATGAGCATCAAAGGGAAAGAGATTCTGATCATTGATGACGTGGCGGATCAGCGTGTTCTTGTTCGTAGGGTTTTAGAAAATGCGGGAATCAGTGTGCTTGAAGCCGATTCGGTCGAGCAAGCCCTGGCCATTCTTGCCAAACGTTCACCCCATCTTCTATTGCTTGATCTTCAAATGCCTAAGGTGTCGGGTTTTGACTTTCTCGAAAAACGTCAGGCAATGACTTCCCTTCAGTCCGTACCGGTCATAGTCACTAGCGGCCTCAAAGATACCAAATCAATCTATCGTGCCATATCTCTGGGAGCATCAGACTACCTCGTCAAGCCCCTCGCCTCGCCCATTCTCCTACGTAAGATTCGAAAGCAATTGAAGGATACGGAATTTCACAGCTTTCAATACCTTGAAGATGAGATGCCGATCATCCAAGCATCGATTCAAACGGAAATTACCAAAGCAACCGCAACGAGCTTCAATCTCTTCTCTCTTATTCGGATCGCTCCGGAGACTCCAATGCGGGTACAGGGCAAGGAAATGGCAGATTTTGGCCTCTCAGATTGTACCTTTGTTACTGGCAGTGCACCGCTCTCTTGGTCTAGCACTGGAATATACCGGGGACTTTTGAGCGCGAAAGACAAAAATTTCGCAAGCCCGAGCAAAACCGAAAAGAGGCCTAAGTGAAAACCAAAGAATTAGAGAAATTGGTATTTATTGCGGACGACGATCCCTCACACAATATTTTGATGAACCATTTGCTCAAAAAATTTGGCCTTACCTCAGAATCCTATACGACTTATGAAGAGCTCTCGAAACGTCTCGAAACTCAATTACCAGCCCTCTTTATGATTGATCTAAATCTCGAATCTCTCAAAAACGGCTACGAACTTATCAATTACATTCGAACCAACGTTTCAACTATCATTCCGATTTTGGTAGTCTCAAGCAATAAGGACACTACCAAAATTGCACACGCCATGGAATTGGGAGCTAGCGACTACCTTTATAAGCCACTCAATCGTGACCTCTTAATAACAAAACTAGCTTCCTATTTTAGTTCTTCAGAACTCATTCAGGCGCTCCAAACGAGCGCCAAGATGCCCGATGGTGCTATTCGGGTAACGGCTCAACTCGATATTCAACTAGAACAAATAGACGAAACGGGCGTAACGGTCGTCTGCAAACACTTGATACCCAAAGGCACCGCGCTTGCACTCAGTGGTAAGCCCTTTGACGAAATTTTAGGACAAGGGGCACGCCTGATGGTTACGGCCCTGTCTGTATCGTCTGGAAGTCAGGATGGAGTATTTAAGACCTACCTAGAATTTGATTCAACCTCAGAAGTGGCCGCTAATAAAATACGAACCTGGCTGGTCGGTAAAGCACGTCCACCGTCAAATTGATTTCTCTCTAGGCAGCTTTTTTTTCCTCGGACTTAGGTATTAGCCACTTACTCAACATTTCACCTAAGCGGTCTTTCTTTATGGGCTTGGAGAGGTAGCCATCCATTCCTGCGGCAAGGCATTTGCGATCATCACCCGCCATAGCATTTGCCGTCAAAGCAATGATTGGAATATGAGTTCCGGTCGCTCCCTCTTGAGTCCGAATCATTTTGGTAGCTTGAAATCCATCCATTTCCGGCATCTGACAATCCATGAGAATGAGATCATATCCTCCGAGCACGAGGGATTCTAAGACCTCCTTGCCATTGCCTACCGCGTTGGCGCTGTATCCCAAACTCATCAATAGCTTCAGCGTAAGCAGTTGATTCGCAGCTACGTCATCCGCTACGAGAATTCGGAAAGCCGACCTTCCTGACTCGGAAACAATACTGTCACGGGTTTTCTCTGGAGCAACAGATTCAGCATGGACTCCCGTTACTGCATTAACCAGACTATCGAATAATTGTGACTGCTTGACAGGCTTATAAATGATTCCATCAAAACACTCCATCAGTTCGGGTGAAGGGTCCGAGCTGATTCCAAAGTGCTCCATCAGTAGAATCTTGGGACTAGCATCTCCAAAAGATTCCCGAATTTCTCGCCCAATGGGGAGCCCTTCTTCTTTCAATTTTCCCTGACCCAAAACAACGACATCATAGGGCACGCCAGCTGCTTCCCCATCTCGAATATGCTGGATAACATTTTGAAAATTGAGATGACTCTTCCAGTTCATATTCCAAGAACTAAAGTAATCTCCCATTATGCCTTGAACCGTTTCATCGTCATCAACGATCATGATTCGGACATTCTCGATTTTACTGCGCAGCTCAGACTTCGTAGCACCTTCGCGCGTGCGAGAAAGCGGGATCTCAAACCAGAAGATAGCGCCTTTGGTTTCGCTACTAAGCACTCCAATTTCGCCACCCATCGCCTGAACTAAACGCTTCGATATAGACAAACCTAAACCAGTGCCACCATATTTCTGTGAAATGACTCCACTTGCCTGCGTAAAGGGTTGAAAGAGTTTTTGTTGGCTCTCTTCGCTCAGACCGATTCCGGTATCGATAATCTCAAATCGGACTCGGCTTCTATCACCGCTTTCAGAAGATCTTTTCGACGGAACTACTCTGACTGACACGCCTCCTCTTTCTGTAAACTTTACGGCGTTTCCCATCAGATTCAGCAATACCTGCCCGATTCTCGCTGCATCTCCGGCGTAAAAAACGGGCATATTAGGATCAATGAAGGTCATGAGAGAAATATTCTTTCGTTCTGCTCTTAAAATCATCAACTCCGCCTGAGACTCCACCAAATGAGCAATCTGAAATTCCGCGTTCTCTAGTGTCAGTTTTCCAGCCTCGATTTTCGAAAAATCAAGAATATCATTGATGAGACCTAACAAAGCGGTTCCGGATTGTTGAATAATCATCGAAAACTGCCTTTGATCAGCGGTGAGCTTTGTCTCAAGCATAAGATCGGCCATTCCTATGACAGCATTCAACGGTGTTCGGATCTCGTGACTCATATTTGCAAGAAACGATGACTTAGCCTCCGCCGCTTGATTGGCCATTTGTTTTGCGAGAATGAGAGCTTGTTCATTCTGCTTGATCTGAGTGATATCCCAATTGATCCCAATCATCTTCAAGGGCGAGCCCAATGGATCTCGAAGAACTTTTCCGCGACCCAAGACGTAGGAAATCTTGCCATTGCTAGTTATTATCCTAAATTCGTGCTTAAATTCATCCCTTCCAACCAATGCATCATTCATGGCGTCAACAACATCCTTGGCATCTTCGGGGTGAATCTGCTTGATCCACATCTGATAGTCTTTTCCGAAATCAAATCGATTCAGGCCATAGATTTTGAACATCTGATCATCCCAAATCAGTACATTGGAAGGGATGGTCCATTCCCAGACTCCGATTCCAGAATCCTGAAGTGCAATTTCGAGACGATCCTTGAGATTCTCTAGTACTTGGTTGGCCTTTTCGATTTCCTGATTGGCATCTTCCATTCTCCGCAGATAAGAATGCTCCTGTCGGCGCGTATAACCGACGGATTGCAGAAAGAACCCAACCAAGAGTGAAACCAAACTTCCGCCATAGAGAATAATGAAGGGCAGCAGCGTTCGATTCGCTTCAACAAAGCGATGGGTTGGTGTGACCGTAATCATGAGAGAGGCCAGTCCCCAGCTAAGATTGGAGGAATCTGAGAGTTCGGTAACAATGCCGTTCTCATCCTTGGTCCAAAAAATCACCTGATCCGAATCATAAATTTTGAGAGAGAAGTCATTGAGCTTAACGAGATCTTTAAAGAGCTTTTCACCGTTCATCTCTGCATACAAGTAGCCTAGTGATACGCCAGATTTTCTTAGTGGAACCGAAACATAGAAATTGCCACCGCCCTCGGGTTGAAAAGCAAAGTGACTCATAGAGGGACTGTATTTTAACTTACTATCTGCCACGACCTCTCTCAATTCCAAGTTGGCTTTTGGGTTGAGATGATTGAAATTTCCTAATTTTTCGGGTGAATAGACCCAGTAAGGCTTCCCACCCGAGTCAGCAAGCCCCATTTGCTTCAGTAGATTTAAATGTTCTAGGTAGGACTTGGCATCTAATTCGAGGTAACGGTGATCCCTGGAACCTAGGTATTCAACTCTGGTTCCAAAACGCTTGAGCGCATAGGTTGAATTGGATAGTCGAAGGCCCAACATTCCTCGGACCGATTCTGATTGGGATCTCACAAGATTTGCAAGATGGGCGATCTCTTGATTCAAAAGGAGCTGCCACAGCCCGAGCGTTGCAAAGAAAAGCAAGGAAGTCACATAAAACGGGCGCAACCAGTGCGCATACTTTTTTGCGTCACGAAGCCATAGATAAACCGTCAGCAGAATGAGCGAGCCACTGATTCCTACAGCGATTGCCGTCGGTAATGCCATATGGAGAAAGCTAGCTGGATCTACAGAACCCTTAGCACCGAAAATGTAACTGACGGTCTTTACGATTCCTAGTCCGATTGGAAGAAGGCCAATAAAGCCGGCCAAGAGTAGGCTGCGAGGATTTCTCTTTGGTGTGGATAAAATCCACACGGCCACACCGCTGGCGATGAGGCTTACCGCTGTATTGTGGGCCATTCTCCCTGGATTTCGAAGCAGCCCAGTCGTAAAAGCGGACCGAAAGAGCTGATCGATACCTAGGTCAATTCGATAGAGGTACTGCACAAGTGTCAGAAGCCCCAATGCTGCAATCGAAAATGCAAAGACCCGCGCAGCTCGAAAGCGATAGGTACAAAGCGAGAAAAGTGCCAAACCTAGACCCGACAGCCCCAAGGCTGTATTGAACTGCATCGAAATCCAGGCATTGAACGTTGCTCCATACGGAGATGACGGAATTTGCCATTTCAGAAAAACGGGGACACCCGCTAAGAAAACTATCAATGAAAGCAAGGACTGCACTATCTGCAACCAGGGTAGCGATCCCTTTCTCTTCAGACTACTTCTCATCAATCTCTTAACGGCAAATGATAATGAAAAGCTTATCGTTGGGGAGCATTCATCTAAGTTTTTGGTCTTGCCACGCTTAACCGTCAGGTTACACAACGCGCCAAATCACAAAAAAGCCAAACAAAGAAGCGCCAAGTCCTGAGGTCACCGCTCGAGCGTCAATTAAAACATCGTATTGGAATTTGCCAAACTCTTCGGAACTTCTTGTACGGCATCCCAATGCTCGACAATCTTTCCATTTTCTAGTCGAAAAATATCAATGGCCGCATAGCCTCGGTCTCAAGTTCATTTTGATCGCTGAGCTACCATTCGACGGAAGTGGTCCGTCCGAACGACGCTACTCCACGGAAATACTACCGATCAATGTCCAAACCCCGCTCACGATATTCTCTGGGTATGTCGTAAATTGTTTTTCTCCAACTTCTATAGGGCCAATAGTCGTGCCAG
This sequence comes from Bdellovibrionota bacterium, assembly GCA_963169695.1. Taxonomy (GTDB): domain Bacteria; phylum Bdellovibrionota; class UBA1018; order UBA1018; family CAUJDS01; genus CAUJDS01. The sequence goes on from CAUJDS010000066.1 coordinate 58,399, forward strand.
TCTTCATGAATGCTTTCCTCGGTTGGAGACTTCCATGAAACGGGGTTCCTCAACCTCCAAATCCATCCTTTCACTCTTTGCCAAGGTGTCCGATACTGGAGTTGGACCTGATGATTGTTGGCATTCGCCTTTGCAGTTCTAACCGATGCATCTAGCCTGGCTAATTCTATAAAAGACCTCAAAAGAAGGACTTGATCAGGATTTGAAAACTGTCCAATAAATGAATCTATCGCTCTGCCAATAAACGCCTCTTGATCATCTACAATCCTTGCCAGATCATAGAGGTGGGTTGCAAAATCACTTGGTTCGTTATTGTCTTTGAAGTTCATTACCTCTTCCGGAGTGGCAATGATCAATGCTTCGTTGAAAAATCCCTTGCCGTTATCGCCAGCTGCTTCGCTTTCAAAAAGTAACCCCCAAAGAGAGAGTACCTTTAGGTCATCTTTCGATGCTACGGACATAAACTGTCGTAGGTGATAACGACTGTGTCTAACTCCACTTGCAGTACGTTCAAGCATAGCAAAGACATCTCTGGAAGGTAGCCTCTTTATGTCATCGAGGTAGTCCCGCACCATCTGCCTACTCGGCTTATAGGGGCGCGTCTGTGACCATGGCTCATCAAAACCAGAAAAAGCCCCGTCGCATGAACTCCCAAGACTCAGGCCACATAAAAATTGGAAAAGTACCGCAAACGAGCAAAAGCGGCCAAAGATGTACCATTTTCTTACTTTGAACTGAGCTTTCATTGCTCGAGTCATATAACATAGCTCCCGAATGCCGGTCACGAAATATGATGCGCTGTGTTTAAAGTCACGAATAGCTGAAACACCGGCGCTCCCTGAGCCGCTATCGTCGAAACAAAAAGCGGAAGACGGAACCCATTTCCTTATTTAGACCGTGTAAACACGAGACAACTGTCTTTCTAGATTGAATGCCCGTCCGATTACCTACCTAAATCCAAGGTCATTTGCCAAGCGCCTACGGCATTAGCATTTCGAAGGGCCGTCCCTCTGCGAGTCAGTCATCTCTGAGTTTTTCGTTGTGTATCGTGAGCCCGGAAATTATAGTCTTTCGTGAATCCGAGGAGCGTTGCGAGGCATACTAGGCCCTAGGCTCGGATTTTTGGTGGTGTCATTTCCAACCGCGCTCATTTTGAACCAACTTCCCCTTTTGGGGCATTAAGATAAGGGTACGAAATGTTCGGAGCAACGGAGAATACTATGATGAAACAAAGCCAAATGAAAATGTCTTCCAGCCCATTTGATTCTAAAAATACTTCTGATAGTCCCGACTTTGTCGTCGCGGACTTAAGCTTGGCAGAGTGGGGTCGCAAGGAAATCAAGATTGCCGAAACCGAAATGCCTGGACTGATGGCGATCCGAGAAGAGTATAAGGCGCAGCAGCCATTGCGTGGTGCACATATCACTGGCTCGCTTCACATGACCATTCAGACAGCAGTGTTGATCGAAACCCTTAGGGCACTTGGTGCGCAAGTACGTTGGGCTTCGTGTAATATTTTTTCGACTCAAGACCATGCTGCAGCTGCAATGGCCGAAGCTGGCGTGCCTGTTTTTGCTGTCAAGGGAGAGTCCCTCCAAGATTACTGGGATTATACCCATCGCATATTCGAGTGGAAGGATGGTTCTTTTTCTAACATGATTTTGGATGATGGCGGCGACGCCACCCTTCTTCTCCACATTGGTACGCGCGCCGAAAAGGACCTATCGGTGCTTTCTAATCCAAGTTCAGAAGAAGAGATCATTCTATTCAATTCAATCAAAGAGAAGCTCAAGCAGGACCCAACTTGGTATTCGACCCGCTTGGCACAGATCAAGGGCGTAACGGAAGAAACGACTACGGGAGTACGCCGTTTGATTCAGATGCATGAGCGTCAGGAATTGCGATTCCCTGCCATCAATGTGAATGATTCTGTCACCAAGTCTAAATTCGATAACCTCTATGGCTGCCGAGAATCTCTCGTTGACGCCATCAAGCGTGCAACCGATGTCATGATTGCCGGAAAAGTCGCAGTGGTTTGCGGATATGGCGACGTAGGCAAAGGATCGGCCCAAGCACTACGCGGTCTTTCAGCTCAAGTATGGGTCACCGAAGTAGACCCCATCTGCGCACTTCAGGCGGCAATGGAAGGCTACCGCGTGGTGACAATGGACTACGCGGCAGACAAGGCAGATATCTTTGTAACGGCGACGGGTAACTACCACGTCATCACCCACGACCACATGATCAAGATGAAGGACCAAGCCATTGTTTGCAATATTGGTCACTTTGACAATGAAATCGACGTTGCCGGTGTAGAGAAATACCAATGGGAAGAAATCAAACCACAGGTTGACCATGTGATCTTTCCAACTGGGAAGCGAATCATCATGTTGGCCAAGGGTCGACTCGTCAATTTGGGATGTGGAACAGGTCATCCTAGTTATGTGATGTCTTCATCCTTTGCCAACCAGACCATTGCCCAAGTAGAATTATTTACCAACACGAAGAAATATCCAGTTGGCGTTTACACTCTGCCTAAGCATTTGGATGAAAAAGTAGCTCGACTTCAGCTCAAGAAATTGAATGCGGATCTCAGCACACTATCTGATAAACAAGCGGCCTATATTGGTGTATCGCCACAGGGACCGTACAAACCGGAGACTTATCGCTATTGAGACCTAGCGTCCTTATTAATGTTTGGAATTTT